>DATMGK010000066.1:0-47962 GCA_035555595.1 Croceibacterium sp. | reverse complement strand
CCTGCGTTTCGCGCATCAGGGCCAGCCGTTCGCGCCCAACCTCGCTGAGCATTTCGCCGCGCAGCAGGAGGCAGACGGATTTCTCGCTGCCCCGCCCCACGCGCCCGCGCATCTGGTGGAGCTGGGCGAGGCCGAACCGTTCCGCCTGTTCGATCACCATCAGGGTGGCGGCGGGCACGTCCACGCCCACTTCGATCACCGTGGTCGCGACGAGCAGCCGGGCATCGCCGGATGCGAAGCGTTCCATCGCCGCATCCTTCAGTTCAGGACGGAGCTGGCCGTGGACGAGCACAACCGCATCCCCGAACCGCGCCTTGAGCGAAGCGAAGCGCGCTTCGGCGGCGGCGAGATCATCCTTTTCGTTTTCGCCTTCGCGCACCATGGGGCAGACCCAATAGGCCTGTTGCCCGGTATCGAGATGGCGAGCGAGGCCGTCCACAACATCGCTGAGCCGATCGGTAGAGATCACCCGCGTATCGATCGCCTGACGGCCCGGCGGCATTTCGTCCAGCCGACTGACCTCCATCTCGCCATATTGCGCGAGGGTGAGCGTGCGCGGGATCGGGGTGGCGGTCATCGCCAGCGTGTGCGGCGTGGTGCGCCCCTTGCGCGTGAGCAGCAGGCGCTGGGAAACGCCGAAGCGGTGCTGTTCGTCGATCACCACCAGCCCGAGGTTCTTATACGCGACCGCTTCCTGAAAGATCGCATGGGTTCCGACGACAATATCGATCGAACCATCCACCAACCCCATCAGGATGGATTCCCGCGCACGGCCCTTGTCCCGCCCCGTCAGCAAAGCGATGTTGACGCCCGTTGGTCCGGCCATGGTCCGCAGCGTTTCGAAATGCTGGCGGGCGAGGATTTCGGTCGGCGCCAGCAGGGCCGCCTGTGCCCCGCCCTCCACCGCGATCAGCATCGATTCCAGCGCGACCACCGTCTTGCCGGACCCGACATCGCCCTGAAGCAGCCGCAACATGGGCGAATTCTGCGCCATGTCACCTTCGATCTCGGCAATGCTGCGGCGTTGTGCGCCGGTCAGCGGGAACGGCAGCGACAGCTTGCCACGCAGGCGCCCGTCCCCCTTCAGCGGCTGGCCGCGCCGCTTGCGGTTGTCCGCGCGCACCAGCATCAACGCCAGACTGTTGGCGAACAACTCGTCATAGGCCAGCCGGTCGCGGGCGGCGGGATGGTCGCCGCGATGGGCCAGCGCCAGCGCATCACGCCAGTTTGGCCAGCCGTGCTTGTCGATCACGCCGGGTTCGATCCATTCGGGCAGTTCAGGCGCGCGGGCGAGCGACTGGCGGACGAGATCGGCCATCTTCGGCTGCGTCAGTCCCTCAGCCAGCGGATAGACCGGCTCTGTCAGATGGCCCATCAGGCCGGAGCTGCTTTCGGCCACGTGATCTGGATGAACGATCTGCAGGAACTGATCGTACTGTTCCAGCTTGCCGGCGACCCAGCGCGTTTCGTCCACCGGAAACAGCTTGCGCGCGGTGTAGGAAGCCTTGCCGAAGTAAACGAGCGCGCAGACATTGCCCGCCGCATCCCGCGCCATGACCCGGTGCGGCGCGCGCGAACCGGGGCTGGCACGGTGTTCGAACGGCGTCAGCGGCACCACGATCTGTTCGCCCACTACCGCGCCATCCAGATCGGCGACCGACCGGCGCTGAACGAAGCGATCGGGCAGGTGATAGGCCACATCCCTCACCCGCGTGAGGCCCAGCTTGTCCAGCGGCTTGCCTAGCTTCGGCCCAACGCCGTCCAGACTGTCCGTTTCGGCAAACAGGGGATTGAGAAGATCGGGGCGCATGGGGCGGGTCTATTCGCTTTCCCGGTCGCTGCGAAGGTCCGGGCAGGGAAAAATCCGCATCAGGTCGGCACCGTGAACCCCCGGTTCCATGCCTTCAAGCAGATGAACGGAAATGGTTAATTTCAAAGCAACTTTTTACAAATCAGACACTGATTTTTTACATCTAGAAGCCTATATGCAGGCCATCGCACCCTTGAGGGTCAACCAAAATGATCAAGTATCTTGCAGCCGCTGCCCTTGGCCTCGTTTCAGTGCAGCCCGCTTCAGCGGCATCCGTATTCGACTATAACGTCTATGCCTCTGGAAATGCTTATATTTCTGGCGGCAGTTATGGCGATATCGCGTCCGCCAGCTTCAGTAACGCCAATGGATCGACGGGCACGAACTATTCTTCGTGGGCATCGTCCTCCTCGTCGCTCGATTCGTCGGCTGCCGCGCTTTCGGCGCAACTGGCGGGCATGGCCGCAACCGGCACCGTGACTCTTGGCCAGTGGAACCCCCGCAACGTCACGCTGACGGGCACTGGCACGGGCGTTAACGTGTTCAACATCAACGGCACAGATGCGCCGAACTGGTCCAATCTTGAGGCGCTTACGTTTGCCGGAACAGGCACCGGGGCGATCGTGAACGTTTGGGGCAATTCGCTGACCAACTACGTAAATCTGAACTTCGGCGGCCTGTCCGCGGATCAGGTGATTTTCAACTTCATGGATGCCGACACCGTCACGCTGAACGGCATGAACGTGAAAGGCTCGATTCTCGCCCCCGGCGCGCTGGTCAACATCCAGGGTGGGTCGGTCGCCGGTGCGGTGGTTTCGGGCAGCTTCCATTCCGAAGGCGCGACGATTGGCGGCAACGGCTTCACGCCGGTAACGCAGGGCGCGGTTCCCGAACCGGCCACATGGCTGCTGATTATCATGGGCTTCGGTGCGATGGGCGTGATGATGCGCCGCCAGCGCCGCAGTTCCCGGCGCCCGCGCATCCGCTTTGCGTGATCTCCGCGCCCCGCGCACGCAGATCGTTCGCGGGGATGACGGGATCGGGCGTCGTTGCTAAGGCGCGGCAATGCCCGATCTTTCCACCCGCATTTCCCGCGCCCGCTTCCGCGCCTGGCATCGTGGAACGCGTGAAGCGGATTTCATGATCGGCGGTTTTTTCGACCGGCATCATGCAAGCTGGGGCGATGCCGAAGTGGCATGGTTCGAAGCGCTGCTGGAAGAAGACGACGTGGACATAATGGCCTGGGCCATGCGCGCCCGCCCTGCCCCCGCAGAATACGCCGGACCGATGTTGCAAGCCCTTGAAAGGCTGGACTACATCACCATCTGAGTTTCGGTTCGCAACGGGTCTTCCCCCCTAACTGACCCACAGGGTTGCTGACCCCCGCCCGCGTGCCCTTCCAGTCCCGCGGGCGGGTTTCTTTCCCAGACAATGCCAGGCGGGCCTGATGTTGCCCATGGGCAGGTCCATCGCTATCGCCTGCCCTTCCCCAACCCCCTCCTCGATCGAGCAGGGGGTATTCGCGTTTGCCGGACATCATCCATGCCTGATCTTTCCCGTATCCTGAAAGCCGACCGGCCGATCACCCTCGCCTCTGTGGCGCGGGGCGCACAGCCGCTGGTCATGGCCGATCTGGCCCGTGCGGCCGGTGGATCGGCGGGACAAGGCCGGGCGGTATTCGTCGCGGCGGACGATCAGGCGATGAGCGCGGTGGCCGATGCGGCGCGCTGGTTCGCGCCGGAACTTCAGGTCATCGAATTCCCGGCGTGGGACTGCCTGCCTTACGACCGCGCCAGCCCCGCCCTTTCCGTCAGCGCGCGAAGGCTGGCGGCGCTGCATCAGCTTCAGGCAGGCCGGAACGGCGCGCAATTGCTGGTCACGACGGTAAACGCTCTGTTGCAACGGGTGCTGACGCCCTTCCGCATTCGCGAGGCGGTGCGGGAATTGAAGCCGGGTGTGACGATCGGGCACGAAAGCCTTGCCGCGCTGCTGCAACGGCAGGGCTATTCGCGCACCGACACGGTGGTCGATACCGGCGAATTCGCCGTGCGCGGTTCGATCTTCGATCTTTATCCCGCCGGGCTGGATCAGGGCCTGCGGCTGGACTTCTTCGGGGATGAACTGGAAAGCCTGCGGCTGTTCGATCCCGGCACCCAGCGCACGACCGGCACTGTCGAGAACCATCTGCTGCTTCCCGCCAGCGAGGCGCTGATCGACGAGGAGACGATCAAGCGATTCCGCACCCGTTATCGTGAACGCTTCGCCGCCCATGCCACGCAGGATCCGCTCTATCAGGCGGTCAGCGACGGACGGCGGCTGGCGGGCATGGAACACTGGCTGCCGCTGTTCGAGGAACGGCTGGCCACGCTGTTCGACCACCTTTCCGCCGATGACCTGATGGTGATCGATTCCGCCGCGGTCGGCGCGGGTGAAGAACGGCTGGGAGATATCGAGGATTATCACCGCCAGCGCGGGGAAACGACCGGACAAGCGGCAGGCAGCTATCGCCCGCTGGACACCGACACGCTCTACCTGTCGCGTGATGAGTTTTCGGCGGCGCTGGAGCAGCGGCCTGTCCACCGCACATCCATCTTCGCGGAGCCGGAAAGCGCGAAGGTCATCGATTTTGGTTTCCGTTCCGGGCGCGATTTCACGCCGGAACGTTCGCGCGGCGACAATGTGTACGAAACGGCGGCCGCGCATCTGAAAGTGCTGGGCAGCACGGGCAAGCGCCCGCTGCTGGCCGCCTATTCCGAAGGATCGCGCAGCCGCATCACCTCCATCCTGGAGGAAGCAGGCACGGCGATGAAGCTGGCGGCAAGCTGGCAGGAGGCGCTGGGGCTTTCCGCCAAGGGCGCGCCGGTGGCCATTGTACTGCCGCTGGACAGCGGTTTCGCCAATGACGAGCTGGAGCTTGTCACCGAGCAGGATCTGTTGGGCGACCGGCTGGTCCGGCGGCGCAAGAAACGCAAGGATTCCGACGCCTTTCTGGCAGAGCTTTCCGCCCTCAATCGCGGCGATCTGGTGGTCCATCTGGACCACGGCATCGGCAAGTATCTGGGGCTGGAACCCATCACCGTGGGCCAGAGCCAGCACGATTGCGTTATGCTGGAATATGCCGGGGGCGACAAGCTCTACATCCCGGTCGAAAACATCGACGTGCTCAGCCGCTATGGCTCGTCCGAAGAATCCGTGCCGCTGGACCGGCTGGGCGGCGAAGCATGGCAGAAGCGCCGCGCGCGGCTGAAGGAACGCATCCGCGCGATCGCCAATGAACTGCTGAAAACCGCCGCCGCTCGCGCCCTGCGCAAAGCGCCGGTTCTCCAGCCAGACGACAATGCCTTCGCGCAGTTCGTGGACCGTTTCCCCTGGCAGGAAACCGACGACCAGGAACGCGCGATCGAAGACGTTCTGAACGATCTGGGCGACGGCAAGCCGATGGACCGGCTGGTCTGCGGCGACGTGGGTTTCGGCAAGACGGAAGTGGCCCTGCGCGCCGCCTTCGTCGCGGCGATGAGCGGGCAGCAGGTGGTGGTGATCGCGCCGACCACCCTGCTCGCGCGCCAGCACTATCAGGGTTTCTGCGACCGCTTCGCCGGTTTCCCGCTGAAGGTCGGGCGGCTGAGCCGCCTTGTCCCCGCGAAGGAGATGCAGGAAACGCGCTCCGCGCTGGAAGACGGCACGATGGACGTCGTCGTCGGCACCCACGCAATCCTGAGCAAGAACACGAAGTTCAAGCGCCTCGGCCTGGTGATCGTGGACGAGGAACAGCGTTTCGGCGTGAACCACAAGGAAAAGCTGAAGCAACTGCGCGAGGACGTTCACGTCCTGACCCTGACCGCCACGCCCATCCCGCGCACGCTGCAAATGGCGATGAGCGGGCTGCGCGAGCTTTCCACCATCCAGACCCCGCCGGTCGATCGGCTGGCCGTGCGGACTTATGTGATGGAATGGGACGACATGGTGATGCGCGAGGCACTGCTGCGCGAACATCATCGCGGCGGGCAGAGCTTCATCGTGGTGCCGCGCATTTCCGACATGGAAGAGGTATCTGACTGGCTGCACAAGTTCGTGCCGGAAATCCGCTTCGTCGCCGCGCACGGGCAGATGAGCCCGACCGAAGTGGAAGAACGCATGAGCGCGTTCTACGAAAAGAAGTACGAGGTGCTGCTGAGCACCACCATCGTCGAAAGCGGGCTGGACATCCCCAGCGCCAACACCATCGTGATCCACCGCGCGGACCGCTTCGGGCTGGCCCAGCTATACCAGCTTCGCGGGCGAGTGGGCCGCAGCAAGCTGCGCGCCTATGCCTATCTGACCACGCCGAAGGACACGCAGCTATCTGAAGTCGCCGAAAAGCGGCTGAAGGTGCTGGGCGATCTCGACAGTCTGGGTGCGGGGTTCCAGCTTGCCAGCCACGACCTCGACATTCGCGGCGCGGGCAACCTGCTGGGTGACGAGCAGTCGGGCCATATCCGCGAAGTCGGCTTCGAGCTCTATCAGTCCATGCTGGAGGACGCGATCCTTGCCGCCAAGGCGGGCGACATGGGGCTGGAGCGGGAGCGCGAGGGACTGTCTCCGCAGATCACCGTCGATGCGCCGATCATGATCCCGGACGACTATGTGCCCGATCTGGCCGTTCGCATGGCGCTTTATCGCCGGTTGAACGATGCGAAGGACAAGGCGGAGATAGAGGCGATGGCGGCCGAGATGATCGACCGCTTTGGCCCTCTGCCCCCGGCCACGGCCAACCTTATCAAGCTGATAGAGATCAAGCATCAGGCGATCGAGGCGTGCATCGCCAAGATCGACGTGGGCGCACGCGGCACGCTGGTCAGCTTCCACAAGGACCAGTTCCCCGACCCCACCGGCCTGATCGCCTATGTCGAACGCCTGAACGGCACCGCGCGCCTGCGGCCGGATATGAAGCTGGTGATCAACCGCGCATGGGGCGATCCGCAAAGCCGCCTGAACGGCCTGTTCCAGCTTACCAAGGGGTTGAGCGGCATCGTGCGCAAGGCGGAGAAGAAATCGACCTGAGCGGCCGCTTCCTCCGCCTTCACCGGGCCGGATCCACCCTACCCTACCCTCGCGCCAGAGCCGCGAAAGCTTCGGCGCTGAGCGGCCGCGCGCCGAGGAAACCCTGCCAGCGCGTGCAGCCCTCGCGCGCGATTACGTTGCGCTGGCTGAGGTGTTCTACCCCTTCCGCCGTCACTTCCAGATTGAGGGCCCGAGCCATCGCCAATATCCCGCGCAGCACCGCCAGATCGCGCGGATCCTCATCGATGCCATCGATCATGCTGCGGTCCAGCTTCAGGCCGTGCAGCGGCAGGCGCTTCAGGTAATGAAAATTGCAGAAGCCCGCGCCGAAATCATCCAGTTCGATCGCGATGCCGCGCTGCGCCAGCATCTCCAGTTGGGCCGACGATCCGGTCAGATCATTCACCAGAACGTGCTCGGTTATCTCCAGTGTCAACCGGTCTGGCGCAAAGCGCGCGTCCGCCACGGCGTTCAGAATCGTTTCCGCGAAACAACCGGAAGCGACATCCGCTGCGGTGACGTTCAGCGACAGGCCTAGTGTGGCGCCCAACGGACCGCTATGCGGCGCCGGCCAATCCATCGCCGCTGCCAGCGCGCGGCGCACCAGATGGCTCGACAGTTCCGGCACCCGGCCCACATGACCGGCGATGGCGAACAATTGCCCCACGCCGAGCGAGCCGCGTTCCGGATGCTGCCAGCGGGCAAGCGCCTCCGCCCCGACAAGCCGGTCGTCCGACGCCGCGAACTGCGGCTGGAACAGGATCTGGATTTCCGATTCCGCAAGCGCACGATCAAGCTCTGCTGGACTCGGGATGGACGTTGGCCGGCGCCGATCCTGCTGAATCCGCCGATCTCGTCCTATTTTCGGGTGCGACCCCATTGTATTGGACATGGCGGCCCTCTGGCGCATTGTGGGGCGGCTGTCCCGGCCTCTGTTCGCCGCGTTGCAATTCGGGACGGCGGACCATAGGACTGTCTTTCATGGGGAGCCAGCCAGTGGAAAAGACACCGTTCAAGAGGCTGGCCCTGCTCGCCTCGCCCTCTGACCGCGCGCAGGCCGCCGCGGCGGCGCTGGCCGATTGCTGCGACTGGTCCCCACTGGAACAGGCGGACGCGGCGGTCGTGCTGGGCGGTGACGGCTTCATGCTGGAAACCATGCACCGCATGGTGGACAGCGGGCATCTCTGCCCGGTCTATGGCCTTAACCTCGGCACGGTGGGTTTCCTGATGAACCGCTACACCGAAAACAGCCGCGTGGTTCAGCGCATCAACCGCGCCCGGCCGATCGCCGTTTCCCCGCTGCGGATGGAAGCGGTGACGCAGGATGGAGCCAGCGTCGATTCCTACGCCATCAACGAAGTGTCGTTGCTGCGTGAAAAGCGCCAGACGGCGAAGATCGAAATCACCGTGAACGACCGGGTGCGGATTTCCGAACTGGCGGGTGACGGCGTGCTGCTGGCCACCCCGGTTGGCTCCACCGCTTACAACTATTCCGCCAGCGGGCCGATTCTGCCGCTCGATTCGCAGATGCTGGCGCTGACACCGATCAGCCCCTTTCGCCCCCGCCGCTGGCGCGGTGCGATTCTGCCGGATCGCAGCCGCGTGACGTTCCGCGTGCTGGAACCGAAGAAGCGCCCCGTCTCCGTCGTTGCCGACCACAAGGAAGTGCGCGATGTGGCCGAAGTCCGCCTGTGGATAGACCGCGAACGGACGCTGACCCTGCTGTTCGATCCGGGGCACGCACTGGACGAACGGATCGTTGCGGAACAGTTCGCCTGTTGAACACGATTTCGCCCATCTCGGGCTTGTCAAACCCGGTGCCCACCCATATAGGCGCACCCCTGCCCTGTTGGGCTGCTCCCCGATAGCTCAGCGGTAGAGCATTCGACTGTTAATCGAATGGCCGTAGGTTCGAATCCTACTCGGGGAGCCACTTCCATCGAAGGCAAATCAAGACATTCCGCGCTTCAGCGTTTCTGGATGGCATCGCCGATCAACGGCGGACGAATCTCCAGCGCGGACTGAAGCGCCCAGCGGTCAGGCACCGGGGTCGAGGCGGTATCCGTAGCTTCTTATCGTGCGGATCCAGCCGGTATCCCTGTCCCACCGCATCTTTCCGCGCAGGCGGCGGATGTAAACGTCAACGACGTTGGTGAGAGGATCGGAATCGTAGCCCCAAAGCTTGTTCAGGATGCGGGTGCGGCTGAATACCCGTCCGGGTGAGGACAGCAGAAGATCGAGCAGCTGATATTCTTTGGCCGTCAGTTCGACCGGCTCGCCATCCAGCAGAACTCGCATCGATTGACGATCTACACGCACGTTTCCGATCTCAAGGACCGCCGGCGGCTCGTTGGAGAAGCCACGCCCTCTTCGCGCGAGCGCCTCAACGCGGGCGAGAAGTTCTTCGAAGTCGAACGGCTTCGTCAGGTAATCGTCCGCTCCGCCGCGGAGGCATTCCACTTTGTCGCCCGTGTGATCCAGTGCGGTCAGCATGAGGATCGGCGTCGATATTTCAGCCTCCCGCAGCTTTCGGCATACCTCGCGGCCACTGATCCCGGGCAGCATCACATCGAGGATCAGGACGTCGTAACATTCTGTCTGGGCCCGCGTTAACCCGTCGATGCCGTCGCTCGCCGCGGTGACGGAATATCCTTCCGCCTCCAGCCCGCGTCGGACGAAACGGCTGACGCGTTCGTCATCTTCAACGAGTAGCAACTCCATCACGCCGCTGCCCGCCGCGAGATTGTCAGCGGGAAACGCAGTGTCGCGACCGTGCCGCCGCCGGGGCGCGGCGTCAGTTCAGTGCGACCTTCGTGAGCCTGTACGAGCGCGTGAACGAGGCTAAGCCCAAGGCCTGACCCTTCCCCACGCGTCTCGCCGCGATGGAAACGCTCAAACAAATTATCGGTCTGCGCGAAATCCAGACCCGGTCCGTTATCGCTGACCGAAATGGACGCGCAATCCCCGGTTACGCTGGCCTCAATGGTGATGGCCACCCCACGCGGTGAATGACGCAGAGAGTTCTCAATCAGCGCGGCAAGAGCGCGACGCAGCCTGTCACTGTCAACAGACGCCAGCACCGCGGGCCCGGGGATCGAACTGATCGAACCGCCCATTTCGCTTACCAGTATCTCAAAATCGCCAGCAAGCCGTGCACCGAGTTCGCGCAAATCGAGTTCTTCGCATTCGAGCGGCAACCGCCCTACTTCCGCCAGCGCGATAACCAGCAGGTCGTCAACCATGCGGCTGAGGTCGCGCGTCTGCTGCAAAATCCGCTCGAATGCCTCTTGCGGTTCGAACCCAGCCCGATCGAAAGTACGCAGCGCGACCTGAGCTTCACCACGGATGATGGTCAGTGGTGTACGCAACTCGTGGCTCACATCAGCCAGAAAGGCGCGGCGGCGCTCGTCGGCCGCGCCAAGCTTGGCGTTGGCGTGTTCAAGTTCTTCGGTTCGCTCCGCAACGGCCCGCTCAAGATCGTTCTGGATTTCGCGCAGTGCTTCCTGTTTTTCGGAAATGGTGAGCGCCATCGCATCAAAGGCGCTCGACAGGCGCGACAATTCATCGGAACCCGAGAGCCCCACCCGGTGAGCCAAATCACCCCGCCCAAAGGCATGTGCGCCTTCTTCCAGCTGCTTTAGCGCCGGACGCAAACGCATTTGCAGAAGGTACTGCACCGCGAGCCAAAAGATCAGTGCCAGCGCCAGCCCGCCAACTGCAGCTGAGACGGCAGTTCTGATCAGCGATTGGGCGTGTCTGGTCGCTGCGGCCACGGCGGAGTTGCCGAGGCGGATTTCTCCGTTGAGCGTTTCGCTCAGCACGCGGATCGGTTCGCCGATCCGATGGGCCTCGCGTATCGCGAGGTCTGACCCTTGTGTTCTGTAAATTTGATCAACGCGCTCCACGCGCGCCGCAACGGCGTTGAGGTCGCGAAAGTAATCGACAACAGCCTGACCCTGCAGAGCAATTAGCCGGCTGGCATTGCGCTCACGTTCGTCCATCGCAGGAAGCTGGGCTGCCTCAGCCAGCAGAGCCTCAAGCCTGGCCCGCGCATCCACCACCCCCCGCTGTGCTTCGAGCCCTGAGGTGCGAGTGGCAGAGTAGCCGCTGCCCCGGTATTGTAGTGCGGCGTCCTGGATCTGCGAAAATATGCTGACCCGTTCATGAGTTCGCTGCGCTGTCATTACCACGTCGCTCGCCGACCAGGCTGTGAGCAACAGCAGCGCCGTCAACACGACAGTCGTTGTCAGCCCGGCCAGCGTCGTCGCGCTTAACCGGCCCCGGAGGCTCCACCGCGGGAGCCAGCGGTTCGCCAGCATCTCCTCAACCTTTCCCGTTTTGCGCCGGCCTTACTGAGGGCGATCGCTGCCCGATCCACCGGGACGTTATCGCGATCCTAGTTGCCTTGCCGCGACGCGCCAAGGACATCGTCGCAGTTCATCAGATATTAATCCTGCGGCAAGGCCCCGGTCATCCCGTGCCCACGCTACTTTCATCCGTTCCGGCGTAGCTCTCCCAACCGAATTTGCGTCAAGGGATGAGGACGCGGGGGGGTGAACAAGGCGCCAAGAGCCGAGCTCAGTCGGTCTGAATGAGTGCCATCAGCAAGCCAACCCGGCCGCCATCTTCACAAGCAAAAACAAGCATTCACGGCGGTTCAGCGCCTTAGAAAAAATAAACTTGGGAGGAAAGCTGTGACAAATCGGGATTCGTCGAGTCGGAAAATCATGCTTCGCGCTTGGCTGGCTGGTGGTGTCGGCTTGGCTGCTCTAGCGGTGACCGCTCCGGCTTCCGCACAGGGCCAGACACAGTCTGATCAGTGCAATCCGCTCGACCCGGCATGTGGGCCTGCCGATGCATCCTCCCAAGCCGGGGACGGCGGCAATGCCATTATCGTCACGGGCTCGCGTATCGCGCGGCAGGACTACAACGCCAATAGCCCCACTGTAACAGTCGACGAAGAGTTCCTCAGGCAGTCTTCGACCGCTGCGGTCGAAGAACAGTTGAACAGGCTGCCACAGTTCGTCGTCGCCCAGTCCTCGACCGTTCTCAACGGCGTTTCCGGAACCGGCGGGCCGGTCGCCGCCGGGACCAGCGTTCAGCCCAGCGCGACCAGCACGCCAGGCGCCTCGACCGTCTCGCTGCGCGGCGTTGGCGCCAACCGTACCCTGGTGCTCATCGACGGTCGTCGCGGCACGCCGGGCAATGCCAACGGCACGGTGGACGTTTCCACTATCCCTTCGGCCGCGCTTCAGCGCGTCGAAATCATTTCGGGCGGCGCTTCCGCCACCTATGGCGCCGACGCGATCGCGGGCGTCACCAACTTTATCCTGAAGAAAGACTTCAACGGGGTGGAGCTGGACGGCCAGCTGGGCATCAGCGACGACGGCAACGGCTTCGAATACCAGCTTTCCGGTATCGTCGGCAGCGATTTTGCGGATGGCCGCGGCAACGTCAGCCTGTCCATGTCGGTCAACACTCGCGAAGAGTTGTTCCAGCGGGACAATCCGAATTACCCCCGGCTCTGGGCCAATCCAGATACCAATGTCGGCTCCGCCGCAGCACTGGGCGTGGGTCGACCGGGTATCGCCGGCCTGACGTTCCCGGCCAATCCCGCGTGCGCAGGCACCGCGAATGGCTGCGTCATAACCGACTACTTCGCCGGGTCTAACCCCAGCGTGCCCAACAATACCACCGCGGTCTATCTCAACTCAGACGGAACGCTGTTCGCTGGCCTCAACAACTATGCGTCGCGTGGTGCGGGAGCGTTCATCAAGCCCTGGGATGAACTCGACCAGCGCAATGGGTACTACTTCAAGACCCTGTCGTCAGGAGTGTTGGCCGCAGTCACCACCAACACCGTGCAGACCGTTCCAACAGACCGCTATAACCTTCTGGCGCGCGCCAATTTCGAAATCAACGACTGGATCGGAGTGTTCGGGCAGGGTCTGTTCAGCAACAGCACAACCTATACACAGCTGGAAGCAAGTGCCGCAGGGGACCTGTTCATCCCGTGGGGCAACGGCAAGTACACCGGCGCTGTTCCGGGCGCGAACCCTAGCAGCCCCGTTTATCAGAACCCTAACGTGCCTTCCGCCGTGATCGCCACGCAAAGCGTGGTGGGCGATCAGATCGTCACAACTTACGCGCCCAACCCTGTCTTTAACAATATCTACCAGGGTATCCTGCCTTGCGCGACGGTGGGTCATGCGGGCTATAACGAGACCGGCTGCACCAATACCGAGGTGTTTCAGGCGGTGGTGCCTGACAGCATCCAGCAACTGCTCATCGCCCGCGCGAACCCGAATGCTCGCGTCCAGCTGGCTGGCCCGCTCCCCAATCCGCGCCAGAGCTATCAGGACGTGACGACATATACGTTGATCGCGGGCTTCGAAGGTTCCGTTCCCGGCACGGATCTGACCTGGGAAGCGTTCATCAACCACGGCATTGCGCGGACGCTCAGCCGCCAGACCGGCTATTACTCGCTGAACCGTTTGCGGGCCGTCATCACGGCGCCAAACTTTGGTCAGGCCTTCAAAGGCACCGGCAACCCATACGGTAACGGTTCCGGTTCCACGACCGCAACCTGCACGAGCGGGCTGAACTTCTTTGGCGGTTACGAAGGCATTACGCAGGATTGCCGCCAGGCAATCGCTGAAGACAACACCAGCATCGGCACCTCGCGGCAAACGATTGTCGAAGCCAACGTGCAGGGCGGCTTGTTCGACATTCCCTGGACCAACGACTCGCTTCGCTTCGCTGCAGGCGCCAGCTACCGCGAACTGCGCTATGAGTTCATCCCGGCAGCCGGAGCCTCCGCCGGACGGGAGTTCCAGGACAACATCATCGGCGGTCCTTTCAACACCATCATGGAAAACACCGGGATCAACGCCCGCGAAGTCTATGGTGAATTGCTGATCCCGGTCCTCGCCGATCTGCCGTTCGTGGAAAGCCTCAACCTCGAAGTTGGCGGTCGCATATCGACCTACACCCCGGGTGGCACGAGCTATACCTACAAGGTTCTTGCCGATTGGGAGGTAACCCCCTGGCTGAGGTTCCGCGGTGGGTATAACCGGGCCGAGCGTACGCCCAACATCGCGGAGCAGTTGCTTGAACGGCAGGTTGGAATCTCCATCGACCCGGTGGGCGACGGCTGTTCTACCCGCAGCGGCAATACCTTCTCGGCCAACCCGCTCACCAACACATCCAACGCGCTGGACGTTCAGGCTATCTGTCTGGAACTGATGGCGCGCGACAACGGCGGCGTATACGCGCCAATCGTCAATCCCGACGGAACGCCAAACGCGAACAGCTATTACAACCCCACCGATGCCCAGACGCGTCAGGCGACCGGTGGCGGCTTCTCCAACTCTCCGCGCGTCGGAAACGCGGTGTACATCCGTGACTACAACTCTTCCGCCACGTTGCTGAAATCCGAGAAGGCAGACACGTGGACGCTGGGTGCCGTGATCCGTTCGCCGTTCAACAGCGGACTACTGTCGCGCATCAACCTGACGGTCGATTACTTCAACATCACGATCAACGATCCAATTTCGATAATCGGGGCCGGCGCCCAGCTGCTGCGTTGCATCAGCCCGAACTACAACCCGGCAGCCGAAGGGGTCGCACAGGGCGCCACCAGCGCGGCGGATCTGAACACGCCAGAAATTCGGGCACGAGCACTGGCGGCGATCAATAATGCAGAATCGACCTGCGCTGACGTATTCCGTTTCCGCAGCGATGGCGTTGGCGGCGAAACCGGCGGGTTCAGGACCAATGACGTTATCAGCACCTACGGCAACGAGGGTCAGATCAAACTGGCTGGCATCGACGCCAACCTGAACTGGAGCATTCCCGCAGGGCCGGGCCGAGTGTCCGTGAACCTCAACGGCAGCTATACCCTGAATTCCAGCATCCGGGCGTTCGACGGTCAGCCGCTGATCGATTACACCGGCACCACGGGAACCGGCGCGCTGGGCGTGAGCACGGGTTCATCGTTCAAGTACCGTCTGCTCGGTGTCCTTGGCTATAATCTTGGCCCGGCCTCGATCTCGCTCCAGTGGCAGCACATTCCCGCAACGGAAGATGGCGGCGAGGCGCAGTTCCTCAATGGCCTGGCACCGGCGGGAACCGACAATGCCGGGCTTCCGGAATACAATCTGTTCCACCTGAACGCGAGCTACCAGGTGAACGATGCGGTGCGCCTGCGGTTCGGGGCGGACAACGTATTCAACATCAAGCCGCCGATCACCGGCATCGATACCAACATCGACCGTTCGCTCGGAGAGCTTCCGGGCGGCAACTACAGCCTGTTCCACGATGTGCAGGGGCGTCGCTTCTCGTTCGGTGCGAACGTGCGCTTCTGATCAGATGCAACAAGGGGAACTGTGAACACACAGTTCCCCATCAAACACTCCATGTTTGAATCAAGGGTACGAACATCATGCGCGAGCAAAGCAAAATCCGCCTTTTGGCTTCGCTTCTTTCTGTAACCTGCATGCTTGGCGCATGGTCCGGCGTTGCCGCGCAGGGAAACCACAGCCATCCTGATGAAGCTGCTCAGGTACCTCCTTCAGCGATAAAGAAGGTCCGCTGGTCCGACCCTTCCGCCTGGCCTGATCGCAGGATTCCGCGCGAAGGCGATGCCGTCACGATCGCGAGGGACATGGAGGTTGTCCTCGATGTCGCCCCGCCCGCGCTGCGCAGCCTGACTATCGACGGCAAACTCAGCTTCTCGGACGATCGGGACATCGAGCTCAAGACCGAGTGGATTTACCTGCGCGGGGGTGAACTGCAGATCGGTAGCGAAGCCAATCCCCATACGCGCAACGCCACGATCACCCTGACCGACAAGTTCCCCGGCGAAGACATCAATACGATGGGCGACCGTGGGATCGTGCTCATGCGCGGCACGCTGAACCTGCATGGTGATCGCCAACATACCTGGACCAAGCTGGCGAAAACAGCCGAAGCCGGCAGCGCCCGGATAGAAGTATTGAACGCCCGCGAATGGCGAAAAGGCGACCAGATTGTTCTGGCATCGACCGACTTCGACCCCAGGCAGGCCGAGAAGCGCACCGTTACGGCTGTGAACGGAAACGTCATTACGCTCGACCAGCCGCTGGAATACATGCACTTCGGCGAGATCACGTTCGGCGTAGACCAGCGAGGCGAGGTCGGCCTGCTGAACCGGAACATCCGCATCCAGGCTTCGGACGACGCGGAAAGCACCTATTTCGGCGGGCACATCATGGCGATGGCCGGGTCGAAAATGTACGTCTCAGGCGTCGAACTGAGCCGCATGGGCCAGCATTTGACGCTGGCCCGGTATCCCATTCACTGGCACGTCGTTGGCGACGCGCAAGGGCAATACATCCGCAACGCCGCCATCCACGATACTTACAGCCGCTGCGTCACGGTGCACGGTACCGACAACGTGCGCGTGGAAAACAACGTGACCTTCAACAACGTGGGCCACTGCTTCTTCCTCGAAGATGGCGTTGAAACCGGCAACCAGTTCATCAGCAACCTGGGGATCATGACCAAGTGTCACCCCACCCTGCCCTGCGTTCCGACAAACCTTCACCCTGGCGGCCTGCCGCCGGGTTCGGGAGAGGCAGGCCAGCGGTCGGAGCATGTCCTGCTGCCGTCCGACAACACGGTGTCGACCTTCTGGATCACCAACCCGAACAACGATTTTGTGGGCAACGTAGCCGCAGGTTCCGATCAGATCGGCTTCTGGGTGGCGTTGCCGACGAACGGGATCGGGCAGTTTGAAGGCACGGAAGCGGGCTTGAACACCTTCCCGCGTCGTACCCGGGTCGGCAAGTTCATCGGCAACGTCGCCCATTCGAACTTCGATGGCATGATGTTCGATCGCGGCCCCGGCCCGGACAACCGCTTCAGTGTTGTCGGCAGCAACTACCATACCGCCCGCGTAGATCCGGCCAACCCCGACAGCGAGCGGCTGGTGTCGGTGTTCGAGGATTTCACAGGTTACAAGAACCGGCATGGGGCCATCTGGGGCCGCGGCAAGATGCACCTGTTTACGGGCCTGAAGCTGGCCGACAACGCGATCGGCTTCACCCATGCGGCTGGCGACCTTGCTTTCCC
The DNA here is from genome assembly GCA_035555595.1 of Croceibacterium sp. Lineage (GTDB taxonomy): Bacteria > Pseudomonadota > Alphaproteobacteria > Sphingomonadales > Sphingomonadaceae > Croceibacterium_A. The sequence continues at coordinate 30,999 of DATMGK010000066.1, read as the reverse complement.
GGCTTATTCGTCACGCGTGGTGGATTCGCTGTTTGTGGGCGAAAGCGACAATATCGGTAACCCCAGAACGCCAGCGGAAATTGCCTATGGCCGCAGCCTGCCACAGGAAGAGGCCGATTACCCGATCCGCGGCTACGAATATTACGACTTCCGTCAGGAAGTGGAGAACGTGACCTTCCTGAATTACGAGGACAACGCCACCCGCAATGCCGGGGCGATTTCGTACCTGATGTATACCAGTTTCGGGATCAGCACCGAAAACTCCGTGGCGGGTCTGACTTTCAACAATGCCAAGCCCGTCGATTTCCCCCGGCTTGAGCGGCGGTGGTCGTCAGATTTTGGTTCGCGCTCGGGATGGAGCGGCGCAACGATCCATGACAAGGACGGCTCTGTCGGCGGCGTCCCCGGTGCCTACATTGTCATCGACAACGGCATCGCATCTGACACCGAAGCCTGTGAGATCAAGCCGACCTGGAACGCGGCAGTTTGTCAGGGTGACTTCGGGCGTATCAGCGTCGGTGCGCCGAGTGGTCCGGGCGGGCCCGGGGCTCTTGCCGGTCCCGGCGCTCCAGCTGGCCCAGGCGGTCCTGCCGTGGGTGCCCCTGGAGGACCGGGCGCCGCAGCCCCCCAGCCCGTCACTCTCAGCCGTAACGGCAGGCAGATCGAATACACCGGCGAAACCACGATCCGCAGCGGGGCCGAGGTGAAGGTCGAAACAGACAGGCAGGCCGTTTCCCTTGCATTGAGGGAGATGGACAATGGTGCCTGGGTAATTTTCGAGCTTCCGGGATTCACCACGGCAACTGCCGGCACGAAGAAAAACAGCCTCAACGCCCTGCGCGCCGCCACCGATACCGCGTATTACAGGAATGGTAACACGCTGTGGGTGAAGCTCGTCGTCGCGAATGCTGACGCTCAGGCTGCCCCCGGCGGTAACCTTGGTGCCCGAACCAGCATCGAAGTCCGCAGGCAAGTTCAGCCCAGCTGACGTAGCGAGGGCTCCCGGTTTCGATCGGGAGCCTCCGTTTACGAGGTCGCGCCAAAACTGTGTGAATTGCCGTGTCACTGAAGCGGTGCAGGCCCGCTGGAAACCGCTCTGTCGGGCACGGTTGGAAAGCACGAAAACTCAAAGATATGCTGGCCGTGATAACTGGAAGACACGTGCGGGCCCTTGGTTCCGCACTGCCCCTCGTTCTGATCCCGGTGCCTGCATCCGCACACGTGAAATGGTTTGCGCATTACGACGTTCAGGCCCCGCCCGCGCCGCTTGCAACGACGCTTGCCAACGGCTGGGTCTGGTTTGGCGTCGCGTTAGTCCTGATCTTCTTCGCAGTAGCGGTGCTGATCGAGCGCTACTTCATCGAAGACGCCGTTGTTGATGGAGGCAATCGCAGGGCCGCCCATTCGCTTTGGCTGCGCGCAGACGATTTCATGCGTGCGGTGATTGGCGCATTTTTCGTTGCCATCTTTGCAATGGGCGGCGTCTATCTGACCCCGGAGTTGCACACTCATAATGAGTGGGTTTCGTGGCTCCAGCTACTCATCGCCGCCTCGGTGTTCTCTCGCCGCACAATGCCCTTGGCTGCTGCCGGCATCATCGGGCTCTGGATCATGGCGCTGCGCGACTATGATCCTTTCCACCTCTTTGATTATCTGGCCCTTGGCGTCGGCGTGGCAGGCTATCTCGCCAGCGCAGCGTTTCCGGACAGCAAGCTCTACCAAAAGCGCTTCGTCATTCTGCGCTGGGGCATTGCGATTGCGGTGATGTGGTCCAGCTTCGAAAAGCTGGCTTATCCCGAATGGTTCTACCCTCTGATCGAGGAACGCCCCTATCTCACCTTGGGAATGCCGCGTGACGCATTCATTCCAATGGCCGGCGTTGCCGAGTTCACGATGGGGCTAGGGCTCCTGTGGAATCCCCTGGTGCGGCGCCTCTCGGCGATAGCCCTCTTCATCATCTTCACTCTCGCCATCTATCCATTCGGGCGTGTCGATCTGATCGGTCACTCGTTCATCATGGGAACGCTCGCCGTCGTCGCCGTCGAACCGGTTAACTGGGCCTCGGCCGCGAACAGCGCTTGGAAAGCCGTGGCAAAGGTTCCACTGGCGCTGGCAGGTGCAACACTCGTCATTGGTGGAGCCTACTGGGGATTGCATGGTCTGTTTTATGGCAAGGCCCATGCCTCATCAGCCCCGCCTCAAGTCGAGGTGCTGATATGCGGACAAACCAACGAGAGCCGTGAGTTGCCGGACGGCACTGCTAAAGCAACCCGGCAGTCGCCGCCGCGCACCGGTGAAATGGAATGAGTTGCACGTCCATCGTCAGGACATGGGCTTAGGGTAGCGAGGAGCGGACATCGGTGCCGCTATCTTCAGGGGGCCCGCGCGCGGTTCTCCGAACGCCTACTTTATCAGCCCCCCTGTGATCACTGCGGGCTGCACCGCCAACGAAAAAGGCCCCGGCTTTCACCGGGGCCCTGATCTTATTAGCCGCCGAGACCTTCGCGGCGAACGTCGAGCGATGCCTGCGCTTTCAGTTGGCCGACCTGGACCACGACCGGGCCGTCGGCTGCATCATCTTCCACCACGAGCTTTACCCAGAGCGAGTTTTCATCCCTGAAGGTCGCCGTTCCGCCTGAGGCACGCAGCGCTTCCATGCTGCCGACCTGCTGGCCGCCCTCGGGGGATGTGAAGCCGGGAAGTTCGAAGATGACCCACGAACCCTTGTCCATTTCACGCAGGTGAAGCGACAATGTGTCCCGCATGGTCGATACCCTGATCTGGGAACCGCTCTGAACGGTGGTTTCGCCGTTATACTCGTACCGCCTGCCGTTCCGTTCCAGCAGTACCGGATTGGTGGCGGGGCCGGTTGCAAACTCGCTGAACTCCTGCGTATCGTCGATGCTGAGCCGCCCCATATCGCCTGTGCAGACGGCTGCATTCCAGCTCGCCTTGGTTACGCAGGTGTCCTCCGCCGAGGCGATGCCGTTATCGATGACGATGTAGGCCCCCGGGGTGCCACCGACTGAGCCGTCGATATCCTTGAACGCGGCACTCAGATAGGCAGCCTTACCCAAATAGTCGGATGACCAGCGGCGCTGGACCTGCGGGAAGTGAACCGGCTGGGCGTTCACGAACTTGGCGCCTTCCACCATGTTTTCCGTGCTCATGCCGAAGCTGGTGAACAACAGATAGGAAATCGCCCCCGCATCGCGAAGCTCGTTGGGTTCGTAATTCACGAAAGTCGTGTTCACCACGTCGTGGCGATAATCGTAGAATTCGTAGCCACGGATGGGGAAGTCTGCCGTCACATGCGGCAGGGTGCGACCATAAGCAATTTCCGCTGGGGTGGAAGGGTTGCCGATATTGTCACTTTCACCAACGAACAGCGAATCCTGCACGCGTGACGAATAAGGGGCACCGCTGCCGCCAGCGGCATGGGTGAATCCGATCGCGTTATCGGCCAGCTTCAGATTGGTATAAAGGTGATACTGACCGCGGCCCCAGATGGCGCCGTTGCGGTTCTTGTAAGCGGTGTAATCATCGACATGCGTCATAATGATTTCACTGCTCGGATCGGATGGATCAGCATAAGCCGTATGCGCCGCACCAGCCACGTTGAAGGTGTTGTCCGCATTAGGACCACGATCGAACATCAGCGCATCGAAGTTGGAATGGGCGGTATTGCCGGTGAAAGTGCCCAGTGGCATCCGGCGCGGCCATGTGTTCGCGGCGATTTCCGTGCCTTCGAACTGACCATTCGGATGCTGCGGGTAAGCCATCCAGAAGCCGACCTGATCCGAACCCGCCGCCACATTGCCGATGTAATGGTTGGAAGGATTGGTGATCCAGAAAGTCGATACCGTGTTGTCGGACGGCAGCAGGACATGCTCCGATTCCTGGCCCTTGCTGCCCCGCGACGCATCAGTGAGGTTTGAAGGATCGCACGGAAGTGTCGGGTGGCACTTGGTCTGGATACCGAGGTTCGAGACGTAGTAATTCCCGGTCTCGATGCCATCTTCAAGGAAGAAGCAGTGGCCCACGGTATTGAAGGTCACGTTGTTCTCAACCCGCAGGTTGTCGGTGCCGTGGACCGTCACGCAACGGTTATAGGTATCGTGGATCGCGGCATTGCGAATGTACTGGTTCTTTCCGTCACCGAGGACGTGCCAGTGGATCGGATAACGCGCGAGAGTGAGATGCTGCCCCATGCGGGTGAGTTCGACACCCGACACGGTCATCTGGCTGCCGGCCATCGCCATGATGTGCCCGCCGAAGTAGCTCTTCTCGGCATCCTCGGACGCCTGAATCTTGATGTTGCGCGTCAGCATGGCAACTTCGCCACGCTCGTCGACCCCAAACGTGATCTTGCCGAAATGCATGTATTCCAGCGGGCGATCGAGAGTGATCCGGTTACGTGAGATCGCCGTGATTGTCCGCCGTTCCGCCTGACGCGGGTCGAAGTCGGTCGACGCGAGGACGATCTCATCGCCAACCCGCCAGTCGCCGGCGTCGAGCACCTCAATCGAACGACTGCCCTTTTCGGCCGTGTTGGCCAGCTTGGTCCACGTATGTGCGCGATCGCCATGCAGGCTGAGCTTGCCGCGCATCAGCATGATGCCACGGTCGCCCATGGTATTGATATCTTCGCCGGGGACATTGTCCGTCAGCGTGATCGTCGCCTTGCGCTTATGCGGATTACCCTCAGTGCCGATGTGCAGTTCGCCACCGGGCAGATAGATCCAGTCGGTCGCAAGTTCGAGATCGCGCTCGTCGGAGAAGCGGAGCTTGCCCTGAACGGTCAGGCTGCGCAGGTTAGGCGGGCTGACATCGAGCGTCACATCCATGTTTGCCGGAATGGTGACCGCTTCGCCTTCAACCGGAACCTTCCCACTGGGCCAGGCAGCCGGATCGGACCAGCGCGCTGTCCTGATTTCCGAAGGCGCCGTTTGCGCGCCCACCCCTGCATCCTGGTGTCCGTGATGTTCCTGGGCGTAGGCCCCATTCGCACCACCGAGCAAAAGAGCCGGCGGAAGAGCCAGGGAAGCCAGAAGCAGACGAGATCGCGTAGCCATCGGTACAGTATCCTCCCATGCGGAATCATCTGTTCCGCGTTTGTGAAGGGACAGCCTTGCAATGGTAGGCCAGATTTTCAAGCTGTTATATCGCACATCTCGAATCCCCTGAGCAGAATTGCCGTGGCGCTGGCCGGAATGTTGTTGTTTCCCATGCTCGCTGATGTTTGAATTTGACTCGCCCCGCTTTCAGCGGGATGAGAACTCGTTAACAAAAACAACAAAATCCTTGGGAGGCACAGCCGCATGAGAAAAGAACGAGATTGGCGCAGCCGCCCGTCAAGGGTGTCGAAAATCGCGATTAAGGGCGCAATCGCCCTGGCCAGCGTCGCTTGCGCGACAAGTGCCCGGGCCGAATGCGGGCGCGACATGCTCAAGGCTCTCACTGACAAGTATGTCGAAGCCCAATCCACCGGGAAACCCGCGTTGCTGCCGCTCCAATCCGGCGGTTACTACGGGGAGAACAACGTCGCCCGAGACATCGCCGGGGGTATGCTGGCTGAACCGCTGACAATCGATTTCACCCGCAGTTTCCATGACACCACGACATGCGCCACGTTCACGGAACTGGTGGCAGCCTCTCAAGCACACCCGTACGTGATCCACACGCGCATGGAAGTGACCGACAGGGGAGAGATCAGCAAAGTGGAATCCGTGGTGACGGACGCGGACGACTGGGTCTTCGATGCCGACGTTCATCTCACTCACACGCGGGAAGAGAACTGGGGCGAAATTCCCGCCGACCGGCGCGACACGCGCGCAGCGATCCAGGCCGCGGCTGACGCCTACATAAACAACTGGGGCGATCCGGACCTGCCCGTGCCGCACGGCACGCCATGCGCCCGGCTTGAGGGGCGTATATACACCGCCAGCAAGGACCCGGACGGCCAGACCTGCACCATGGGCGCATTCCCCCAGCCGATCAAAACGGGCAACCGCCGCTACGTTATCGATGAGACAGTGGGCGCGGTCAGCATCTTCCACAACTTCTCATGGCTCGATGCCGGACTGCCAGCGGACCACCCCGGAACGCCCACCAGCCAGTCGTTCCGTGTCGAGGGCGGTATGAACCGCTACATCCACGAAGTGACTGCCTGCACGACACCAAACTGCAGCAGGTAGCCTATGTGGGATGCCTGCCTGGCGGACCAAACCGGCATTCGTTTGACACGACAGGCATCCCACCGTCAGCTTTGTATGTTGACCACAGCGATAACGCGCGTGGCCAAAGCCGTCACAACCCGAAGTTGATACCCACCCGGAACGATCGGCCCACGCGTTCATAGTTCGGGCCGCCTGAGAACACGAACACCGCAGGCGGCCGCGTGTTGAACAGGTTTGATACGTGGGCGAAGATCTCTCGCTTGCCCTTCCCGCTTGCCAGGTTGAACCTGGCTTGCGCGCCAACATAGATACGGGACGATATCGTATTGTCGTTGATGTCGGTCGGCAGGGTGTATGTGTTGTTGAACTTGCCCCCACCGATGTAGGTCACGTCGCTGAACACGCTCAAGCGGTCCAGCTGATAACCAAGGGACAGGTTGCCGGTCCATTTGGGCTGTGCGCTGGAAATGTCACCCGCGCGATCGATCTCCGTCACCCCATCGCTGACGAGATAGGACATAGTCCGGTTTGCCAGCACCCGCGCGATTGCCGTGCCTTCACCAACCGGAACCCGATAACTGGCTTCGAAATCAAGGCCGTCCGTCTTCAGCGATTGCAGGTTGAGGTAGGGGTTTTCCATCTGCGTGATCACGCCGTTGGTCCGCGTGATCAGCCCGCAAAGCTCGGTAGTGCCAGCGTAACAGCGATCAACGATGTCCTGCAGCGACAGAGTGGAAATGGCACTGTCCACGTCGATCTTGTAGTAATCGACCGCCAGTTCCAGACCCGGCACCCCCACCGGCCTCACGACTACACCTGCGGATGTCGTATCCGCCCGTTCCGGCCGCAGATTGACGTTGCCGAGCGAATAGGCCTGGAAGATCGGTGACGTGTTGGTGAAGGGATCGACCACCCCGGCCGTTGTCAGCACCGGAGACGTGAACAGTTCAACGATGTTCGGAGCACGAATATCCCGCGATCGCGTCGCACGGAAACGGATACCGTCTATCGGCGCCCAGTTCAGGCCGACCTTCCACGTCGTGACCGAACCGCTAGTGCTGTAATCTGTAAGGCGAACCGCACCGTTGACGTCGAGCGAGTGGAGCAGAAAGGAATCTTCGGCCAGCGGCACGACCGTTTCGACGAACGCTTCCTTGACATTGAAATCGCCAGCAAGAGGCTTCGGATTGCCCAGCCCGAAAGCATTGGCCTGAGACAGTGCATCCGACGTCTGACGCGCCGACTCCTCGCGATATTCACCGCCGACGACGAACGACACGGGGCCCGCCCAGGTCGAGAATGGCTCGCCCGAAAGGCTTACCGCCACGACCTTCTGCGTCAGCGTCAGTTCCGCGAGAGACGTGCCGAAGATATATCCGGCGGCAGCGGGCGCTATTGGATCGGCTCTGGTGCCGTTCGGGCCGAAGATATTGAGCGGGATACACCCATTGCCCGGGTCGGTCAGGGTAGATCGGCAAATGATATTGCCATTCGCCACGCCATTCGTGATCAGCCCTTCATCCACCGCATCCGCAGCGCGCGCCAGGTTGGCCCGGATGGAGTTGTTCTCGATCCTGAATTCCTGCTTGTTTTGCCCGTACTGGCCATAGGCGTCGAGATACCAGCCGCCGCCGATATCACCCTGCAGCCCCATCACTGCCCGGATCGTATCGTTCTTGCGCGTTACCAGCGAAGCGCCCCAGTCTTCCGAATAGCGGCCGACGCTGATCGTCTGGAGGTTCAGGTCCACCATCTGCGCCCTGACCGTTTCCGGCAGGTAGGCGTTGTCCGGACGGATCACGAATGCCCCGGTAATCAGGGTGTTAGCTGGTGAACTTGTAAAAGGACCGGGCTTGTTCCGCGCCAGCACACCGGTCGCGTAGGCCGTCAGCCCATCGGTAACGTCCCAGCTTATGCGCCCATAGGCAGTGGCCTTTTCCTGCGGCATCGCGGCGACGGAGACCGACAGATCCCACGCCTCCCGGTCGTCGCGACCGGGAAGCACGAAGCTGCTGGTGCCAACATAGGAACCCGTAGCCTGCTGGAACGTGGAGCCGCCGGGGCCGAACTCCAGACCCGCAAGCGGTCCATTCACCACTACGCCGCCAAGGGACGCCGTGCGGGTGTAGACATAGGGAAGGATCAGACGGCGAAATTCGCCGTTCGTCGGGGTCCAGTTGGGGTTGGTGATCAGTCGGGCGATCGGATATTCCGTATCCGGCCGCGCGTTCATCGGAACACCCTCTGCCCACACATACTCTCCGCTGAGCACGATGTGGCCGCGGTCGGCGAAGCTGGTCCCGGCACTCAGAGAGACTTTCGCCGTGGCATTATCCCCATAGGTGGAGATGCCGAAATCGGCGGTTCCCTTCAAACCGCTGAAACGATTATCGAGGACGAAATTGACGACCCCGGCAACTGCGTCCGAACCATAAGCTGCGGAAGCGCCGCCGGTCACAACGTCGACACGCTGAAGCAAGGCGGTGGGAATAATGCCCACGTCCACCGTGCCGACAGAGGTGCTGGGCACGAAACGCTGACCATCGAGCAGCACCAGCGTGCGATTGGGGCCAAGGCCGCGCAGATTGACGAAACTCTGCCCGCCGGATCCCGCCTGCCCGACACCGGCCGTCTGCGAGGTGGACGTGCCCTTGAACGCAGGCAGCGTGGTCAAGGCATCGATGATGGTGGTAGGCGCCTTGGAATCGATAAGCGCGCTGCTCATGACGGTGGTCGGCGACGGCGCGTCGTAACCGTCACGAACGACCCGGGTGCCGGTTACGACAATCTCTCCGGAAACGGTTGCAGCGCCTTCACCATCAAGAACGGAATCATCGGATGACGATGATTGCACGTTGCCTTGTGCATGAAGCGGAACAGCGAACGCCATGACGCAAACGCTGGATGCAAGATATGAAACGAATTTCTTCGCAAGCATTTTAACCCTCCCGGCTTATGATTCTGATTTACCAGACACACGGGACGATTTTTTGTGTAAGAATTTTTATCCCACCTCCACCATCATGTATTGTATTTATCGCGTAGGGCTTGGATTAACGATCAGCGGGAAGTTTCCTTCATAGGGCGGCCAGTTCGGCAGCGGCTGATCGGGGGCAGCATAGAACATGGCGGCGTGAACGCTGCGGATACGGCCGTGATCGATCCCGAACACTTCCATGAAGTTATTGCGCCGCCGGTTATCGCCAGCCCTCCTGACGAACACCGCGGATGCGATTACGACCTGCGCCTCTTCATCCACCAGCGGATAACGACGAGCCGCAACCAGTCCGCCCAGCGTCGGATAGCCTGATGTGCAATCCTGCTTTCCTTCGAACCCATCATGCTCCTTGCCCGGTTCGAGAGGCCCGCCAAAGGCCGGGAAACCATTCTCATACCGGGTGCAGCCTCCGTGCGCGATCACCGCGCGGCCATTCTCGGCAACGATGCCGTCGAAATAGCTGTTAGTGATCGCCACCAGCGTGTCACGGGACAGGCGCTCGTTCGCCGGGACAGTGCGCTCGGGCGGCGGCTCGGCGATCAGGCGCGCCAGATCGAAAACGACCTCGCTATCCTCTCCATAGATGCCGGGATCACCCTTGTGGGCGATATGCCATTCGCCTTCCGTGATCTTGCGATCCACAATGCGCAGGCGAAGCGACGCCACCGCTTGCTGGCCTTTGTCTGTCACAATGCCGAAGAACAGAGCATTGCCTGTCACCGGATCGAAATACCGCCGCTGCATCGGCCCAAGACCGGTCAGCGTCCGCCACACCCCCGCATCAGTCAGCGTCAGCTTCGCATTTTGGGTCTGGCGAAATCCGATCGCCAGCGGCGCGCGGGAAGGATCTTGCACCACGACCGCTTCAAGGAAGCTGTCCAGCGTAGCGGCAAGGCAGGCCCGGTCACAGGGTGCTGGCTCAGCAAAAACCGGCTGCGCGGGGAGCGTCACAGCCGCGAACAGCGCCGCGATCGGCAAAAGCTTTATCATCCTTCCCCCCAATTTTCCGTTTTTCATCCGCTCAGACAAATGGGGGGCCGGGATGTGTAATCGAAAGGGACGAAGCAGCCGAAAGAACTGCCCCCGCCTCGTGCAACTGACGAAATCGGGGGCAGCTATCGGTTCAATCGCTCAGGAGCGCGGAAGCGGATCGGTGGAAGGCCAGAACCTGCCGACAGCTTGCGGCAGCGTGGTCAGAAACGCATTGATTGAATGGATATTGTCGCCCCAGACCTTGAAGCTCTCGAAAGTTATCAGCGCATTGCCCGGTTCGTATGAGCCGGTATCACCGAAATTCATCCACAGCAGGACAGTGCCGTTTTCCTCGTCAACGGCGGCAACGCTGGCGATGATGCCCGGATGCACGAAGATATTCTGCGTGTAGAGGCCGCAATCGTCCCGACCGCAGCCCTCCCCGGCGGTTATCACGCCGTTCTCCACGCGATAGGTTTCCTGCGCGAAGGGAGTTGCGGCATCGGTGAAGTTACCCACTCTCAGCCCTTCGGTATAAGTCAGCGCGATACGGATCATGTCTTCGCGGGACTGGCGCTGGCCGGCCGGGATCGGATCATTCATGCCCTGGATCGGCCGATCCAGAACCGCAGGCTGAAAGCGCGAGTTGGGCGTGAAGCGCTGAACCAGCGTCTCGATACCGGTGATCTTCCCACCTTCGGTATGAAGAACGACCGATAGCAGAACCGGGTTCTTACCCTCCAGCATCTCTACGTGGGTGGCGGCAATCTGCTTTGTTGTGTCGATGTAATCCTGCCGGAACTTCCCCGCGCCCGTTACAGACCTCCACAGACCCTGACCAAGCTGTTTCGCTTGCGAATCTTCGGTGAAGCGGAACTGCGCGGCCAGCGGCAGCTTTGAATGATCCCCCTTCGCCAAAGCATCGATATACTGTGTCAGCAGATCGGTCAGGCAGGCCCGGTCACATGAAGCCGATGCAGCTTCAGTCGCGGCTGTGGCGGTAGAGGGTGCAGCCACGAAGGAAAGGGCCAGAAAACTGGCAGCGGCCCAACGAATTCCGTTTCTCATGATAGTTCTCCCGTACATTCTGCTTCAATTTTCGGATGACGCTGTCGTCGGCTGAACGCTGCAAAACGATCACATCGCAAAGCGCAGTCCGGCCCGGAAAGAGCGGCCCACTCGTTCGTATCCCGGCCCTCCGCTGAACACGAAGACCGGGGGCGGACGAATGTTGAACACATTGGATATGTTGAAAAACACCTCGCGCTTTCTGGACTCCCCGCCCAGATCGAGGCTGGCCTGCAAGCCCAGATAAGCCCGCGGGGGAATGGTGTTGTCGTTGATGTCCGTCGGGTCGGTGAAGGTATTGTCATATTTGCCGCCGCCGATGCGGGTGATGTCGGCAAGCACGCTGAACGCGTCGATCCGATAGCCGATCATGGCATTGAGGGCGGATTGGGGCTGCCCGTTGCTCATGTCTCCAGCGCGTTCAATCTGGGTGACGCCGTCGCTGACAATGTAAGAGCGGGTGAGGTTGGCCAGCACACGCGCAAAACCCGTTCCGCGGCCCACTGCGCGCCTATAGCTCAGCTCCAGATCGAAGCCGTCGGTGGAGAGGGATTGCAGGTTGAGATAAGGGTTATCGATCTGCGTAATCGCGCCGCCAGAACGGGTTATGAGCTGGCACAACTCTGCGCTGCCCAGATAGCAGCGGTTGATAATGTCGGCAGGCAGGAGCGTCGAAATCGCCCCCAGTACCTCGATGTTGTAGTAGTCTATCGAGAACTCCAGACCCGGCGCCGACAGGGGGCGAAACACAATACCGGCGGTCAGGGCGTCCGCTCGTTCAGGCAGCAGGTCCGGATTACCCAGCGACGAGACCTGGAAGGTCGGAGAGGTATTGGTGAACGGATCCAGCGCACCACCGGTGGACATCACTGGCGAACTGAACAGTTCCAGGATGTTCGGCGCCCGAATGTCACGGGATCGCGTCATGCGCAGGCGTACCGCCTCAATCGGCTGCCAGGTGAACCCCGCTTTCCAGGTCGCGACCGAGCCACTGGTGCTGTAATCGGTGAAGCGAACGGCGCCGTTCAGATCCAGCCGGTGCATCAGAGAACTGTCTCTGACCAGCGGAACCACTGTTTCCGCAAAGACCTCCCTCACACTGACATCGCCGGAAAGAGGCTTTGGATTGCCCAGCCCGAACGCGCTGGCCGCCGACAATGCGTCTACATTCTGACGCGCTGCTTCGTGACGAAATTCCGCGCCGGCAACGAACGATACCGGCCCCGCCCAGTTTTGCACCGGCTCTCCCGACACGCTGATAGACGCGACGGTCTGGGCCGTATTGAGAACGGCGCGTGTCGTTCCGAAAATGTAACCCGCACTTGGCGGCGCCACGGGATCGAAACGCGTGCCGGATGGTCCGAATATGTTCAGCGGTATGCAGCCGTTGCCGGGATCGCTCAGCGTGGAGCGGCATACTATGTTGCCATTGGCCGTCCCGCCCCTCGCCAGCCCCTCGTCCACCGCATCAGCGGCTAGCGCGATATTGGCCCTGATCCAGTTGCGCTCGATCAGGAAGGTCTGCCGGTTCTCGCCATACTGCGCATAGGCATCGATTTTCCAGCCGTCACCGATGTCGCCCTGCAAACCGCCGACCAATCGATAGGTATCGTTGGTGCGACTGACGATGGACGCGCCGAAGTCTTCCGAATACCGTCCGACGCTGATCGTCTCCAGACCAAGCTCTTCCATCCGGCTGCGCACTGCTCCCGGCAAGAAAGCATTGTCCCGTTGGACGATGAAATTGCCGCTGATGATCGTATTCGCGGGCGAGCTGTAGAACGGCCCCGGCCTGTTGCGGGCGACTATGGCGGTCGTATAGGCGGAAAGGCCATCCGCGACATCCCAGCTCGCTCGAGCGTAAAGCGCGGCCTTCTCCTGCGGGAGAGAGGAAAGCGAAACGGAAAGATCCCATGCCTGATCGTCGAATCGTCCAGGCAGCACATGGCTGGATGTTCCGATGAAAGCTCCCGCGGGCTGCTGCGAAATGCTACCACCGGGGCCGAACTCCAGGCCAGCCAGCGGCCCACCAACCACAACTCCGCCCAGAGACGCGGTCCTGGTATAGACGTATGGCGCGATCAGACGGCGCGTCTGGCCGTTGTCCGGCGTCCATTCCTGATTGATGATCAGGCGCGCAACCGGATACTCGGTGTCAGGCCGCGCATTCAGCGGCACACCGCTCGCCTTCACATATTCGCCACTCACGACAAAGTGGCCGCTATCGCCGAAACTCGCGCCGGCGTTCAGTTCCGCCCGGAATGTTCGATTATCCCCGTATTGCGAGATACCGCCCTCGACCGAACCCCTTATGCCCGTCAGGCGATTGTCGAGCACGAAATTGACCACACCTGCGACCGCATCCGAACCGTATGCGGCAGACGCACCGCCGGTTACGATATCGACCCGCTGAATGAGCCCGGCCGGAATCAGACCGATGTCTACTGTCCCGATGGAGGTGCTCGGCACGAACCGCTGACCGTCGAGCAGAACGAGAGTGCGCGTAACACCCAGCCCGCGAAGGTTGGCAAAACTCTGGCCGGAAGGTCCTGCCTGCGCCACACCAGCGGTGCCCGGCGTGGAACTGTTCCTGAAAACCGGCAGAGTGACCAGCGCATCGATGATCGTAGTCGGCGACTTGCCGTCTATCAGTTCCCTGTCCAGAACGGTGGTCGGCGTCGGGGCGTCATAACCGCTGCGAACAACCCGCGTGCCCGTGACGACGATTTCCCGAACCACAGGCGCTTCGTCTGGCGTGCGCGGCTTCAGCCAGGAATTGCGCTCCCTCGTTTGCCCGGCCCCCGCCTTCGGTCCATTTCTCGGCCGGGCAACTGCAATCGCACCCGATGTATCGACGTGCATACGCAGGCCGGTTCCGCGCAGCATGGCGGACAGAGCTACTCGCGCCTGCGCCCGGCCGCGATAGCCGGGGGTTCGCATTCCGGCGACGTCATTACCCTGGTAAATGATCGGAACGCCCGATTGGCGGCTGAAGGTATCGAGCGCAGTCTTCATATCACCACCCGGGATATTGAACTGCGTTTCACGGCCCTGAGTCTGGGCATACGTGGCGGCTGGCCACGCTGTAGCGGCGACACAAAAACAGATTGAGAGCGCGGCAGAAAGCCGTCTCGCTCGCACAGTCACCGCTCCCCCTTTGGAATCTCTGATAGAATTCTCTCGGTGCAAATGGAGACAATCAAGCATTCCGATTGTGTAACGGAAATGCCGATAAACCTGCGATATGCTGGGGTGATATACCGGATCGGCAGTAAAACCCTCGCTGCGAACCCAAACCGCCAGTCCGCAGTTCTCGAAAACGATCAGCGATAGATGCGGATGTGCTGCTCGTTTTCATCCACGCGCAGACCATAGGCTTCACGCAGCAAGCGGGCGAAAGCATCCGGCTTGTCTGAAGGAAAAGTGCCGGTGATCCGGATTTCACCCAGGACGCCTGCATCAAGCACGAGCTTACGGGTGTTGTAGCGATTGAACTCGGCCGCGATTGTCGAAAGCGGCTCCTGATCGAAAGCCAGCATGCCATCCCGCCATGAAAGCGCCTGCTCCACGCCATTTTCCGATTTCGCGCCGACAAACGTCGCAGTGTCAGAAGCGACGGCAATGTCGCCGGCAGTGATCAGGGACGTTCGCACCGGGCGGTTGTCCTTCATCTCGACCAGCCGCACGCGCCCTTCCAGCACGGCCACGGTGGTCTTGTCCTTATCGCGTCGCACCGAAAATTGAGTGCCGAGAACGCTTATCTCCCGATCACCCGCGTGAACTACGAAAGGCTGATCCTCTCGGTGGGCGACATCGAAGAATGCCTCTCCCCGATCGAGCCACACTTCGCGCTGATCGCTTGTGAACCGTGTGCGCAGGCTCGATTGTGTGTTCAGCTGGATACGGCTGCCATCCGGCAGGCCAACCAGATGCTTCTCTCCCACAGATGTCGAATAGGATGCGGAAGCCAGTTCCGATGGGCGCGCACCCACCTGCGTCACGGCCCAGCCGCCTGCAAACTGATATATGCCGATCATCAACGCGACGGACGCAGCCAGCCCGATGCCTGCCCACCAGCGCCACTTAGGGCTGTCTGACTGCGGCTCGAAACCATCATGGCCGAGATCGAGCGCGTTGATCCGCCCTGCCTCTTCCCAGCCTAGCTCCAACCGCCAGTACGCCGCCTTGTTACCGTCCGAAGCGTTGAGCCACTCTTCAAAAATAGCCTGCTCTTCATTCGACAGCGGCCCGTCGCACTGGGCAGTCAACCATTGCGCGGCCTCAAGGCTGGCCTGCTCCGCGCGGCTCATTTCGATTTTCCTTTGTCGCGCCGGGGAAAGGCAATCACGCCTCGCTCCGCCTCTTCACCCAGTCCAAGAATATAATCCGTCAGCGCGCGCATGCCCACACTGGTCTGCTTGCGAACAGCATCCAGCCCGATACCGAGCTCGTCCGCTGTTTCCTTCGTATTGAACCCGTGAATCTTGCGAAGCATCACGATTTGCCGCACCCGCGGAGTCAGCGTTGCCAGGCCTTTCTCCACGCGGCGTAGCATGTCTCTCGCAACAAGCTGCCGTTCGTGATCGAAAGAGGAAGGATCGTTGTCGATGGATTCCAGATCGGCCACCAGTTCGAACGACACCAGGCGTGCCCTCTTGGCGCGATTGATCAGGTGGTTCCTCGCGATCACGAACAGATAGGCGCGCGTGGCGTGAGGCAAGCCCTTGCGCGCCCCGGATAGCGCCAGTTCGTAAACATCGTGCCGAAGGTCCGCCACATCGGCTTCCACCCGCCAGTTCCGGCGAATGAATTGCGTCAGCGACTTTTCGAGGGGAAGAACCTCACGTCGAAACCAGTCCCTGATTTCGCGGTCCTCCATCATCGATCCGACAACCTTTACCTCGCAGCAGCAGCCCTTTGTAGTCAGAGACAACCGAGCTGCAAAATTGTGTATGGAGTGGGTCGTTGTCGGTGTTGAGGCAACTCGAGAGCCATCGCCGCCCTCTCAAGCCGGTGAGGTCGGAAATGACCTGGACGATCCTGATTGTCGCGCACGCCAAACGGTGAAAGCGCGCTGTCAGCTAACCCGCGACGCGCGCTTTCCTTAGTTTCGGCGCCTTAATTCACGCGAAGCCACCGTCCACGTGAGATTTGCGTGGGCCCTTGAACAGGTGAACGGACGAAGTCCGGGTTACTTCTCGGCCTCCGTCCGTCCAGCCTGCAGTACGACGTTACCTGCGGACCTGGATGGTGTTGCCACCGCCCATACCGGGGGGGCCTCCGTTCCGCGAAACGTTGCTGCTGTTCGCGACGAGCTTCACCCAGAGTGAATTGCCTGCGCTATAGTAGGACGTTTCGTTCGCCGCCCGCAGTGCAGCGATGCTGCCGCTTCTGGCGCCGGTGTTGGCGGTTTTGAAACCGGGTAGTTCGAAAATCACCCACGAGCCGTCTTCCATCTCGGTCAGACCGATATCCAGAACCTCGCTTTCGGTTTCTGCTTTGACTTCGGCCCCGCTGGGGATCGTGGTGTTACCCACGCCGTTGCCGAAGAAACCGGTGCCCGCGCCGGCAACGAACTCTCTGCCGTTGCGAACCAGCTTGATCGGCGAACCGCCGGTTGCCCGGGCGAACATTCCGCCAGTCACCGGCTTGCCGTCAGTCGCACGCAGCGAAAGGCGGCCAAAATCGCCTTCGCAAATGGCTGCGTTCCAGGTCGGCTTCACATCGCAGGATGCGTTGTCCGACGCGATCCCGTTATCGATCACGACATAGGATCCCGGTGCGCCACCCAGCGAGCCGTCCTTGTCCACGAAAGCCGCGCCGGTGTAGCCGATTTCGTCTCCGATCTCGAACGCCCAGCGGGCGTCGATCTTCGGATAGTGAACCGGCTTGGCGTTATCGAAAGTCAGCCGTTCGACCGAGTTTTCGGTGCTGATCGGGAAGTTCGAGAACAGCAGGTAGGAAATCGCGCCAGCTTCACGCGTGTTGTTATCCTGGAAGTTGCGGAACGTGACGTTCACCAGTTCCTGCCCGAAGTCATAGTATTCATAACCACGGATCGGGAAATCCGAATACTTGCTGGGCAGGCTGCGGCCGGCCGCAATCTCGGCTTCCGTCCTGGGGTTGCCGACGTTGGCGGATTCACCGACGAACAGCGAGTTTTCAACCCTGGAAGTGAATGCACCGCCGCCCGGCGCCAGACCCGGATAGGCGTGGGTGTAACCGATGGCGTTGTCAGACAGCTTCAGGTCCGAGAATACGTGGTTTTCACCACGGCCCCAGATGGCGGCATGGTTCTTGTACCCGGTGAAATCATTGATCACCGATATCAGCTTTTCGCTGCTGGTGCTGCTGGGATCGGCATAGGCCATGTGCGTATTGCCGGCGACGTTGAACGAACCGTCCGCCGCAGGGCCACGGTCGAACATCAGCCCGTCAAAGTTGGAGTGGGCGACGTTGCCGGAAAATTCCCGCAGTTGAACGCGGCGTGGCCATGTATTCGCGGCGGTTTCCGTGCCTTCGAATGCACCCGTCGGGTGTTCCGGCAAAGCAATCCAGAAACCGATCTGTTCGGAACCGGCGGCCACGTTGTCGCGGAACACGTTATCCGGGTTCGTGATCCAGAAGGTCGCCGCCGTGTTGTCCGACGGAATCAGGACATCTTTCGCCTTCTGACCATCTGCGGAGAAGTTATAAGCGTTAGTCGGGTTGCAAGGATTGGTCGGATGACACTTGGTCAGAATGCCGAGATTGCGGACGATCTGGTTGCCCGTCTCCACAGCGTCTTCAAGGAAGAAGCAGTGACCGATATTGTTATAGGTCACGTTGTTTTCCACGAGCACGTTGTTGGTGCCATGCAGCGTCACGCAGCGGCTGTAAGTGTCGTGAATTGAAGAGTTTCTGATGTACTGACCCTGCCCTTCGCCCACGATGTGCCAGTGGATGGGGTAGCGGGCCAGATGCATGTTCTGCCCCATGCGGTTCAGCTCGACGCCAGAGACGTACATCTTCGACCCGGCCATCGCCATGATGTGCCCACCGAAGTAGGAGCCTTCCGCATCTTCGGATGCCTGAATGCGGATATTCCGCGTCAGCATGCCCACTTCGCCGCGCTGGTCCACCCCAAACGTGATTTCGCCGAAGTGCATGTACTGCAACGGCGTATCGAGCGTGAGGACATTGCCGTTGATCGCAGTGATCACGCGCTTTTCCGCCTGGCGCGGGTCGAAGTCGGTCGACGCGAGGACGATCTCATCACCCCTGCGCCAACCGCTGGCATTCAGGACTTCGATCTGGGCGCTGCCCGCCTGCGCGGTCTTGGCCAGCTTGGTCCATGAGTTTTCCCGGTCGCCGTGCAGGCTCAGCGTGCCGCCCATCATGATGATGCCACGGTCGCCCATCGTATTGATGTCTTCGCCCGGAACCTTGTCGGTCAGCGTGATGGTGGCCTTGCGGGTATGGGGCTTACCCTCTTCGCCGATTTGCAGCTCACCGCGCCGCAGGTAGATCCAGTCGCTCGCCAGTTCGAGATCAAGGTTATCCGAAAAGCTCAGCTTGCCGTCGATCGTCAGGCTGCGCAGGGCAGGCGGATTGACGTCCAGAACAATATTCATGTCGCGACCGATGGTAACCTCGTCCCCTTCGCGCGGCACCTTCTTGTCGGGCCAGCTGGCGGGATTGGACCACAGCGATTGCGTGGCTGGAACAGGCGTTGAGTTCGCGGCATCATGCGCGTGCCCTTCATGAGCTTGAGCCGCACCGGCCGCCCCGAGCATCATCGACACCGGAAGCAGCGAGGCAAAAAGGAACAGGCGAGATTTCTTGATCATGGCGTCGATTTCCTCCCAATCGGGGCCGAAAGCCCCTCGTTCTTGTTATGCGTATGGTTTGGCGGCGATCATGGCGATTCGCCAGACTGATGAAACAAGTCAGTGCGAATCCGACATCACCCCGAAGCGCCACACCGGCAAAAAAGGGCGCCGCGCACGATCCACTGAGAGAGGCAGTCGCTCGTGCGCGGCATATGAGTTGCATCGCCAAAATACGGTCCGCGGAGTTTGAGATCGTATGGCTAATCCGCAACGCCGTGTCTAAACGGGTGCCGATAACTCTCGCAGGTTAATTACCGTAATTTTACCGTAATCTCGCGCGTTACAGGGCGTTACACGCAAGCCTGATACAAACCGCGACTGCTCGTCACCAATCTGCGAACACCTCTCTGCCATGGCCACTTTCGATGCCCCGTTTCTGCGTCCTGCCTTCCGCGCTTTCTTGCGGTCTGGCAGACAGCCCCTTATGCTTGGCAATCGATTGCATGTCAGGCAGCGATGACAGCAAAGGGGGAAGGTTCAGATGAAGACAATGTCAATCACAGCGGCAACGCTGATGCTGCTTACAGGTGCTGCCGGTCATGGGCAGGCGACGGTCGCTTCCGGTCAGGCATATCCGGCGGTGAACGGCGAAACCATCCATTGCCCCGTGAACACGCCGCCCAGTGCAGAACAGCAGGCCATGCAGTTCGATACGGCCCCCCGCGATCTCGCCGCGCTCAGCGAGATGGCTCGCAGCTTTACCGATCCGAATAACGAGGCGGCAGCACAGTGGCGCGCCGTTCAGGCAGAACGCAACGCAACGGACTGGCCATTCCTTTGCCGCTATCGCGATGCCAACGCGGAACTCAAACGCGCCCGCCAGCGGCCGCAGGTGGTGTTCATGGGGGATTCCATCACCGAAGGCTGGATCGTCGCCGATGGCGAGTTCTTTTCCAGCAACGGTTACGTCGATCGCGGTATCAGCGGCCAGAGCAGCCCACAGATGGTCGCGCGCTTCTATCACGATGTCATCGCGCTGAATCCGCGCGTGGTCCACATCATGACCGGGACGAACGACATCGGCGGCGCGACCGGGCCGATCACGGAGGATGAATATATCGGCTATGTCCGCGCGATGATCGACATGGCGCGCGCCAACGGGATCGAAGTCGTGCTGGCCGCCATGCCGCCGATGACCATGCTGTTGCCCCGTCCCGATTTTGATGTGAAGCCGTGGGTACGCAGCATGAATGCGCGGCTGAAACAGACCGCCACCGAATACGGCATCACCTTCGTCGATTATTACACGCCGCTTGCGGACGAAGCGGGCGCTTTCGACACCGCTTACGCCAATGACGGCGTTCACCCCACGCGCGCAGGCTATGCGGTGATGGAGCCGCTGGCCCGGCGCGCGATCGACGCAGCGCTGGCTAAGTCAGTTCCTTGAGCGGACACTCGCCAGCAGTTGTGCGGCCTCTGGGTCAGGACCCTGACGCCGCCAACATTGTCAGAGGCCGCGCGTCCTGATTTCCCAATCGGGATCAGCGCAGAGAACGCAGTCGTCTCCCACGAAGACCTCTGCCGACTTCTGATTGCCTCTCAGCTGCCAGTCCAGCCAGGCCAGCGCGGCCACGGCGAACTTGCCCCCGTTTGTTTCGCGGAAAGTGCCGGCATGCGCGTCGCCTTCGATTTCCAGAATGCCGAGCACAACGGGCACGTCGCTCAGCCGCTCGAAATCGTCCCTTGCGTTGGGGGCCGCCATATCGGTGCCACCCGCGAAATAGGCGATCGGAACCTTGACCGTCTTTAGCACCGTCTTGTCGCTGCCCACGGGCATCACATACGTCGTGCCGGCGGGCTGATCGGCGGACGGGGGCGGTGTCGGCGGATCGGTGTTGAACACACCACTGTTCCACAGCACGATCGTCGAAATACGGGGATCGGCGGCCAGCGACAGGGCCTGAAGCCCGCCGCACGACTGGCCCATCATCGCAATCCTGCCCGCATCCACGCGCTGAAAATAGCGGCTTTCGGCGCGGCTGTTTTCCGCCAGCGCCCAGCTTATGCTCGCGCTCAGATCAACCGGCCGGGTTCGCACGAAGCCCGGCCCGCTTCCGCCCCTTGGCTCAGGCGGGCCACTGACGACGACCAGATATCCGTGGGATGCCAGTTCCGTGAAGAACGGCCGGAACGCGGTGCCGGTAAAATCACACCCCGGCCCGGAAAACACGACCACCGGCAGCTTTTCGGCACCCAGTTCGGCCGGACGGTAAATGGTGTGATCCGGGAGGGTTATGTCCTCCTCCATCACCACCGTATGGCCCCCCGTGGGGTTTGCCCATGCAGGGGAAGCGGCTGAAGTCACCCCGGCGGAAACGGCAAGGCCGGGCATAGATGCCGCCTCCGCCGCAAAAGCCTGACCGGAAGAAAGCCAGATGGCGGCAGACAGGTATCCGGCAGCAAGCGCCAGGCGCGACTTGTTCATTGTTCAGCCTCCCCCTCATTCAGGCCCGGAATTCGGCTCTGAATTGAGTGCCGAGTTTGCACGGCACCCAGATGATAGCCATCGCTACAATCGATTGTAAACCGCTGAGCAACGGCTGGAGGAATTGGCCTGCCCCCTCCGCTCTGCCGCTATCCCGTCTTGCGGAACCGCAGGGCGAACTTGTCGCTGGTCGGCTTCGCCTCACGCGGATTGACGTCGTGGGTGTCGTCCGGGTTATGCAGCAGGTCGCTCTCGGCATCCAGCGCGAAACCGGAAGAACTCACCTGCTGGATCACCGCTGCCGGATCGATCCGGTGCAGGGTATTGGTGGCGCTGGTGCCAGTTCCCGGCGCGGAATGATCTTCCACGAAATAGATGCCGCCGGGCTTCAGCGCATCAAACACCCACATATTGACGGTGTCGATGTCACCATTGGCAAGGTCGTGATAGTTCTCCGTCGTCCATACCAGGTCGACCGGTTCCGACAGGCGGGTTTCCGCGTAATCGACCACCACCACTTCGATGTTGCCGTATTCCTTTGCCAGCGCGTTGATCGCATCCAGCCCGCCGGGCCGACTGGCGAAGAACGCGGGCATCAGCGCATAGACCTTGCCCTGCGGCCCCACGGCCTTGGCCAGGATGCGCGTGTAGTATCCGCCTCCGGGCGCGATCTCCGCCACCTTGTCGCCGGGCCTTACACCCGCGAAGGCGACGATTTCCGCCGGTTTGCGCAGCGCGTCACGTGCGGTGTCGGCGGCGGGGCGTGCGCCATCCGCCACCGCGGCCACGATCTCCTTGCCGGGCGCTGCATTCTGCGCCGTGGCCGGAACCGCCACCGCCAGCATTATCAGGGACGCTACCGTCGTCAGTCTGCGCATCAATCTTCTCCCAAAATCCTTTTCCCGCCGGTCAACCGCGCGGGGGTGTTATAGCGAAGAGGCGCGGCGGAACTTCTTTGCCGCTGCCGCTGCCTTTTCCTTGTTCTCGTCACCGCAATCACTTTCGACCAACTGGTCGATCTCGTCAGATGCGCGTTCCAGCAGTTGCTGCAACGCCCGCTTCTGCTGTTCGACATTGGCCAGCTCATGCTTCAGCTCGCCAGCACTCTTGCCTTCGCTCGACATGTTCGACCCTCCACGATCCTGTTCAGCTTATTCGCCCTGACAGCTAAGGCAAGGCCGCTGCGGCCTGTCGGTCGCTCAGTCGCACGGCCTGCAATGCCAGCAACGCGACCAGCCCGATCAGCACGGCCCCGGCATACCACGGCATGTCGTGCCCGGCGTGGTCGTACAACAGCCCGAACAGCGGCGGCGCCACGATCCGGCCCACCGCGTTTGATGCCATCAGCAGACCCATCGTGCTGCCCTGCCGGTCAGGCGGCACGTTGCGAGACAGCAGTGCCCCGGCCGCCGGAAAGGCCAGGCTGTGGCCCGTCATCAGCAGGCCCATCAGCAACACGCCCGAAACCGGCAGGCGGATCACCGGCTGCAACAACATGGACAGTGCCAGCAGGCACAGGCCCATGACGATCACCCGCGCCTCCCCATATCGCGCCGCCAGCGGGCCGATCAGGAACAATTGCGCGATCAGGCCCCCCGCACCGATGGCCAGGAAAGCGAAGCCCAGATCGTGCGCGCTCCAGCCGAAATTCGCCTCGCTCCACAATCCGTAGATCGCCTCCATCGAAGCGAACAGCGCGATGCCGAAGAATGAGATCACGAACAGCCGCAGCAGCAGCGGCTGCGACCGCACGAAGCCTACCGCCTCGCCATAGCGCGGCAGGGGCGCGCCCTTCCCCTTCGGCGGCACCGCGTCACGCAGCACCGCAAAGCTCCACAGGCATGCGATCAGGGCAAGCCCCCCCGCGATCAGGATCGGCGCGCGGAAACTGGCCGCCACCGCCTCGTCCCCCGCGGCCAGCCCGCCCAGAACGGGGCCGAATGCGAAGCCGAGGCTGAACGCCGCCCCGAAATAGCCCATCGTCTTGGCGCGCCGTTCCGGCGGCGAAACATCGGCGATGAAGCCCTGCGCGGTGCTGAGCGTGCCTGAGAAAAATCCGCTTACCACCCGGATCGCCACCGCCGCCCACAGCGTCGGCGCGAAGGCGAACGCGACATAGCTCAGCGCGGCGAAGAACGTCGTCACCACCAACACCTTGCGCCTGCCCCATACGTCAGACTGGCGGCCCCAGTGGATTTCGCCGAACACGTTGCCCAGGCTGTATGCGGCGAACAGCAGGGCGATTTCCACCGGACCCGCGCCGAACACCTGCCCATAGAACGGCAGCAGCGGCAGGATCAGGCTGAACCCGGCGATATTGACGAAGACCGCGACCAGCAGCGGCGGCAGGCGCTTATCCACGGTAACGCGGCTCCGCCAGCCCGGTCACGCCAAGGCCGTCGATCACATAGCACCAGCCATCCGCCTCGTCCGGCTCCCGCCCCAGGAAAGATGGGTCGATGCTGGGCACGAACAGGCGGTCGAGATCGGGGCCGAAGAACATGCAGCTTGCGGGCAGACGCGTGGGCATTTCAATCACCTGCCGCACTTCCCCCTCCGGCGAAAGGCGCAGCACGACGCCGCCTTCGCAGATCGCCAGCCACATATCCCCTGCGGAATCGATCGTCGCGCCATCGGGTATCGGGCCATATTCCATGCTGTCGAAGAACACCCGGCGATTGGCCGCCGCGCCCGTTTCAATGTCATAGTCATAGGCATAGACCGTCTGCCGCATCGAATCCGCGTGGTAGAGTGTGCGATTGTCGGGCGAAAAGCACGGCCCGTTGCCGAGGATCAGCCCGCTGTCGATCTGCGCAATGCGGCCGTCCGCATCCAGCGACCACAGTGCGCCGATTGGCTCCTTCGCCTGCCGGTGGCTGGTGCCGAATACGAAGCGCCCTGCCCGGTCCACTTTGCCATCGGCAAGCTGGATGCGCGGTTCCGGCGGATCGAGCAGCGCCAGCGGCGACACATCACCACTTTCGAAATCGAGCGCATGGATGCCGTCCGGCAGGGCGACAATGGCGCCTCCGCCTTCGCGCAAAGCCATCGATCCGATCATGTCCGGCACATCCCAGCCGCGATGTTCACCGCTTCCGGGATGCCAGCGGAACACGCGTTTTTCGAGTATGTCGATGTAGTAAAGCGCCTGTTCGGCCACGTCCCACACCGGCCCTTCGCCCACCTTGCATCGCGGCAGGTCGATACGCGTGATTTTCATGCAGATCCCTTTC
Organism: Croceibacterium sp.; assembly: GCA_035555595.1. GTDB lineage: Bacteria > Pseudomonadota > Alphaproteobacteria > Sphingomonadales > Sphingomonadaceae > Croceibacterium_A. The sequence goes on along the minus strand of DATMGK010000066.1, from coordinate 6,253 downwards.
CCGCGACGACACTAGGCAGCGTGGACAAATTCGGACAGTCTGCAAACGACGATTTTGCGGACACCGCTCAATGCTGCCATCTTCGGCGCTATCGATATCATGTTCGTGGAGTGAGCCATTGAGCTTGTATATCAGAACTAGAAAATGGGTTGATGCGCAATGGAATGCGTCGGGCAGTCTTCATCGCAAACTGCTTGTGACTCTGCCGTTTGCTCCGGCCCTTCTGACACCAATCATCGGCGACTGGTGGTTTTGGTCATCAATCGCTTTTGCATTGGCGTTCAATGCTTTCGCAGCGTGGCGTGGCCTGCGCATGATGCGCGCGTCGGCCATTGCCTCCGACCGTCAATATGATCGCGACGGCAAGTTCCAACTGTCGAACGAGTATCACTCAACTGAGAGTGCGACTACAGCTTCCCGAAGGAGGGCACGCAAAAGCTGACCATTCTGGTGCTGCTAATGCTATCGACCGCTCGCGTCCGCTTCCCGCCTAATACCGATCGCTCGGCGGACACGCACCGAATTTGTCCACGTAGCCTAGCGATCGCGGGATCGGTGGCAAGCGGGCGCTGGCAAAGCCTGACAGCCCCCCCCCGACGGATCAGGCGATCATCGCCAGAGGTACCGTCGGGAACAGTCAGGCTTCAATGCCCCCGTTCAGGCGTAGGCGGCGCCGTGGCAGTGCTTGTACTTCTGCCCGGAACCGCATGGGCACGGCGCGTTGCGGCTTACTTCCATGCCGGCATAGGGGTTGGCTTCCCCTTCCGCTCCGCCGGGGCCAGCGGTCGGGCGCGGCGCACCGGCGAAAGTGCCGAACATGCCGGCCAGCCGTTCCGACCCGTCGCCATCGGCGCTGTCGTCCAGCCCGGTGAACGGATCGACATGGCCGGTCAGGAATTCCGGCAGTTCCGGCAAAGCGGGCGGAGGCGGCGGGGCGGCCCGCAGCGACGCCGTCATCAGCAGGCGCGTCACGTCCTCGCGGATCGCTTCCAGCATCGATTCGAACAGGCCGAACGCCTCGTGCTTGTATTCGTTGATCGGCTGCTTCTGGGCGTATGCCCGCAGGAAGATCACCTGCCGCAGCGCGTCCAGCGTCGCGAGGTGTTCCTTCCAGTGGTAATCCAGCCGGTCCAGCAGGATGCTCTTTTCGACCTGGCGCCAGATCGACGGGTCGGATTCGGCGATCTTGCCCGCCATCTTCTCTTCCGCCATCGCGGCCAGCCGTTCCTCGATCAGGTCCGGCTCCACCGCCTCTTCTTCCATCCACGCCTCGATCGGCAGATCGATGCCCAGAACGTCGGTGGCGCGCTCCTTCAGGCTCGCGATGTCCCACTGCTCGGGATAGGAATTGGGCGGGCACGCACCGCCAACGATGGAATTGATCGTGTCGTTCCGCATGTCGGCGACGACCTGATCCACCGTCTCGCTGTCCATGATTTCGGACCGCTGCTCGTACACCACCTTGCGCTGGTCGTTCATCACGTTGTCGTATTCGACGACCTGCTTGCGCACTTCGTAGTTGCGCGCCTCGACCTTCTTCTGCGCGGTCTCGATGGCTTTCGACAGCCACTTGGAACCGATCGCCTCGCCATCGGCAAGGTTCGAATTCATCATCCGGGCGAACAGCGTGTCCGGCCCGAAGATACGCAGTAGATCGTCTTCAAGGCACAGGTAGAACCGACTGAGGCCGGGGTCGCCCTGGCGGCCAGCACGGCCACGCAGCTGGTTGTCGATGCGGCGGCTTTCGTGCCGTTCGGTGCCCAGCACGAACAGGCCGCCAGCCTCCAGCACCTGCTGACGCTCGGTCGCGATTTCCGCCTTGATCCGGTCGATCTCGTTATCGCGCTTCGTGCCGGGCTCAATCTCCGCCAGTTCCTCTTCGACGCGGAATTCAAGGTTGCCGCCCAACTGAATGTCGGTGCCGCGACCGGCCATGTTGGTGGCAATCGTCACCGCGCCAAGACGGCCGGCCTGCGCCACGATATGCGCTTCCTGCTCATGGAAACGGGCGTTCAGCACCGCGTGCTTCACGCCTTCCTTGTCCAGATACTGGCTCAGCAGTTCCGACTTCTCGATGGAAACCGTGCCGACCAGCACCGGCTGGCCGATCTGCTGCTTTTCCCGGATCGACTTGGCGATCGCCTGGAACTTGTCGGCCGTGTTCTTGTAGAACTCATCTTCCTCGTCCACGCGGCGGACGGGCACGTTAGTGGGGATTTCCACCACGTTCAGCTTGTAGATGTCCCAGAATTCCGCCGCTTCGGTCGCCGCGGTGCCGGTCATGCCGGAAAGCTTGGGATACATGCGGAAATAGTTCTGGAAGGTGATCGAGGCCATCGTCTGGTTCTCGGGCTCGATCTTCACGCCCTCCTTCGCCTCGACCGCCTGATGCAGGCCGTTCGACCAGCGGCGCCCGTCCATCATGCGGCCGGTGAACTCGTCGATGATGACGACCTTGTTGTCCTTCACGATGTAGTCGATATCGCGCTTGAACATCACGATCGCGCGCAGCGCCTGATCCAGATGATGGACGACCTGCGTGTTTTCCACGTCATAGAGGTTGTCGGTGGCCAGCAGGCCGGACTGCCGCAGCAATTCCTCCACATGCTCGGCCCCGTCTTCGGTCAGCGAGATGTTCTTGGTCTTCTCGTCCGCTTCGTAAAGCCCGTCGGGAAGCCCCTTCACCACCGCGTCCAGCGCGACGTAAAGCTCGCTCTTGTCCTCGGTCGGGCCGGAGATGATCAGCGGCGTGCGCGCTTCGTCGATCAGGATGGAGTCCACCTCGTCCACGATCGCGAAATTGAAGGCGCGGTGGACCTGCTGCCCACGCTCGTGCTTCATGTTGTCGCGCAGATAGTCGAAGCCGAATTCGTTGTTCGTGCCGTAAGTCACGTCCGCCGCATAGGCTTCGCGGCGCATGTGTTCGGGCAGGTTGGGCACGATGACGCCCACTGTCAGACCCAGGAAATTGTGGATCTTGCCCATCGATTCCGCGTCGCGGCGGGCGAGGTAGTCGTTCACGGTGACGACGTGGACGCCCTTGCCCTCGATCGCGTTGAGATAGGTGGCCAGCGTCGCCACCAGCGTCTTACCTTCGCCCGTCCGCATCTCGGCGATCTCGCCACGGTGGAGCACGATGCCGCCGATCATCTGCACATCGAAGTGGCGCATGCCCAGCACTCGCCGCGACGCTTCGCGCACCGTGGCGAAGGCTTCGGGCAGAATGTCGTCCAGCGTCTTGCCGGCGGCCAGCTGTTCGCGGAACTTGACGGTCTGGGCCGCCAGTTCCTCATCTGAAAGCGCCTCAATCTGCGATTCCAGGGCATTGATAAGATTGACCGTCTTGCCGAGAGACTTGACGTAACGATCGTTGGCGGAACCGAAAACGGTCTTCGCGAGCGCGCCGAACATGGGCGGAATTCCTGACTTGATTGAATAGTGCACGAATGGCCGCGCGAATGCGCGCAGCCGCGAAACGGGGCGATAGAAAGGGTGGGCGCGCTATTCGCGCGCGCGGTCAACCCTCAGCATCACCGTAGGCACGATGACGACGACAACCGGGGGCTTTGGGCATGCCCGCTGCGGCACCACGGCACGCTGAGTGCCGGAGGCCGGAAGCCCGGCCCGCGCGCCCGCCTGCGATGCGCAGTTGGAAGATGCGCTCAGGGCAAAGCCCGCGCTCTGCAAATCGGCCGCATTCGCCTGCGCAGGCTGGCCAATGGCGGCCAGCCCGGTCACGAGAACCAAAAGCGCGATCAGTTTGCGCAGCATGGGCGGCTAGATAAACAGTGGTTTGGCAAAGGTCCAGTCGCGAAGGCGAACATACCCATGCATCTGCGCGTTTACGGCGGGCGCGTGGCGCATTAGACGCGCGCTCATGGATCTCGAACGCTCTCCGCTCGCCCAGTCGTTCCCCTCGATTCCGCCGATCGACGGCGTGACGCTGCGCGTGGCGCGGGCGCGGTACAAGCAGTGGGACCGTTGCGATCTCACTTATGTCGAACTCTCGCCCGGCACCGCCGTGGCTGGCGTGTTCACGAAGAATCTGTGCTGTTCCACGGAAGTGGAAATGGGGCGCGAACAGGCCCGGCTCGGCAGCGCGCGGGCGCTGGTTGTCAACGCGGGCAATTCCAACGCCTTCACCGGATACCGCGGGCGCGAGGCGGTGGAACAGATCATGGCGCAGGTCGCATCGCACCTTAGCTGCGAACCGAGCGAGGTATTCGTTTCCTCCACCGGCGTGATCGGCGTGCCTCTGCCCAAGGACAAGGCGCACGAAGGCGTGGCAGCGGCGCTTTCCGCCGCTCCCTGTTCGTGGGAAGATGCCGCGGCAACCATCGGAACAACCGACACTTTCTCCAAAGGCGCAGTGGCCGAAGCTGTGGTCGACGGCCAACGCGTGACCATCGGCGGGATCATCAAGGGTTCCGGCATGATCGCGCCGGATATGGCCACGATGCTGGGCTATATCTTCACCGATGCAGCGGTCGCGCCCGCGTTCCTGCAACAATGCCTGTCCGCCGCCAACGAAAGCACGTTCTCGTGCATCACGGTGGATAGCGACACCTCCACCAGCGACACCGTACTGGCCTTCGCCACCGGCAAGGCGGGCAATGCGCCGCTGACCTCGTTCGAAGATGCCGGGGCGGATGCTTTCGCCGCCGCCGTACTGGACGTTTGCCGTCAGCTCGCCCTGCTGGTCGTGCGCGACGGCGAAGGGGCGCAGAAGCTGATAGAAGTTCGCGTCAGCGGCGCTGACAGTGATGACAGCGCACGCCGCATCGGCCTCGCCATCGCCAACTCGCCATTGGTCAAGACCGCCATTGCCGGGGAGGACGCCAACTGGGGCCGCGTGGTCATGGCCGTTGGCAAGGCAGGCGAACCGGCTGACCGGGACAAGCTGTCCATCGGCTTCGGCGGCGTATGGGCGGCGAAGGAAGGCCTGCCCGTCGCGGACTATGACGAAGCGCCCGTCGCGGCGCATCTGAAAGGCCGCGAAGTGCTGGTAGAGGTCGATATCGGCCTCGGCGAAGGGCAGGCAACCGTGTGGACCTGCGATCTGACGCACGGCTACATCGCCATCAACGCCGACTATCGTTCCTAACGGCGGCCAGCATGACGCCCGACGCGCTCCATTCCGCCATGTACGCCCTGCTGCGCGATGTGTCGGCGCGGGCGATCCTGCCCTATTATCGCAAGCTGGCGGATGATCAGATCACCGCCAAGGCGGCTGACGATGTCGTCACCGTGGCCGACAACCTTTCGGAAGAAATGCTGGCGGAAGGGCTGGCGCGGATCATCCCCGGCCTGCCGATCGTGGGAGAGGAAGCCGCCCATGCCGATCCCGCCGTGCAAGACCGGCTTTCAGGCGATTGCTGGATCGTCGATCCGCTGGACGGCACGCGCAACTTTGCGAAGGGTCAGCCGCCGTTCGGCATCCTGATCGCCATGGCGCAGGGCGGCGTGGCGCACACCGGCTGGATCTACGACGTACTGACCGACCGCTTCTGCGTCGCCCATCAGGGCAAGGGCGCATTCGTGAACGGAGAGAGGATCACCGCCCGCCCGACCGGCGAAACCCCGCCCGTCGCCGCCATCTCCCTGATCTTCATGGACCCCGACCGGCGCGAAGCGGTGCGCGATGGCATCGCCCCGCACTATCGCACGGTGGACGTGCCCTATTGCGCGGCGGAGCAATATCCCCGGCTCGCGCTGGGCGTAAACGACGTATCGATCTTCGAACGCACGCTGGCGTGGGACCATGCGGCAGGGGTGCTGTGGCTTAACGAAGCAGGCGGCAAGGCCGCGCGTCTGGACGGCTCACCCTATCGCGTGGACGAGTGGGACCGAAAGGGCCTGATCGGCGCAGCCAGCCCCGCGCTGTGGGATCAATTGGCAGAACAGATGGCCGCGCTGCCAGCCTGACCGGCAGGGTTCGTCATTGCGAGGGACCGCAGAGCGCAGCCCCTCCGCAATGACGAGGAATAAACGCGCCTTACAGTTCGCTTTCCAGCCACCCCTTCAACTGGCTCTTCGGCGCGGCGCCCAGCTTCTGAGCCACGGGCTTGCCGTTCTTGAACAGCACCATCAGCGGGATGGACTGCACGCCGACCTGGCCCGCAACTTCGGGATTTTCCATGATGTCCATCTTGGCGATGGTCACCTGATCGGCCAGTTCGTCGCTGATTTCTTCCAGCGCCGGGGCGATCATCTTACAGGGGCCGCACCAGTCCGCCCAGAAATCGACCAGCAC
>DATMGK010000065.1:0-9044 GCA_035555595.1 Croceibacterium sp. | reverse complement strand
TTGATCGTCCCGGCGGAATAGGGCGCGATGGCCACCGCGTTCACCCGCTCCAGCGTGGGGGCCATGATGAATAAAGACAGGAACAGCGACAGCCCGATCAGCACCTGATTGGGCGGCGATTGTTGCAGGCCCAGCGCCTGCCGCAGGATCGCCAGCACCACCAGGATGCGGGTGAAGCTGGTCATCATCAGGATCAGCGCGGGCAGGACCGTCAGCAGGCCCATGACCAGCAGCAGTTGCAGCGACAGGCTCAGCGGCGCGCCACCGGCGCCGCCCAATTCACCGAATGCGCGGTCCAGCGCGCCGGGGACGGCGGCCTGCGCCTGAACCTGCGCCTGCACGGCCAGCGGCACCAGCAGGGCGGAAATCGCGGCGATCAGGCTCAGCAGGCGCTTCATGCCCCGATCTCCTCGGGCGCGGTCTCGTCACGCGGGCGGGCGGGGGCTTCGGCCAGCCGGGTCAGCCCGTTGCGCGATGTGGAAACCAGTATCTCGCGTCCGTGAAATTCCAGAACTGCCAGCCGCATGGTGGGCGACAGCATGGTCGTTTCGATGATCCGCACGGCGCGGGTGCCGCGCTGCGGCGCGCCGAACTGGCCCTGCATCCGCTGGGCCAGCTTCAGGCTGCCCCAGATCGCGAAGCCGATCGCGGGCAGCAGCAACAGCAGTTTCAGGATGTACCAGAACATCAGGCGGCCTTTTCCTGCACCGGCGTCACCTTGATCGGCGCGGCGCGGCGGTCACGCGGGGTGTCGCCGCTGCCGTTGCCGGCCAGTTCGATGATCCGCAGGGCGAAACGGTTGCCTTCGGCGATCACTTCGCCGCGCGCGATCAGCTTGCCGTTGACCATCACGTCCAGCGGCTCGTCGATCAGGCGGTCCAGCATGACCACGCTGTCCTCGGCCAGTTCCAGCACCTCGCGCAGGCGCATCTGGGCGCGGCCCAGTTCCACCGTCAGGCGGACGTCGATGTTGTGGATCAGGTCGAATCCGGTGGCGTCGCTCATTGGGTTTCCTTTCCGATAGATGTCTGTGTGATTTGCAGGGCGACCTGTTCGTCCACTTCGCCCACGGTGCCGCTCGCGATGATCGCGTCGCCGATCCGCAGCGGCACGCTGCGCGCCACCATGATCGGCAGCACGTCGCCGGGCACCAGGCCGGTCAGGCGGTGCAGCGGCACTTCCATGTCCACCAGCGTGGCATTGGCGCTCAGCGGCAGGTCGGCAAAAGGTGCGCTGTTGGCGTCTGACTGGCGCCGCGCAGCCGCCGGGCGCGGCAAGGAACCGTGCGGTAGCAGCGTCGGCACGCTGTCGGTTTCGACCACCAGCGAAAGCGTCCATGCCGCGCCGCCATCGGCGGGCGTCACTTCCAGTTCGATCAGCGTCAGCATCGCGGCCGGGCGAAACAGGGCAAGCTGCCCCACGTTCGTCGCGCGGCGTCCGGCATGGGCGTCGATGCCGCCCAGTTCGCCCGCCACGGCGGTAATCGTCTGCTGTTCCATCCGCTTGGCCAGCAGGTCGGCCGACAGCGGCAGTTCGGTGGGCAGCTTGCCCGTCACTTCGCCCGTGCCGCCGAAAGCGCGGTCAAGCTGGGCCAGCAGCGCCTTCGCATCCAGCGACAGCAGCACCGGCACTTCGTTCTTGCCCAGCATATGCACGCTGTTGGCGGCGGCCGGGCCGCAATGGCCCGCCAGTTCGCCCGCCTTCAGCGCCCGTGCGCCCAGCGAACGGACCTGCCGGGCGGAAAGCACCGGGCGCAGCGCACCGGCCAGCCTCTCGCCGAACCGCTCCAGCTCCTGCGTCAGATCGTGCGGGGCGGCCTGCGGCTTCAGCAGGGCATCACAATGCGATGCCGCACGCTGCGTGGTGGCCGGGCCGGTTTTTGAAGGCGCCTTGGCCATCACTGCACGATGAAAGTGCGGAAATAGATATTGTCGACGCCGCCAAAGCCTTCACGCTCGGTCAGCACGTCGTTGACGGCGTCGGTCAGGCGCTTCTGCAACCGGATCTTGCCGTCGGGGGAAATCACGTCTTCCTCCGGCGTGTCGGCCACGGTCACCAGAATGCGCGAACGCACCGCCAGTTCATGTTCCTTCAGCCACATCAGCACGCGCCCGTCGCGCTGGGTGGATGCGGCCAGGCTCAGCTGGATCAGCGAGCTGGAATCCCGCAGGTTGGAGGTGAAGTCCTCGCCAAAGCGGTAATAGGCGGTGCGATACTTGCTGCCGCCATCGCCATAAACCAGGTTCGCTTCCTCCTCGTGCCCCTTGCCGGCGGGCGGGGCATAGGGATCTTCCTCACCCTTCAGCACAAGTTGCGGGCCGCTTTCCTGCGCCTTCGCATGGCTGCCGCCGATCACCCCGGCCTGCATCAGGCCAAAGGCCGTGCCCCCGCCCGCGCCGGCCAGAACCAGTCCGGCCAGAAGCAATTTCAGCCCCTTGCCCTTCTTCGGCTTCTCGGCGGTATTTTTGCTATCGCTCACTGCTGTTTCCTTGGTGCGTAAGGGGTTCGGGATCAGGCGAACACGCCGGCGCGGGCAGAGCCGCCGCCATTCGGCTGTTCGGTCACGCGGCGTTGCTGCTGCTGCGGGGCGTTCTGGTCATGGCGGGCGGCCGTTCCGTTGCCGGATGCGCCGTCGCGGTCAGCGGTGCCGCCGCCGCGCGCCGCGGTCTGCGGCTGGTTCTGCTGGCTGTTACCCGCGCGATCGTCAGCCGCGTTCTGGAACGTCTGTGCGCCCACGGCCTGCGCCACCGCGCGCTGTGTTTCCGGATTGCTGGCAGAAAGCTGGACGGACAGTGCGCCATCGCGCCGCTGGTCGAACCGCAGCGAAAGCTCGCCGAACTCGGCATGGTCGATCGCCACGGAATCGGTCGCGGGGGCAAAGGCTTCGCGGGCCGCAGCCAGCCGGTCGATCATGCGCGTCATTTCGGTCAGCGTGTCGGGCCGCAGGGCCGGGCGGGCGGCATCCATCGCGGGCGTGGCGCCGGTGGAAAGGGTCGGGGCGGCCAGCGTGGCCTGTTCCGGCTGCTTCACCGTCTCGGTCTGGGTAAAGCGCATCGCGGCGCGATCAGCGGCCGTCACATCGCGGCGCGCGGTTGGTGCCTCGCCGCCGGTGTCGCCACCCTCGGCGGAATCGTCAGACTTGGCCTGACCGCCCTGGGTGTCGGCCGTCTGGGCGACCTGGATCGAAATCGCCGTGTCGCGCTGCGCCGGGGCATCCTTCGCGGCGGCGCCTTCCGCTTTCGCTTCACCCGCACCGCGCACCATACCCTGCGGGATCGGCGCGGTCTGCACCGCTTTCTGCTGCGTTTCGGCGGGGGTGGTTTCAGCCTCGGCATCCCCTTCCGCCGAAGCGGCGGGCAGGGCGATCTGCTGCGTCATCGCGGCCAGCGCCAGTGCGGCTTCCACCGCTTCGCCACCGGCTGCCACGTCCACGGTTTCGCTCTCTGCACCGCTTTCCAGCGCGGCATCGCCCGGCAAGCCGACCGGCAAGATCTTGCCGCTTTCTGCCGTTTCCGGCAGCGCGATGCCGTGTCCGATGGCGGCGGCAAGGGCCAGCGCCTCGGCATTGGGGCGGGCCTCGCCCTTTTCGGCGGAGGCTTCCTGCGGGTCATGCTGGGCCAGAACGGCGGAAAATGCCCCCTTCGTCTCGCCTGAAACCCGCGTTTCCCCCAGATCGAGGGAGGGGCGGTTGCCGGTAGGGGTAGTGGCCAGAGAGATCATCGTTTCGCCGTCAGAGTTTGTGTCTCCCGGCTCTATTCAAGATACGTGCCAGTTCTCTCTATGGCGCTTCCCGCGCGGCGGTTTTGCGGGGCGGGGTGCTTTCCACGCGGGAAAGGCGGTCGATCATTTCGCGGTGCAGTTCCCGGCGGTTTTCCCCCGCGCGTTGCAGGCGGCGTTCGGCGGCGGCCAGATCGGCCAGCCGGTCGTCGGCCTCGCGCCGCGCATCGGTCGCCTGCCGCTCCGCCGTATGGCCCAGCTCGCGCAGGTGCGCGCCCAGGATGGACGCGCCGCGCAATTCCGCCGCGTCCCCGGCCGTATCGCGCAGGGTATATAGCTGCGCCAGCGACCGGGTCCGTTCGGAAAGCTGTTCCAGCTTCTGCCGCACGGCTTCCGCGCGATAGGCTTCGCTGGCCGCTTTGCGCTGCTCGGCGGATCGCACGCGCTCTATCAGCCGCGCCCGGCGCAGGCGGGATTTGTCAGCCGTCATTGCCGATCAGGTGCGCCAGTTGCTCGCGCGCTTCGGCCAGCGGCACGCGGCTATGCACGTCCTGCGACAGGAATTGCGTGATCTGCGGCTGGATGGCGATTGCACGGTCGATCACCGGGTCGGCCCCGGCGCGATAAGCGCCCATCAAAACCAGATCGCGGTTGCTTTCATAGCTGGAAACCAGCGCGCGGAACCGCCGCGCCATCGCCGCGTGTTCGCGCGGTGCCACGTCGCTCATCACCCGGCTCAGCGATGCTCCGACATCCACCGCCGGATATTGCCCACGCTGCGCCAGCTCGCGTGATAGCACGATGTGGCCGTCCAGAATGGATCGGGCGGTATCCACCACCGGGTCGTTCTGGTCGTCGCCATCGGCCAGCACGGTGTAGATGCCGGTTATGGACCCGCCGCTTTCGGCGGAATTGCCCGCGCGTTCCACCAGCTTTGTCACGGTGGAAAGGGCTGACGGCGGGTATCCGCGCGCCGCGCCCGGTTCGCCCAGCAGGATGCCGATCTCGCGCGCCGCGTGGGCGATGCGGGTCAGGCTGTCCTGAATCAGCAGGACCTTGCGCCCTTCGGCGCGGAAATGTTCGGCCAGCGATGTGGCCAGCAACGCGCCGCGCAGGCGCAGGTTGGCCGCATGGTCGGCCGGCACTGCAACCACGGCGGTGCGCGCGGCTGCTTCGCCGCTCATATGCCGTTCGACGAAATCGGACACTTCGCGCGCCCGTTCGCCGATCAGGCCCACCACAACGATATCGGCTTCCGCGCCGTCGGCAATCATGTCGATCAGCACGGATTTGCCTACGCCCGATCCGGCCATGATGCCCACGCGCTGGCCTATGCCCAGCGTGGTCAGTGCGTTGATGGATCGGATGCCGGTGTCGAACGGTTCGCGCACGCTCGCCCGGTCCAGCGCGCCGGTGCGCTTGCCACCGGCGGGCCATTCGGCGGAACAGCGCAGCGCGGGGCCGCCATCGATCGGGTTGCCCAGACCGTCAACCGCCCGGCCCAGATAGGCGCGGCCAACCGGCAACATGCCCGGCCGTCCTTCTGGCCGCACGGCCACGCCGGGGCGCAGCAGCACACTGTCGCCCAGCATCATCATCATCGTGCGCCCGTTGCGGAACCCGATGGCCTCCGCCGTCAGCAGGGTGCCCTTGCCGTCGTCGATGCGGCACAGGCCGCCGATGGGCATGGCCAGCCCGCTCACCTCGATCAGTCCGCCGTCGCAGGCCGTCACGCGGCCAAACCGGCGGGGGGACAGGTCGATGGGGGATGCGGAAACGTCGCCCAGCGCGGCGTCGAAATGCTTCAGCATTCGCGGAACGCCTCGGCCAGGATGCGCCGCCACTGGGCGGGCCCGTCCTCCACGCCGCCATCGGCTGTTTCAATCCTCAGTGCGCCGCGTTCAACGCTGGCGTCGCCTTCCACCGTCAGCCCTTCGGGCAGGCGGTCGGCGATCAGCGGCAGGTCGTCTGGGTTCACCAACACGCGCCGTTCGTCCTGCGACCGGCGCAGCAGGCCCACCGCCGCTTCTATGCGGGAAGCCAGCCCGGCCGGGTCCAGCGCCAGCGGCAGGATCGTCTCTTCGCACAGGGCATGGACCGTCTGACGCAGCTTTTCGGCCAGATCGGCCGCGCTGGCATCGTCGAAACGGGCAAAGGCCAGCTCTATCTTCGCGCGCGCGGCATCGCGATCACGCTCGGTGTGCAGCGCCTCGTCACGGGCATGGGCCGCGCCATCGGCATAGCCGCGGGCATAGGCTTCCGTCGCCGGGTCCACGCTGGCGGTGCTCCGCCCGCTCATACTGGCAGGCGCGCTGCCCAGCAGCGTGGCGAAACGCGGATCGCGAGAGAATTCGCCCCGCGCGCGCATGATCTGCAAGGGAAGGCTAGACATATTCGTCGTCGTCGCTGGCGCCGAATACGATCAGCCCTTCGGACGCCAGCCGCTTGGCCGTGGAGACCATCTGCGCCTGCGCCTTGTCCACGTCGGCGCGCTTGATGCGGCCACGGGCCTCGATCTCGTCCTTCACCCCGTCTGCCGCGCGGCTGGACATCGCTTCGAAGAACGGTGCGCGTTCGTCTTCCTCGATGCCCTTCAGCGCATCGATCATCACGTCGCTTTCGATTTCGCGCAGCAGCGCGCCCATCATCTTGTTGTCCAGCGCGAACAGATGCTCGAACTTGAACATCTCGCCTTCCAGCTCGCGGGCCAGTGGCTTGTCGATCTTGGCGATGGCCGGGATCACCCGCCGTTCCACGGTGCGGGCGGCGCGGTTGATGATTTCCGCCGCCTCGCGCACGCCGCCCATGGTCAGCGGGGCCTTGCCGTGCGCCTTGGCGATCTTGGTGTTCAGCATGTCTTCCAGAATGGCGATCGCATCCGGCGATACCGGGCCCAGCCGGGCGATGCGGTGGACCACCGGGGTGTGCAGGTCTTCCGGCAGGGCGGCCAGCACGGCGGCCGCGGCTGTCGGGTCAAGCTGAACCAGAAGCACGGCGATCGCCTGCGGATGTTCGTCACGCACCAGATCCACCAGCACTTCCGGGTCCAGCCAGCGGGCCAATTCCAGCGCGGGCGCGCGGGCGGCTTCCGGCGTCGGGGCCACGCGGCGCATCAGGCTGTCGGCCTTCAGCTCGCCCACCGCGCCGGTCATGATCCGGCGCACGCTTTCCATGCGGTCATGGGCGGAAATGCCCGCCTCGCCCGCACATTCGGCAAAGCTGGCGATGGCTTCGGCAATCGTGCCGGGGCCGACTTCGCCAATCGCGCACATCTGCGTGCCCAGCGTCTGCAATTCGTCGTGCGACAGGCCGGATACCAGCCGCGCGGCGTCATCCTCGCTCAGCAGCATGATCATCACGGCGGCCCGGTCGGGGCCAGCTTCGAAGGCGGGGGCGGTCAACGCACGGTTCCTTCCACTTCACGCGGTCCGCTCAACATCCGGCGCAGCGCGCGCAGCGCGTCGTCCGGCTGTTCGCGCACGATCCGCTGCGCCAGCTCGATCTGGGCGGATAGCTGTTCGCGATCGACGCCGCTTTGCATCCCCATCGCACCGGCCGGGATCAGCGTATTGCGGGCAAGGGCAGGCGTTTCGCCATCCGCCCCTTCACCCGCCCCACGCCGCGCGGTCAGCATCTTCATCACCGGGCGCACCACCAGGAACAGCACCAGCAGCACCCCGATCAACGCCAGCGCATAACGCAGCGCCAGCGCGAACCAGCTTGTTTCCCAGAAAGGCACCGCCTCGATTTCGGTGGCCTGGAACGGGCGCACGATCACCGCCACGGTGTCGCCCCGGTTCAGGTCCGCGCCCACGGCTGCGGTCACCAGTTGCTCGAACTTGGTGATGTCGGCCTGCTTGGCCCCCTTCAGCGCATCCTGGTTCAGCGCCACCGCCACCGACAGGCGCTTCACGCTGCCCGGCACGATGTTGGAAACGGCTACCTCGCGGCCCAGTTCATAGGTGCGGCTGGCGCTGCTTTCGCCCATGCCCTGCGCACCGCCCTGTCCCTGTGCGGGCGTGCCTTCCGGCGCGCGCGCTTCGGCGGCGGCGTCGGGCGGCGGCGTGTTGGACAAGACGCCCGGCACGCCCATCGCCGTGGTGGAGCTGGTCTGCGATCGCTGCGTCGTCTCCCGCCGCACCGCGCCATCCTTGTCATAGCTTTCGCGGGCGGATGTGACCTCGTTCATGTCCAGCTCGACCTGGATCTCGCTGGAGAAATTCTCGCTGCCGATCATCGGGCCCAGCAGCTGTTCCACCTGCGCGCGCAGCTTGCTTTCCATGCGCGCCTGAAGGTCCAGCCGGTCGCTGTTCGGGTCGCGCGCCTGTGACAGCAGACGGCCATGCTGGTCCGCGATGCGAACTGCGTCGATCGACAGACCCGGCACCGCCCCGGCGACCAGGTTGGCGACTGCCGCCACCTGCGAATCCGCCATTTGCCGCCCACGCGCCATGCGCACCATCACCGATGCGGTCGGCGGTGCTTCCTCGCGCACGAAAACGGATCGTTCACCGCGCGCCAGATGGACGCGAACGGCCTCGACCCCGTCGATTTCCATGATCGTCAGCGTCAGCTCACGCTCTTGCGCGGCGCGCAGCCGGTCGCCTTCCAGCGTGCGGCTGGCGCCCATTGGCAGCGAATTGAGCATGTCGGCGCCGCTGGCGGGGGCCGCCAGCGCACCGTCGGAAGCCACCGTCATGCGCGCACGATAAAGGTCGTCCTCGCCCACGGTCAGCGCCCCGGTGGCGTTGTCGATGGTGTAACCGATCGATGCCTTGTCCAGCGCGGCGGCCACTTCCGCCCGCTCGCCATCGCTCAGCGAGCTGTAGAGCACGCGCTGCGGCGCGGGCGAGAGCCCGGTCCATACCAGCGCCAGAAGGCCAAGGCCCGCCACACCGGCAAACCACGGCAGCGCCTTTCTTACCGGCGGTTGGGCGGTGAAGGCGCGCAAACGGTCGGAAAACGAACCGCCGCCGGCCCCGCTCAGCGGCGCCAGCAGCGATGTCCCGGTGGGCGTCATGGGTATCAGCTCACTCATCTATCAGACCCCCATCCGCATGATTTCCTGGTAGGCGGAAAGCAGCTTGTTCCTCACCTGCAACGTGGCTTCGAAGGCGACGCCCGCTTCCTGCCGGGCCAGCATGACCTTGGCGATGTCGGTCACTTCGCCGCGCTCGTACCCCTCGGTCAGGGCCGATGCGTTGGCCTGCGTGGCGTTGACGCCGTCCAGCGCCGATTTCAGCGTGTTGGCAAAACCGCCGCCCGCCGGTTGGGCCGCGCCCGCGCTTTCCGCGCCGTCCGGCTTGTGCAGTTCCTGCAACAGCTGC
>DATMGK010000064.1:0-1988 GCA_035555595.1 Croceibacterium sp. | reverse complement strand
TCCAGATATTTCAGGATGCCGCCTTGCAGGTGATAGACATCCTCGATGCCTTCAGCCTTCAGGAAGGCGGTCGATTTCTCGCAGCGAATGCCGCCGGTGCAGAACATCGCGATCTTGGGTTGCTCGCCCTGTCCCAGCAGCCGTTCGCGTTCGGCACGGAACCATGCGGGAAAATCGCGGAAGCTGGCGGTTTTGGGGTCGATCGCCCCGGCAAAGCTGCCAACTGCGACTTCATAGTCGTTGCGGGTGTCGATCACGATCGTGCCCGGTTCGCTGATCAACGCGTTCCAGTTCTGCGGCGAAACATAGTGCCCCGTTCCGGTCAGCGGATCGATGTGCGGCTGCCCCATGGTCACGATTTCCGGCTTCACGCGCACTTTCATGCGGTGGAACGGCATCGTTTCGGCGGCTGAATATTTCACTTCCAGATCGGCGCAGCCTGGCAGGCGGCGGATGAACGTCACGACGCTTTCAATCGCGCGATCCGATCCGGCGATCGTGCCGTTGATCCCCTCGCTCGCCAGCAGCAGCGTGCCCTTGGTCCCCTCGGCTTCGCACAACTGCGCCAGTTCGCCGCGAATGGATTCGCAGTCTTCCAACCGGGCAAACTGGTAAAGCGCGGCTACGCGAACGGGGGAGGGTGTATCGGTCAAAGAACGGTCCGTCAGCGTTGCTTCTTGGCGATGGTCGCCGTGAAATCGGGGTCCTTCTTCGCCACCCAATCCACGAATTTGCGAACGTTGGGATGGGCCAGCAGGCCGTCAACGTCCATGCCATGACGCTGAAGTTCGGAATTGGTGAAATTGGCGATCAGCGTCTGCTGGCAGATGGAATGCATCGGCACGACATCGCGCCCGCCGCGGCTTTTCGGCACCGGGTGATGCCACACGATGGTCTTGCCGGTGGGCCTGCTGCAAAGCCAGCACGTGACCGGTTCCGCCGGAGCTTCATCTTCTTCGGGCAAGTCATCGTACGAACCATGTCTGGAATGTTTGCGCGCCATAATCCTGCTCAGAATGCCCCGATCTGGCAGCGCATCTATAGGGATCGCCCGCGTATTGCCATGCCAAGCGATCGGGCCGCCTTCACAGCAACGGACTAAGCGTCGCCAGCAGGTTCTGCCAGAACCGCCGCACTATTCCCGTCTGCGCCACATCGTCTGCGCTGACCGGGTCCGATTGCGCCAGATAGTCGATCTGCCGTTCCCGCACCTCCGCCGCGAAGGCTTCATCCGCGAACAGGATGTTGTTTTCGAAATTCAGTTCGAAGCTGCGCCGGTCGAGGTTGGCCGATCCGATCAGGCCCACCTTGCCGTCCGCCACGATGGTCTTGGCGTGCAGCAGGCCGGGGCGGAATTCGTGAATCTGCACGCCCGCTGCCACCAGATCGGCGTAGTAACTTCGGCTCGTTGCAGCGACGATGCGGCTGTCGTTGCGGCGGGGCAGGATCATCGTCGTCTTCACGCCACGCCGCGCGCAATCCATCAGGGCATAGATCAGTTGCTCGTCCGGCACGAAATAAGGCGTGGTGACGATCAGTTCATCCCGCGCGGAATGGATCAGCGACACGAAGCACGCGGTCATCGCGGGATAGGGCAGGTTCGGCCCGGTGCCGATAACCTGTGCGGCGATGCCGGGGTCTGCCACTGGCGCGGGTTCCACGCTGTCGGGCAGCAGGTCGGCGATGTCGTCGCCATATTCGCTTTCCCAGTCGGCGGCGAAGATGAACTGGCAGTCCTGCACCACCGGCCCCTCCCACCGGGCCATGATGTCCACCCACGGCGCATATTTGGCCTTGGGGCGAAAGGCCGGGTCGGCCAGGTTCTGGCTGCCGCACCACGCGATGCGGTTGTCGACGATCAACTGCTTGCGGTGGTTGCGCAGGTCGAATCGCCCGCGGATCAAGGTCCAGAACAGCCCGCCGATCGGCAGGGCGATGCGCACGTCGGCCCCGGCACGCTCCATTTCCAGCCAGTGGCCGGATCGGAT
>DATMGK010000063.1:0-72620 GCA_035555595.1 Croceibacterium sp. | reverse complement strand
CAGATCGTGTCGCAGCGCGGCCGTAACGAGCGCGACACCGTCTATTACGAAGCGGAAAAGTACTATCCGGGCGATGTCGCCGCCGGTGTACCGATGATCGTGCTGATCGACGCGGGTTCTGCTTCGGCCAGCGAAATCGTGGCGGGCGCGTTGCAGGACCAACGCCGGGCGATCGTTATGGGCGAACGCAGTTTCGGCAAGGGCAGCGTGCAGACGCTGCTGCCGCTCACCCGCGATTCCGCGCTGAAGCTCACCACCGCGCGGTATTACACGCCGTCGGGCCGTTCCGTGCAGGAAGGTGGGATCGAACCGGATATCCGCGTGCCCCAGCTCAGCGATCCTGATGCGGCCAAGCGTCGCATCGTGCTGCGCGAAAGCGATCTGCGCGGGCATCTGGTCAACGAGATCGGGCTGGAGGACAAGGCGCTCGAAGCCGATCGGCTCGACGATCCGCGCTTCCAGCTTACGGCGGAACAGCTCAAGGAACAGGGGGTCGAGGATTTCCAGCTCGACTATGCGCTTCGCACCCTGCGCCGCGCTGGTTCCACCGTCATCGCGCGCAACTAACGCATGGCTACCCTGCTGAAGCCGGCGGAAAGGCTCGCCAGTGGTGATCTCGCGCAGCGTCTGGCGCTGGGCGTTCCCCTGCTGCTGCTGGGCGGCGCATACCTGTCGCAATACGGCTTCGGCCTGTTCCCGTGCGAGATGTGCTGGTGGCAGCGTTACGGGCATTTCGCCGCCGTGATACTTGCGTTCGTGTCCACGGTGGCGCACCCTCGCGCGCTGTGGGTCGCGCTGGCGGCTCTGGCCATCCTGTCGTCCGGCGTGATCGGCGCTTATCACGCCGGGGTCGAATATGGCTGGTGGGAAGGGCTGACTGCCTGCACCAGCAGTGTCGCGTCGAATGGCGGCGATCCTCTGGATGCGATCATGAACGCGCCATTGGTGCGCTGCGACGTTGCGCCGTGGACCATTGCGGGCGTGTCACTGGCGGGGTTCAACGCGGTGATCTCCATCGTGACAGCTGCCGCGATCTTCATTCTGCTCAGGGGCAAACGCGCATGACCAGCCGGGCTTCCATGATCCGCGTCGATCAGGCGGGCGAATATGGCGCCACCCGCATCTACGCCGGGCAACTGGCGGTGATGGGCGATCGTTCGCCCCATAGCAGAGAGATCCGCCACATGGCGGAGCAGGAGGCGGATCACCTTGCCGCCTTCAACGCCGTGATGTCGCAGCGCGGGGTCCGCCCAACGGCGTTGCAGCCGATCTGGTCGGTGGCCGGATATGCGCTGGGCGCGGCGACCGCGCTGATCGGGCCGGAAGCTGCAATGGCCTGCACCGCCGCGGTCGAGGAAGAGATCGACCGCCATTACAGCAAGCAGATCGACGAGCTGGAGCGGGATGGCGACGATCCCGAACTGACGGACATGATCGACCGCTTCCGCGAGGATGAGCGCGCCCACCGCGATGCGGCGCTGGCTGCCGGGGCGGAACGGGCGCCCGCCTATCCCCTGCTCAGCGCGGCGATCAGGCTGGGCTGCCGCGCGGCGATCCGCCTCTCCGAAAGGATTTGACGCGGAACAAGGCGCATGGCCCAAGCGCTTCACTATCGGTTCACGCGGCCGGGCGTTTTATGCACGGCGCGGGCATGAACCGCTTACGGGAACGAACATGAAGAACCTCGCCCTCATCGCCCTCGCACCCCTCTCTCTGGGCCTGATCACCACGCCCGCCGCAGCGCAGGAAGCTGGTAACGAGAAGGTCAATATCGTCGACGTGTTCGGCGAAGACGCCTGCCCACCGTCGACCGATGACGTAATCGTGGTCTGTCGCCGCATGGATGAAGGGGAACGGTATCGCATTCCCGAGGCGCTGAGGCAGAGCAACAGCCCGCAGAATGATTCCTGGACCAACCGGGTCAAGAGTTTCGAGACGGTGGGCAATTTCGGCCCGCTTTCGTGCAGCCCCGTGGGTATGGGCGGCGAACTTGGCTGTACGGCGGAAATGATTGCCGCCGCTTATGAGGAACGGCGCACCGGCTCTGGCGTGCGCGCTTCGGAAATCATTTCCGCCCAGCGCACGGAACGGCTGTCCACCATCGATGCGGAGGCTGCGGCAACGCAGGCCCGGGTGGAGGAGCTTGAGCGGCAATACATGGAACGTGTCGCGCGGGAAGAAGGTCAGGCCACCACCCCGTCCACTACGCCGCAAGTGCCCAAAACGGTCGATCCGCTGGCTATTCCCCCCAGCCCGTAAGATCAGCCGGGTTACTGGGCCGGATAGCGTTCGAACTCCGGCATTTCGCCCAGCTTGGCCATATAGCCCAGCCGGTCCGCGCATTGAATCTGCGCGCCCGGCTGCCATGTTTCGGTGTCGTCCAGCGTGGCCGACTGGATGTCGGCCACCCCGGGCAGAACCTCTTCGTTGAAATAATACAGACCGGTTCCGCAGGTGCCGCAGAAATAGCGTTCCGCCCCGCCGTCTCCATCCCACCGCACGGCCTCACCCTGCGTTACTGCAAAGCTTTCCTTCGGCACCGCCAGCCACGCGACGGCAGGGGCCCCGGCGGAACGCTGGCAATCCTCACAATGGCACAGCGCATGCCGGGTCGGGTCATCTACCCTGGCCTGATAACGTATCGCGCCGCAGCGGCACCCACCTGTCAGCATCGTTCGTCCTCCATCGGATTCGGCGCGAACATAACAGGAACAAATGCACTATACCAGCGAGATATCCGGCGCATCTTCCTGCTTCATGCCCACAACGTGATAGCCTGCATCCACGTGATGCACTTCGCCGGTCACGCCGCTCGACAGGTCGCTCAGCATATAGAGACCCGCGCCGCCGACATCCTCGATGGTGACATTGCGACGCAGTGGCGAATTCAGCTCATTCCATTTCAGGATATAGCGGAAATCGCCGATCCCGCTCGCCGCCAGAGTCTTGATCGGGCCGGCGCTGATCCCGTTCACACGGATGTTTTCCGGGCCCAGATCGTTGGCCAGATACTTCACGCTGGTTTCCAGCGCTGCCTTCGCCACGCCCATCACGTTGTAATGGGGCACGACCTTTTCCGCGCCGTAATAGGTCAGCGTCAGGATCGATCCGCCGCTGCCGTCCGCCTTGGCGTTCATCATCGCGCGCGCGCGATTGGCCACCGCGACCAGTGAATAGGCGGAAATGTTCATCGTCATCAGGAAATTGTCGAGACTGGTGTCGACATACTTCCCGCGCAGCTCGTTCTTGTCGGAAAAGCCGATGGCGTGGACCACGAAATCCAGCGTGTCCCAACGGTCCTTCAGCGTCTTGAAAGCCGTGTCCAGCGCGTCCATCCGCGCCACGTCGCAATCGAAGCAGAAGTCCGAACCGAGCTGTTCCGCCAGCGGCCTGACGCGCTTTTCCAGCGCTTCCCCCTGATAGGAAAAGGCCATTTCGGCCCCATGCTCGCGCAATTTCTGGGCGATACCCCAGGCGAGCGACTTCTCGTTTGCGAGACCCATGATGAGGCCCCGCTTCCCTTTCATCAGAGCGGTCATGCGCTCTCCTTCTTTACTTCAACTGCCCGCGCGCGCGCCCTGTTATCTGCCTGCCCGATCCGATCCTCCTCTTCTTCGGGAGTTTCGGCCAGCGAAGCGTTGAGCTCGGCGCCCATCACCATCCCTAGTCCCACAAGCCAGAAAAAGAAAAGCGCGATCATGAACCCGGCCAGAGAACCATAGGTAAGATCGTAGCTGAACACGCTCCGCAGCAAGGGCGGCAGGGCCAGAGTCACCGCCACCCACCATACCGTGACCAGCAGTACGCCCGGCCATTTCGGATAGCGCCGTTTGCGATAGGCGGCAGGCGTCAGGGTGTAGAACAGCAGGTAGATCGACAGATAGAGCCCCAGCGTGGGCACCAGCCGCGACAGTGACAGGCTGACGACCCAGTCGGTCAGTTCCGGCAGCCATGCGGAAATCACCTGCTGCGCCGCGCCGATCAGGATCTGCGCGATCAGGCTCAGCATCAGCAGGAAAACCGATGCAATGATGATCCCGGTCGAAAACAGGCGGTATTTCCAGAACGCGTGGGTCGCCCGAGTGCCATAGGCGCGGCGCAGGATATCGCGGATCGTTTCCACCAGGCTGCCCACGGTCCACAGGCCGAACAGGCCGCCCACCCACAACAGCCAGCCG
This sequence comes from Croceibacterium sp., assembly GCA_035555595.1. Classification (GTDB taxonomy): domain Bacteria; phylum Pseudomonadota; class Alphaproteobacteria; order Sphingomonadales; family Sphingomonadaceae; genus Croceibacterium_A. Next base: position 68,442 of record DATMGK010000063.1, on the reverse strand, counting down.
CTGCGCGCCTCGATCACGCTGCGCGCCACCGGGGCGATCACTTCCGCCACCACCGGGGGCAGCGCCAGCAACACCGCATCGACCATCGCCGCGCGTTCCCCCTCCTCACCGATCAGGGAGAAGGCGGCAGCGCCGGTGATGAAGAACGGGAAGATCGTCAGCACGGCCATATAGGCCAGGTTGCCGGCGTGGATGAAGCCATCGTTGAAAGTGCCGACGAACACCCGCCGCAACACTTCGCGGGTCCGGCTGCCCGGCTGTGCCGCGCGTGCGACGTGGCCGGGAAGGCCCGCCTTATGCTTCAGCGCCTCCTTGCGCCGCGCTTCCGGCGAAAGGTCGGCCACAGGGGGGCCAGTGCGATCGTGGTCCGAGATGCCGGGTGCCATCCGCGTCTTCCTAACCCATTGAACCCGCTTGTCGAGCAGCGAAGGGCTTTAACCCTTCGTCATTCCCGCGCAGGCGGGAATCCAGCGCATCAATATGAAGCCGCGCAGCGACTACATGGATCCCCTGCACGGGGATGACGAGACGGGAATCAAACCCCCAGTCGGCTGCGCGGATTGCTACCGTCGCTCCAGCCTTCCAGTCGTTCGGCCAGATCGGCCAGATCGCCGGGCAACTCTATCTCCAGCGTCACCAGCTGGTCGCCGCGCCCGCCGTTTTTCTTCGAAAAGCCCTTGCCCTTCAGTCGCAGCACTTTGCCCGATCCCGATCCGGGCGCGACTGTCAGCATGACGGGGCCGTCCACTGTCGGCACTTTGACCTTCGCCCCGCGCACCGCCTCGTCCAGCGTGATCGGCAGTTCCAGCCGCACGTCGTCCCCATCGCGGGTGAAGAATGCGTGCGGTTCTATCTCCACGCTGACCAGTGCGTCACCCGCGCCGCCCGGGCCGGGCTGGCCCTTGCCTTTCAGCCGCATCTGGGTGCCGTTTTCCACCCCGGCGGGCAGCTTCAGGTCAATAGTTCTGCCGTCGCCCAGCGTGATGCGCTGCGGGGCCAGTGCGGCCGCATCGACGAATGGTACTTTCAGCCGATAGCTCACGTTGCCGCCGCGCTGGGGCGGTGCCTGCCGCCTGCCGCCGAAGCCGCCGGATGCACCGCCGAAACCGGCGCCCGGTCCGCCACGGCCGAACAGCCCTTCGAAAATGTCGCCCAGATCGACGTTGTCGCCGCCCATTCCTTCGAAATCGCGCGCGGAAAAGCCGCCGGGGCCCGCGCCACCGCGAAATCCCCCGCCGCCTCCGCCGAAACCGCCGCCACCGAAAGGCATGGCCGGGTTGCCGTCGGCGTCGATCTCGCCCCGGTCGAACCGGGCGCGCTTGTCGCTGTCGGACAGCAGGTCATAAGCCCGCGTTACATCGGAAAATCGCTCCGCCGCTTTCGGATTGTCCTTGTTGCGGTCTGGATGCAGTTCCTTGGCCAGCTTGCGATAGGCGCTCTTGATGTCCTTCTCGCTCGCGGTGCGCGCCACGCCAAGGGTTGCATAGGGATCGGCTGCCATGGCGTGTTAGCTAGGCAGAACAGTGCGGCGGCGCAAGCGCCGGGCTTTCCTATGAAGCGCCAAAGGAATAGCAGCACGGCGATGATGCACGGGCCAGCCTCTCTGCCGAACGGCAAGGTGACACCTGCCCACCAAGGTGGCGCCAGGGTGGCATCAAGGTGCCGCCAAGGTGACATTCGCCTCTGGACCGTGTCACATGTGTCAACACCCGTCACTTTGCACAGGCTTCCCCATGCACCCTGATCGCGACGCGATTCCCGATTCCAATCCCTTCGCGCTGTTCGATGCGTGGCTGGCGGAAGCTTACGTTGGGGAACCGAACGACGCCAACGCGATGGCGCTCGCCACTGCCACGCCGGATGGCGCGCCTTCGGTGCGTATGGTGCTGTTGAAGGGGCACGGGCCGGATGGCTTCGTGTTCTACACCAATGCCGAAAGCCGCAAGGGGGGGGAGATTCGCGCCAATCCCCGCGCGGCGCTGCTGTTCCACTGGAAATCGCTGCGCCGTCAGGTCCGCATCGAAGGCCCGCTGGAAGAAGTGGGCGCGGACATGGCCGATGCCTACTTCGCTTCCCGCCATCCCGAATCCCGGCTCGGCTCTGCCGCATCGGACCAGTCGCGCCCGCTCGATTCGCGGACGACTTACCTGGATCGGGTAGCGGCCTTGCGGGTCAAACACGGGGACAACGTGCCGCGCCCGCCGCATTGGACCGGTTTCCGCCTCGCACCCGAACGGATGGAATTCTGGATGGACCGCGACCATCGCCTGCATGAAAGGCGGCTGTTCGTCCGCTCCGGCGATCATTGGTCCAGCACGATGCTCTATCCCTGATGGCTAGCCGCGCCAGCCTCACGCGCAGCGCCGCGCTCGCCTCGCTTGCGATGGCGCTGTTTCTTGGCGTGCTGAAGGGCTGGGCGGTCTGGCAAACCTCGTCCACGGCGATGCTCGGCAGTCTGGCAGACACCGGGCTGGACTTCGTGGCCAGCTTCGCGACCCTGGTCGGCGTGTGGATCGCCGCCCGCCCGGCGGACGAAACGCACCGCTTCGGCCACGGCAAGGCAGAGGCGCTGGCGGCCATGGCGCAGGTCATGCTGATCGTGCTGTCGGGCGGGGCTATCGCCTATCGCGCGGTGCAGCATCTGGCGGACGGCGGGCAGACGCAGGCGGCGGGTGAAGGCATTGCCGTGTCAGCCGTGGCAATAGCCGCCACGCTGACCCTGCTGGCGTGGCAGCGGCATGTGATTCGCCAGACCGGCAGCATCGCCATTCGCACCGATAACCTGCATTACAAGTCCGATCTCCTGCTCAATCTGGCGGTGATCGCGGCGCTGGTGTTCGACCAGCATCTCGGCTTCACCGGGGCCGATCCGCTGTTCGGACTCGCCATTGCGGGCTGGCTGTTGTGGGGCGCATGGCGCGCCTCCGCCGATGCGGTGGAACAGCTGATGGACCACGAATGGCCAGAGGATAAGCGGCTGCGCCTGATCGAAGTCGCAGCCCGGCAGCCCGGCATATCCCGCCTGCACGATCTGCGAACGCGCACCAGCGGCGATCGCGACTTTGCCCAGCTTCATGTCGATCTGCCCCCGGCGATGAGCGTGGCGGAAGCCCACGCAATCACCGAACAGCTGGAACGCAGCCTGCATGAAGAGTTCCCGGATCTGGAACTGCTGATCCACATCGACCCGGAAGGGCATGTGGACGAACCGGGCAACCCCTTGGTCGAAACCGACCAGTTCGCCCGGTTGGAGGACAATTCATGAGCCGTCTCTCCATCCCCTACTGGCATGTCGATGCCTTCGCCGACCGGCCCTTTGCCGGTAATCAGGCGGCCGTCATGCCGCTGACGGAATGGCTGCCCGATCAGGTGTTGCAGGCCATCGCGGAGGAGAACAACTTCGCCGAAACCGCCTTCGTCGTTCCGGATGCGGGCGGTGAGGCACAGTGGGAACTGCGCTGGTTCACCCCCGCCTGCGAAATACGCCTGTGCGGACATGCCACGCTGGCCAGCGGCCATGTGCTGCTTGCAACTCAAAACAGTGACAGGGTCATGTTCCGCACACGCAAGGCAGGTCTGCTGGAAGTGCGGCGCATGGCGGGCGGCGGCTATGAACTCGCTCTTCCCGCTATCCCCACAACACCCGGCGAATGGTTGGAAGCCGGGGCGCTGATCGGTGGCAACCCGCAGGAAATCTGGCGCAGCAATGACCGCTACAGCGTGTTCCTGTTCGCCAGCGAAGCGGAGGTGCGCGACCTCAGGCCGGACATGAAGGGACTCGCCGCGCTGGGTGATGATCAGTTCATCTGCACCGCGCCGGGTAACGCGACGGATGTCGTCAGCCGTGTCTTCGTGCCGGGCGCTGGCGTGGATGAAGATAGCGTAACCGGATCGGCCCACGCCGTGCTGGGGCCGTTCTGGGCCGCGCGTCTCGGGCGCGATCGCTTTACCGCGCATCAGGCATCGGCGCGGGGCGGCGATCTGGCTTGCCGGCTGGATGGCGACAGGGTCTGGCTCGGCGGGGAATGTGTGACGGTGGTCGAGGGGACGTTCTACGCAGAAGTATAGAGCGCGACGACTTCGGCCAGAGCATCGACCAGCGCCGCCCGGTCATCCTCGTCAGTCTTGCCCAGGCGGACCACGACCAGCCGCTGTGCCGGGGCGACCACTATGTACTGGCCCAGATGACCCACCGCTGCGAATGCGCTCTCTGGCCCGCGATCCGCGAACAGCACGTCGCGGCCGCTTTCGGTCGGGCGGTTGAGCCACAACATCGCGCCGTAATCGTCTGCGCGCGGGCTGGGGCGGGTCATGAACTCGATCCACCCGCGCGGCACGATCTGCGCGCCGCCCACAGATCCCTTGTGGCGCAGAAACTCGCCAAAGCGTGCCCAGTCGCGCGCATTGGCCCAGATCGCCGATCCGCCCATCAGCGTGCCCGCCGCGTCGTATTCGCCGATCAGCGATTCCATCTTCAGCGGTACCGCCACCCGCGAATGGAGGAACTCCGCCATTGCCCGTTGGCGCGCGGCGGCATTCGCGTTCGGCGCGATGATCCGCGTGGCCGCATCCGCCAGAATCAGCGCATCGGGCGTCGAATAGGCAAAGGTGCTGCCCGGCTCATGCGCCAGCGGCTGCGCCTCGGCCCATGCGGCCATGTCGTCGCGCCCGTCCAGGAACATCATCCGCACTTCGCCAGAGGTATAGACCGGCTCCGCCTTCTCTTCGTGCCGCAAGCCCGATCGCATCTGCAGCAACTGGCGCACGGTGATCTCACCGCGCGGATCGCCCGCCCGCTGCCAGCGCGGGATCGGCGGCGAATCGTCCAGCCGCAGCCGCCCCTCCGCCACCAGCAGCCCGATCAACGTGGCGGTCACCGTCTTTGACATCGACCAGCCGATGAACCGCGTGTCCGGCCCGTAACCCTCCGAATATCGTTCGGCCGCGACTTCGCCCGCGTGCATCACGATCACCGCGCGGGTTTCCCCGATATCCTCGCGGGTAAACAGCGCATCCACCGCGCGCGCCAGCTTCTCCCGGTCCACTCCCGGCTTTGCCGCGACAGCTTCCATCGCCGCAGCCGGAACTGGCGGCGGCCCTTCGGGCGCGGCCTCTCCGCAGCCGAGCAGGAGCAGGGCTGGCAGCAGGGCAACGGGCAAGCTAGGGGGGGTGAAGCGCGGCATTGGCGCGCACCTATTCCTTCAGGCACCGGGCGATGGCAACCGCAAAGAACAGGACGACACCCCGCCGTCGTATATGGCCCAGCGTGGCGCTGGCGCTCATCGTGCTGGGCGGCGCGCTGGGATGGTATTACCGTGATCCCATCGCGGGCTACACTACGGTCGGCACCGCCTATGGTGCGCGCACTGCGTGTTCGTGCCGCTATGTCGCGGGGCGGGAGATTGGTGACTGCAAGAAGGATTTCGAACCCGGCATGGCGCTCGTATTCCTGAGCGATGATGACGAGGCGAAGGCCGTCACCGCCCGGGTGCCGCTGCTGGCCAGCGCCACGGCCCGTTATCGCGAGGGTTTCGGCTGCGTACTCGATCCGTGGGACGAATAGCTCAGGCGGGTTCTGTGCTGTCGATCCAGCCGCCGCCCACCACCCGGTCCCCGGCATAGATCACTGCCGCCTGCCCCGGCGCAACGCCGTATTCAGGCTCCACGAAACGAATAGTCGCAGGCCGCCCTTCGCCCAGCGGGCCATCCAGCACGACCGTCACCGGCTTCGCCATCGATCGGACCCTTGCTGTCAGCGGAGCGTCGGGGAGTGGCCCGATCCGGTTGGTTTCCAGCAAACGCGCGGCGCCGACCGCAAGCAGGCGCCGCGGGCCGACGCGTACTTCCGCTGCTTCCGCATCCAGACCCACGACGTAAAGCGGTTCCGCCTGTCCGCCGATCTCCAGCCCGCGCCGCTGCCCTACGGTATAGTGGATCACACCGGCATGGTCGCCCAGCGCCTCGCCTGTTTCGGCATGGACGATACGCCCCGCTTGCGCGCCGTCGGGCCGCAGTGATCGCACCACGCGGGCATAGTCGCCATCGGGAACGAAACAGATGTCCTGACTGTCGGGCTTGCCCGCCACGCGGAGGCCGAATTCCTCCGCGATCCGCCGCACTTCGGCCTTGGGCATGCCGCCCAGTGGGAAGCGCAGGTAATCCAGCTGCTCCTCAGTCGTGGCGAACAGGAAGTATGACTGGTCGCGCGCCGGGTCGATGGCCTTGTGAAGTTCCGGACCGCCAGCGCCCGCAACGCGCCGCACATAGTGGCCGGTGGCCAGGCAATCCGCCCCCAGTTCCCGCGCCATGTGCAGCAGATCGGTGAACTTCGGCCCCATGTTGCAGCGAACGCAGGGAATGGGCGTGCGCCCGGCAAGGTAGTCGTCTGCAAAACGTTCGACCACATCTTCACGGAACGCGCTCTCGTGATCGAACACATAGTGCGCGATGCCCAGACGGTCAGCCACCGCGCGCGCATCGCGGATGTCGTCACCCGCGCAGCATGCGCCCTTGCGTCCTGTCGCCGCGCCATAATCGTAAAGCTGCAACGTGACGCCGATGGTCTCCGCGCCGCTCGCCGCCGCCAGCGCCGCGACGACGGAACTGTCCACCCCGCCCGACATCGCCACGACGATACGGCTCGCCGCAGGGGGGCGAGGCAGGTCGAACAACGTGGCGCGTTCCGTCTGGGCTATCGTGGTGGTGGGCATTTCGCGCGCCCTTACACCCGCAGGGGGCCAAGGGGCAAATCCGCAGGCTAACGCGAGGTAAACCGCCAGTTTACCTGATCTTGACCACTCCCGTTTAGTTCAAGCCCATGTTCGAAGGAAAACCACCTCGGCAGGGCGATGCCCGGGCTCTCGGCAGTGAGGGCGGAGAGGGGGAGTTCCTGCGTGAACTGACCTGGGCCGATCTGGTCGCGCGCCTGCAGCTTTCGCGGGGACGCATCGGTCAGGCGCCGGACGATGTCGAAGCAAGTTTTGATTCGGGTAGCGCGGGGCGGATTGTCGCTGACCTCAATGGTAAGCGTCCTGTTAACCTTGAAGATTCAGGCATTGGCAAAGTCGGGCAAGGCACACCGGGGGATGGAATAATAAAGGGTGCCGGCGATGGCGTCGTGCCGGGCCTGCGAGGAAGTAAATGATCGAGAACCAGAAAATCCGCCCGGCCCAGGTCATCGGCCCGCTCGGAGAGCCGCTGACTATCGCAGACCTGCCGTCGCCCGCGACGAAGCGCTGGGTCGTGCGTCGCAAGGCCGAAGTGGTCGCTGCCGTCAATGGTGGCCTGCTGACCATCGACGAGGTTCTGGAGCGGTATAATCTGACTCTTGAGGAATTCGCGGGCTGGCAGCGCGCGGTGGATCGTTCGGGGATGCAGGGCCTGCGGGTCACCCGTATCCAGCACTATCGCGACCTCTACGAACGCCAGCTCAAATACTGAGCGGCTCAGGCGCGAAACCTCAATTTACTTGGCCTCCGGCGTCTTAAGGCGCAACATTCCTCCTCCCGATGGCGCTGCCGCGGGGAACGCATCCGGCCGCTCGCCGTTTCAAAGGCGCGCTGCAGGATGCGCCAACAGGAGGAACGGCTTTATGGGATGGATCATCGCGCTAATCGTCGGCGGCGTCGCAGGCTGGCTGGCCAGCATGGTCATGAACCGTGACGCATCCATGGGTATCTTCTGGAATATCGTGGTTGGCATCATCGGTTCGCTGATCGGCAATCTGCTGGCAGGGCCGCTGCTCGGCATTTCCACGTCTGTGCAGGAATTTTCGCTCGCCGGCCTGCTCGTAGCGGTGGTCGGGGCGATCGTACTGCTCGCCATCGTCAATCTGGTCCAGCGTGGACGGGTTCGCTAAGCCCGAATTCGCTTCAGAGACAATTTAATACAAGTGAAGGCGGGGCCGGGCGAAAGTTCGGTCCCGCCTTGTTTTTGCGCTTGGTATTACTGCCATGCGGGCATGATACCGCAGGTGCGGCAAAGTTGCCGCGTTGCGGTCAGGATCGGGCACGGCTATGCGGCAACAACGAACGCCTGCAACGCATGTGCGGTGCAGGCAAACGTGATATGGTCTCTGCCGTAGAGAGGTCGGGCCGAGGCGATGAGGCGATCCGCGCATGAACTACGAAACCACAGTGGCTGACCTGAGCGGCACCGAAGACGTGTCGGATGAACTCGGTGCTGTAGACGGCCGCGCCCGGCGGCGGCGAATGCTCGTCATCGCCATAGTGATTCTCGCGCTGCTTGCGGGTGGCTCCCTGCTTTACTTCGGGCGAGGTGAAGAATCGGCCTTTCCTGCCCCGGAAGGGGATCAGGTGCCGACCGTTTCCATCATCGCGCCGGGCAGGGCCACCGTGCAGGGCGCAATCAGCGCCACCGGATCGCTGGCTGCGCGACGTGAGATCGCTGTCGGCGTCGTCGGCGACGGTGGCCGGGTCGTTTCCGTTCCGGTCGAGGCGGGCGACTGGGTCCGCGCCGGTCAGGTGCTGGCCGTTATCGACCGTTCGGTGCAGAGCCAGCAAGCGTTGAGTTCAGCCGCGCAGATCGATGTTGCCAAGGCTGATGCCGATCTCGCGCAGTCCAATCTGGACCGGGCGCTGCAACTGGTCGACCGTGGTTTCATTTCCAAGGCTGATGTGGATCGGCTGACCGCCACCCGCGATGCTGCCGTGGCGCGCGTGAAAGTGGCGGAAGCACAATATCGAGAACTGCTGGCCCGCAACGCGCGGCTTAATATCGTCGCTCCGGTCGCCGGGCTCATTCTCGAACGCAATGTCGAAGTGGGGCAGGTTCTGGGCGCAGGCGCCACTGCTCCGTTTACCATGGCCCAGGGCGGCGAGATGGAACTGCTCGCAGCGATGAACGAGGATGATTTGGCGGCGGTTTCCGTCGGCACCACGGCAACCATCGTCCCCGTTGGCAGCGACAAGAGCTTTGTGGGCCGCATCTGGCAGCTTCCGCAGGTGATCGATCCGCAGACCCGGCAAGGGTCCGCGCGGATACTGCTTCCCTACGATCCGGCGTTGCGCCCCGGCGGCTTCGCATCGGCGGAGATCGCCCGTGGCGCCATCGTGGCCCCGCGGCTTCCGGAAAGCGCGATCCAATCCGACGAGAAGGGCAGCTATGTCTATGTCGTCAACAAGGATAACCGGGTGGAACGGCGCAACGTCAGGACCGGCATCGTGACGGAAGAAGGTATTGCCGTCGTCGCCGGTCTGGATGGAAGCGAGAACGTGATTGCCCGTGCAGGCGGCTTCCTGAACGAAGGCGACCGCGTGAAGCCGGTCCGCATGACCGGAGCCGGAACGGAGCAGGCTGCCAACCAATGAACCTGCGTTACATTTCCGCGTGGTCGATCCGTAACCCGATCGTTCCGATCGTCATCTTCATCGGATTGACGCTGGCGGGGCTTGTCTCGTTCAGCGGAATGGACGTCAACGACAGCCCTGATATCGATTTCCCGGCGGTCAACGTCACGATCAGCCAGCCCGGCGCCTCGCCGACGGAGATCGAGACGCAGATCACGCAGAAGGTCGAAGCCGCCGTCAGGTCGGTGAATGGGGTGGACGAGATTCAGTCCACTGCGCGCGAAGGCAGCAGCAATACCTCCGTTCAGTTCCAGATCGGCGTGGATTCGAACCAGGCCGTTAACGACGTAAAGAACGCCGTCGACCAGATTCGCGGTGATCTGCCTGACGGTATTCTGGAACCGCGCGTCAGCAAGATCGAAGTCGGCGGCAATGGCCCGATCGGCTATTTCGCGGTGTCGGCCGATGACATGACGATGGAACAGCTCAGCTGGTTCATCGACGACACGATCGCGCGCCGCCTGCTGTCGATCGAAGGCATGGCCTCTGTCGGCCGCTCAGGCGGTGTAGACCGCGAAATCCGGGTGGTGCTGGACCCGGCGCGGATGCAGTCGCTGGGCGTCACCGCAAGCCAGATCAACACGGCGCTGAGGCAGGTGAACACGGACGCGGCGGGCGGCGCGGCGGAGATTGCCGGTTCGCGCCAGTCTGTTCGCGTGCTTGGCAACGCGGACACCGCGCTGCAGCTTTCGAACACCCGCATCAGCCTCGGCAGCGGGCGCACGATCAGGCTGGATCAGGTCGCCAATGTCTATGACGGCTTCTCGGAACAGACGTCCATTGCCAAGCTAAATGGCCGCCAGGTCGTCACCTTCGGCATAGAGCGCGCTAAGGGCGCTTCGGACGTTACCGTCTATGACGCTGCCATTGAGGAAATGAAGTCCATCGAAGCGGATAATCCGGGCATCCGCTTCACCCAGCTTTTCACCAACGTGGACTATACGAAGGAGCAATACGAAAGCTCCATCGCCGCGCTGGTTGAAGGGGCCATCCTGGCCGTTATCGTGGTGTTCCTGTTCCTGCGGGACTGGCGCGCAACGGTGATTGCGGCGCTGGCCATCCCGCTGTCTGCGATACCGACGTTCTGGTTCATGGACATGCTGGGCTTCACGCTCAACCAGATGACCCTGCTGGCGCTCAGCCTCGTCGCGGGCGTCCTGGTGGACGACGCGATCGTTGAGATCGAGAATATCGTGCGCCACATGCGTATGGGCAAAAGCGCCTATCAGGCATCGATCGACGCGGCTGACGAAATCGGCCTGGCTGTTGTGGCCACCAGCCTTTCGATCGTCGCCGTGTTCCTTCCGGTGGGTCTGATGCCGGGCATTTCGGGCCAGTTCTTCAAGAACTTCGGCCTCACCGTGGTCGCGGCGGTGCTGCTCAGCCTTGCGGTGGCGCGGATGATCACGCCGATGATTGCTGCCTATTTCCTTCAGGCCAAAGGGCATGCCACCCATGGCGAAGGGCGGATGATGGACCGCTATATGGCGCTCCTCCGCTGGACGCTGGACACGCGCAAGGTTAATGAATTCCGCACGCGGCATGACCGGCCCGATGTGGAGCGTTGGTGGTATCTCCCGCTCGAATTCCTGTTCACAGTGTTTATCGTCGGCCTGCCGTTGTTCCTTATTGTCAGCCCTGACTCGTTCGGGCTGGGTGATCTGGGCAGCACGATCGTGCTCGCGATCGCGTTCGCCTTGGGCGTGGCGATGTGGCTGGTCCTGCGCGCGTTTGTGTCCGTGTCGTCCCAAGGGTTCGGCAAGTGGCATGTGTACAAGGTGCGGGGCCGTTTCCGCGATCATCGGTTCTGGATGTTCCTTGGGGGCATCGGTGCTCTCGCCCTGACAGTTGCGTTGCTGATGAACTTGCCCCAGCAGTTCCAGCCGACGACGGACGAGGATACCAGCCGCCTGAATGTCGAGATGGTGCCCGGCACCACTATCGAACAGACGGAGGTGGTTTCTTCTCAGGTTGCGCGCATCATGGAAAAGCAGCCTGAAGTCGGGCGTATTCTGGAGCGGATCAGCGAAGGATCCGCCAACCATTTCATCGTGCTGAATGCAGACCGCAAGGTGACCAGCCAGGAATTCGAACGGCGCGTACTGCCCGAACTGCACGAGATCGCTGACGCGCGTATCAGTTTCTCGTCGCAATCGGGCGGCGGCGGCACGGGCCGGGACATCTCGGTCATGCTCAACGGTTCCAATCCTGAACTGCTGCAGTCGACCGCGCAGACGCTGGCCGAACAGATGCAGGGCGTGCCCGGCGTAGTCGCTCCGCGTATCGCCGCGGACCTTCAGCGCCCGGAACTGATCATTGTCCCCCGGCTCGATCTGGCGGCGCAGCTTGGCGTCACGACTTCTGCGCTCAGCCAGGCCATTCGTATCGCCACCTTGGGCGAGATCGATCAGAATGCCGCCAAGTTCTCGCTAAGCGACCGTCAGGTGCCGATCCGTGTGGTACTGCCCAAGGAATCGCGGCGTGATCTCTCCACTATCGAAAATCTGCCGGTGCAGACTTCGGCAGGTGGATCGGTCCCGCTTAGCCGTGTGGCGGAAATTCGCTTCGGTGCGGGGCCGACACAGATCCAGCGTTTCAACCAATCGCGCCGTATCTTCGTCGGTGCCGATCTTGCGCCCGGCCAGCTGAAAGGGCCGGTGCAGGACGCCATCAACAAGCTGCCGATCATGGAAAATCTCCCCGCAGGCGTATCGAATGCCCCCGTGGGTGACGAGAAGTGGCAGCAGGAGCTGATCCAGAACTTCGTCGTCGCGGTGGTCAGCGGTATCCTGCTGGTCTTCGCTGTGCTGGTGCTGCTCTATCGGCGCTTTGTCTCGCCGCTGGTCAACATGACCTCGCTTCTGCTTGCGCCCTTAGGCGGGCTCTTGGCGCTGGTCCTCATTGGGGTGGTGCGAACGGGCCAGCCAGAGCCGGTTTCCATCGCGGTTTATATCGGCCTTCTGATGTTGCTGGGCATCGTCGCCAAGAACTCGATCCTTCTCATCGACTTCGCGCTGGAGGAGATGGAAAGCGGCGTTCCGAAGAAGGCCGCGATCATCGATGCCGGGCACAAGCGCGCGCAGCCCATTTTGATGACCACCGTGGCGATGACGGCGGGTATGGTCCCCACCGCAATCTCTATTTCCGGGGATGCCGCGTGGCGTGCGCCGATGGGTTATACGGTCATCGGCGGCCTGCTGCTGTCGACGCTGCTGACGCTGGTGATCGTGCCGGCGGGGTTCAGTCTGGCCGATGGCCTTGAAAAGCGGCTTGGCCCGTGGCTGCGGCAGCGGATGCTGACTTACCGTCCCGAAGATTCCCATGCCGACCGGGCGCGGGCTCATCCCGCAGAATAAGCAGCCAGGCCCTCCCGAGGGCCAGTCGCAACCGCAGGTGCCAGCCTTGCGGGCAGGCACCACGGTGGATCAGGCGCGCAGGATGCGGCTGATCGCCAGTGCGTTGCTGGTGCTGATGGCGGCAGTGTTCATCGTCGCCCGGCGGTTTGAAGGCGTGCATCCGGCGGTCGGCTATGTCGTTGCCTTTGCCGAAGCGGCGATGGTTGGCGGCCTGGCGGATTGGTTCGCCGTAACGGCCCTGTTCCGCCATCCCTTGGGCCTGCCGATCCCTCACACGGCTATCATCCCTGCGAACAAGGACCGCATCGCCGATACGATGGCGGGCTTCCTGCGCGACAATTTCCTAACCCCGACCGTCGTGGCCCGCCGGATGCGCGACATGAACCTCGCGCGCGCGGCCGGAGACTTCCTGGCCGAACCGCGAATGGGCGGGCAGAGCCGCGTGCGGGAAGGGGCAGCCAGCCTGCTGGCGGAACTGCTCGAATCGCTCGACCCGGAACGGCTGGGCACTCAGGTGAAGGCCGGGCTGGCGCGGCAGGCGGAACGGATCGAGGTTTCGCCTATGCTGGGCGGAGCGCTGGATGCGGCGATCGCAGAGGGTCGCCACCGCCCGCTGCTCGATTCGCTGATCCGCTGGACCGGTGTTACGCTGGAAAAGAACGAGGATATGGTGCGCGACGTGATCCATTCGCGCGCCAACGCGGTGCTGCGCTGGACGGGCCTGGACGAGCGCCTGGCCAATTCCGTGCTCGACGGTCTTTACCGACTGCTGGCCGAAGTACTGGTCGATCCCGCGCATCCCTTGCGCAAGACAATCGAGGAAGGGCTGGAGAAGCTTGCTCATGACCTTGCCCACGATCCTGAAATGCGCGCCAGAGTAGAGTCGGCCAAGCGCGAGATACTCGCCAACCCGGCAGTGGGTGACTGGTGGATGGGTATTTGGGAAAAGCTGCGCCATTCGCTGATCGACATGTCGCGCAATCCGGACAAGGCCTTCGCCGGTCAGCTTGGCGCCAGTCTGGCGGAGCTTGGCCGCGCCCTTCAGCAAGACCCGGCACTGCAATGGCAGGTCAACCGGTTCGCCCGTCGAACCGCTGTGGGCATTGCAACGCGATATGGCTCGCAGATCGTGCAACTGGTGTCGGAAACGGTGCGCCGGTGGGATGCGCGGACGGTGACTGGCCGGATCGAACGTGCGGTGGGGCGCGACCTGCAGTTTATTCGCATCAACGGCACGCTGGTGGGCGGCCTTGTCGGGATGGCGATCCACGCTCTATCGCAGTGGCTATGACCGATGGAATGAATGCACCGCTGCTGGTGACGGAGCGGCTGGAACTGTCACTGCCGCACAAGGACGACGTCTGGGCGATGCACGCGATCGCCTCTCACCCGGAAACCGGCCGTTTTCTCGGTTCGTCCAGCGACAGAACAGATCATTTCATGCGCTTTTCGCGCAGCGCCGGGTCGTGGCTGCTCTATGGTTATGGCAGCTTCATGGTGCGTGAGCGGGGCAGCGATGAACTGATCGGAAGCTGCGGCGTGTTCCACACCTACCGCGGCCTGGGCGTCGATTTCGACGACAAGCCCGAAGCAGGCTGGATTCTGCGTCATGACCGCGGTGGCAGAGGGCTGGCGTCAGAAGCGATGACGGCGGTGCTGGCGTGGTTCGAGCAAGAGCACGGCTCGCAACCCATCGTTTGCCTGATCGCAGAGGGGAACGGGGCCTCGCTCGCCCTCGCCGGGAAGCTGGGTTTCACGCCGATGCGCAGCGCGATGATGCCCGATAGAGAAGCGGCCCGGCTGCTGGAACGCAAACCGGGCCGCTAGAAGCCATTATCCGCAAGAACGCGATCAGCGCCGTCCGCCGCCACCCATCGGTGGGCCGAGGAACATCGGCGAACCCATCCAGTAGCTGGCGATAGCCTGCCCGCTGGCGTCCTTGGCGGGCGCGAAGGTGGCGTTCTCCATCAGCAGATCGCAGATTTTCTTGTTCAGCGCCTCGCTCAGCGAAGGGGAGAAGATGTGGCAGGCGGTGGGCTTGCCATCCGCACCCACCATCATGCGCACCTGATTACCCCCGCCGGCGAACTTGCTGAACTCGCTGAAAGGGATGGTCCCGCTGGGCAGCCAGCCGGGCGCAGGCGGTGCGATGACTGAGGACGATAGGGTCTTGTGCTTTTCGGCGTCCAGCCCCCACGAGGTTAGGAGATCATCCGTACAGGTCTGCAACGCCCCGACTGGCGCATCGAGCGCGCCTGTGCTCACTCGCACCGGCTTGGTCAGGCCACTGGTGACAGCGAAGCCGGTCAGCCCCTTTGCCAGATTTTTCTCACCCGTCCTGTCGTATGGTGGAGGGGGCCCGAAACCTCCTCCGCCTGCCGGTGGCGAAAGCATCACGTTATCCAGCCGCAGGTATTGCTGGCCGCCGTCGATCTGTGATCGTGAATAGCGCGATTTGCGTTCGGACTGGTTAGGCAGGAACTGCCATCCCAGTTCTGTGGAGCCCCGAAAAGTGCGGAGAGAGTCGCCGATCACGATCACTTGCGTGTCCGCCCCCGGCTGCACCCGTTGCAGGATGAAGGTTATTTCTTCCTGCCCGTTGCTGAACGATCGGACGAGACGGCAATAGTCGTCTCCGTAATCGGCAGCCCAGACACTGCTTGGTGTGAATTCGGCGGCCTCTTGTGCCTGTGCCGCGGGCGAAATCAGCAGCGCTGCGGCTGCCGTCCAGCAACTCACTTTCCTCATAGTTATCCTCCAACTCCCGCGGAGGATGCTATTGCAGCGGTCTGACGCGGGCAAGGGGCGGCCCCGCCTTGCGACAAACCGCTACAAACAGTTGTTTCCTGGCTGCCCGGCCTGGGCGGGAACGATCAGAGCTTAGCCGTCAGGTCCGGTACGATTTCGAACAGGTCACCGACCAGTCCCAGGTCCGCGATCTGGAAGATCGGGGCGTCAGGATCCTTGTTGATGGCGACGATGGTCTTGGCATCCTTCATGCCCGCAAGGTGCTGGATCGCGCCCGAAATACCAATGGCGATATAAAGTTCGGGGGCCACGATCTTGCCGGTCTGGCCGACCTGATAGTCGTTCGAGATATAGCCAGCGTCCACCGCCGCCCGGCTCGCGCCGATGGCTGCCCCCAGCTTGTCCGCCAGCGGCAGCAGCACCTGCTCGAACGTCGCCGAATCTTTCAGTGCGCGGCCGCCGGATACGACGATTTTCGCACTGGTCAGTTCGGGGCGCTCGCTTTTGGTGGCTTCCAGCGAAACGAAGGTGGAAAGGCCCGCATCGCCCGGCCCGGCCACTTCCTCGACACTGGCCGAACCACCTTCGGCGGCAGCACGGTCGAACGCCGTGCCGCGCACTGTCAGCACCAGTTTGGCATCGGTGCTTTCAACGGTGGCGATGGCGTTGCCCGCATAGATTGGCCGGGTAAAAGTGCGCTCGCCTTCGATGCCGATCACTTCGGAGATCTGCATGACATCGAGCAGCGCGGCCACGCGCGGGGCCACGTTCTTGCCAGTGGTGGTGGCTGGTGCGACGAAGGCGTCGTAATCCGCCATGATCGCGGCGGCGAGCGGCGCGACGTTTTCCGGCAGCGCATGGGCATAGGCGGGATCGGCGGCGAGGAGGACCTTCTCTACGCCCGTGATCTTCGCGGCGGCATCGGCCGCAGCCTTCGCATCCGCGCCTTCCCCGGTCACGAGCGCGTGGACCGCGCCCAGTTTACCGGCGGCAGTGACGGCGGCCAGCGTCGCGTCCTTTACCGCGCCGCCTTCATGTTCGACGAGAACCAGCGCGGTCATGCCACCACTCCCAGAGTCTTGAGCTGCGCCACCAGTTCGTCAACCGAACCTACGACCTTGCCAGCCTGCCGCGCGGCAGGCTCTGACACTTTCAGCGTCTTCAGGCGCGGCGCCACGTCCACGCCGTAATCCGCCGGGGCCTTGGTCGCGAGCGGCTTGCTGCGCGCTTTCATGATGTTGGGCAGCGACGCATAGCGCGGTTCGTTGAGGCGCAGGTCGCTGGTGACGATGGCCGGCAGCGCAAGCCGCACGGTTTCCAGCCCGCCGTCGATTTCGCGCGTCACGGTCACGTGATCGCCTTCGACCTCAACCTTGCTGGCGAAAGTGCCCTGAGGGCGCGCGGTCAGCGCAGCGAGCATTTGCCCGGTCTGGTTGCTGTCGTCGTCGATCGCCTGCTTGCCCATGATGACAAGGCCGGGCTGCTCTTCGTCGAACACGCCTTTTAGGATCTTGGCGACCGCCAGCGGCTCGGCCGCTTCATCGGTTTCGATCAGGATCGCCCGGTCGGCGCCCATGGCCAGCGCGGTGCGGAGCGTTTCCTGCGCCTTGGCCGGGCCGATGGAGACGGCGATGATCTCGCTCGCCACGCCCTTTTCCTTCAGCCGGATCGCCTCTTCCACGGCGATTTCGTCAAAGGGGTTCATGCTCATCTTGACGTTGGCCAGATCGACGCCGCTGCCATCCGCCTTCACGCGGGGCCGGACGTTGAAATCGATCACCCGCTTCACGGGCACAAGGATCTTCATCGATGCTCTCCTGCGCGAAAAACCGCGCGCAACACAAATGGGTTCAGGCGGCCTGCCGCACCTCGCCCACAATCTTCTTCGCGGCGTCGCCCAGATCGTCCGCAGCGATGATTGGCAGGCCGGAATTGGCCAGGATGTCCTTGCCCTGCTGCACGTTGGTGCCTTCCAGGCGGACGACCAGCGGCACGGACAGGCTGACTTCCTTCGCCGCCGCCACAATGCCTTCGGCGATGATGTCGCACCGCATGATACCGCCGAAGATGTTGACCAGAATGCCCTTCACCGCCGGGTCGGACAGAATGATCTTGAACGCCGCCGTCACCTTTTCCTTGTTGGCGCCGCCGCCCACGTCGAGGAAGTTGGCCGGGAACATGCCGTTCAGCTTGATGATGTCCATCGTCGCCATGGCCAGGCCCGCGCCGTTGACCATGCAGCCGATGTCGCCATCCAGCTTGATGTAGGCGAGGTCATACTTCGACGCCTCGATCTCCATCGGGTCTTCTTCCGTCTCGTCGCGCAGGGCCTCCACATCAGGGTGGCGATAGAGCGCGTTCGAATCGAAGCTCATCTTGGTGTCCAGCACCAGCAGGTCGCCCGCGTCGGTTTCCACCAGCGGATTGATTTCCAGCATCGAGCAGTCGAGCGCGACGAAGGCTTCGTAAAGCTGCTTCGCCAGCTTCTGCGCCTGCTTGGCGGTGTCGCCGCTCAGCTTCAACGCAAAGGCGACCGCGCGGCCGTGGTGCGGCATGAAGCCGGTGGCCGGATCGATCGTCAGCGTGGTGATCTTCTCGGGCGTGTCATGCGCAACGTCCTCGATGCTCATGCCGCCTTCGGTCGAAACCACCAGCGCGATGCGGCCAGTGGCGCGATCGACCAGCAGCGCGAGGTAATATTCCTTCGCGATATCGACGCCGTCCGTCACGTAGAGGCGGTTGACTTGCTTGCCCGCTGCGCCGGTCTGTATCGTGACGAGCGTGTTGCCCAGCATCTCGCGGGCATTGGCCTCCACTTCATCAACCGACTTGGCGAGGCGGACGCCGCCCTTCGCATCGGCGGGCAGTTCCGTGAACTTGCCCTTGCCGCGGCCACCCGCGTGTATCTGCGCCTTTACGACATAGAGCGGCCCGGGAAGCTGTTTCGCGGCAGCGACTGCTTCCTCAACCGAAAGCGCCGGGATGCCGGCGGGGATGGCGATGCCGAAGTTCTTGAGCAGATCCTTGGCCTGGTATTCGTGGATGTTCATCGAAAGGGGGCCTCACGGGAAATTGGGAGTGGGCTGATGCTGAGGGCGCATAAGCATACGCTTGCCCGCTTGCAAAGCCCTCGCTCTCGCCCCAGTTGGCCGCGATGATCGATCAGGACAGTCTCGACCAGATTTGCCGGGAAGCGGGCGAGATGGCCATGAACCGCTGGCCGGGCGGCGGGCATGAGCTGGAGAGCTGGGAAAAGGCGCCAGGAAACCCGGTCTGTCAGGCGGATATGGAGGTCGATGCCTTCCTGAAGCGCGAGCTTTGCCGGCTGCTGCCGTCGGCGGGGTGGTTGTCGGAAGAATCGGCTGATCGGCCGGAACGACTCGCGCGCGGGCTGTGCTGGCTGGTCGATCCGGTGGACGGAACTCGCGATTTCATTGGCGGGCGGGCCGGCTGGGCGGTGTCCATCGCGCTGATCAGTGCCGGCAAGCCGTTGCTGGGCCGCCTGATCGCGCCCGCGCGGGAAGAATGGTGGAGCGCGGTGGCCGGGCAGGGCGCATGGCTGAACGGTCGCCCGCTGGCGGCCAGCACGAGGACTGAACTGGCCGGGGCGCGAGTGCCGACGGATTCGCTGCCGCGCGAAGATCGCGATCTGACCATGGTGGAAAAGCCGAATTCCATCGCGCTCAGAATCGCCATGGTTGCTGATGACCGGGCCGATCTGCTTGCCACGCTGCGCTGGGGTTATGAGTGGGACATCGCCGCCGCCACCCTGATCGCGCGTGAAGCAGGCGCGGCGGTAGGCGATGCCTTCGGCCGTCCGCTGACCTATAACAAGCGCGATCCGCGCGCCTTCGGCCTGCTGGTCAGCGCGCCGGCGATTCATGCCGCTGCGGTGGATAGGCTGGCTGATCGGGCCGCGCGGCTTGTGGGGAAGGATTGATAGGCCCCGTCGTCGTCATTCCCGCGAAAGCGGCAATCCAGAACGATGCTACACCCCGCCAGATTTACACCCGACAAGAAAAAAGGGGCCGAACCCATCCGGATCCGGCCCCTTTTGAAAACCTTGCGCGGGATCAACGGTTCGCGGCGGCAGCTTCCTGCTGGGTAATCGGCGTAATGCGGATTTCCACCCGGCGGTTCAGCGCGCGGCCCTCTGCCGTGGTGTTATCGGCGCGCGGATACTGTTCGCCATATCCCATCGTGGCGATGCGGGCGCGGGTTACGCCCCGCAGCGTCAGATAGTTGGCGACCGAATCGGCCCGGCGCTTCGACAGATCGAGGTTGTAGCTATCTGATCCGGTCGAATCGGTATGGCCCATTACGTCGATCAGGCTGTTGGGATACTTGGTCAGGCTCCCCGCCACCTGGTCCAGCGTGGACTGGAAGCTGGGCGTGATATTGGTGGAATCGACAGCGAAGGTAACGTCCGGTAGATTGACCAGAATGCTGTCACCATCAGGCGTTTCGGTAATGTCCACGCCCGATCCGGCGGTCGATTCCTTCAGTTCCTTGATCTGCTGGTCCATACCGTAACCAACATAGCCGCCTGCTGCGGCACCAATGCCCGCGCCGACGATGCGGGCGGTCTTGCCGCCGATGATGCCGCCCAGCAGATAGCCCAGTCCGGCCCCGCCAACGCCGCCGATGGCGGTGCGGGAAACCTTTTGTTCCCCGGTGTTGGGATCGGTAACACAGCCTGAAACGCCAACCAGCGAAACGGCGGCGAGCGTGGCGATGAAAATGCGTGACTTGTTCATGTTCTCTTGCATCCTCGACAGTGGATTTGGAAAACGTACCCCGGTTCGGGCCCCAATGCCTGTAAAAATGTATCAATTCGCAGGGTGTTCCTGACTCCCTTCGACTTTCTGATCCGATCTGCTAATTGAGAGTTTCTCATGTCGCCGTTTCCCTGGTCCGACCTTGCCGTGATGGCTGCGCTCATCATCCTCAACGGCGCTTTCGCTATGTCTGAGCTTGCGATCGTGTCCGCCCGCCCTGCGCCCCTGCGCGCCGCGGCGGAAAAGGGTAGCCGCGCGGCTGCCACTGCGCTGGCGCTGGCGGCGGATCCCGGCAAGTTCCTGTCGACCGTGCAGATCGGCATCACGCTCGTTGGCATCATCACCGGCGCCTATGGCGGGGCCACGCTGGGCGGGCCGGTGGGCGAAAGACTGGCGCTACTGGGCGTCCCGGCCACTTCGGCCGAGGAAGCCGGTTTCGTGCTGGTCATCGTGCTGACGACCTATTTCAGCGTCGTGGTGGGCGAACTGGTGCCCAAGCAGGTCGCGCTGCGCAACGCCGTGCCGATCGCGTTGATCATGGCCCGCCCCATGGCGTGGTTGGCAAAGCTGGCCGCCCCGTTCGTCTGGCTGCTCGACACTTCCTCCGGCCTCATCATGCGCCTGATTGGCATCAGCCATCGGGGGGAGCAGAAGATGACCGCCGAGGAACTGCAGATGGCGTTCGCCGAAGCGACCCATTCCGGCGTGATTGAGGAGCAGGAGCGGGCGATGCTGTCGGGCGTCATGCGGCTGGCTGACCGGCCGGTGCGTGAACTGATGACGCCGCGCACCGATCTCGACTGGCTCGACGCTGATGGCGAGGAACAGGACATTCGCCGCGCAATCGCCGAATCGCCCCACTCGCTACTGCCGGTGGCGGACGGATCGCCCGATCGCATGCTGGGCGTGGTGAAAACGGGCGAGGTGCTGGCCTGCCTGCTGGACGGCCGCCCTTTGCGCCTGCGTGAACTGATGCGTGAAGCACCCGTCGTGCCGGACCAGCTTGACGCGATGGATGCCTTGCGGACGCTGCAACAATCAGGCGTGAGCATGGCCATGGTCCATGACGAATATGGCCATCTGGAAGGTATCATCACACCGGCGGATTTGCTGACGGCGATCGTCGGCGGTTTT
The DNA here is from genome assembly GCA_035555595.1 of Croceibacterium sp. Lineage (GTDB taxonomy): Bacteria > Pseudomonadota > Alphaproteobacteria > Sphingomonadales > Sphingomonadaceae > Croceibacterium_A. The sequence continues at coordinate 47,058 of DATMGK010000063.1, read as the reverse complement.
GCCAGCCATCAGGACGAAGGTGATGAGCCGATGCTGGTGGAGCGGGACGACGGATCGCTGCTGGTTGCAGGGGCTATGTCGGCTGACACGCTTTCCGAACGGCTGGGCATCGAATTTGACGAGGATCGGGAATTCGCGACGGCGGCGGGCTTTGCCCTGTCCGTGTTCCGCAAGCTGCCACAGGAAGGCGAAAGCTTCACTGATCAGGGCTGGCGCTTCGAAGTCGTCGATATGGACGGCCGCAAGATCGACAAGCTGCTGGTGAGCCGGAACTAGGCCGAGCTTGGCCGTCTCGCCATTGCGAGCGTAAAAAAACAATCCAGAGCGTATCTAAAACCGCTCTGGATTGCTTCAATGATCAGGAATGATCGGCGGCCGACGACCGCCTGGGCGCAAACTACGAAGGTATCGCTGCGCTGGCGTCCTGCCCGTCACCTTCCGGAGCGGCCAGGATGGTGCGGGTGGTGGTGCCCTTGTCCACCGTGAAGGTGTTGGGATCACCCACGGAAGAACGGATACCCAGCTCGGACTCCCCGGCCCGCTGGATGGCGCTGGTTTCCACCGCGCTGCGCGCAGCGGGGCCGCCGAACAGGGCATCGAGCGCCTGCTGCGCGGCAGTGCCTTCGGTCGGACGCGGCGCTCCCGGCGCGGGGGGCGACAACTCGAAATCGGGCGGAACGACCAGCGGCGCCTGCCGCTGCACGGCGAATTCATCGGGCCGGTCGCGGTTGAACACGCTGGCGGAACTGCACGCGGACAGCATTGCCACGCCGGTGGCGAGGGCGATCAGCTTCGGAAGCGCATTACGAGCATCAGGCATTCGTAGAATTCTCCGCGGATTGGTCCGCCATGCCGCGTTCCTGCGGCTCGGCCGGTTTCTCGCGCATGAACAGCGCGCGGACAAGGATAAATGCCACCCCGATCGATATCGCCGCATCGGCGACATTGAAGATCAGGAAAGGCCGGAAATCGCCGAAGTGCAGGTCGGCATAATCGATCACATAACCATAAACCGCGCGATCCTGGATATTGCCCAGCGCACCGCCGAGAATAAGGCCGAGCGGCACGACATCCAGCAACCGGCGTTCGCGCAGCAGCCAGACAAGCACCGCCGCTGCGATGATTCCCGTCAGCACGACGAGGCCCCAGCGCATTTCCGGTGAAGTCGCCTCAAGGAAGCCCAGAGACACGCCGTAATTGTGCGTCAGAGTCAGGTTGAAGATCGGCATGACGTAGATCTGGTCGCCGATCCGGGTCAGCCCCAGCGGGCCGGTAACCCAGTACTTGATCCACTGATCGACAGCATAGATCGCGGCGGCCAGCGCCACGGCGATCACGCGGTTGCGTGTATCGTTCATGCCAGAGCATCCTCGCAGCGGCCGCACAGCGCGCCGTCTTCGGGCACATCGGGTAGCAGGCGCCAGCAGCGACCGCACTTGTCGTCACCGCTCCGCCGAACGGCGATTCCTTCCCCGCCGCGCGTCACGGCGGCACTGATGAACAGTTCGGCCAGATCAGCATCGGTAAAGCCAGCCGGGACTGCAGCTTCGGGAACCATGACTTCAGCCTCCAGGCTGGACCGCACGGTCTTTTCACGCCGCAGCGGTTCGATCGCTTCGGTCACGCGTTCGCGCAGCGCGCGCAACTCGGTCCAGCGAATCATGTCAGCTTCGGCAGCGGGGACTTCCGGCCATTCCAGCAGGTGCACGCTCGCGCCGGGATAGCGGCTTTGCCACACTTCCTCTGCCGTGAAGACCAGCACCGGCGCGGCATAGCGGATCAGCGCGTGGAACAGTGTGTCCAGCACCGTGCGATAGGCGCGCCGCTCCAGCCCGGAGGGCGCATCGCAATAGAGCCGGTCCTTGCGGATATCGAAGTAGAACGCGGACAAGTCCTCGTTACAGAAATCGACCAGTGCGCGGGTGTAGGTGTTGAAATCGTATTCCAGCGCCGCCGCGCGCAGGGTCGCATCCAGCTTGCCCAGCAGCGCCAGAACATAGCGTTCCAGTTCGGGCATCGCGGCCACATCGGTCAGACGCTCGGCATCGTCGAACCCGTCCAGCGCACCCAGCAGGTAACGGAACGTGTTACGCAGCTTGCGATACTGGTCGGCCACGCCCTTCAGGATTTCCGGGCCGATCCGGTGATCTTCGGTGTAATCGACGCTGAGCGCCCACAGGCGGATGATGTCCGCGCCATAATCGCGCATCGTGTCCAGCGGGCTGACGGTATTGCCCTTGGACTTGGACATTTTCTCGCCCTTGGCGTCCATCGTGAAGCCGTGGGTCAGCACTGCGTTATAGGGCGCGCGGCCGCGTGTGCCGCAGCTTTCCAGCAGGCTGGACTGGAACCAGCCGCGATGCTGGTCGCTGCCTTCCAGATAGAGGTCCGCCGGCCATTGCAGTTCCGGCCAGCGCCCGCTTTCCAGCACGAAGGCGTGGGTGGAACCGGAATCGAACCACACGTCCAGAATGTCGGTCACGCGTTCGTAATCGGCTACGTCGTATTTGTTGCCCAGCAGGGTCTGCGCCGCTTCGTCGCTCCACGCATCGACGCCTTGTTCGCTCACCGCGGCGACGATGCGCTGGTTCACGTCGAGGTCGACCAGATATTCGCCGGTCTTGCGATCGACGAACAGGGTGATCGGCACGCCCCATGCGCGCTGGCGGCTCAGCACCCAGTCCGGGCGACCGGCGACCATGCTGCCGATGCGGTTGCGGCCCTTTTCGGGATAGAACTTCGTGGCTTCCAGCGCGTCAGTCGCCAGTTCGCGCAGCGTCTTCAGCGGTTCCTGCGATCCGCCCTCGTTCTCCCACCGCTGTTCCCACTTGTTATCGCGGTGTTCCAGTGTGCGCTTGTCCATTGGCACGAACCACTGCGGCGTGCAGCGATAGATAACCTTGGCCTTGGACCGCCAGCTGTGTGGATAAGAGTGTTTATAATCTGCGGATGCGCTGAGGAGAGCGCCCGCCGCGCGCAGGTCCGAACAGACGGGGCCATCGGGCGCATTAAACTTGGGGTTGATGACCGACATCGAGCGTTCGTCGGTGCGCGGCAGCCATGCCCAATCCTCGCGATAACGGCCATCGGCCTCCACCACGAACTTCGGCCCGATTCCATGCGCCTTGCACAGATCGAAGTCGTCCTCGCCATGATCCGGCGCCATGTGGACGAGGCCGGTGCCGCTGTCTGTGGTGACGAAATCGCCGGGGAGGAACGGCCGCGGCTCGGCATAGAACCCGCCGAGGTGGTGCATTGGATGGCGGGCGACGGTGCCGGCTAGGTCGGAGCCTTTATGCTCACCCATAGCATGAAAGTTGATAGTTACGTCGGTCGTGGGAAACTCAGCCTGAATTTCTCTGGTTAGCGCCAACGTTACTCGCTCTCGGAATTCCTCAACCAGAGGTTTTGCGATCAAGTATTCTTTGCCGAACCAGCGATGTCCGGGATTGCTGTCTGCCGCTTCGTCTTGGTGCCCCCAACCTAGAACGCCGGTGCTTGCGGCACGTAAACGAACATACTCAACATCCGGCCCATAGGCCAAAGCCTGGTTCACCGGGATCGTCCAAGGCGTCGTCGTCCAGATCACCGCATGGGCGCCGACCAGCTCCGGGATCGGGCTTTCCGTGATCTCGAACGCCACGTCGACCTGCGTCGATGTGATGTCCTCGTATTCAACCTCGGCTTCGGCCAGCGCGGTCTTTTCCACCGGGGACCACATCACCGGCTTGGCGCCGCGATAGAGCTGGCCGCTTTCGGCGAATTTCAGCAGCTCGGCCACGATGGTCGCCTCGCTGTCGAACTGCATCGTCAGATAGGGGTGTTCCCAGTCGCCGTTGATGCCCAGCCGCTTCAGCTGTTCGCGCTGCACGTCCACCCATTGCTGGGCATAGGCGCGGCATTCGGCGCGGAACTCCACCGGATCGACCTGATCCTTGTCCAGCTTCTTCTTGCGGTACTGTTCCTCCACCTTCCATTCGATGGGGAGGCCGTGGCAATCCCAGCCGGGCACATAGGGCGCGTCCTTGCCCAGCAGGGTCTGGGTGCGGACGACCATGTCCTTCAGCACATGGTTCAGCGCGTGGCCGATGTGCATGTCGCCATTGGCGTAGGGCGGGCCATCGTGGAGAATGAATTTCTCACGTCCGGCGCGCGCTTCACGCACCTGCCGGTAAAGGTCGGCCGCCTGCCAGCGTGCCAGAATCTCCGGCTCCTTCTGGGGAAGGCCGGCTTTCATGGGGAAATCGGTCTTCGGCAGGAAAACCGTGTCTCTGTAGTCGCGCTGTTCAGACATGCAGCGCGCGCCTTAGCGGGGGCGGGGCAGGACTGCAATTTGTTCGCGCGGGGTGGCGCGAGGCAATTCTAGCCCAGCAGTCCGCGCGCGCGGGTGCAGTCTGCCGCCATTTGCGTAGTGAGGGCGTCCAGCGTGTCGAACTTCGCCTCGGGCCGCAGGAAGTGGTGCAGCGCCACCTCTATCTCCTGACCATAGAGATCGCCGGAGAAATCGAAGAAATAGGGTTCCAGCCATTCCCGCGCCGGTTCGAACTGTGGGCGGATACCCAGACTGGCCGCGCCCTTCAGCGCCTCGCCGGTGCCGGGCACACGCGCAGTCACGGCATAGATGCCATAACGGGGGCGCAGGTATGGGCCCATGTCGATATTGGCGGTGGGATAACCGATTTCGCGCCCGCGCTTGTCACCATGCAGCACGGGTGCGCGCACGGCGAAGGGGCGGGTCATCAGCAGGGTGGCCGTCTCGCAATCCCCCGCCTTCAAGGCATCGCGGATGCGGCTGGAAGATACCGGCAGGCCGCCGTGCATCACCGGCCCCACCGCGCGGGCGGCAATGCCGTGTTTCGCACCCTCTTCTGCCAGCAGCGCCAGATTGCCGCCCCGCCCCTTGCCGAACGTAAAGTCTTCGCCGGTCACCACCCCGGTCGCGCCGATGTGATTGCCCAGCAGGTTGCCGACGAAATCTGCCGCGCTGGTCGCTGCCAGATCGTCATCGAAAGCGAATACCAGCATGGCGTCGGCGCCCGCAGATGCGAACAGTTCCTGCCGCTGGTCCAGCGTGGTCAGTCGGAAGGGCGGCACATGCGGGGCGAAGTGGCGCACCGGGTGCGGATCGAACGTGGCGACGATGGCGGGGCGGCCTTCTGCGCGCGCCCATTCCACCGCTTCGGCCACCACGCGCTGATGGCCCAGATGGAAGCCGTCAAAATTGCCCAGCGCCACAATGGCGCCGCGCAGAGAGGGGGGAACGGGATCGCGATGCGCGATCCGTATCATGCAGTCCGCTCCAGCGTGACGAAGGCATAGGCGGGGTCGTCGCCAGCGGCGGCGAAGCTCTCCCGCGCCGTCTCGCGCCATTCGGGGCCGGGCGCGGCCATGACAATTTCGCCACCGGTATGTTCGTCGATCTCGGTCACTTCCAGCCGGGTGGCATGGGGCATGAACAGCGCGAAGATTTCCGCGCCGCCGATCACCGCAATGTCACCGGGCCCGGCAAGGGTCAGCGCGTCGTCAACCGTATGAACTACCTCCGCACCCGGCGCGGCCCAGTCGGCCTGGCGGGTCAGCACGATATGGCGGCGGCCGGGCAGCAGGCCGGGCAGGCTGTCGAAGGTCTTGCGGCCCATGATCATCGGCTTGCCCATGGTCAGCCGCTTGAACCGTTGCAGGTCTGCACGGATTTTCCACGGCACGTCGCCGTCATGGCCGATGGTGCCATCCAGCGCGCGCGCCACCACGAAGATTACTTCACGCGCCATCAGCCTACCTCTGTAACGTGGCCCATCTTGCGGCCCTTGCGCGCTTCGGCCTTGCCGTAGAAGTGCAGGTGCACGCGCGGATCGGCCAACGCCTCCACAACCTGTGCCGGGCCGTCGCCGATCAGGTTGGTCATCTCGACACGGGGGAACAGCGTGGCGGTGTCACCCAGTGGCAGCCCGCAGATCGCGCGGATGTGGTTTTCGAACTGGCTCGTAACCGCACCCTCGATCGTCCAGTGGCCGGAATTATGGACCCGCGGGGCCATCTCGTTGAACACCGGGCCATCCTGCGTGGCGAAGAATTCCAGCGTCAGCACACCGATATAGCCCAGCGCCTCGGCCACCGCCTGCGCCAGCTTGCGCGCTTCGGGCACCTGCCGCGTTACCACGTCCGGGGCGGGGAGGGAGGAGCGGCCGAGGATGCCACCGTCATGCACATTGACCGTCGAATCCCAGAACCGCACCGCACCGTCGTGCCCGCGCACCAGAATCACCGAAAATTCGGCATTGAACCGGACATGTCCTTCGTAAACGAGGCCATCCTGCGGAACGCGCGTCCCCTCTGCCTCATGGGCGGATGAAATGCGCCACTGGCCTTTGCCGTCATACCCTTCGCGTCGGGTTTTCAGGATACCGGGTACGCCTACGCGATCGATGGCGGCCTGAATCTCATGATCGGCGTCGATCGCGGCATAGGGTGCCGGGCGGCCGCCCTGTTCTTCGGCGAAGCGTTTTTCACGCAGCCGGTCCTGCGCCACTTCCAGCGCGCGGGTGCCGGGCATCAGGCGGCCGTCAGGGATAACCGAAAGCGGCGCCACCGGCACGTTCTCGAACTCGTAAGTCACCACGTCGCACACACTGGCGAATTCGGTCAGCGCATCACGATCATGCCAGTCGGCGCAGGAGAATTGCGCGCTGACATCGGCGGCGACGCTGTCTTTCTCCGGCGCGTAGATGTGGCAGCGATAGCCGAGCTGCGCGGCGGCCATGGCCAGCATTCGCCCAAGCTGGCCGCCGCCGAGGATGCCGATGGTTGAGCCGGGCAGGATCATGCGTCGCGCGGGCTTTCTGCCACGCCGGCCGTCTGTTCGGCGCGGAAGGCTTTGAGCCGATCGGCCAGCGCGGCATCCGACAGGGCCAGGATCGCGGCGGCCATCAGGCCGGCATTCGCTGCGCCGGGTTCCCCGATTGCCAGTGTGCCCACCGGGATTCCCGCAGGCATCTGGACGATGGAAAGCAGGCTGTCCTTCCCCTTCAGCGCCTTCGATTCGACCGGTACGCCCAGCACGGGCAGATGGGTCATCGATGCGACCATGCCGGGCAGGTGCGCCGCACCGCCCGCGCCCGCGATAACGACCTTGAACCCTTCGTCCGCCGCGCCCTTGGCGAAATCGACCAGCCGGTCGGGTGTGCGGTGGGCCGAAACGATGCGCGCCTCATAGGGCACCTCCAGCCGGTCAAGAGCCTCTGCGGCCCGGCGCATGGTCGGCCAGTCGGACTGGCTGCCCATCACGATTGCTACGGATGCCCCCATGTCACCTGTCCTTCAGGTAATGCCGTTCTCCGGCGTTCATCTGTGCGTCGAATTCGTAAACGATCGGCTGGCCGGTAGGAATTTCCAGCGCCGTGATGTCGTCGTCGGAAATGCCCGACAGATGCTTTACCAGCGCACGCAGGGAATTGCCGTGGGCCGATACGATCACCGTTTCACCGCCCGCCAGCACGGGGCGCACTGTGCCTTCCCAATAGGGCAGCACACGATCGATTGTGGTCTTCAGGCTTTCCGTATTCGGAACCGGCAGCCCGGCGTAGCGCGGATCGGCGGAAAGATCGAAAGTGCTGCCGGCTTCCAGTACGGGCGGCGGCACGTCGAAGCTGCGGCGCCAGACATGCACCTGTTCCTCGCCATGCTTTTCGGCGGTCTCTGCCTTGTTCAGGCCGGTCAGCCCGCCATAGTGGCGTTCGTTCAGGCGCCAGTCCTTCACTTCCGGGATCCACAGGCGGCCACAGGCTTCCAGCGCCAGATGCAGCGTCTTGATCGCGCGGGTCTGCAGCGAGGTGAAGGCGCGGTCGGGCAACACGCCCTTTTCGGCCAGCAGTTCCCCGGCGGCGCGCGCTTCGGCCACACCTTTTTCGGTCAGGTCCACGTCCCACCAGCCGGTGAAACGGTTTTCCAGATTCCACTGGCTCTGGCCGTGGCGGACGAGGATCAACGCGGGCACGAACGCTCCTTATCTGAAGGAGCCACGCCCGTTAGCGGTCCTCCGCCTCTTTGGAAAGCGCATCGTCCCCCGTACCCTCGGCGCGGGTGCCCAACTCGCGCGACTGCGCCTTTCGCCGCCGCAGATTCTCGCGCAGCTTGGCGGCCAGCCGCTCTTCGCGGGAGGGTTCGGTTTTTGGCCCATTCATCGCCGCCACCCTTGCCGCGAATGTGTGCCACGCTCAAGCATCGCTTGACACTTGGGCGGCGCGCGACAATAGCGCCCGCCTGCTTCCCCGTGCTGCTGTAGCTCAGTGGTAGAGCGCACCCTTGGTAAGGGTGAGGTCGGGAGTTCAATCCTCCCCAGCAGCACCATCCTTTCGCTCTACCCAACCTTGCTTTTAGCGGGTGTGTTGTTCATCTAGGGCACTATGGAGGGGGAAGAGCTCACACCGCTGCATCCCAATCACGTCAAGGCGCTGCGCCTTGCCGCGATTCTTGCGGCCATTCCTCCATTCATCGCCACGCTCGTGATAGAACTGGCCCATGTACTGCCGGTGCCGCGCGGGCTGGCGCTGGTTCCGGTGCTGGCGCTGCTCGTCTGGTTCGTGATCCGCATGCCGCTGCGCCGCCATGCGGCGCGCGGATACCAGATGGGGGCAGACCGGCTGCGGGTGGTGCGCGGGCTGCTGTGGCGCAAGGATACCGTGGTTCCGTTTGGCCGGGTGCAGCACATCGATGTGGAGCGTGGGCCGATAGAGCGGTATTATGGCCTTGCCACGCTGGTGCTGCATACGGCGGGCACGCATAACGCCTCCGTCCCGCTGCCCGGCCTTGCCGAAGCCGATGCGCTGGAAATGCGCGAGGCGATCCGCGAGAAAATCCGGCGCGACACGTTGTGAGCGATCCTGACGGCGTATCCCCGGTACTGGATGCCGCGCCGCTTCGCACCGACCCCCGCGGATTTCTGGTCAGGGCGTTGACCCAGCTTTTCCAGGGGGCGATCCCGGCCGTCGCTGCGATAATCGGCACCGGTGGGCTGGCCTTGCCGGTGATCGCGGGCGTGCTGATTTTCGGCGGAGCGTTGAGCTTCGGCGTGGCGTGGCTCCAGTGGCGCAGGCTGACTTATCTGACCGGGGCGGACGACATTCGGGTGGAGAAGGGGCTGCTGTCGCGCAGCGCGCGATCCGTCCCCTACGAACGTATTCAGGACGTCAGCATCGAACAGAAGTGGCTTCCCCGCCTGCTGGGGTTGGCGGAAGTGCGATTCGAAACCGGGGCGGGCGGCAAGGAAGAAATCGCGCTCGCCTATCTGTCGCTGCCGGAAAGCGAGCGGCTGCGGGAACTGGTGCGTGAGCGCAAGGAAGGCCCGCCTTCCCCTGCAGCGGCAATGGCAGAGCCTTCACCGTCAGCGGCGCGCGCCGGGGGTGACGTGCTGTTCGCGATGGATGACCGGCGCGTGGCCATGTTCGGCCTGTTCGAATTCTCGCTGGTGGTTTTCGCGGTGCTGCTGGGCGTCACGCAGCAGTTCGATTTCCTCTTTCCGTTCAATATCTGGGAAGGGGATGGTTGGCGCACGCTGGTTTCCGGCGGAGAGGCTGGGATAGAAGGGCTGGCCCATATGGGCCGGGTCACGCTGGCATTGGCCGTCGCGGGTTCCCTGCTGGCTGTGGTGCTGCTGGGCATCGTCACAGGAATTGCCCGCACATTCATGCGCGAATACGGCTTTTTGCTGGAACGGACGGCACGGGGATTTCGCCGTCGGCGCGGCCTGTTCAGCAAGACCGATGTGCTGATGCCGGTGCACCGGGTGCAGGCGGCGCTGGTCCGCAGCGGCCTGATTCGCCGCCGATTCGGCTGGTATGCGCTGGATTTCATCAGCCTGGCGCAAGACGGCGACAAGGCGGAAGACCATGTCATCGCGCCATTCGCCCAGTTGGAAGAGATATGGCCGCTGGTTCGCGCGGCGGGGATAGAGCCACCGGGGGAAGGGCTGGAATGGCACCGCCCCTCTCACCGCCCGTGGCTGTACGACACGCTGTTGAACGCTTTGCTGTTCACGGCTGTGGGTATCGGGGTCGGTGTGGCGCTCGCCAGTCCGTTCCCTCCCGCGCTGGGGGCTCTGGCCATTGCCGGTGCGGCGATCGTCAATTTCATCGGCTGGCGGCGGCATCGGCACGCGATCGACAACCGGCAGATCTTTTCACGCACGGGATCGCTGTCGCCCCGCCTTGCCTTGGCGCCGTTGGTAAAGTTGCAATCGGCGGAAATCGCACAGAGCCCGCTGGGCCGGTGGGGCGGCTACGCCACGGTGCGGCTCGGCCTCGCGGGTGGAAAGCTGGACCTGCATGGCCTGCCGCTGGCGCAGGCGAAGGCCGTTCGCGACGCGGCGGTCGAGAAGATCGTCGCCGTCGATTTCTCGCGATTGCCGGGTTGAGGGGCGGTCAGCTCGGTGTGTCGGCCAGCAGATCGGCCCACTCGGGGTGGCGGCGGAACTGGGCGGCGACATAGCTGCACTGCGGGACAATGGTGAAACCCTGCGCCCGCGCATCCTCGATCAGGGCATCGACCAGTTTCTGCGCGATCCCCTGTCCGCGCATTTCGTCGGGCACGAACGTATGATCGGCGATCCGCGCCTCACCCTTTGCGCGCCATGTCAGCTCCGCAGGCCGTTCGATGCCGGGCAGCTCTATGCGATAGGCGCCGTGCGTCGTTTCGTCAGTGCGGGTGATCGCTATCGATGACATGGGCGCAGTCTCCTTCTTGCTTCGCTTTGCCGACCAACTATGGCCGTGCCCATGCAGTTCCTGTCCGACAACGCTGCCGCCGTCCATACGCAGATATGGGATGCGCTGCGGGATGCGGACTCGGCGGATGCGCCCTATGACGGCGATGCGCTGAGCGGGCGGCTGGACGATGCGTTCTCGGCCCTGTTCGCCCGTGACGCGTCGGTGCTTTGGGTGGCGACTGGCACGGCGGCAAATTGCCTCGCGCTCTCTACGATGGTCCCGCCTCATGGCGCGGTGCTGTGTCACCGAGAGGCGCATATCGAAACGTCGGAAGGCGGCGCGCCGGGGTTCTATCTGCATGGTGCAAAACTGATCACGGCCGATGGCGAAGGGGCGAAGCTGACGCCTGCCGCCATCGCGCAGGTGCTCGATTCGATTCGCCCCGATGTGCATGAGGTGCAGGTTCACGCGCTGTCGCTGACGCAGGCGAGCGAATACGGCATTTGCTATCGCCCTGCCGAACTGGCGGAGATCGCCGTGCTGGCTCGGGCAAGGGGCTTGGCACTGCACATGGATGGTGCGCGCTTTGCGAATGCAACGGCGTTCCTCGGTTGCTCTGCGGCAGAGGCGTGCGGCGATGTGGACGCGCTCAGCTTCGGTTGCGTGAAGAACGGGGCGATGAATGCGGAAGCTCTGGTATTTTTCGATCCGGCACTGGCAGACATCGCCCGCTATCGTCGCAAGCAGGCTGGGCACCTTCAATCAAAGGGCCGCTATCTCGCAGCGCAATTGCTGGCGATGATCGAGGGCGATCTGTGGCTGACCAATGCCAGTGCCGCTAATGCCGCCGCTGCCGAGATCGCGGGTGCAGCCGCCGAGCGTCTGCTGCATCCGGTGGAGGCTAACGAGATTTTCGTAAGCTGCACCGAGGCGGAGCGGGCCGCGCTGCGGCGCGCGGGTTTCGGCTTCTATGACTGGGGGCAGGACGCGGCGCGCTTTGTCACGGCATGGAATACGCGGGAAGAGGATGCCCGGGCGCTTGCCCGCGCGTTGGCTGGGCTATGAACGACACGCCGCACCTGCTGCTGCGGCCGCGCATCCTGTTTCCGTTTCTGCTGGTCGCGCTGATCTGGGGGTCGACCTGGTTCGTGATTCGCGATCAACTGGCCGCGGCGCCTCCGGGCTGGTCGGTGACCTATCGCTTCGCAATCGCGGCGGCAGGAATGTTCATCCTGGCGTTGATCGGTGGGGCCAGCCTTCGGATGTCGCGTTCCGGCCAGATGTTGGCTGCTGGAATCGGGCTGACGCAGTTCTTCCTCAACTTCAACATGGTCTATCAGGCCGAACACTACGTCACCTCAGGCGTGGTCGCGGTGCTGTTCGCGCTGCTGATGCTGCCCAATGCCGTGCTGGGCGCGGTGTTTTTGGACCAGCGCATCACCCCCCGGTTCATGGCGGGAACTCTGGTGGCGCTGGGCGGAATCGCCCTGTTGCTGGTGCACGAGGCGCGAGAGGCGCCGCTGGCGGGGAAAGTCGCGCTGGGCGCAGGGCTGACTTGTATCGGCGTGCTTTCAGCATCGGTGGCCAACGTCGCTCAGGCGACGCAGGCTGCCCGCAAGCAGCCGCTTCTCGTGCTGCTGGCATGGGCGATGCTGTGGGGCACACTGGCCGACGCCGCACTGGCCTGGGGCCTGTATGGGCCGCCGGTATTCCCCGAAAACCCGCGCTACTGGGGCGGCGTCGCCTATCTGGGCATCGTCGGTTCCGTGGTGGCGTTCCCGATCTATTTCCACCTGATTCGCGAACTGGGCCCAGGCCGGGCTGCCTATAACGGTGTGCTGGTGCCAGTGGTGGCGATGGCCATTTCGACGCTGCTGGAAGGGTATCGATGGTCCGGCCTTGCCATTGCCGGTGGCGTGCTGGCGATGATGGGCCTGATCATCGCGCTGCGGGGCAAGAACGCGCCGATAGCAGACAAGCCCTGAGCCCGTCGTGATAGGTCGCATGGCGCGGCCGCCAGCCAAGCAGTCGCCGGGCTTTCCCGTTCGCGACGCGTCGGTTCTCCGCATAGAAAGCCAGTGCCTGTGGGGAGAGCTTGGCTTCCTCTAACGACAGCAGCGGCGGCAGCGGCTGGCCCGACAGGCGGCAGGCTTCTTCTATCACCGCATTCTGGCTGGCCGGCAGGTCGTCAGCCAGGTTGTAGGCACCGGGCGGGCCATCCAACCCTGCGATCACGCCCGCGGCGATGTCGTCCACATGCACGCGGCTGAACACCTGCTGCGGCAGATCGATGCGATGTGCGCGCCTTTCCGCCACCCTCTCTATCGCGCTGCGTCCCGGGCCATAAATGCCCGGCAGCCGGAACACGCGCGCTCCGCGATTGAGCCATGCGGTATCGGCCTCGGCGCGCGCGTGCCGCCTTCCGCCACCCACGGGCGCTGTTTCGTCCACCCACGCCCCACCGGTATCGCCATAGACCCCGGTCGAAGAAAGGTAGCCCAGCCATGGGTGATCCAGCACGTCGCCATAGCGGCTCAGCACCGGATCGCCCGCTTCGCCGGGAGGAACGGACGAGAGGACATGGCTCGCCACGCCCAGCGCCGTGCGAACGCCCTGCTCGTCATCGAAATCCAGCGCACCGTCACGTCCTGTTGCTGTCACCAGCCATCCGCGTTGGGATGCCGCGTTTGCGATGTACTTCGCCGAATAACCAAGGCCGAAGATGAACAGATGCGCCATGCGCGCGTTCTACGCGTTGGAAGCGGGGGAGAAAGCACCTAATAACAGCGAATGGATATCGCCCGCACCCCTTCGACGCCCGACGGCAACCCTGAAATGGCTGACGCGGCCCCCCAGCCCACGGAACCTTTGCTGATCCGGCGGGAGGATTACGTGCCATTCGCGTGGCTGGTGCCCGAGGTGGCGCTGGATTTCGAGCTGGGCCTTACGCGAACGCAGGTCCGTTCCGCGCTGACCGTGCAGCGCAATGCCCGCGCCGAAGCCAGCGGAACGATTCGGCTGAACGGTGACGGGCTGACCGCGATGGAGGTCAAGGTCGACGGACAGGTCGTCAATTCATGGGGCATGGACGGGCAGGATCTCGTCGTCCCGCTCACCGGTGATAGCCACCTGATAGAGGTGACGAGTGAGATCGACCCGTCGGCAAACAGCCAGTTGATGGGGCTCTATGCCTCTAACGGAATGCTCTGCACCCAGTGCGAGGCGGAGGGATTCCGCCGCATCACGTTCTTCCCTGATCGGCCAGACGTACTGTCGATCTATCGCGTGCGGATGAGCGGGCCGAAGGATGCCTTCCCAGTCTTGCTGTCCAACGGCAATCTGGACGCACAGGGCGAAGGCCCGGATGGCACCCATTGGGCCGAATGGCACGATCCATGGCCCAAGCCGAGCTATCTCTTCGCACTTGTTGCGGGCGATCTGGTGGCCAACCGCGACACTTTCACCACGATGGGCGGGCGCAAGGTTGATCTGGGTATCTGGGTGCGTGAGGGCGATCTGCGCTTCACAGGCCATGCGATGGATTCGCTCAAGCATTCAATGAAGTGGGATGAAGAGGCGTTCGGCCGTGAATACGACCTCGACACCTTCAACATCGTCGCCGTCAGCGATTTCAACATGGGCGCGATGGAGAACAAGGGCCTCAACGTCTTCAACACCCGGTACGTGCTGGCCGACCCCGAAACCGCCACCGATGGCGATTTCGATGCGGTGGAGGGCGTGATCGGGCACGAATACTTCCACAACTGGTCGGGCAATCGCGTGACCTGCCGCGACTGGTTCCAGCTGAGCCTGAAGGAAGGCTTCACCGTTCTGCGCGACCAGTTGTTCAGCCAGGCCATGGGCAGCGAACCGGTGAAGCGGATAGAGGATGTCCGGGTACTGCGATCAGTGCAGTTTCCGGAAGATTCGGGGCCGCTGGCGCACCCGATCCGGCCCGACAGCTATCGCGAGATTTCCAACTTCTACACCGCCACCGTCTATAACAAGGGTGCCGAAGTCATCCGCATGATGCGGACAATGGCCGGGCCGGAACGGTTCCGTGCGGGCACCGATCTCTATTTTGACCGGCATGACGGGCAGGCCGCCACCTGCGAGGATTTCGTGAAGGCGATAGAGGAAGGCGCTGGGCTGGACCTCGGCCAGTTCCGCCTGTGGTATTCGCAGGCCGGAACACCGAAAGTCGCCATTCGGCTTGAACACGAAGGCGATACGACCACACTGCATCTGCGGCAGCAGGTGCCCGCCACGCCGGGCCAGCCGGACAAGAAGCCTGTACCGATTCCGCTACGGCTGGCCCTGTTCGACCGCGAAACCGGCGAACACAACGGCGAGACGCTGTTCACGCTGGCGCAGGAACAGGCGAGCGTGTGCTTCACGGGTTTCGCGAGCCCGCCAGTACTGTCGATCAACCGCGGCTTTTCCGCGCCGGTCGCGGTGGAGCGGGAGGTGTCGCTGGAAGACCTCGTATTCCTCGCGGAAAACGATGACGATCCCTTCGCCCGGTACGAAGCGATGCAGGATCTGATGGTCCGCCACTTGCGCGAAGCGGCCACCGGCTCTTTGGACGACGGGCAGCGCAGCGCTGGTCGTGCCGCCATCCGCGCTGCGTTCACCGCTGTGCTGGCTGATGACAAGCTGGACGACCTGATGCGGGGTGAACTGCTGATACTGCCGGGTCAGGCCTATCTGGCCGAGCAGATCACGGTCGCCGATCCCGGAGCGATCTATGCCGAAAGGGAAGCGTTGAAGCGTTGGCTGGGCCGCGAATTGGAAAGCGAACTGGTCGCTCTGCACCAGCGTGGCAGCGCGGTCCCCTACGGCATGGATGCGAAGGCGCGGGGCGCGCGCAAGCTGAAGACACAGGCCCTCGTATATCTCGCCGCCGGTGCGCCTGAACTCGCTGCCCGCATGGCCTCTGCCCAGTATGACGCTGCGGACAACATGACTGACCGGCAGGGCGCTCTGATGGTTCTGGCCGGGCTCGATTCGCCTGAACGCACTCACAAGCTGCTGGATTTCTATGACCGCTATCGCAGCAACGCGTTGGTGGTGGACAAATGGTTCGCCATTCAGGCGCAGTCGCTCCATCCGCAGGTGTTGGAACATGTCAGGGCGCTGGCGGAACATCCCGATTTCACCCTGCGCAATCCCAACCGCGTGCGCTCGCTCTACATGGCGTTCACCGGTGCACCGCAGGGCTTCCATGCGGAAAACGGCGCGGGATACCGCCTGATTGCCGACCTGATTCTCGCGCTTGATCCCATCAATCCGCAAACCGCCGCGCGATTCGTCGCGCCGTTGGGCCGCTGGCGGCGGACGGAGCCGGTCCGCGCCGCATTGATGCGGGCAGAGCTGGAACGGATCGCCGCTGCTCCGAAACTCAGCCGTGACACGGCGGAACAGGTGAGTCGCAGCCTTGGCTGAAGCAGTGCCGCAGGGGGTGGAGATCATCCGATCGCGTGCGCTGGGCGGTATTCCCCACGGCTTTCTGGGCCGGCGGGGCGGTGTCTCTCAGGGTGCGGTGGCCGGGCTCAACGTCGGCCTTGGCGCAGGTGACGATGATGATGCGGTGGCGGAGAATCGCCGCCGCGCGGCCGCGGCCGTGATGGCGGATGGCGCGCTGGCGACCGTCTATCAGATCCATTCGCCCGATGCGGTGTGCGTGGAATCGCCGTGGCCAGTGGAAGAACGGCCGAGGGCGGACGCAATGGTCACCGCCACGCCGGACGTGCTGCTGGGCGTTGTCACTGCCGATTGTGCGCCGGTGCTGCTGGCCGATGCAGAGGCAGGGGTAGTGGGCGCGGCTCATGCCGGATGGCGGGGTGCACACGGCGGCGTACTGGAAAACACCGTGGCCGTGATGGAGCGGCTGGGTGCAAAGCGCGGCAGGATCGCGGCCGCGATCGGGCCTGCGATTGCCCGTCAAAGCTACGAAGTAGACGATGGCTTTCGCGCCGGCTTTTGCGAATCCGCCGATCACTTCTTCACGGCCGGGCGGGCGGGGCACTGGCAATTCGATCTCGAAGGCTATGCCACGTCGCGCCTTGCCGCCGCTGGCGTCACGACGATCGATGCGCTGGGGCTGGACACTTATGCCGATGAAGAACGGTTCTTTTCCTACCGCCGGGCGACCCATCGGGGGGAGGCTGCATATGGCCGCCAATTCTCGCTGATCGGCCTGACGCGATAGCCGGATGAATTAGCGCCAAAATGCCTGTTGGCATGGCGGACACGCTCGTCTATCAGCCCGCCCAAGCCGTACCCCCCGGTTCTCGGGAGGTGGGCGGCTGGTCCAATATCTTCGGCTTCACGCAGGGTTACAGCCCGCGAAGGTCGGCAGGCAAGGCAGGGCAATGGCAATCACCACAGGCACGGCGGAAACCGCAGCGCCGGATGGCGGAGAAGGTATCCGCCGTCGTGACTTCATCGAAATTGCGGCGGTTTCCGCGGCTGGCGTCGGCGCTCTTGCCACGTTGGTCCCGCTGATCTCGCAGATGGCGCCTTCGAAAGACGTGCTGGCGGAATCCACCACGGAGATCGATCTTTCGGCGATTGAGCCGGGGCAGGCGATCAAGGCGGTATTCCGCAAGCAGCCGCTTTTCGTGCGCAACCTGACCCCGGCCGAAATTGCCGAGGCTGACAAGGTTCCGCTCAGCAGCCTGCGCGATCCGCAGACGCTGGAAGAGCGCACCAAGGCGGGCCACACCAACTGGCTGATCACCATGGGTGTCTGCACCCATCTGGGCTGTGTGCCGCTGGGCGCGGGCGAAGGTGAAGTTCGGGGCGAATTCGGCGGTTATTTCTGCCCGTGCCACGGCTCGCACTACGATACGGCCGCACGCATCCGCAAAGGCCCGGCGCCGACGAACCTCGTGGTGCCGGATTACGAATTCACCTCCGACACGAAAATCGTGGTCGGCTGAGGCGGGAGACAGAACGATGAGCTTCCCCTGGGCCAAGGTTTACGAACCCAAAGTGCCGCTGATGCGCTGGCTGGACGAAAAGCTGCCTTTGCCGCGCCTCGTCTATAATGCGGTCGGCGCCGGCTATCCGGTTCCGCGCAACCTCAACTATTTCTGGAATTTCGGCGTTCTCGCCGGGTTCTGTCTGGTGCTGCAGATCGTCACCGGCATCATTCTGGCGATGCACTACGCCGCCAATGCCGGCGTGGCGTTCCACACCGTCGAACACATCATGCGCGATGTGAACTGGGGCTGGCTGGTGCGGTATGCGCATGCCAACGGCGCCAGCTTCTTCTTCGTCGTGATCTACCTGCACATCTTCCGCGGCTTCTTCTACGGTTCGTACAAGGCCCCGCGCGAGATGGTGTGGTTGCTCGGCGTGGTCATCTTCCTGCTGCTGATGGCGACGGCCTTCATGGGCTACGTCCTGCCGTGGGGGCAGATGAGCTTCTGGGGCGCGCAGGTCATTACCGGCCTGTTCGAGGCGATCCCGCTGGTCGGCCCGCCGCTGAAGACCTGGCTGCTGGGTGGGTTCGCGCCCGACAATGCCGCGCTCAACCGCTTCTTCAGCCTGCACTACCTGCTGCCCTTCGTGGTTGTGGGTGTGGTCATCCTGCACATCTGGGCTCTTCACATCCCGGGCTCGTCGAACCCGACCGGCGTCGAGGTGAAGAGCGAAAGCGACACCGTGCCGTTCCACCCGTATTACACGGCGAAGGACGGGTTCGGGCTGGGCGTGTTCCTGATCGCCTATTTCCTGATGGTGTTCTTCCTGCCGAACTACCTCGGCCACCCGGATAACTATATCGAGGCGAACCCGCTTTCGACCCCGGCGCACATCGTGCCTGAATGGTACTTCTGGCCGTTCTACGCGATCCTGCGCGCCTTCACCGCGGATTTCATTCTGCCGGCGAAGCTGTGGGGCGTGCTGGCGATGTTCTCTTCCATCCTGGTGTGGTTCTTCCTGCCGTGGCTGGACAAGTCGCCGGTTCGTTCGGGCCACTATCGCCCGCTGTTCCGCAAGTTCTTCTGGTTCGGGCTGATCCCGACCATGGCGGTGCTGTTCTATTGCGGCGGTGCTGCGGCTGAAGAACCCTATGTGATGCTCAGCCAGATCGCGACCGCATACTACTTCCTGCATTTCCTCGTCATTCTTCCGATCATCTCGATGATCGAACGACCAGCACCGCTGCCGTTCTCGATCACCGAGTCTGTGCTGGGTGAAGATGATGGGGCTGCGTCCGCCAAATCCGCCGAAGCGGCAGCCTGAACGCGGGACAAGGGAAAGACGATGATCCGTTTCATTGGAATCGCTGTCGGGCTGGTTTTCAGCTTCGTCGTGATGCTGGCCTTCGTGATCGGCGCCTATACGGCGGCGACCGAGCCCACGCCGCCTACGGCAGAGCATGAATTCCACCTCCACCCTGAGCCGCTGAAGCTTTCGAGCGACGGCCCGTTCGGCAAGTGGGATACGCAGCAGCTTCAGCGCGGCTATCAGGTTTACAAGGAAGTCTGCGCGGCTTGTCACTCGCTCAAGTTCGTGGCGTTCCGCGATCTGGCGCAGCTCGGTTACAGCGAAGCGCAGGTGAAGGCGCTTGCGGCCGAATGGACCGTGCCCGGTATCGATCCCAACACGGGTGAAACCAATACGCGCCCGGGCATGCCGACCGACTACTTCCCGTCGCCCTATCCGAACGATGTGGCCGCTCGCGCTGCGAACAACAACGCCGTTCCGCCGGATCTCTCGTTGATCACCAAGGCGCGCCACAACGGTTCGGCTTATCTGCATTCGCTGCTGATCGGCTATCAGGAACAGCCGGCGGAGCTGGTGGAGAAGTTCCCGGATTCGAAGACGGGCGTTGGGCTGTATTACAACCCCTATTTCGCCAACCTCAACATCGCCATGCCGCCGCCGCTGCACGAAGGATCGGTGACTTACGCCGACGGTACAGAGGCGACGGTTGACCAGATGTCACAGGACGTTTCGGCCTTCCTCACCTGGACGGCGGAACCGTCTCTGATCAAGCGTAAGCAGACGGGCTGGCCCGTGCTTGGCTTCCTGATCTTCGCCACTGTGCTGGCGTGGTTCGCGAAGAAAAGCGTCTGGTCGTCGGTCAAGGGACGCAAGAAGGCTTGAGTCCTTCCGAGCTGAAGGGATTGATCCGGACCGTTCCGGACTTTCCCTCGGCCGGAATCCAGTTCCGCGACATCACCACCCTGATCGCTCATGGCGAAGGGCTGGCAGCGACGTTCGATCATCTGGTTGATCAGGCACGGCCTCTCGGCGCTGCCGCCGTCGCTGGCATAGAGGCGCGGGGCTTCATCTTTGGCGCCGCAATCGCGGCCCGGCTCGGCCTAGGCTTCGTGCCGCTGCGCAAACCGGGCAAGCTGCCCGTGCCAACGATCGGCGTAGATTATTCACTGGAATACGGCAGCGCGCGGCTGGAACTCGATTCCGGCGCGATCGACCCGGGCGAGCTGGTCCTGCTGGTCGATGATCTGCTTGCGACAGGCGGTACGGCGCTTGCGGGGGTGGAACTATTGCGCCGGGCCGGGGCACGGGTGGACAATGCGTTGTTCGTCATCGATCTGCCCGATCTTGGTGGCGGGCAGGCGCTCCGCGCAGCAGGCGTGATGACCGGGGCGCTGATGGACTTCCCCGGTCACTGAGCCTGCGCGCGTTCCCCCTGCGTCAGCGATAGACCGGATTGCGGTCCGTCGCGCACATATTGGCGTGTTCCTCGTTATAAATCTTGCGCTTCGAAAACAGCCAGCGCCCATCAACCCGCTTCAACTCATCCTCATAGTGACCGTAAGTGCCCAGATAGGGCCGCCCGGCGCGCGCATCGTTGTTGAATTCATACCAGTACGATGTGGAGCGCGCGGTATCGCCGTCGATCTCAAGCACCAGATTGTCCACGAAATGCCTTACGCGGTGCCGCCGGGGCGGGAAGCTGGCGGCCGCCTTGGCTCTTTCCCGTTCGCCAAAAGCGACCATTTCGGCTTTTAGTGCCTCTCGCCCGACTTTCACGCCACCGGCGAAATCGAGCACCCCATCCTCCGTGAACGTGCCGGCATAGGCTTCCGGATCCTGCCAGTCGAAAGCGAACAGATAGCGGGCCATCAGGTCCTCGATCTCCGCCCGGTCGTTGCCGTAATTTGGTCCGTACATCTTCATCCCTCCCGTATTCAGAACGTCGAATTGGTCGATCCGCCGTCGATCACCAGGCTCTGCCCGGTGGTGAACTTGGCAAACTCGCTGCAAAACATGGCCACGAACGCGCCCGCATCGTCTGCCTCGCCGAAAGTGCGGGTGGGAATGCGCCATTCGTCGATGAACTGTTCCACTTCCTGCTCGAAAGTGATGCCCTTCGCCTTGGCGCGGGCGTTGAACAGTTCATCCACGGTGGCGGTGTAGTGCATGCCCGGCAGCACGGTGTTGATCATCACGTTATACTGCGCGACGACCTTGGAAACGGCCACGGCATAGTTGGTCAGCGCCGCGCGCGTGCTGCCGGAAAGTGCGCGAATCTCCGCGGGGTACTTCGCGGCCACGGTGGCGATGTTGACGATGCGGCCCCATCGCCGCTCCACCATGCCGCCGGTCACACGGCGCATGAACTCGATCGGGCCGAGCATCGAGATGTCGATGCACTCGCGCCACTGCTCTTCGGTTATCGCGCTGTAATCGGGCGTCATCGGCGGCGGCGCACAGGTGCCGACGAGAATATCGGGCTCGGGACAGAGGGCGAGAATGCGCTCGCGTCCCTCGGCGCTGGAATGATCGGCCACCACCGGCGTCACTTTTGCGCCTGTCTCGCTGGCGATGTCGGCACAGGCGGTTCGCAACCTGTCCTCGCCGCGGGCGGAAATGAACAGTTCCGCCCCTTCGCGGGCCAGCGCCAGCGCCGCGCTTTTGCCGATCCCCGCGCTCCCTCCGTTCACGATCGCCTTGCGGCCCCTGATACCCAGATCCATTCCATTCCTCTCACCATTCTTATCTGCCGAAACGTGGCCTGCCGCCGGGGCAGAGGCAACCGTGTTCCCGCTGGCTGTCCGTTTTCCCCGCCAGTTCATTGTCAAACCGGGCCAAATCTGAAACCATCGGCCATTCCATGGAGCATCAGGCACTCGTAATCGCCCTCGTCGGCGTGCTTGGCATCGGCGCGCAGTGGATCGCCTGGCGCACCGGCTGGCCTGCGATCGTACTGATGCTGGCCGCCGGTTTTCTGGCCGGCCCGGTTCTGCATCTGATCGATCCACGTGCGGCCTTCGGGCCGATGCTGGAACCGATGATCGCCATCGGCGTGGCCCTGATCCTGTTCGAAGGCGGGCTGAGCCTCGATTTCCGCGAGTTCCGCAAATACGGCGAAGGTGTGTGGCGGCTGGTGTTCCTGGGCGCGCCGCTCGGCTGGCTGCTCGGCTCGCTGGCCTGTTACTATATCGCCGGTCTGGTCTGGCCGGTGGCGATCCTGTTTGCCGGTATCCTCGTCGTCACCGGCCCTACTGTCGTGCTGCCCCTGTTGCGGCAGGCGACCGTGCAGCCGCGTCCGGCCGCGGTCCTCCGGTGGGAAGCGATCGTCAACGACCCGGTGGGCGCGATCTTCGCCGTGATCGCCTACGAATATTTCCGCCTGTCGGCCGATGGCGCGACGATGTTCGAAGTCGTGCCGCCGATGATCATCGCCGCCCTGCTGGCGGGCGTGATCGGCTATGCCGCGGCGCGCGCTGTGGCGTGGAGCTTCCCGCGCGGCTTCGTGCCCGAATACCTCAAGGTGCCGGTGCTGCTGGTGGCGGTCGTCGGCGTGTTCGTCGGCTGCAATCAGATCGAGCATGAAGCAGGGCTGGTCGCGGTGACGGTGATGGGTATCGCGCTCGCCAACATGGATGTCGCTTCGCTGCGCAGTATCCACCCCTTCAAGCAGAACGTCGCCGTGCTGCTGGTATCGGGCATCTTCGTATTGCTTTCGGCTTCGCTGGATTTTGCCCAGTTCCGCAACTTCGAATGGCGCTTCGGCGCGTTTCTGCTGGCGCTGCTGTTCGTGGTGCGCCCCGTCACGATCCTCGTCAGCCTGTTGTTCACCAAGATACCGTGGAACGAGCGGCTGTTCCTGGCATGGATCGCCCCTCGGGGTATCGTCATGGTCGCGATCTCCGGCCTGTTCGCGTTGCGTCTGGAGGAACTGGGATACGGCGACGGCACGATTCTGATCGGCCTCAGTTTCGCGGTGGTGGTGGCGACGATCATCGCGCACGGCTTCACCATCGATCTGGCCGCGCGCCTGCTGAAAGTGAAAGGCGAATCCCGGCCCGGCCTGCTGATCGTGGGCGCCAATACCTGGACCATCGCCCTGGCGAAGGAGATGCACGATCTGGGAACGCCGGTCATGGTGGTTGATTCGAGCTGGCGCCTGCTCAAACCTGCCCGCGCCGCCGGGCTGCCCACCTATCACGGCGAAATCCTGAACGAAGCGACGGAACACAACCTCGATCTCGCGCCGTTCCAGGTGCTCGTCGCCGCCACCGATAACGAGGCTTACAACACGCTGGTCTGTTCCGAATTCGCGCCCGAGATCGGCACCGATTCTGTCTATCAGCTGGGCGAGGCAGAAACGTCCGATAATCCGCGCCGGCTACCGTCCTCACTGCGCGGCCGGGCTCTGTTCGCTTCCGGTTTCGGGGTGGAGGATGTGGAGCGGCGCGAGGCAGGGGGCTGGGTGTTCCGCAAGACGAAGCTGTCGGACAGGTTCACGCTGGCCGATGCGAAGGAGGCGCTGCCTGAAGGGGCGACGATGCTGCTGCTGCTGCGTCCGGATGGCCGGATGCGCTTCTTCACCCACGCCGCCGCGCCGGAGCCGAAGGCGGGTGACACGGTGATATCCTTCGCGCCGCCCCAGCCCAAAAGAACTGCCCGGAAAGCCGCCAGATCGCCTGCGCGCGCCGCCGGGGAGTGAAGGAGAGAATGATGAAACGGATGCTTGCTGTGGCAGGGGTGACGGCGGCCCTGCTGTTGCCCGGTTGTCGCGATCAGCAACCGTCAGAACCCGATACGGGCGGCGGGAGTGCAGCCACCGCTTCCCCCACACCCGATATCACGCCCCCAACATCGATCATTCGCCCGGAAGTGGCATCCGAAGTGGTGGAAACGGAACGGCTCAGCCCGCTGGAAGTGACGATTCCATTCGGCGATGGCGGCTATAGCCTGAACGCAGAAGCTGTTGCTGCGCTGGAGGAACTGGTCCGATCCGATCAACTGGCGGAAGGCTGGCCCGTCATATTGCGCGGCCATACCGATTCAGCAGGAACAGACGATGCCAATCTGCGCGCCTCTCGCCGCCGGGCAGAGGCAGTCGCCAAATGGCTGGTGGAAAAAGGTGTCGTTCGCGATCGAATAGAGGTGATCGCATTGGGCGAACAACGCCCGGTGGCCCCGAACGCCCATCTCGATGGAACGCCTGATGAAGAAGGCCGGGCAGCGAACCGCCGCGTTACCGTGATTGTCGCCGCGCCAGCCGAAAATGCGCCTGCTGAAGACGCGCGCGATGCAAATGGCGGGCCGCCCAACAACTGATACGCTTGACGGGCGATAGCCAGCGATGGCAAGCGGCCGCAGAGCGCGGGTATAGCTTAGTGGTAAAGCTCCAGCCTTCCAAGCTGGCTATGCGGGTTCGATTCCCGCTACCCGCTCCATCTCCCCCATTCCAATCGCCATATTATCGATCAGCCGGGTTCCGGCGATGCGCGCGGCAACGAACAGGCGCGCGGGATCGGTGGCGGAGCTGTTGAGCGAAGCGGCATCGGCCAGTTCGGCGTAATCCACGCTGTCGAAGCCCGCGTCTATCAGGCTTTCGCGCAGGGCCTTCAGCGCATCGGCGGTGCCGGCACCCGCTTCGATCTGGCCGATCGCCTCACGCATCAGGCGGGGCAGGGCGGCGGCGCGGGCGCGGTTTTCGGGGGAGAGGTAGCGGTTGCGGCTGCTCATCGCCAATCCGTCCGCCTCGCGCACGATGGGCACGCCGAAGATGCGGTCTGCGTGCGGCTGCACGAAGTCGAGATCGCGCGCCATGCGGCGGATTACCGCCAGCTGCTGCCAGTCCTTTTCGCCGAACAGGGCGATGTCGGGGCGGACCTGGTTGAACAGCTTGGCCACAACGGTCGCCACCCCGTCGAAATGGCCCGGCCGCGATGCGCCGCACAGCACGCTGGTAAGCCCCTCGACGGAAACCGTGGTGGCAAATCCTGCAGGATAGACTTCCTCCACCGGCGGCGCCCACAGCAGGTCCACCCCTTCCGCTTCCAGCAGGCGCGAATCTTCCGCAAGCTGGCGGGGATAGGCAGCCAGGTCTTCCTGCGGGCCGAACTGGGTGGGATTGACGAAGATGGACACGGCCACCGTGGCGGCGCGCGCCTTCGCCTCGCGCACCAGCGTCAGGTGCCCTTCGTGCAGCGCGCCCATGGTCGGGACCAGCGCCAGATCGCCACGTTTCCTCAACCTGTCCACAGCCTGGCGCAGTTCATCGAGCCGGTTGACGGTTTGCATGTAGGCAGGGCTCCGATAAGACGGGTTCGCAGGCGCAATAGACGCCTGACGCTATCAGAGAAAGTCCGCCACACGTGCTGTCCGCGCCGCATCGCATCGTTTTTGCCAATGAAAAGGGGGGCACGGGCAAATCCACCACTGCCGTCCACGTCGCGGTGGCATTGGCCTATCAGGGCGCGAAAGTGGTCGCGATGGATCTCGATCCGCGCCAGCGCACGCTCTATCGCTATTTCGAAAATCGCGCGGAGACTCAGCAGCGGCGCGGCATCGATCTGCCGGTGCCCAGCTTCGGCGTGTTCAGTGGTGACGATATCGCCGCGCTTGAGGCAGAGGCGGAGGCGCTGGCCGAAGGCGCGGATTTCCTGATTTTCGATACGCCCGGCCGTGACGATCCGCTGGCCCGCCATGTGGCGACACAGGCGGATACGCTGGTCACGCCGATGAACGACAGCTTCGTCGATTTTGACCTGATCGGGCAGGTCGATGCGGAAACTTTCAAGGTTCGCCGCCTCAGCTTCTATGCGGAACTGATCTGGGAAGCGCGCAAGAGCCGTGCGCTCAAGCAGATACGCGAAGGACGGCGCGAGATGGACTGGGTGGTGGTGCGCAACCGTGTCCAGCACGTCGATGCGCGCAACCAGCGGCGCATCGATCAGGCGCTTACCGAACTGTCGAAGCGTGTGGGTTTCCGCGTGTCGCACGGTTTGTCGGAACGTGTGATCTATCGTGAGCTGTTCCCCTCCGGGCTGACCCTGCTGGACAGGGGCCAACTGGGTGAATTGGGCACCAGCCATCTCGTCGCCCGGCAGGAACTGCGCGGGCTGGTGGCAAACCTGAACCTCCCCGTCGTTTCGTCGATGGCGCGCGCCGCCCCGTCCGCCAGCGCGGCGGCCTGATGGGCAAGCTTGTCGCCATCGCTGTGGCGATCGTGTTCGGCTGGAAGCTGATCACGGGGCGATGGCCGTGGGAACCGAAGCGGGCGACGCGCGCTCACGCTGTGTCCCGGGCGCGCAAGCTGCTCGGCGTTTCGTCGGCTGCCTCGCGTGAGGATATCGTTACGGCTCATAAACGGCTGCTGGCTATCGTCCATCCGGACCGGGGCGGCACGAGCGGGCAGGTGCACGAGGCGAACGCAGCCCGGGATTTATTGCTCGGCGAACTGTCAGACGGCAGATCAGAGGAGATTTCATGAGCCACCGGTTCGACCCCACTATCCTTCGCGAATACGATATCCGCGGCATTATCGGAGAAACGCTCGGC
This sequence comes from Croceibacterium sp., assembly GCA_035555595.1. Lineage (GTDB taxonomy): Bacteria > Pseudomonadota > Alphaproteobacteria > Sphingomonadales > Sphingomonadaceae > Croceibacterium_A. Next base: position 20,575 of record DATMGK010000063.1, on the reverse strand, counting down.
CCCGATGATGCGCGCGCGATTGGGCGGGGTTTCGGCACGCTGCTGCGGCGCGCCGGCGGGCGGCTGGTGGCGGTCGGGTATGACGGGCGGATCAGTTCCCCGATGCTGGAACACGCGCTGATTGAAGGGCTGACGGCCTCGGGCTGTGACGTGCGCCGCATCGGGATGGGGCCCACGCCGATGCTCTATTTCGCGGAAGCTTCAGCGGAAGAGGTTGATGGCGGCGTTCAGATAACCGGCAGCCACAATCCCGCCAATTACAACGGCTTCAAGATGGTGCTTCAGGGCCGCCCGTTCTTTGGCCCGCAGATTCAGGAAATCGGCCGTCTGGCGGAAGCTGGCGATTGGGCCGATGGTACGGGCGAAACCAGCCGTGCCGACGTGATGGGCGCCTATATCGATGCGCTGATCGCCGGGCTGGACGGGATCGATCCCGCGCAACTGGCGTCCTTGCGGATCGGCTGGGATGCCGGAAACGGCGCGGCCGGGCCCGCCCTTGAAAAGCTCGTCGCCCGCCTTCCGGGCGAACATCACACGTTGTTCACCGATGTCGATGGCAATTTCCCCAATCATCATCCCGATCCCACTGTGCCGGAAAACCTGGAGGATCTGCGGCGGCTCGTCGCGGACAAGAACCTCGATTTCGGTATCGCTTTCGACGGTGATGGTGACCGGATCGGCGCGATCGACGGGCAGGGCCGTGTGATCTGGGGCGACCAGTTGCTGATGATCTATGCGGAAGATCTGCTGCGGCAGCAGCCGGGCGCGACGGTTATCGCCGATGTGAAGGCCAGCCGGGCGCTGTTCGACCGCGTGGCTGAACTGGGCGGCAAGCCGCTGATGTGGAAGACTGGGCACAGCCTGATCAAATCCAAAATGAAGGAAACTCATGCCCCGCTGGCCGGGGAAATGAGCGGGCACATCTTCTTCGCGGACACTTATTACGGCTACGACGACGCGCTTTATGCCGCCGTGCGCCTGATCGCCGCCTCCGCGCGGCTGGACAAATCGGTCACGGAACTGCGCGGCGCGATGCCCGCCATGCTCAATACGCCGGAATTGCGCTTTCAGGTGGATGAAAGCCGCAAGTTCGCCGCCATCGAAGAGGTGAAGCAGCGTCTCGCCGCCCCTGATGCTCCGGATGACATCAAGGTGGACGATACGGATGGCGTGCGGGTGACGACGCCCGATGGCTGGTGGCTGCTGCGCGCATCCAACACGCAGGACGTGCTGGTCGCCCGTGCGGAAAGCTTCACGCAGGAAGGGCTGGATCGGCTTTTGGCCCAGATCGACGCGCAACTGGCCGCTTCGGGGCTTGAGCGGGGGCCGCAGGCAGGGCACTGATCAGGGCGTGAGCCAACTGGCCAATTATCTGGAACGGATCGGTCTGGCCCGCGCACCCGCGCCTGATCCAGCCGGGTTGGCGACCTTGCAACGGGCGCACAGGCTTTCGATTCCGTTCGAAAACCTCGATATCCATCTCGGGCGCGCGATCCGCATCGACAGCGCAAGTGCTTTCGACAAACTGGTGACGCGGCAGCGGGGCGGTTACTGTTTCGAGCAAAACCGTGTGTTCGCCGACATGCTGGCGCAGATGGGCGTGCCCAACCGCCCTTTGCTGGCGCGGGTCCAGATGGGGCGTGGGCCGGGTGACGATCATCCGCCACGTACTCACATGCTGCTGCTGGCCGACATCGCCGGGCAGGCATGGATTGCGGATGTGGGATTTGGCGGCAGCTACGTCCCCCCGCTGCCACTGGCGGATGGTTCCATGGCGACATCTCCCGATGGTGCCAGCCATCGACTGCGGCGTATCGGAGAACCCGGTTCTTTCAGCGGCGAATGGCTGCTGGAACGCATGGGACCGGGTGCGGCGTTTGGCGGCGGTGATGCCCCCGCGACCGGCTGGCAGTCGCAATACAGCTTTGATTTGACGGATGTGTCGGCCAGCGATCTGGCATTGGCCAATCATTGGACCTCTACCGCGCCGGATACGCGCTTCACTACGCTGCATATCGTCACCATTGCGTTGCCATTGGGCTTCGCCAGCCTGTCAGACCGATCGCTTTCGATTGTGGACGATGGGGAAAGCCAGAAGGCGGATATCGACGGGCTACCGGGCTATCAGGAATTGCTTTTCACCCGCTTCAGGCTGCCTCTGGACCCAGCGGATCTGGCGCGCCTGCAACTGTTCGCGTGAGAACCTGCATGCGGGCTTGAGCGTGCAGCCGGAACAGGGCACTGGAAAAGGGTTAACAGGAGATTTTCCATGCTGCGGATCGTCATCGCTGCTTCTCTGGCCATTACGCTTTCGGCCCTCAGCGCGTGCAACACGGTGAAGGGTATCGGGCGCGATATCGAATCCGTTGGCGAAGCGGGCGAACGCGTCATCTAGGCGAAAGGCGGCCTGCCCGCCGTTGCCGCCCCGGCGCGCACGGCCTAGGTTCACAGGCATGAGCGATTCCTCGCTCCCATCTGAAATCACCGGCTGGTTTGCCAGCCGTGGCTGGCGGCCGCGGCGGCACCAGCTTGAAATGCTCGCGTCGTCGGATGCGGGGCTACATGCGTTGCTGGTGGCGGATACGGGGGCAGGTAAGACGCTGGCCGGGTTTCTGCCCACGCTGGCGGCGTTCTGCCCCAGTCGCGCGTCCAGCCCGCCTGACGGGCTGCATACCCTCTACATCTCGCCGCTGAAGGCGCTGGCGCATGACGTGCAGCGCAATCTGCTGGCTCCCGTGCAGGAAATCGGCCTGCCGATCCGCATCGAGACGCGCAGCGGTGATACGCCTTCAGACCGGAAGCGGCGGCAGTTCAGCCGTCCGCCCCATGTGCTGCTGACCACGCCCGAATCCCTTTCCCTGTTGCTGAGCTATCCTGACAGTTTTGAACTGTTCGCGGGCTTGCGGCGCGTCGTGGTGGACGAAGTGCATGCCTTCGCCACTGGCAAGCGTGGCGATCTGCTGGCGCTGGCCCTGTCGCGATTGCAGGCGATCGCGCCGGGCATGCAGCGCGCGGCGCTATCCGCCACCGTCGCCGATCCGGAGGCGTTCCGGGGTTGGCTGGCGCCGTGGGGCGATATCGATGCGGTGCAACTCGTGGAGGGGGAGAAGGGCGCGCCACCGGAAGTGGAGATACTCCTGCCCGAGGAGGAGCGTGTGCCGTGGGGCGGCCACGCCGCGATCTGGGCGATTCCCCAACTCTATCGACTGATAAAGACCAACCGCACCACGCTGGTATTCACCAACACCCGCTTTCTGGCGGAATACATCTTTCAGGAACTGTGGAACGCCAACGAGGACAACCTGCCGATCGCGATCCATCACGGATCATTGAGCCGGGAGGCCCGGCGCAAGGTCGAAGGGGCAATGGCGCGCGGCGAACTGCGGGCGCTGGTGGCCACGGCCAGCCTCGATCTGGGTGTAGACTGGGGCGATATCGATTGTGTGGTGCAGATGGGCGCGCCCAAGGGGTCGAGCCGTCTGCTGCAACGCATCGGCCGGGCGAACCACCGGCTCGACCAGCCGAGCCGGGCGCTGCTGGTGCCGGGTAACCGGTTTGAATTTCTGGAAGCCACTGCCGCCAAGGACGCGGTGGATGAAGGACAGCGGGACGGTGAGGACTTCCGCCCCGGTGGGCTGGATGTGCTGGCCCAGCATGTGATGGCATGCGCCTGCGCCGCGCCGTTCGATGAAGCGGCGTTGCTGGCCGAGGTGCGGTCTTCACTCGCCTATGCCTGGTTGGATGAGGAAGGGTGGCAGCGCGTGCTGTCATTCGTCGCTACCGGGGGATATGCGCTGCGCGCCTATGACAGGTTCAGGCGTATTGTGCGCGATCCGCACGGTATATGGCGGCTATCTCACCCGGAACAGGCTCAGCGGCACCGGATTAACGCCGGAATCATCGTTGATTCGGAAATGATCGAAATCCGTTTCCGCAACGGTCGATCGCTGGGCAAGGTGGAGGAGCAATTCGCTGCGTCGCTCCGTGTCGGCGATACCTTCCGGTTCGCGGGTATGGATCTGGAAGTGGAATTGCTGCGTGATCTGGATCTGGTGGTTCGCGCGGCGCGGCGATCGGCAACGATACCCAGCTACACAGGCCTGCGCCTGCCGCTGACCACGCACCTTGCAGGGCGGGTGCGGGAACTGCTGGTCGATCGCGCGGGATGGGCGCGATTTCCCGATGATGTGCGCGAATGGCTGGAGGTGCAGGACTGGCGGTCCCGCATGCCGGGGCCCGACAGTCTGCTGGTGGAAAGCTTCCCACACGCGGGGAGGCACTACACCGTCTATTATACTTTCACCGGGTGGAACGCGAACCAATCGCTCGGCATGTTGATTACGCAGCGGATGGAGGAGCGGGGCCTGCTACCGGGAGGTTTCGTCGCCAATGATTATTCGCTGGCGGTATGGGGATTGAAGCCGGTGGCGGATCCAGCACCGCTGCTGTCGCCGGACATCCTTGCGCATGAATTCGTCGACTGGGTGACGGGATCGTATCTGCTGCGCCGGGCATTCCGCGAGGTGGCGGTCATTTCTGGCCTTGTGGAGCGACAACAGCCGGGCCGGGGTCCCTCCGGGCGAAAGAGCGGACGTCAGGTCACGTTCTCCACCGACCTGATTTACGATGTCCTGCGCAAATATGAGCCCGATCATATCCTGATCGAGGCTGCATGGGCGGATGCGCGGGCGCGAATGACCGATGTGGGGCGGCTGGGCGATCTGCTCGATTCAGCGGCGGGGCGGCTGGTCCATGTCCAGCTTGACCGCGTGAGCCCGCTGGCAGTGCCGGTGATGGTGATGATTGGCCGGGAAAGCCTGCCGCAAGGCGCAATTGACGAGGAACTGCTGCTTGAGGCGGAAACGCTTGCTGCCGAGGCGATGCGGACGGATGGAGACGGTGAAGAGCCGTGAGGCAGGAGGCGGGCCGCCGGATGATGCCCATACCCACGGCAAGACTGCCTTAGCCTGCTGCGAAAATGTCCCGGCGGGGAAGTCGGAGGCATTCACCCCGCTGGCCGGGCCTCGGTGCCTGGAACCTTGATGACAGAAACCAATAAAAAAGGGGCGGATCGCTCCGCCCCTTTTCGTATCTCTGGCCGGTTGGCCGGTAGATCAGATTTTGCCGAACTGCCGGTACTTTTCGTTGCCGACAAAGCCGAACTTGGTAACGCCCGAACCCTTGATGATGTTCAGCACCTTGACCGAAAGATCATAGCTGGCGTTCGCTTCTGGTTCGAACTGGAGTTCCGGTTCGACTGCCAAAGCCAGCGAGGCCTGCAGGTTGCCGACCAGTTGGTTCTGGTCGATCGAAACGGCGTTCCACAAAATCTGGCCATCGGGGGTGATGACGATCTTGTTCTTCACCGGATCGACGATTTCCGTCGCGTTCGGGTTAGGCGTCGGCAAGTCGATATCGACCGAGTGGGTCGCCACCGGAATCGACATCATGAACACGATGAGGAGCACGAGCAGGACGTCGATCAACGGCGTCATGTTCATTTCCATCATCGGCTCGCCGTCGTCGTTGCCGCCTGACATCGCCATGGGGGTTTACTCCTTAGAAGTCTGCACCGGGTTCTACGAGCGGCCTCAGCCGTTCGGGTCGACCGGGTTGGAGATGAAGCCGACCGTCGGATAGCCCGCGGCCTGGACGTTGAAGATCGTGCCAGCCACGCAGCGCCACGGAGCGTTAACATCGCCGCGGATGTGAACCTGCGGGATCTGATCCGGGTTGGCCATCAGCTGTTCCGGTCCACCTGCGCGCTGCACGATGGAGTCCAGCTTCTGGAACGCCTGGTCGTAAAGTTCCTGCGAATCCACCAACGTCGTGTTGTTGATGTAAATCCGGCACGAACCTTCACGCGTTGCACCAGCGTAGGCGGTATCCGTGAGGCCCGGTGTAAGTCCAGCCGCGTCGGTGGTCGTCACCGTAATAAGCAGGTTTTCAACCTTGTCTTGAGATTCCCGTGATTCGAAAATCGGAATCTCAAGTTCCTCGACCGTCTGGATGGCGACCGGGATCGCGATCAGGAATATGATCAGCATCACGAGCATCACGTCCACGAGGGGCGTGGTGTTGATATCCGACATCGGAGTCTCGTCGCCGCCACCTGTCGAAATTGCCATCTGTCTTGTTCCTATCCCATCAGGGTGGAAGGGCGGGCGGCCCGCATGCCTTGGCCCGCCCCTCTAGGGGTCGCTCTGCGTCAGGCCTTCGGGGCCGTTGCCGGTGCGGCAGGCTTGGCGGCCGGCTGCGCCGGGGCGCGGGTGACCACGGCCGGCTTCACTGCGCCGCCGGAGTTGATGTAAGCGAGAATGTCGGTCGAGAACGCCGCCAGCAGGCCCTGGATACGCTTGTTGCGGATCTGCAGCCAGTTGTAGGCGAACACCGCCGGCACCGCGACGAGCAGACCGATGGCGGTCATGATCAGCGCTTCACCGACCGGACCGGCAACCTTATCGATCTGGGCCGAGCCGGCGATCGCGATACCGATCATCGCGCGATAGATGCCGATAACCGTACCGAGCAGACCCACGAACGGAGCGGTAGCGCCCACCGTGGCGAGGAACGGCAGACCGCTGGCGAGCTTCGCATTGATCGCACCTTCCGAACGTTCGAGCGAACCGTGCAGCCAGTCATGCGCTTCGAGCGAATCGGTCATCTTGGCGTGCTGCGCTTCGGCGGCCAGGCCGTCGTCGACCAGCTGGCGCCATGCGCTGTTCTTCTCGAGCTTGGCAGCGCCTTCGCTCAGCGTGGCGGCCTTCCAGAAGGCGCCACTGCGGATCTGCTTGAACTGGTTGAAGATGCGGTTCTGTTCGAGCAGCTTGGTGATGAGGATGTAGAACGAGCCAACGGACATGATCACAAGGATGCCGAAGATGGCCCAAGCGATCACACCGCCCTGTTCCATGGCTTCCATGAAACCAAACTGGGTCTGGGGAGCCGCGCCGCCGCTTGCCGCGGCAAGGATATCAATAAGCATGCGGGTAGTCCTCTCTAAATAGGAAAATCTAAAGGGTTGGGGTCATCGGCCGAGCTGGTACACGATGGTCGTGCCCCAGCTGCCGCTTGTCGGATTGCCTGCGTCGTCCAGCGCCGGATTGAACCGACCGTAGCGCGTAATGTCCTGGCAGGCGGCATCGTCGAGGATGCTCGAACCGCTGGGAGAGCTGACGCTGCAGCTGGTGATACGACCGTTCGGACCAACCTGAACGCGTACACCGACGCGGCCTTCGATCTCGTCACGAACTGCGCGCGATGGATAGTTATCCATGATGCGCTGCTGCCAGCTGCGCTGGTTCTCCGGTGTGACACCACGAGCCTTGGAAGGCGCGGGCGGCGGCGGAGGCGGCGCGGGCGGCGCTGCGGGCGGAATAATCCGTGCAGGCGGTGCTGGCGGCGGGATGTTGGTCTGCACCTGAATCGGTGGAGGTGCCACAGCGACATTGATCGGCGGCGGTGGTGCTACCGGCGGCGGAGGAGCGGTATCCGGCTCCGGCGGCGGTGGCGGGGGCTCTTCCTCGGGCGGCGGTGGCTCCTCAATATCGACAGTGGTCACGCGTTCGACGGCCTTCTTGAAGGCCGAATAGGCGAGCCCGGTCAGGAGCGCGTATCCGATCGCAACGTGGATAAGGGCGACGAGGATAATGGCGATGAGCTTGTTCTTGCTCATCTCTTGGTCAGCGTATGCCATCCAGTCCCTTCACTCCGTAACTATATCCGCCGGCGAGGCCGGCCTGAATTCGCGGATCGTCGGACGGATGTATTCCGGCGACCTGCGTTGACCTTCCTCAACCCTGAAAATCCCACCCGGTTGAGGTCAACCGGTCTGGAAGACCTCAGGTGAGTTGTGCGGGACCGCACGTTTTTTTGTTGTCCACAGTCCCGATCCTTCATCGCATTAACGGCGAAGGCGGGGTTGGGCAAACGCTTTGTCGGTTAACCTGCAATTCACCTGTCACTCGCTTGTCATGTCGGGCCAAGGTGCTTGCACCCCGCACTTGAGCCGCCGATCATGGGTTGGCGGAAGGAGAATGGAAATGCCGGTTTCAGGAGCTTACCTGGCCTGTCAGCAGCGCACGCGCGGGGTGGTTGTGCTCGCTGCCGCGGCGGCGCTGACCTCTACGATTTCTGCGGTTTGTGCCCATGCGCAGGATCGCGCGGAAGCAGCGGAAGCATCGATCGCGGCGGTGCAACCGATTGCGACCTACGCGGATCTGGCGGATCTTTCGCAGCGGGCTTCGATCGTCGCGCTGATAGAGGTGCGGGACCAGAGTGTGGTCCGTGCAGAGCGTGCACCCGGCCTCGCCGCCGGTCAGGCAAGGCTATATGTGACCGCCCAGACCGTCGCCCTGTTGGCAGCCGGTTCCCCGGTTGGCGAATCACTTAATTACCTTGTCGACATGCCGCTGGATGCGAAGGGCAAGCCGCCGAAGCTGAAGAAACAGCGCTTCATTATCTTTGCCGATCCGGTGTCAGGGCGACCGGGCTCTTTGCAACTCGTCAGTGAAGGAGCTCAACTGCCTGCAACACCGGAAAGCGAGCAGTCGGCCCGTTCCGTGATCGCGCAGTTCGCTGCGCAGGGCTTGCCGCCCGGCATCACCGGTGTGCGTGACGTGATGTCCGTCGCGGGCAACCTTGTGGGCGAATCGGAAACCCAGCTTTTCCTGGAAACGAGCAATGGTGAACCGGCCTCTCTGACGGTCGTGCGCCGTCCGGGAATGGAACCAAGCTGGGGAATTTCCTGGAACGAAATCGTGGATCAGTCCGCCCGTCCGCCGGAACATCACACGGTGGAATGGTATCGGCTGGCGTGCTCGTTGCCGCGCCAGTTGCCTGCGGGGGCTTATCTGCAGGACGATCGGGAAGCCCGCGTCCGCGCAGAGAGCGATTATCGCTACATCCTGGAGCAGCTCGGCCCCTGTGCGCGGTTGCGGACCTGATCGCGTTTCCCTTTCGGGCGGGTTGCGGCAGGGTCTAGCCAATCGGCCTCCGCCCCCCTAACGCGCCGGCGCACGCAACCTGTTTGGGGGATTTAATGGCTGATCCGCTTCGCATCGCACTAGCTGGCCTTGGTACGGTTGGCGGCGGGGTGATTCGCCTGATCGAAACCAATGGGGAATTGATCGCCCGCCGGGCCGGCCGTCCGCTGGAGATCGTCGCGGTTTGCGCGCGCGATCGCGCCAAGGACCGGGGAGTCGACCTGAGCCGCTACGCCTGGGAAGACGATATGACCCTGCTTCCCGGCAGGGATGACGTTGACGTGGTGGTGGAACTGGTAGGCGGCGCTGATGGCCCCGCGCTTGCTCTTGCTCGCCGTGCGCTGAGTGCGGGCAAAGGCCTGGTCACCGCAAACAAGGCGATGATCGCGCATCATGGCATGGAACTGGCCGCGCTGGCCGAAGATCAGTGCCTGCCGCTGAAGTTTGAAGCCGCGGTTGCTGGCGGGATTCCTGTGATCAAGGGTCTACGCGAAGGCGCGGCGGCCAACGCCATCGGGCGCATCTACGGCATCCTCAACGGCACCTGTAATTACATCCTCTCCACCATGGAGCGCACCGGGCGCGATTTCGGCGATGTTCTGGCCGAGGCGCAGGCGCTTGGTTATGCAGAAGCGGACCCCAGCTTTGATATCGAAGGGGTGGATGCTGCGCACAAACTGGCGATTCTTACCTCCATCGCCTTTGGCAGCAGGATCGATTTCGAGGCTCTGCACATCGCCGGAATCAGCCGCATTCGCGCGGCCGATATCGCGCAGGCCGATGCGCTGGGTTATGTCATCCGCCTGATCGGTCTGGCGGATCGCAATGCCGACGAACCGGGTCTTTATCAGCGGGTGCGGCCATGCCTGGTCCCGCGCGCTCACCCGCTGGCGGCCGTTGACGGCCCGACCAATGCGGTTGTTGTCGAAGGTAATTTCGCTGGTCGGCTGCTGTTCCAGGGCGCCGGCGCGGGGGATGGCCCGACTGCCAGTGCCGTGGTGGCGGATCTGATCGATATCGCGCGCGGCGATGCTGGCGCGCCGTTCTCTGTGCCGGTGGCTCAGCTCGACACGGTGGGCGCGGCCGATCCGGGGCACCGCATTGGCCGGGCCTACTTGCGCTTCACAGTCGCCGATCGGCCGGGCGTGCTGGCAGAGATAACGGCGGCGATGCGCGATGCGGGCGTGTCCATCGAAAGCCTGATCCAGCAGGGGCGGCCGGAAGAAGGCGGCGAAGTGCTGGTGGCCATCGTCACCCACGAGGGGCCTGAGGGTAACGTGGATGCGGCGCTCAGGCTGCTCGAAGGTTCGCCCAGTCTCGCGGAGACGCCGCTGGTGATGCCGTTGCTTGGCTAAGGTCCTGATACCGGGGTTTAAGACGCCACGGTCGAGCCGGTCATAAGAAAGCGCCGTTTTTGTCAGATTGCCGGTCAGGGCACGGGCGGCGCCTCGCGTGGGGGGCCATCTTCAACGCGATAAACGCGTTGCGCGACTTCCGGGCTCAGTGGTTCGGGTACGTCGCTAAGGTCGACTATCAGCGCTGGTTCGGGTGCGCGCCCAAGCGGAATCCCCTTGCCCTGAAAGATGCCGGGACCATCGACATTGGGCGCCCGGGGCAGCCCGTCCGGGACGGAGCGCCCTTCGGCGATCGCCCGTTCGGTTTCCGATTCGACGCGGTTTTCGGCGGGATCGCGGCGGCAGACGACGATCTCGTTGGGATTTGAGGGCAGTTTGCATGGTTGCCGGACACCCGGTGGGCGCAGGCGATCGCGCGCGACCTCCAGAATCTGTTCGGCAGTAATTTCTTCAGGCGTGTCGCTGGCTGCAACGGGGGCATCGGCGGGGAACGGGGACCCGCTGTCAGATTGCGCCATGGCAGGGGCGGTCAATGCCAATCCCGGAAGGGCGATTCCCATGGCGACCATTAGTCTGAGCATTCGTCCCTTCGCTTTATCGCACCGGGCTAACAGGCGGTGCCGCACTGAATCGCGCGTGAACGCTTCGCCTCGACATTGCAATCTTCCGCGCCTAACCGCGCGGCAAGGGGATAGAGGAATGCAGACGAATACCGCTTCAGCTTCGCACGTGCTTGACCGTGTGCTGGTTCTGGAAATGGTCCGGGTGACCGAGGCGGCCGCGATCGCGGCGTCGGCGCTGATCGGCCGTGGCGACGAGAAGGCGGCAGACGCCGCCGCTGTCGAGGCGATGCGCAGGGCGTTCGACAATCTGGATATCGACGGCACCGTAGTCATCGGTGAGGGCGAGCGGGACGAAGCGCCGATGCTGTTCATCGGTGAAAAGGTCGGCGGCGCGCCCGGCAAGGGTCCCAGGGTCGATATCGCGCTCGATCCGCTGGAAGGGACGACCATCACCGCGAAGGCTGGTCCAAACGCGTTGGCGGTGTTGGCCTGCGCGGAACAGGGCTGTCTGCTCAACGCGCCTGACGTCTATATGGAAAAGCTGGCCGTCGGCCCCGGTTATCCGCCGGGTGTGATCGATCTGGCGAAGACCCCCCGTGAGAACGTCGAATCCGTCGCCGCGGCGAAGGGCGTGCGGCCGGATCAACTCATCGTCTGCGTGCTCGACCGGCCGCGCCATGCGGCGCTGATTGCGGAACTGCGGGCCATCGGGTGCGGTATCCAACTGATCCCTGATGGCGATGTAGCCGGTGTGATCGCCACGACTGATGAAGACACCACCATCGATCTCTACATGGGATCGGGCGGGGCGCCGGAAGGTGTGCTGGCGGCGGCGGCGCTGCGCTGCGTCGGCGGCCAGTTCAACGGCCGCCTGCTGTTCCGTAACGAGGAAGAGAAGGCGCGCGCCCGCAAGTGGGGTATCGAGGATCTCGACCGGATATACCTGCTGGAAGATCTGGCGAAAGGCGATTGCATTTTTGCGGCAACCGGCGTCACCGACGGTTCACTCCTCGATGGCGTAAAGCGCAGCCGCAAGGGCGTGATGACGACCGAAAGCGTCGTCATGAGGGCCAGCACCGGCACCGTGCGCTGGGTGCGGACCGAACACCGCATGGCAGGATAACGGGAAAAGCGCGCGCGGACAGGTTGCAATACCATGACGCTCGGTCCTAGAGGCTCGCGCAACCGAATCCCGCGCAGACTGAGGGCCCCTCCGCAATGAAACTCATGGCCGGCAATTCCAATCTGCCGCTGGCGCGGGCTATTGCAGCCTATCTCGAAATCCCCCTCACGGATGCAAGCGTGCGACGCTTCGCGGATGAGGAGGTGTTCATCGAGATACACGAGAACGTGCGCGGCGAGGACTTGTTCATCGTCCAGTCCACCAGTTATCCGGCGAACGATAACCTGATGGAACTGCTCATCGGGATCGACGCCTGCCGCCGCGCTTCGGCCAAACGTATCACGGCGGTGATACCTTATTTCGGCTATGCCCGGCAGGACCGCAAACCCGGGCCGCGCACACCGATTTCGGCCAAGCTGGTTGCGAACCTGATCACCGAGGCCGGGGCTGATCGCGTGCTGGCGGTGGACCTTCACGCAGGACAGATTCAGGGTTTCTTCGATATCCCGACCGACAACCTTTATGCCGCGCCGACAATGGCGGCGGACATTCAGGCCCGGTTCGACAGTCAGGAACTGATGGTTGTGTCGCCCGACGTTGGCGGCGTGGTGCGCGCCCGCGCGCTGGCCAAGCGGCTGGACAACGCGCCACTGGCGATCGTCGACAAGCGGCGTGAAAAACCCGGCGAATCCGAAGTGATGAACATCATCGGCGACGTGCGCGGCCGGGCCTGCATCCTGATCGACGATATCGTCGATTCAGGCGGCACCCTGTGCAACGCGGCGCAGGCGCTGATGGACGCGGGTGCAAAGAGCGTTGCCGCTTATATCACTCATGGTGTGCTGTCCGGCGGGGCTGTGGCCCGGGTGGACAATTCGGCGCTGACTGAACTCGTCATCACCGACACCATCCTGCCCACTGACGCGACGGCCGATTCGAAGCGCATTCGCGTCCTCACCGTGGCTCCGCTGATCGGGGAGGCGATGCGCCGGATTGCTGAAGAAGCCAGCGTCAGTTCGTTGTTCGACTGATATTTTCGTGAGGGGGCGATCGATGCGTTCGGTAACGGCCTTCGCAATAGCGTTTCCTCTGGCGATGCTCGCTGCCTGCCAGAATGAGAGCGTGGCACAGATTGCCGATGCCGCGCCTCTGGAAATTTTCCAGCCCGCACCCGGCTCCAACGAGGTGTTGCGGGAGGCGCTGTCCGCTGCGCCGGGGCACGAATTGATCGTGGCCGACCTCGCCCTCGGCCCCAATGCAGTCGGAGAAGCGCATTCCCATCCGTGGGAAGAATATCTCTACGTGCTCGGCGGCAGCGCTATCGTCGATATCGAAGGGCTCGATCCGCACACCCTGGGTTCGGGCGAAGTCTTCGTGATTCCGGCGAAGACCGTCCACACTCCCCGTGCAGGGCCGCGGGGAGTCCGAGCGATCGTGATTCGCGTTCACGATGATGGTGACCCCGTCAGCATCCCTGCTACGGACGCGCGATGAACCTTTCCGCCGAGATCGCACTCGCCCACCGCCTCGCAGACGCCGCTCGAGAAGCGATTCGCCCGCACTTCCGCCAGCCGATGGATGCTGAGCGGAAGGGCGACGCGACTCCGGTGACCATTGCAGACCGATCGGCCGAAGAGGCGATGCGCCGCATCCTTACCGCCGAAGTGCCGCAGGACGGTGTGCATGGTGAGGAGTTCGGCGTTACCGAGGGGCGGTCCGGTCGCCAGTGGGTGCTTGATCCCATCGATGGGACCGCTGCTTTCCTTGCGGGCCGGGCCACGTTCGGTACGCTGATCGCGCTGCTAGTCGACGGCTTTCCGGTGCTGGGCATTGTCGACCAGCCCATCGCGGGGGAGCGCTGGCTGGGCGTGGCGGGGCAGCCGACGACGCTTAACAGCGATCCGGTTTCTACCCGCACCTGCCGCGAATTGTCGGGCGCGACCATCGCCACCACCGGGCCGCAGTATTTCACGCAGGACGAAGGCGACATGTTCATGGCGCTGGCGCAGAAGACCGATCACAAGCGCATGGTCATGGGTGGTGACTGCTATAACTATGCCCTGCTGGCGAGCGGCTTTGTCGACGTAGTATGTGAAAGCGGGCTGAAGCTGCATGACTTCGCGGCATTGGTGCCGGTGGTGGAGGGGGCTGGCGGCACGATGTGCGACTGGAATGGCGATCCCCTGCACGCAGCGTCAGACGGCCATGTGTTGGCCATCGGCGATCCCGCGCGTCTGGAGGATGTGCTGGAGGCGCTGAGCGGCCACCATCACTGATGGCCTTGCCTTTGTCGGCGTGTTCGCCTAGTGGCGCGCGCTTCACTGACACGTGATTCATCTGCCGGTCTGGCCACAAGGGCTGCCAGGGCTGGTTGGACGTGTCCCTGATGAAGGAGACGAAAATGCCCAAGCTGAAGACCAAGAGCGGCGTGAAGAAGCGCTTCAAGCTCACGGCGACCGGCAAGATCAAGCACGGTGTGGCGGGCAAGCGCCACCGGCTGATCAGCCACAACGCCAAGTACATCCGCCAGAACCGCGGCACCTCCGTCCTGTCCGAAGCGGACACGAAGACGGTGAAGAAGTGGGCCCCCTACGGGCTCGACTGAGCGCGTCGGTTCCAAGAGCAGGAGACTAGAGCATGTCCCGTATCAAGCGCGGCACGACCACGCGCCAGAAGCACAAGCGGATTCTGGATCAGGCCAAGGGTTACCGCGGCCGTCGCAAGAACACGATCCGCGTCGCCCGTCAGGCTGTCGAAAAGGCCGGCCAGTACGCCTATCGCGATCGCAAGGTTAAGAAGCGGAATTTCCGCGCCCTGTGGATCCAGCGCATCAACGCTGCCGTCCGCGCCGAAGGGCTGACCTATTCGCAGTTCATGCACGGCGCGAAGCTCGCCGGGATCGAACTGGACCGGAAGGTCATGGCCGATCTGGCGATGAACGAAGGTGGCGCGTTCGGCGCGATCATTCAGCAGGCGAAAGCGGCCCTCCCGGCCTGACGCCGGGCCCGCGTAAGCGAGTCAAAAAAGGGGCGTGAACGGATATACCGTTCGCGCCCCTTTTTGCTTTGCGCTGCGTCACTTGCCAGTAACGATCTAAAGTGCTGTAAGAGCATATAACATGGTAAATACTGGGTCGAATATACGGCAACATATTTGAACTGATGCCGTTATTCTGGAAATGGGGGGCATGCCAAATGGCATCCGGGCTTTGAAAGTCCAGATGTCGGGTCGCAAGTCGTATGGGCACCGACTTTTCGATAAATGTTAGTTTTTATCGTCTGTCAGCGGCGCTGCAGCCCTTTTTCACTGCGCTCTATTTGTTTGAAACCGAATGTCCGGGCAACGGCACGGTGGAAGACTATCTGCACCCTGAATGGGCCGCGATGCGCTTTACAGTGCAGGGCAGGCCGCCCGCCGCTTCCGTCGGCCCGGGTGAACTTCATCAGCAGTGGCCATTCGTGGTCAGTGGGCCGAACAGCCGGTCTATCCGCTTTCAACTGAGCACCGCGCGGACGTGGGGCCTGGGGCTGCTGCCCGCAGGATGGGCGCGATTCGTTGATGCCCCGGCGCGGAATTTTGCCGACCGGACGGCGGATGGTGCGAAAGACCCTGCGTTTCGGCTGTTCGCGCCGATACTGTCGCTGGCGCAGAAAAGCGTGCTTTCGCGTGATGAGGCGGCGGCGGAAATCAACGCCTATCTGTTGAGCCAACTGGGTAAACCCTCACCGCAAGAGCAACTCGTTGTCGCCTGTCACGAAGCGTTACGCGATGCGGAAGTGGCCAGTGTGGCGCAGCTTGGTGATCGGCTGGGGCTGTCTGCCCGTTCGCTGGAACGGCTGTGTGGGCGCTATTTCGGGTTCCCGCCCAAGCTGCTGCTGCGCCGCCAGCGCTTCCTGCGCAGTCTTGCCCAATTCACCTTGCACACCGGCAGCAACTGGAGTGACGCGCTGGACGGGCAATATTACGATCAGGCACATTTCGTGCGTGATTTCAAAGCGTTCATGGGCATGAATCCCCGCGAGTACGCCGATATGCCGCACCCGGTGATGGACAAGATCATGGCCTATCGCATGGTCGATCAGGGTGCCGCGCCCGCAACGGACCTGCCCACGATATTGCGCTATACCGGCGATCTGGGGGACGAGAGCGAATAGGGGTTGGGGCCGCGCCGCGCGCCCGCTACACGCGCCGCGATGACGGAATACGAGACTCTCGAACACGATGCGCGGGC
Source organism: Croceibacterium sp. (assembly GCA_035555595.1). Taxonomy (GTDB): domain Bacteria; phylum Pseudomonadota; class Alphaproteobacteria; order Sphingomonadales; family Sphingomonadaceae; genus Croceibacterium_A. The sequence continues at coordinate 4,319 of DATMGK010000063.1, read as the reverse complement.
GCGGATTGGCGCGGCGGCGGATCTGGCGGCGCTGGAAGCCTTGCGGGTGGAACTGCTGGGCAAGCAGGGCAGTGTGTCGCTGCTGCTGAAGACTCTGGGCGGGATGAGCCCGGAGGAGCGGCAGGAAAAAGGCCCTAAAATCCAGCACTTGCGCCAGTCTGTCAGCGATGTTCTGGCGGATCGCAAGGCGGCGATGGAAGCGGCGCAACTGGCGGAGAGGCTGACGGCAGAGACGCTGGACCTGACGCTGCCCGCACCGGAAACGCCGCGCGGCACCGTGCATCCGGTCAGCCAGGTGATGGACGAACTGGCTGAAATCTTTGCAGATTTGGGATTCGCCGTGGCGACCGGGCCAGAGATCGAGGACGACTGGCACAACTTCACCGCGCTCAACATGCCCGAAAGCCACCCGGCGCGGGCAATGCACGACACGTTCTATTTCCCCGCACAAAACGGTGCAGCAGGGGGAGACAACGACACAACAGAGCGCAGAAGGATGCTGCTGAGGACGCACACCAGCCCGGTGCAGGTGCGCACGATGCTGAGCCAGGGCGCGCCGGTGCGGATCATCGCACCGGGCCGGGTCTATCGGTCCGATTCCGACGCCACCCACACGCCGATGTTCCATCAGGTCGAAGGGCTGGTGATCGATCGCGGAATCCACCTGGGCCATTTGAAGTGGACGCTGGAGACTTTCCTCAAAGCCTTCTTCGAGCGGGAGGACATCGTCCTGCGCCTGCGCCCCAGCTATTTCCCGTTCACGGAGCCTTCGGTGGAAGTGGACGTGGGCTTCGCGCTGGAAAACGGGCGACGGGTGCTGGGCGGTTCGGGCGACGAGCCGGGCCACGGCTGGATGGAACTGCTGGGCAGCGGCATGGTCAACCGCCGGGTGATCGAAATGTCGGGGCTGGATCCCGACGAGTGGCAGGGCTTCGCGTTCGGCGTGGGCGTGGATCGCCTCGCCATGCTGAAATACGGGATGGATGATTTGCGCGCCTTCTTCGACGGCGATGTCCGCTGGCTGCGGCACTATGGCTTTTCCGCGTTCGACCAGCCGACGCTGAGCGCCGGGGTGGGAGCACGCGCATGAAGTTCTCTCTCAACTGGCTGAAGCAGTATCTGGAAACCGGCGCCAGCGCGGCGGAAATCGCGGCGAAGCTGAACGCGCTGGGCATCGAGGTGGAAGGTCTGGAAGACCCGGCGGAAAAGCTGGCCGGATTCCGCATCGCCAAAGTGCTGACCGCCGCCCCGCACCCGGATGCGGACAAGTTGCAGGTGCTGTCCGTCGATACGGGCGAGGGTGATCCGTTGCAGGTCGTCTGCGGCGCGCCCAATGCCCGCGCGGGGCTGATCGGCGTGCTGGGCCTGCCCGGTGCGACGGTTCCGGCGAACGGGATGCAATTGCGCAAGAGCGCGATTCGCGGCGTCGAATCCAACGGCATGATGTGTTCCACGCGAGAGCTGGAACTGGGCGAGGATCACGACGGGATCATCGAACTGCCGGCCAACGCGCCGGTGGGCACCCCCTTTGCCGAATATCACGGCGCATCGCCGGTGTTCGACGTGGCGATCACCCCCAACCGGCCCGATTGCATGGGCGTTTACGGCGTGGCGCGCGATCTGGCGGCAGCGGGGATGGGAACCTTGCGGGAGCCGGAGATAAAGCCGGTGGCGGGCGCATTCCCCTGCCCGGTGGAGATTCGCACCGATGATGCTGAAGGTTGCCCGGCATTCTATGGCCGGGTGATCCGGGGCGTGAAGAACGGCCAGTCGCCCGCGTGGATGCAGGCGGCGCTGCGCGATGCGGGCCAGCGGCCGATCAGCGCGCTGGTGGACGTGACCAATTACCTGATGCTCGGCTTCGGCCGTCCGGCGCACGTTTATGACCTGGCCAAGCTGAACGGCGCTGTGGTGGCGCGCAAGGCCGCCGATGGCGAACAGGTTCTGGCGCTGAACGAGAAGACCTATACCCTCGACAGCGCGATGACGGTGATCGCCGATGACAGCGGCGTGCACGACATCGCCGGAATCATGGGCGGCGAACATTCGGGCGTGTCCGAAGGCACGAGCGATGTCCTGCTGGAAATCGCCTGGTTCAATCCGGAGAGCATCGGCGCGACCGGGCGCAAGCTGGGGCTGGCGTCCGATGCGCGCACCCGGTTCGAACGCGGGGTGGACCCGGCGTTCATGGATGCAGGGCTGGACCTGCTGACCGCGCTGATCGTGGAAATCTGCGGGGGCGAGGCGAGCGAGATCGTGCGCGCGGGTTCGCCGCCGATGGATGTGGCCCGCGTTACCTATGACCCCGCGCTGGCGGAACGGCTGGGCGGCGTGAACATCGACCCGGTGGAACAGCGCGCGATTCTGGAGCGGCTGGGCTTCACCGTGGATGCGGACTGGACGGTGACCGCGCCGACATGGCGGCCGGACATCGACGCCGCGCCGGACGTGGTGGAAGAGGTCGTGCGCGTTCACGGGCTGGACCGTGTCGCCAGCGTGGCCCTGCCGCGCGTGGACGGCGTGGCGCGCCCCACGGCAACCGCCGATCAGCAGCTTGAACGACGCGTGCGGCGCGCAGCCGCCGCGCGCGGGCTGAACGAAGCGGTAACGTGGAGCTTCCTGCCGCCCGCCGATGCAGAGCATTTCGCAGACGGAAACGGCGGCCTGTGGGTGCTGGAAAACCCGATCAGCGAGGACATGAAGGCCATGCGCCCATCGCTGCTGCCGGGCCTGCTGGCGGCGGCGAAGCGCAATGTGGATCGCGGCGCGGCGGGCGTGCGCCTGTTCGAGATCGGTCGCCGCTATCTGCGCGGCGATGCCGGACGCAGCGACGAGCGGCTGACGCTGGCGGTGCTGCTGGCGGGCGAGAAGCAGGCGAGCGGCTGGGATCAGCGCATTTTTGGCGGCAAGGCCACTGGCTTCGACGCGTTCGACGCCAAGGCGGAGGCGCTGGCCCTGCTGGCAGAGGCCGGTGCGCCGGTGGACAAGTTGCAGGTGATGGGTGAGGCTGGCGATCAGTTCCACCCCGGCCAGTCGGCCACGCTGCGTCTGGGCCCGAAAACGGTGCTGGCCCGCTTCGGCGCGCTGCATCCGGCGACGCTGACCGCGTTTGACGTGGAAGGCCCGGTGGTGGCGGTGGAACTGTTCCTCGACGCGTTGCCCGCGAAGAAGGGCGGCTTCGCCCGTTCCGCCTATTCACCCCCGGCCTTGCAGGCAGTGACGCGCGACTTTGCGTTCCTTGTTCCCGCAACGCTGCCCGCGGGCGACCTGCTGCGCGCGGTGCGCGGGGCGGACAAGGCGAACATCGTGGATGCCCGCGTGTTCGACGTGTTCGCCGGTCAGGGCGTGCCGGAAGGGCAGAAATCGCTGGCGGTGGAGGTGAGGCTCCAGCCCGGTGACAAGAGCTATACCGATGAGGAGCTGAAGGCGGTTGCTGACAAGGTGACGGCGGCGGCTGGCAAGCTGGGGGCTGTGCTGCGCGGGTGATGGGCGCGAGGCGCGTTTATGGGTGCGCTGCCCGGCATCACTCCTACGATTAGACCGCCACGTCGCCCCTCAAACCGGCTTCGGCATCACAGCGCGCCAATGTGGTGGAGCCATTGCGTGACCTGTTCAGGCCACTCCGTCGTGATCGGATGTTCCGACGGTCGCACGCCGAAGGCATGCCCACCATTGGCATAGATGCGCATGTCCACTGGCACGCCCGCATCTTTCAACGCCAACGCATAAGCCATCGGATGGCGGATGTCGTCGACGTCATCGTCCATGGCGTGAATCAACAAGGTCGGCGGTGCGTTGGAACTGATCGTCACCCACGGTGCCAGACTTAAATCGTTCTTCTCTTTGCCCGGATCGCGAAGCCGTGCGGTGTAGGCGATGATCGCGAAGTCGGGACGGGGGGATGCCTCATCTGCTGCATCGGTCGGCGCATAAGTGCGTTTGTCCGCATTGCTCATGTTGGCGACGAGATAGGCCCCGGCCGAAAAGCCGATCGCGCCGATCTTGCCCGGATCGATGCCATAGCTGGCAGCCCGATGCCGCAGCAGCGCCATTGCGCGCTGAGCATCCTCCAATCCCAACAGCACTTCTGGCCGCCGTTGGTGGCCGCTGGCATCTTTGGGCCATACCTGTGGCGTTCGGTACTTCAGAACGACGCAGGTTATGCCTTGCCGGACCATCCAGTCACAGATCTCCGTGCCTTCGATGTCCATCGCCACAGCGTAAAATCCGCCACCGGGCAGAACCAGCATCGCGGCGCCCGTGTTGCGCCCGCTGGGATGATAGATGGTCATTGTCGGCCGCGTTACGTAAGTCGCCCA
>DATMGK010000062.1:0-13882 GCA_035555595.1 Croceibacterium sp. | reverse complement strand
AGCCACGCTCTTGTTCAACTGATGAGCGTGCTTGTGCTGGCCCCGGTGGTCAGCGTGGGCAGCCTGCTCGCCATTCCTGTCTTGCAGCAATCAGTGCAGGCATTGCCTCTGGTGGTGCAATTTCTGCTCTGCCTGCTGGTGGCGGACCTAGCTCAATACTGGGTCCATCGCGCGTTTCATCGCGTTCCTTGGCTCTGGCGCTTTCATGCTGTGCATCATTCGCTGGAATCGATGGACTGGATTGCGGGGTCGCGGCTGCATCTGGTGGATGTGATCGTTACGCGCGGTCTGGTCCTGTTGCCGTTGATCGTGTTGGGGTTCGATAATCGCGCAATCTATGCATACCTCGCGCTGGTCTCGTTCCATGCGGTGTTCATCCACGCCAACTTCGCACCACGCGCTGCATGGCTGGAACGCTGGATTGCCATGCCGCGCTTTCACCACTGGCATCACGCGATAGAAGCCGAAGCGATCGACAGGAACTTCGCGGTGCATCTGCCGATAATCGATCGCTGGTTCGGCACCCATCACCTGCCGGCTGACGCATGGCCGCGCGGATACGGCATTGCCGGAAACCGCGCGCCAGAAGGTTACTTTCAGCAGATGATCTGGCCTTTTTCTCGCTCTCAGTAACGGCTTGGCAGCGGGTCCGCCGAATCCCAGAAACGGGGGGTGCTGGCGGGGAGGAAATCGAAAAAGGCGTTGATGGAACGGATCGCGCCGCCCCAGATCCTGAACGCCTCGAACGTCACCAGCGCGCGGTTATCGCCATATGATCGCGTATCGCCGAAGTTCATCCACAGCACGACCGTGCCCTTTTCCTCATCGACCGCGACCACGCTGGGAACAAGGCTGGGGTGAAGCATGATGCGCTGGCTATACATGCCGCAATTCGTCATCCCGCAACCTTCGCCAGCTGTGATGACGCCGTTTTCAACGCGATAGGTTTCGGGGCCGAATGGCACCTTCGCGTCGGCGAAATTGCCGATCCGCAGCCCCTCGGTATATCGCAGCGCGATCGCCACCATATCCTCACGCGACTGGATCATGCCCGGCGGTGCAGGTTCGTCCATGCCGCGCACCGGCTGGTTCAGCACTTTGGGCTGAAAGATCGAATCCGGCGTCACGCGATGGACGATGCTTTCCACCCCGGCGATTTTCCCGTCCGTGACGTGAAGAGCGAGCGAGTAGAGCACCGGGACATCGCCGTCGCGAAGCTCCACATGGCTGACCGCGATCTGCTTGCGCGTATCGATGTAGTCGTGCCGGAAGCCGGTCTTCGCGGTCACGGTTTTCCACGCGCCTTCGCCCAGCTCCATTTCGCGGCCGTTCTCCGTGAAGCGGACCTTGTCTGACAGGGGCAGGGTAGATGGATCGTGCGCGATCAGTGCGTCGACATACTGCGTCACCAGCGCGCCCAGACAGGCCCTGTCGCATGATTGTGCCTGGGCCGCCGCAGCCCAAAGGCTGGCTAGAGCCGCTGCGGCCACCGCCGCCAATCGCAGGATTCCCTTCATCGCCTGATCTCCCCCATCCGGCCCACTGTGTCGTGTGCCTGTGATTGCAGCAGGGTATCAGTTGGGCAGGGCTTTCTCCAAGCGACGGCGGCTGAAAAACGCGACTGACCCGTCGCCGTGTCCACATATGAAAAACCCCGCCGAAGCGGGGCCTTTCGTTTTACTGATCCAGGAAGCTGCGCATCTTGCGGCTGCGGCTGGGGTGCTTGAGTTTCCTCAGCGCCTTCGCTTCGATCTGGCGGATGCGTTCGCGGGTCACGCTGAACTGCTGGCCAACTTCTTCCAGCGTGTGATCGGTGTTCATGCCGATGCCGAACCGCATGCGCAGCACGCGTTCTTCACGCGGGGTCAGGCTGGCCAGCACGCGAGTGACGGTTTCCTTCAGGTTGGCCTGAATGGCCGCGTCCACCGGGATCACAGCGTTCTTGTCCTCGATGAAATCGCCCAGGTGCGAATCTTCCTCGTCGCCGATCGGCGTTTCGAGGGAGATCGGCTCCTTGGCGATCTTCATCACCTTGCGAACCTTCTCCAGCGGCATGGAAAGGCGCTCGGCCATTTCCTCCGGCGTGGGTTCGCGGCCCTGTTCGTGCAGGAACTGGCGGCTGGTGCGGACGAGCTTGTTGATCGTCTCGATCATGTGGACCGGGATGCGGATCGTGCGCGCCTGATCCGCGATGGAACGCGTGATCGCCTGCCGGATCCACCAGGTCGCATAAGTGCTGAACTTGTAGCCTCGGCGATACTCGAACTTGTCGACGGCCTTCATCAGGCCAATGTTGCCTTCCTGAATAAGATCAAGGAATTGCAGGCCACGGTTGGTGTATTTCTTGGCGATGGAGATAACCAGCCGCAGGTTCGCCTCGACCATTTCCTTCTTGGCGATACGGGCCTCGCGTTCAGCCTTCTGCACCGTGTTCACGATGCGGCGGAATTCGCTCAGCGCCATGCCGGTCTGGCTGGCGATATCGGAAATCTCCGCGCGGATACGCTCCACGCCGTCGGCCTCGTTTTCGGCGAAGGCTGCCCACTTCTTGTCCTTCTTCGCCATGGAGGCGAGCCAGCTTTCGTCCAGCTCGTGCCCGACGTATTCCGCCAGGAAGTCGGCCCGCTTCACCTTGTGCCGTTCGGCCAGGCGCAGCATCTGCCCGCCCAGCGTGGTCAGCCGACGGTTAAAGGCATAGAGGTTGTCCACCAGGAATTCGATCTTGGTGGCATGGAACTGCACGCTTTCCACCTCGGCGGTCAGCTGTTCGCGAAGTTCCTCGTACTTCTTTTCCTTCGCAGCGGGAAAATCCTCGCCACGGCCCATCACGTCCACGCGCTCGGCTTGGATCTTCTCGAACTTCTTGAACAGGTCCGCGATGCGGGCAAAACGTTCCAGCGCCTCGGGCTTCAGCGCGGCTTCCATCTGCGCGAGGCTGAGGGTGTTGTCTTCCTCGTCGTCTTCCTCGCGGCGGCGCTGGCGGGGCTCGCCGTCCTCGTCCTCGTCGCCGTCTTCCTCTTCCTCCTCAGGCTCTTCCTCTTCCTTATAGGAAGGACCTGCGGTTTCTTCGCTGATCTCGCCGCTGTCGTCCTCGTTCTCCTCCTCCATCTTCTCGACGGGGGGTTCCTTGGACAGCATGGCGTCCAGATCCAGAATTTCGCGCAGCTGCATTTCGCCGGCGTTCAACGCTTCGGACCACTGGATGATAGCGTGGAAGGTGATCGGGCTTTCGCACAGCCCCTGGATCATTGTGTCGCGGCCAGCCTCGATCCGCTTGGCGATGGCGATTTCGCCTTCGCGGCTGAGCAGTTCCACCGCACCCATCTCGCGCAGGTACATCCGCACCGGGTCGTCGGTGCGTTCGGTGGTCGTGGCCTTCTTCTTTTCGGGAACGTGGCCGGGATCGTCGCTGTCGCCGCTGTCTTCGGCGGACGCTTCATCCGCGTCGTCACTGTCGTTCTCGGCGTCTTCTTCGGCCGCGTCTTCGTCGGTTTCGACGATGTTCACGCCCATTTCAGAGATCGCGGACATCACGTCCTCGATCTGCTCGCTGGACATCTGGTCCTGCGGCAACGCCTCGTTCAGCTCGTCCACGGTGATATACCCGCGGCGCTTGGCCTTGGTGATGAGCTTCTTGATCGATGCCTCGTTGAGGTCGATCAGCGGTGCGTCGTCGGTGGCGGTGGTGTCTTCCGAAGCCATGATCTCTTGCGTCAACCTGTTTCCTGTCCGTCCGCGCTGGGCGAAATGCCCGCAGCGTGCGCCTGATGCCCCTCAGCCGCCCCGCTTTCCGCCTGGGCGGCGCGTTTGCGCGCCATGTGCCCGAGTCGCGACTCGATTTCCAGCTTTCGTTGGCGCAGCCGTTGCTGTTCGGCAAAAGCGCCGTCGGGATCGATGTCGAAACGGGCCGTGGCAGCAGCGATGGCAGCCTCCAGCGCTGGCCGTTCGACCAGCAGCGCCACCGCTTCAGCCAGTTCCTCGCGCGCGACCTGCGGATCCGTGCCTTCCATCAGGAAGGAGAAGAGAGCGTTATCCGGCGGCGGCGTCTGGATGCCTGCCGCGGATATGGTGCTGCCGCGCCCGCCTTCAAGGCTTTCCGCGTGATCGAGCAGATTATCGATCGTTCGGGCGAGTCGCGGTTCGGCGGGGGCGAGGCTGAGCAAAGCCTCTGCATGGCGGGAAATCTGGTCCGGATGGCGGGCCAGACCGGCCAGAACCGCCAGCGCCAGCGTATCGCGGGAATTGGCGCTGGCCGCGCGCCGCAGGCGGTCGGATGCGCCGGGGCGCACGGGCTTGCCGGAGAACTGCTTGCTGGCGAAGTCCGGGCGAGGCGTGAATTCGCGGCGCGGAAATGCGAAAGCAGAGAAGCGATCCATCAGGTCGCGCTTGTAAAGCGCTGCGATGTCGGGGTTCTGGATCGCTTCCACGTGGCTCAGCAGCCGCGCCTTCAGCCCCGCCTTGTCTTCCGGAGAGGTGAGGGGCAGGGCCTCCCGCTCATGATCCCACAGCATGTCCAGCAGGCTGCCGGGTTCCGCCAACAGCCGCTCCATCGCTTCGCGCCCTTTCGCCTTTATCAGGTCGTCGGGGTCCATTCCGGCGGGAAGCGTCACGAATTGCAGCGTCTGGCCGGGCCTCAGCATCGGCAGTGCCCGCGCCGCAGCGCGCATCGCCGCCCGGCGGCCCGCCCCGTCACCATCGAAACACAGCACCGGCTTGTCGGTCAGCCGCCACAGCAGTTCGATCTGCCGTTCCGTCAGAGCCGTGCCCATCGGCGCCACGGCCTCTTCCATGCCAGCGCCGGCCAGCGCGATCACGTCCATATAGCCTTCGACCACTACCACGCGTTCGCTCTTGCGAGACGCCGGCCCGGCGCGGTGGAGGTTGTAAAGCGTGCGCCCTTTGTCGAACAGCGGAGTATCCGGTGAATTCAGATACTTGGGCGCATCCTTTTTCTCTTTGTCGAGGATGCGTCCACCAAACGCGATCACCCGCCCGCGCGCATCCTGGATCGGCAGCATCAACCGGTCGCGAAACCGGTCGTAAGGCTCCTTGCCTTCAACGGCGATCCTCAGGCCCGCTTCGATCAGCATAGGCTCCTCGAAACGTGCCAGCGCCTGCTTCATCGCCGTGCGGCTGTCCGGCGCAAAGCCGAAGCCGAAGCGTTCGATCGTGCGATCGTTGAACCCGCGCGATTTCAGATACTCGCGCGCCTTCACACCCTCCGCGCCGCGCAGATTGTTAACGAACCAATCCTGCGCTGCCGCCATGACGTCATGCAAACCGGCGCGCTGTTCCGCCGCCTGTGCCTCTCGCGGGTCAGGGCGGGGGACTTCCATCCCGGCTTCCGCCGCCAGTTCCTTGACCGCATCCATGAACGACAGCCCGCGCTGATCCGTCATCCAGCGGATCGCATCGCCGTGCGCGCCACAGCCGAAGCAGTGGTAGAACCCCTTCTCGTCGCTGACGGTGAAGCTGGGCGACTTTTCGTTATGGAACGGGCAGCACGCCTTCCATTCCCGCCCCGCACGGATCAGCTTGGTCGTCCGCATGACCAGGCTCGACAGCGTCACGCGGGCGCGCAACTCGTCGAGAAATGCCTGAGACAGGGACAAGGCGGTTCCTTCTGAACATGGCCCTAAGATTGCGGGGCGCCGGACTAGGGCAAGTCAACCATCAGGCGCTTAACCCTTGGTTGTCCCGCCGGAACTACATGGGACGGTCAAGCATACAGCATAAATGCCTCGGATGAATACCGAACATGTCGGCAGATTTTGAACATAGAAGCCCGGTGGACAAACGGCTCGACCGGTTTTTTTCCGCGCTGCTGGGCGGCGTTCCCTCGTCCGATATTGAACTGCGCGATCAGGTGATCTCGCTGATGTTCCGCTGGCGGGTCGGGGTTCCGGTATCCGTCATCAGTTCATGCATACTGGCGATCGGCGCGATGATTCTGATCGGCGCGATGTGGGCTCGTGTCTGGATGGCGCTCGATATTACACTCGGCGTCGCGCGCTGGAGACTGGCGTCGGCTCAGGGACTGGTCACCAGCACTTCACGGTTCCGCACTGCGGGATGGATGGCGCTGCTGGGGCTCGTGTGGTCGATCATGCTGGGGGTGGCTGCGGCGCTATGTGCTCTCAGCGGCGATATGACGCTTACCATTCTCGCCGTATCCATCATTGCCGGTACGGTCGGCATAGTCAGTTTCCGCAATGCCCCCACGCCCCGGTGCGCGCGTTTGATGATCATTGCTCTGGTGGGCCCGCTCGCGCTGACCGGGGCACTCGCGAACGATGGTCCGCTTCTCGTGATAACGCTGCTGATCGTGCCCTGGTGCCTGCTCCTGTTCGCGCTGTTGCGGCAGAATTTTGATGTGCTCTGCACTCTCGCGCGTCTCAGGCTCCATCTTTACGAGGTCGCCCGCACCGATACTCTTACCGGCCTGTCCAACCGCCTGCTGTTTGGCGAGTCGGTCGATGAACTGGAGACGATGGCGCGTGGAAGCACGGCATGTATCGCCTGCCTCGATCTCGACGGCTTCAAACAGGTCAACGATCGGTACGGCCATGACGCCGGGGATCATCTGCTTCAGACGGTGGCGGACAGATTGCGGGCATCCGTCCGCAGGGATGACAAGGTGTTCCGGCTCGGCGGAGATGAATTCGCCATCATCATGTACAACACGCCGCTGGATGAAGCCGATCGCATCATCGACAGGCTGATCGCCGAAGTCGGGCGGGAATATGACATGGGCCTGGGCATGACGGCCCGCGTGGGCGTCAGCGTGGGCAGCGCCGAGTGCATCGGCGGCGAAAGCGACGTTACGGAACTGCTGCGCGCGGCGGACCGCGCGCTCTACCGCGCGAAGGAAGAGGGGCGCGGGCGCAACGTCCACGTCATGACATAGCGGTGCGGGCGGCCGCTCTGGCTTATGAAAGCGCGGCCTTCACCCATCCGCTCGCGCGGCCCATGTCCAGCACGGTGCTGTGGCGCGCTTTCAGTTCCGCCATCACGCGGCCCATGTCCTTCATTCCGGCGGCGCCCAGTTCGGCCTTGATCGATTCGATCGCCGCTTTCGTTTCCACCTCGTCCATCTGGCGGGGCAGGAATTCCTCGATCACCGCCAGTTCGGCGCGTTCCACCGCCGCCAGCTCGTCGCGCCCGCCGGTCACATACATCTCGATCGATTCGCGGCGCTGCTTGGCCATTTTCTGCAGGGTGTCGATCACCAGGGCGTCGTCTTCCATCGGCTGCGAGGCGGTGCGCTGCTCGATATCGCGATCCTTGATCTTCGCCAGTATCAGCCGAACGGCGGCCAGGCGTTCCTTGTCGCCGCCCTTCATGGCAGAGATCTGGGCCTGTTTGAGATCGTCGCGGAGCATTTTTTGTATCTTTCCGGTGGATGGTTTCGTTGTCCGCCCGCCTAGCGGCATTTTTCACCGCTGGCGAGGTTGACGGCGCGTGGGGCGGGGTCTAGCGGCCACGACTTAGCACCTACTGCTGGAAACCCCTCGAACGGAGAGCCCATGGCCCTGCCTGCCCATTCTGCTGCGCAACCCAAGGGGGCCACTGGTGTCCTCGTCCTCGCCGATGGTACGGTTATCTGGGGCAGGGGTTTCGGCGCCGTGGGCCACGCCGTGGGTGAAGTGTGCTTCAACACCGCGATGACGGGGTATCAGGAAGTGCTGACCGATCCGTCCTACGCGGCGCAGATCGTCACCTTCACCTTCCCGCATATCGGCAACGTGGGCACCAACCCGCAGGATATCGAATCGCAGGTCGAAGGGGCTGTCGGCTGTGTTGTGCGCGAAGATGTGACGCGCCATTCCAGCTTCCGTGCCGAAAGCGAATTCGTGGAATGGCTGGCCGCGCAGGGCAAGATCGGCCTGTCGGGCGTCGATACCCGGGCGCTGACCCGCCGCATCCGCCTCAGCGGCGCCCCCAACGCCGTGATCGCGCATGATCCCAAGGGCGAATTCGACATTCCCGCGCTGGTGAAGCGCGCGCAGGACTGGCCGGGGCTGGAGGGGATGGACCTCGCCCGCCGTGTCAGCCGCGAAAAGCATGAAGGGTGGGAAGGCGGCCCGTGGAAGCTGGGGCAGGGCTATGGCCGCGCCCCGCGCGATGCCCGCCCACACGTCGTGGCGATCGACTATGGCAGCAAGGATAACATCTTCCGCAATCTGGTGAAGGCCGGTGCGCGGGTAACGGTGGTTCCGGCGCAGACCGCGCTGGACGAAATCCTCGCCCTGCAACCCGATGGCGTGTTCCTCTCCAACGGTCCCGGCGATCCGGCGGCCACGGGCGAATACGCCGTGCCGACCATCAAGGCGCTGCTGGACCGGGATATGCCGGTGTTCGGCATCTGCCTCGGCCACCAGATGCTCGGCCTTGCGGCGGGGGCGAAGACGGCCAAGATGCATCAGGGCCATCGCGGCGCGAACCATCCGGTGAAGCGTCTGGAAGATGGTGTGGTGGAAATCACCAGCATGAACCACGGCTTCGCCGTCGATAACGCCTCTCTGCCCGAAAACGTGGAGCAAACCCACGTCAGCCTGTTCGACGGCTCCAACTGCGGCATCGCGATCAAGGGCAAGAAGGCCTTCGGCGTGCAATACCACCCCGAAGCCAGCCCCGGCCCGCATGACAGCTTCTACCTGTTCGAGAAGTTTGTGGGGATGTTGGGGTGAGGCGGACGCGCCTCATCTGGTTTGCGGCAGGGGCGGGGGTGTGCGCGGCGGTCACCGTTTTGTTCAATCTGCTCGCTTCGAGCAGGGAAGCGCCGCAGCCTTATCTGAGCGTTTCGGAACGAGATTTGCTACCTAATGAGATCGACCATTTGGAATTAGTGGCACAAACTAGCGGCGCGTTGCTTCGAGAATGCGGAGCAAAACGCTTCTACATGAAAACGGCGAACGGCGTTGATGCAGTGCCATACTCACTAATCAAAATTGAGCAGGAAAACGATCTCGCGATTCATTGTGTTTTCGAACGCGCTGCGCGCGAGGGTTTTCCGCTTCACATTCAAATGATTACGGACCAACATGCCCAAACGTACTGACATCTCCTCGATCCTCGTCATCGGCGCTGGCCCGATTATCATCGGTCAGGCTTGCGAGTTCGACTATTCCGGCACCCAGGCGATCAAGGCGCTGAAGGAGGAGGGCTACCGCGTGGTCCTCGTCAACTCCAACCCCGCCACGATCATGACCGATCCGGAATTCGCCGACGCCACTTATGTGGAGCCGATCACGCCGGAAATCGTCGCCAAGATCATCGAGAAGGAACGGCCTGATGCCCTGCTCCCCACGATGGGCGGGCAGACGGCGCTGAACTGCGCGCTGGCGCTGTTCAACGACGGCACGCTCGACAAGTTCGGTGTCACCATGATCGGCGCCAATGCCGACGCCATCGACAAGGCGGAAGATCGCCAGCGTTTCCGCGATGCGATGGACAAGATCGGCCTGGAATCCGCTCGCAGCGGCGTGGCGCACACGGTGGATGAAGCGTTTGCGGTGCTGGAAAACACCGGCCTGCCGGCGATCATCCGCCCCAGCTTCACGCTTGGCGGCACTGGCGGCGGCATCGCCTATAACCGCAGCGAGTTCGAAGCCATCGTGCGCTCCGGCCTCGACGCCAGCCCGACGACAGAGGTTCTGATCGAGGAATCGCTGCTCGGCTGGAAGGAGTATGAGATGGAGGTCGTGCGCGATCGGCACGACAACTGCATCATCATCTGTTCCATCGAAAACGTCGATCCGATGGGCGTCCACACCGGCGATTCCATCACCGTCGCCCCAGCGCTGACGCTGACGGACAAGGAATACCAGATCATGCGCAGCGCCAGCATCGCTGTGCTGCGCGAAATCGGGGTGGAAACCGGCGGTTCCAACGTTCAGTTCGCGGTCAATCCGCGCGACGGCCGCCTGATCGTGATCGAAATGAACCCGCGCGTCTCGCGCTCATCGGCCCTCGCGTCGAAGGCCACGGGCTTCCCCATCGCGCGCGTCGCGGCGAAGCTGGCGGTTGGCTACACGCTGGACGAGATCACCAACGAAATCACCGGCGCCACCCCCGCCAGCTTCGAACCCACGATCGACTATGTCGTGACGAAGATCCCGCGCTTCGCGTTCGAGAAGTTCAAGGGCGCGGAACCGCTGCTGACCACCGCGATGAAGTCGGTCGGTGAAGTCATGGCCATCGGCCGCAACTTCAAGGAATCGCTGCAAAAGGCCCTGCGCGGCCTCGAAACCGGGCTGGACGGCTTCAACCGCGTGCTCGAACTCGAAGGCGCGAGCCGTGATGAGATCACCGCCGCGCTCAGCCAGGCAACGCCGGACCGCCTGCTGAAAGTCGGGCAGGCCTTCCGCGAAGGCTTCACCGTGGAGGAAATCCACGCGATCACGCATTACGACCCGTGGTTCCTGCGCCACATCGAAGAAATCATCGCTGAAGAAGCCGTGATCGCGAAAGAAGGGCTGCCGAACGACGCCGCGTCGCTCCGCCGCCTGAAGTCGATGGGCTTTTCCGACAAGCGCCTCGCCACGCTCGCCGTGCGCTCGGTCGGTGTCGCGGGCGGTCTTGCGGAAACGCAGGCCCGCCGCTCCGGCCTGCTGCACGATGCGCTGCAAGCCATGGCTGGCGCCACCAGCGAGGATGAAGTGCGCGCCCTGCGTCACCGCCTCCGCGTGCTCCCGGTGTTCAAGCGTATCGATAGCTGCGCGGCTGAGTTTGAAGCGATCACGCCCTACATGTACTCGACCTACGAAGCGCCCACCTTCGGGGAGCCTGAGGACGAGGCGGATCCCAGCGACCGGCGCAAGATCGTCATCCTCGGCGGCGGACCAAACCGGATCGGGCAGGGGATCGAATTCGATTACTGCTGCGTCCACGCCTGCTTCGCGCTCAGCGAGGCGGGGTTCGAGACTGTCATGGTCAACTGCAACCCCGAAACGGTCAGCACGGATTACGACACGTCCGACCGCCTCTACTTCGAGCCGCTGACCGCGGAAGACGTGCTGGAAATCCTCCGCGTCGAACAGTCGCGCGGCGAACTGGTGGGCGTGATCGTGCAGTTCGGCGGCCAGACCCCGCTCAAGCTGGCGCAGTCGCTGGAAAACGCCGGGATTCCCATTCTCGGCACATCCCCTGACGCGATTGACCTTGCCGAAGATCGTGAACGTTTCGCCAAACTGGTTAACGACCTAAAGCTGAAGCAACCGCAAAACGGCATCGCCCGCAGCCGGGATGAGGCTTTGGCTGTCGCCCACCACATCGGCTACCCGGTGCTGTTGCGGCCCAGCTACGTTCTGGGCGGCCGCGCGATGGAAATCGTCGATTCCGACGCGCAACTCGATGCCTACATCGCCACCGCGGTGAACGTCTCAGGCGATAGCCCGGTGCTGATCGACCAGTATCTGCGCGATGCGATAGAGGCCGACGTTGATGCCCTGTGCGACGGCGAACAGGTTGTGATCGCCGGCGTGATGCAGCACATTGAGGAAGCGGGCGTCCATTCGGGCGACAGCGCGGCGACTCTGCCGCCCTACAGCCTGCCTGCCGACGTGATTGCGGAGATGGAGCGGCAGGCGCAGGCTCTGGCCATGGCGCTGGGCGTGCGCGGCCTGATGAACGTGCAGTTCGCGGTGAAGGATGGCGAGGTCTATCTGATCGAGGTGAACCCGCGCGCCAGCCGCACGGTGCCCTTCGTCGCCAAGGCCATCGGCACGCCGATCGCCAAGATCGCCTCTCGCGTCATGGCTGGCGAGAAGCTGGCCGATCTGCCGGCGATCGATTGGCGCATCGATTACATGACGGTGAAGGAAGCCGTGTTCCCCTTCAGCCGCTTCCCTGGATCGGACCCGGCACTGACCCCGGAAATGAAGTCCACCGGCGAGGTGATGGGCATCGATCGCGATTTCTCCACCGCCTACGTCAAATCGCAGCTGGGCGAAGGCACGAAGCTGCCCGATGGTGGCACACTGTTCGTGTCCGTGAAAGACAGCGACAAGCCGCAGATCGTCGGCCCCGTCCGGCAACTGGCGCAGCACGGCTTCCGCGTGGTCGCCACGGGCGGCACGGCACAGTACCTGTCTGACGCGGGTATTCCGGTTGAACGGGTGAACAAGGTGGCCGAAGGACGCCCGCATATCGTCGATCGCATCATCGATGGCGACATCGCGCTGATCTTCAACACCACCGAAGGCTGGCAGAGCCACAAGGACAGCCAGTCCATCCGCGCGTCCGCGCTGAAAGAGAAGGTACCGTACTACACGACGGCCGCCTCCTCCGCCGCGACGGCGCAGGCGATCCTGTCAGTCCGGGCGAGCGAACTTGAAGTACGTTCGTTGCAGGACTATTATGCCTGAGACACGGTAGATCTCCCGACATTCAAAAGGCGCTCAACCGCTCTGATTGGGGCGGGGAGGGTGACTTTGGCGGGAAACACAAGGACAGACTGGGAAGCCGATGGAAAGAGTGCCGATGCTGGCGGAAGGCTACGAAAAGCTGACTGCCGACCTTCAGGTCCTGAGAGCCGAGCGGCCCAAGATCGTTGACGCGATCGAGGAAGCGCGCGCCCATGGCGACTTGTCTGAAAACGCCGAATATCACGCCGCCAAGGAACGGCAGGGCCAGGTAGAGGCGCAGATTGCCGAACTGGAAGACCGCGTCAGCCGCGCCCAGATCATCGATCCGGCCACTCTGTCCGGCGACCGCATCGTCTTCGGCGCCACGGTCACCGTGCTGGACGATCAGGACAAGCCGCAACGCTACCAGATCGTCGGCCAGACCGAAGCCGACGCCCGCAACGGCCGCATCTCCTACGACTCCCCCCTCGGCCGCGCGCTGATCGGCAAGCAGATTGGGGAAGAAGTGGAAGTCACCGTACCCAGCGGCGACCGCTTCTATCTGGTCGACAAGATCGAATTTATCTGACCCAAAACCCTCTCTCCGTCAGGGGAGGGGGGGCAGCCTCGACTGGATCCCCGCCTTCGCGGGGATGACGAAAAGTGGGAGGGGCTGACGAAGAAGGCCACCCCTCATCGGGCAGCTAAGCGGCCCGTCAAACGCCCGGGTTAAACGTCCAGCCAAAGAAAAGGGGTGGCACCACAGCGCCACCCCACTTCGTCATTCCCGCGAAGGCGGGATCCAGCGCACAAAAGCTCGCGCGCAGCGCTCATTAAAAGCGCATCAACCCAAACCTCAGCTTCCCGGAAGCTCCGGCTCCAGCAGTCGATGGAGATGTACGATTACATACCGCATTTCCGCATCGTCGACGGTGCGCTGCGCCCATGCGCGCCACGCATCTTCCGCCTCGGCATAGCTGGAAAAAATGCCGACGATGTGAATGTCTTTCAGATCCTGAAATTCCAGCGTCTGGGGGTCGGTAACTTTCCCGCCCATCACCAGATGCAGCAGCTGCTTGCCCATGGCATGACCTTCCGCGCGTGAAGTGGTTTCAGGCCACGCCATAAGCGATCGGTCGGATGCTGCAAGTGCGAAGGATCAGTTGATCCGGTCGTGGAGCGCTTTGCCCAGCCGCTTGCCCGCATCCCGCGTGGCCGAACGCGCGCTTTCGCCCAGTTCGCTGGCTTTCTCCACCGCTTCACGCCCGGCACTCCGTGCCGTAGAACCAAAGTCTTCCAGCTTTTCCGCACCCGCCTTGCCAGCTTCGCTCGCCGCCGACATTGCGTGCTGGGCATAGGTCAGGGCAAGCTGCGCCCCCACGGCTGCCAGGCTGCTCGCGGTCTTGGCCGCGCGTCCACCCAGCTTGCGCGTGGGCGACCGCTTGAAGAAGCTGCTGACGACCACGCCCAGCGCCAGCCCACCGGCCACGGTGGCGATTGGATGTTCGCGCACGAATTCAGTGAACTTGTCCTTC
>DATMGK010000061.1:0-1981 GCA_035555595.1 Croceibacterium sp. | reverse complement strand
CGATGTTGAAGGCGACCATCGCGGCAATGCTTACCAGCGCAGCGAAGCCGAGCTTGCTGGTGAAGAATTCGCGATCGTACATCACTGGTATCCCTTCCTGACCTTTGATGAACTCCTTTCAGCAAGCACCGTGCCAAATCGCCAAAAAGGCGGAAAAACGTGATATTTCAGCAGGGGCTGGCGGCGCCACATGGTGAAGATTGCCAGCATATGGGGAAATCCGCTATATCTTGGCCATGGAGCGGGAAACCCAGCAATTCATCGGCCAGTCGGGCGCATTCCTGGATGCCGTGGAGCGCGCCAGCCGCGCCGCGCCGATGCGCCGTCCCGTGCTGGTGATCGGCGAGCGAGGAACGGGCAAGGAACTGATCGCCGAGCGCCTTCACCGCCTGTCCGACCGGTGGGAGGAGCCGCTGGTCACGATGAATTGCGCGGCCTTGCCCGAGACACTGATCGAGGCGGAGCTGTTCGGGCACGAGGCGGGCGCATTCACCGGCGCCACCCGGGCGCGGGCGGGTCGGTTCGAGGAGGCGGATCGCGGCACCTTGTTCCTGGACGAGGTCGGCACGCTGTCGATGGCCGCGCAGGAGCGGTTGTTGCGCGCGGTCGAATATGGCGAGGTCACGCGCATCGGTTCCTCCCGGCCCGTACGGGTCGACACGCGCATCGTCGCCGCGACCAATGAGAACCTGCCCGCCTTGGCGGAAGAAGGCCGCTTTCGCGCCGATCTGCTCGACCGGCTGTGCTTCGAGGTGATCACGCTGCCCCCGCTGCGCGTGCGCGAGGGGGATATCGACGTGCTGGCCGATTATTTCGGCCGGCGCATGGCGGCCGAGGTCGGCTGGGAAGCCTGGCCGGGCTTTGCGCCGCATGTCCGGCAGCAGCTCGATTCCTATCCCTGGCCCGGCAACGTGCGCGAATTGCGCAACGTGGTCGAACGCGCAGTCTATCGATGGGGCGATTGGGGCGAGCCCATCGCGCACGTCCAGTTCGATCCGTTCGACAGCCCGTGGAAACCCGCTGCGCCCATGCGCCCAGCGGATCGGGGAGGGGAAGACGTCAGCCTCCCCCGCCTGGCGCCTGGCGACTATGATACCGTGGCAGATTTACGCGCCGCTGTGGACGCCCACGAGCGCGCGATCCTGGAGCACCACCTGGGCCGCAATCGCTGGAACCAGCGCCAGACCGCCAAGGCCCTGGGGCTGACTTACGACCAGCTACGCCACTGCATCCGCAAGCACGGACTGAGCGAATAGGTTTAGCCCCGGGCTTAAGCCGGGGCGCTGTCGCGGCAGGCTTCGTAAACGTGCGCGATCGCTTTCTGCGCCCCGGCCACGTCGAAGGACAAGTCGACATCCGACCCGATGCCGGTGCTCAGGATCGTGCGGACCTTGCTCGCATTCCGCAAGCCGACGATGAAGCGCGCCAGAGCGCGATCCCCGGTCTTGCCGGAGGCCATGGCGTAGGTTTCGTAGAAGCGCCAGTTTTCGGTCGCGGGCGACTTGTTGTCGAACTGGAAGCGGATCGGGCGCGATATCGGCCGATCGTTGGGCACGGCCAGCTTGTCGTTGGCGGACATGATCATGGCGTGGACTTCCCGCTTGCCGGGCTTGTCGCATTTGATGACGATCTGCGAACCGTTGTCCGCCTTGACGAGCGCGCCCGACCTGCCGCCTTCTTCCCCGAAAGTCTGCCAGCCCGATGCGGAAGCCGGTTGATCCTGGGCGACGGCCGTGACCGAAATCGCTACGGCAAGGGCCGCGACAAGAGAATATCTCATAATGTCTCTCCCATTGGGCACCACGTCTCGCGCGGGTGCTGTGCTAGGGGAGCCTACCGCCTCCTTTTGCACAGGGCAATGCGGGGATCGTGCACGACTTCTTGCTTTTGCTTCGGTTCCCCCCTATTTGCGCCCCATCCCGACATTGTCGTGACAATGCCAGGTGCTGGCGCCTCGGGGCCGGCACGAAGCGGTTTTGCC
>DATMGK010000060.1:0-12388 GCA_035555595.1 Croceibacterium sp. | reverse complement strand
CGACCGCGGGCGGACATGGCAGTTCCTGAGCCGGGTGAATGACTTCGGATCGCCCGGCAGCCTAGTGCAATTGCCCGATGGGCGGCTGGTCATGGTCTATGGCTATCGCCTGATGCCCAGCGGCATCCGCGCCAAGGTGAGCGAGGACGAAGGCAAGACCTGGGGGCCGGAACTGATCGTCCGCGACGATGGCGGCAGCTGGGATCTGGGCTACCCGAACGCCTGGGTCACCGACGACGGCAAAGTCGGCGTGATCTATTATTTCAACAGCAAGGACGACCCTGTGCAGGTGAACGGCGGCAAGCGCCATATCCAGCGCACGATCTTTTCAGTCGATTGAGAGCGGGGGTTGTGATGGCTTTTTCACGGCGACTTTTCGTCCTCGCCAGCGCCTGTTCGCTGGGCCTTCTGGCGACGGGATGCGCGAGCACGAGCAACGCCGGAAGTGCCGTTACCGGCGGTCCGGTGACAGTGCCGATGGCCGCCGGATCGGCGGATGCCCTGCTCTATCGCCCTTCCGGCACAGGGCGTTGGCCCGCACTGCTGGTGTGGACCGATGCAGAGGGCCTGCGCCCGGCCTATGCCGAGATCGGGCGCAAGCTGGCCGCGGCGGGATACGTGGTGCTGATCCCCAATGCCTATTATCGCAGCGTGAAGCTGGACGGCAGCGTGGCCGCGCCCGCCCTGCCCCCCGCCGAGGCGCGCGAACGAAGCACCGGATGGCGGACAGCGGCTGACGAAGCAGCCCAGATCGCGGACAGCCGCGCCCTGATTGCCTTTCTCGATTCCCAGCCCGACACCGACACCACGCGCGGCGCGATGACGCTGGGCTTCGATTATGGATCGGCCAGCGCATTTTATGCCGCCCGCGCGGTTCCGGCGCGGATCGGCGCGGTGGCGGCGCTCTATCCATCAGGAACCGCGACGCCGCGCCCCAACAGCCCGCACCTGTTCGTCAACCAGAGCCGCGCCGCATACTATGTGGCGCTGGCGCGCAACGACGATGCGCGAGAACCCGGCGACAAGGATGATCTGAACAAAGCGTTTGCCGATGCCGGGCTGGAAGGCACGGTGGAAGTGCTGGCGGCCGACCATGGCTTCGCAATTCCCGGTTCGCAGGCTTTCGATCAGGCGGCGGCCGATGCGGCCATCGCCCGCGCGCTGGAACTGTTCGCAAGCCGATAGCGCCAGAAGATCCGGCGCGTTCGCAACGCCGCCGCGATCAAGTTACCCGCCTCTCTCGCTGATAGCATTGCAACTACATCAGGGCGCGGCCGATCGGCGGCATAACACAGCGTCATTTGGGGTGGAGGGGTTTTCGCATGTTCGATCGCCGCACGCTTATCGGTTCCGGTCTTGCCGCAGCGGGCGTCGCCGCGCTGCCTAAGTCAGCGCTCGCGCACGTTATCGTGCCGGAGTTCAAGCTCTACGACACGCACGGCCATTTCTATACGAACGACGCCGACAAGTACCCGTTCAATTCGCGCACATCGCGTTATGGCCCGGAGATCATGGTCGCGAAGGCCATGCGATTCCCGCAAACCCCCAAGGAAGTGTTCGCGTTCTGGGACGAGAACAACATCGCGAAGGGTGCAGGCGTCCAGTATTCGAGCACATATCGCTTCGATAACCGTTATCTGCTGGATATCTCCGCCGAACATCCCGACCGGATCATCCCGGTGGTCATTCTGGACCCCGAGGCCGAGGATACACCCGCCCAGCTGGAAAAGATGGCGCGCGAGAACAAGATCGCGGGCGTCCGCTGGACCGGATCCCCCACGCCCGTTCCGGGGCAGGCAGCCGGGCCGGGCAACCGGGATAATGACGATTTCGCCTTCCTCTCACCAACCGCCGCCCATTCATGGGAAGCAGCGAACCGGCTGGGTCTGCTGGTCGTGCTGATGCCGATCGGCGGCAATACGCCGGGCGCAATGGCGAAGGTGGCGCAGCACGCCAATCGCTATCCCAACGTGAACATCCTGCTGGACCATATCGGCTTCCCGCGGGCTGAGCTGGGGCCGGACTTCGGCCTTTCCCCGCAGCACCGCGAATTGGCGCAGTTGAGCAATGTCTATTACAAGTACACGACCCTGCTGATCGAGCAGTTGCACGCCGCGCATGTGCCGTTCCAGCCCTTCCTAGAACACATGGTGCAGACTTTCGGCGCCAACAAGATGACCTGGGGCAGCGACGTGGGCAACACGCCGGGCAGCATGTTCATGTGGGTGCAGCACGCGCTCGATTCCGCATCCGGCCTTTCGCAGGAACAGCAGCGCGACCTGTTCTACAACACCGCCGAGCGGATCCATGTCCCCGGCGGGCGCGGCCCGGCCCGGTAAGGGCCACCCGGCAGGCAATCGAGGAGCATCATCGTGGCCACAACCTATGCGGCGCCGCGCGCCCCGCGCCATGTCGATCATTCCGTGGTTTATCGACGCGAGGACGAGTTCTGTTCATGGCCGTTCACCAGCGGCTTCTGGGAAACGGGCGACGGCACGCTGATCGCCAATTTCGCCACGCGCAACGTCAGCTACGGCAGCGGCGACGCAATCCGGCATGACGTGCTGGGGCAGAACAGCAGCAACCCGCGCACCGTGACGGTGCGATCGCGCGATCGTGGGCGTACCTGGGGCGAACCGCAGTACAACATGATGGCGGGGCCGGGCGGCGAAGGGCGCGGCCGATCGCGGGAGGACATGTCCACCCGGTTTGCCGATCCGGTCGATTACCGCGACCCCAACGTGCTGGTTTCCAGCGGCAGCATGGGTGGCTTCGCGACATCGGGCACGCAGGGCACCGCCCGCATTTCACGCGATGGCGGCAAGACCTGGGGTGAGACGATCCTTGTCCCGCTGGACCACCTGGCGTCGATGACCGGCGTTCATTCCACGCTGGTGCGCCCCGATGGCCGCTGCCTGATGTTCATGTTCTCCGTCGAAAGCGACAATAGCCACCGTCGCCCGCTGGTTTACGGCAGCGTCGATCAGGGGCGCGAGTTCCGTTTCATGTCCTACATCGTCCCGCGCGAGGACCCGTTCGGCAACGCGGATGGCGACTACAACGACCCCAGCGTCGCCTTTGTGGGCCACCGCTGGTTCTATCCGCGCGCCTACATGCTGCCCAGCGGACGCATTCTGTGCATCACCCGCTGCCAGCGCGACCCCACGGGCGTGATGTGGAGCGAGGTGTTCTATTCCGACGATGGCGGAGATACCTGGGGTTTCCTGAGCCGGGTCAACGATTTCGGCGCACCAGGCAATCTGGTGATCATGCCCGATGGGCGGATCGTGGCGGTCTATGGCTATCGCCTGATGCCCGCCGGTATTCGCGCCACGGTGAGCGAGGACGGCGGCAAGACCTGGGGGCCGGAAATCATCGTCCGCGACGACGGCGGAAGCTGGGATCTGGGTTATCCCAATTCATGGCTGGTCGACGATAACAC
The DNA here is from genome assembly GCA_035555595.1 of Croceibacterium sp. Classification (GTDB taxonomy): domain Bacteria; phylum Pseudomonadota; class Alphaproteobacteria; order Sphingomonadales; family Sphingomonadaceae; genus Croceibacterium_A. Next base: position 8,946 of record DATMGK010000060.1, on the reverse strand, counting down.
CATCGGCACGCTCTATTACTTCAACAGCAAGGATGATCCGGTGCAGGCCAATGGCGGCGTGCGCCATGTGCAGCGGAGCGTGTTCACGATCGACTGACCCGCAGGAAGAAGCGCGGCGGCAACGGCAGAGAGAGGGTAGCAATTCGCATGGCGATGTTCGACTGGTATCGCGAGGCGAACCGCAAGACCCGGCGCATTTTCTGGACCTGCAGCGCAGGCTGGGCGATGGATATGGCCGACGGGGTGGTCTATTCATACCTGATCCCCGTGCTGGTGGCCGCACTAGGCATGTCGCTGGTGGAAGCCGGCTTCATTTCCAGCGCGAACTTCTTCGCCGCCGCGATCGGCGGCTGGATAGGCGGATGGCTGTGTGACCGGTACGGTCGGGCGCGCATCCTGCAGATCACGATCCTATGGTTCTCCCTCTTCTCGTTCCTTTCCGGCTTCGCGCAGAATTACGAGCAATTGCTGATCCTGCGCGTACTGCAGGGCCTGGGCTTCGGGGCCGAATGGGCGGTGGGCGCGGTACTGCTGGGCGAAGTGATTAACCCGAAGCACCGCGGCAAGGCACTGGGCACCGTGCACAGCGGGGCGGCAGTAGGATCGGGGCTGGCGGCGCTGCTGGCAGGCCCGGTCGTGGCGTGGATCGACGATCCCGACCTGGGCTGGCGGATCGTGTTCTGGGCCGGAATCCTGCCCGCGCTGCTGATCTTCTTGGTACGCCGGGATTCCGACGATTCCGACGTTTTCAAGCGCGCCCTCGCCCGCCAGAAGGAAAGCGGCGTAAGCCATTCAATGGGGGCGATCTTCACGCCCCGCGTCCTTCGCATCACGCTGCTGACCGCCCTGCTTTCGCTGGGCGTGCAGGGGGCGGCCTATTCGATCAGCAATTACCTGACCTCTTTCCTCAATCTGGAACGCGGCCTGTCCATCGCCATTGCCGGTACGCTGGTGCTGATCAACAGCGCGGGCGGGTTCTTCGGGTTCATCACCAACGCCTACATCAGCGACGCGATCGGGCGGCGGAAGGTGTTTCGTCTGTTCGGTGCGGGCTTTGTCCTGACGGCGTCGTTCTATCTCTATGGACCGCTGGGCGACAATGTCATGCTGCTGGCGCTGGCAGGCTTCGTCTATGGGTTCTTCCAGTTCGGCATGTACGCCAGTTTCGGGGCCTATTTCACCGAACTGTTCCCGACCGAGTTGCGCGGCACCGGACAGGCGTTTGCCTATAACTTCGGCCGTGCGGGCAGCGCCGCCTTCGTCAGCCTGGTGCCGATCGTGGCGCTGACCGCCGCGATGGACCTGAGCGCGGCGATGCTGCTGCTGGGTGTGTGCGGGATCGTATTCGTGCTGATCGCCACACTGCTGCTGCCGGAAACTGCCGGGAGCGAGCTGAGGGACCTTGCCGCCGAGGAGCCGGGCCCCGCCCTGACCGAAGCGGCTGCGCCACCCGCGGGATAAAGCAAAACCGGGATCGCGTAAGAAGGCTTACCCCAGCCCTCAATCTCCGAACGAACAGGTGCGAGAGGGAATCGGGAGAGCGACATGCGCTCTCCCGTCCCCCTCATGTCATTCCGCGGTTTCCATGACACCGGCTTCAGGCGGCGTCAGTTCGATGTGGATGCCATCCTGTTCAGGCCCGTTGGGCGGCATCTGATAGCCGTGGGCGATCAGGCGCGATTGGGGCAGGAGAACGCTGGGCACGCTGTCAGGCCAGTAGAATTCAGGCACACGGCCGGACACCGGGTTCTTGTAGTGGAACCACATCGGCAGGATGTCCGGCCAAGCCAGCGTGACGCCGGTGCCACCCCGGAAATGTTCCGCGCGGCGCCCCAGTTCCGTCATCAGGATATCGGGGGGATAGCGCTCGACCAGCGGGCTTTGCCCGGCAGCGCCGCCCGGCGGAGTGGGGGCGACGCCGGCCCAGCCTTCACGCCAGTTGCGGGTGGACATGTAGTGTTCGTCGATCGTCAGGCTCCACAGCCGCCAGATGCCGTCTTCGAGCACGGCCTGATCGTTGGGATACATGCCGCTGTTGAAGCCGGGCGACATCATGCCGCCGCCCGCCCCACCATCCGGACGCCGCATCTGGGTGCGCGGCTGGAACAGGCGGGCGCGCAGATTGGCGGAGCGGCCATCGTAGGACACATGGATAACCGGCTGAAACCGCCAGTGATAGGAAATGCCCGCGCGTGTCTCAGGCGGGGGACCATACATGGCGTTGGCCGCACCCTTGATCCGATCCTGGCCCATATAGAACCCGGCGAAGGGCGAATGCTTGTTGCCGTCTTTGGCGAACATGCCGCCCATTTCGTCCCAGTGGAAATCGTCGAGGTAATAGCCGTAGGCAGCGGAGATGTTTTCCACCCCGTCATAGGCATGAGAACGCTGAAGGCGCCGCTGGGCATCCAGCAGCCGCGCGGTTTCGTCACCCGATTGCGGCGCGCTGACGGCCGAGGGCAACAGAGCGGTCAGCGGGTCTGCACCCGCTTCGGTGAAACCGGCGATAGTCACCTTTTGCCCCGTTACCGGGTGCGGTTCCGTGAAAGCGGGCAAGGTAGAGGCGAGATGCGAAGTGCCGCCCCTGCCCCAACCCGCCGAATAATCTGCCCTTAGCAGGGGATAGAGCCGCATTTCCCTGACCTTCCACAGACCTCCATCCAGGACCATGCGGTTGCGGAACACCTGAAATTCCCAGCCCGAGGTGCCGGCTGCATTATCGCCCAGCATGCCGAGCGCGATCCCCCGCACATAGGCCTCGCGATTGCCGGGCATGACGGTGACCACGGTGTCGAACAGCGGGTAATCATTGAATTCGCCGTGCTTTACGTCCTGCGCGCCCATCCGCTCCATCGCGCGGCGGACACCGTCCTTGCCACTGAACACACCGGCCCCGGCAATCTCAACCAGTCCGTCATCCGCGAACAGATCGACCACGTCGTCCCACATCTTGCGGTCGACGTAGTAGCCATAGGCGTTCTGCAGGTTGCGCACCGCGTCTTCCGCGTTGAGCGCGTCGATGCGCGATTCCAGCCCGGCGAGGTTCGCGTTGCTGGCAGGCGCGGGCCCGACCGGATCAGGAATCGGAACGCCGGATTCGTCGAGCGTGAAATGAAACGGAACCATGGGCAGTTCGGCATTGCCGACATTGGCCCAGCCCTGATCGTAATCGCCGGTATATTGCGGGTAATAGTGCTGGCGCGAAATCTTCCATACTCCGTCATCCAGCACATATTCGTTTTCGTAAATGCCGCCTTCGATCAGGGTCTTGCCCCGGCCGTCCCCGGCCATTGTCATGCCCATCCAGCGGGCCTTGGCGGAGCGGCCGTCCACCGAAAGGTTGACCAGCGGGTCTTCGATGAATTCCGTATGCAGCGCGCCTTCCGCCAACCCGCGCCGTTCGCCCAGTCGCTGCTTCAGCCAGCGGGTAATGGCGGCGCGGCCGCGCACCGTGCGATCGCCCCAGATCAGTTCCGCATTGTCCGCAAACAGAGCGGCCATTTCATCCGCCAGCGCGAACTGTGCGTATTGGGCGTAGAAGCGTTGCAGATCCTTCACGGCGCGGACCGATTCCACGCGTTCCACATCACGGGCCAACTCGTCGATCCTGGCCTGATCCACGGCTTGAGCCATGGCATGGGGCGATCCGGTCACCAGCAGCAACGCGGCAAATCCGGCGGCTAAACGCGATTGCACAGGGGCCTCTCCTCGTCCGATTTTCCGACTGCTTATAGCCCGAGCATCGGGGAGAGGTCGCAGGCGCACAAGCCAGCTTCTGGGCGCCATTCTGCCAGAGCCAATCTTTTGCGCCCATTCAGTCAAGTGAGAAGGCCAAACGGGCCGAAACCCGCGTTCGGGCGAGTTGACTTGTTTCAGATGCAGGCGCAGTTTTGCAGGGTTCGCCCCCTTTGTGGGCGGTGGCTATCGCGTGAAAAGCGCGAAGCCGGGGAGAGAGCGGCACGATGGAACTTCTGTCCACACATGGGCTGCCCACAATCGGCAGAGCGGCGGCATGGGCGGAGCTTTACGCCACGCGCATGAGCCAGTGCGAATTCACGCCCGGAAACAACGACAAGTTCGACGCCGAACTGCGGATCGGACAACTAGGCCCGGTCAAGCTGGCCCGCCTGACCGTCGACAATTGCAGTGTGGAGCGCAAACAGAGCCACATCGCCCGCAATTCACCGCGCATCTATAATTTCCTGCTGCAGGCGGAAGGGGCGAGCACGTTCTATCACTGCGGGAAAGAGGCCACTCTGGTCGCGGGGGATTTCGTCCTGTGCGATACCGGTCTGCCGCACTATTTCATGACACGCGACCATTCGATCACCGTCATGGTGCGCGTTCCGGGAGAGATTTTGCGGACCTATCTGCCGACGCCGGAACAGTTCTGTGGCCAGCATCTGGGGCATGCCAGCGGATTGACCGGCACCGTGGCCGCCATGGTGCGCGAGCTGAGCGGCGGCATCGACAGTTCCATGGGCCCGGATTACGAGGACCGCGTAGCCCGCTATCTGCTGGAAATGATCTCCATGTCCTACACCATGGGCGTGGATACGGTTGAAGAAGCGTCCGCGATCGCATGGCAGCGGCGCAAGGACGTAATCCAGTATATCGAGGATAACCTGCGCGATCCGGAGCTTTCGCCCGCATCGATTTCCGCCGGTCTGCGCGTTTCGCCGCGATACCTGCGAACGGTGTTCTCATCGGGCGGCGAGAAGATGAGCGCCTATGTCCTGCGGCGGCGGCTGGAGGAATGCGCACGACAGATGTGCAATCCTGCATGGAACGCCCACACTCTGACGGAAATCGCGTTCTCGTGGGGGTTCAACAGCGCCGCCCACTTCACACGCACTTTCCATGAGAAGTTTGGCGTGCCGCCGCGCGAATATCGCCGGCAGGCAGGCGCCGCCCGCAACTGATTTCACCATGCTGAAGCGATGAGCGGCGCGGCCCGTTTCCGGGCGCGCTCGTTTGCGTGTGTGCCTGTCGCAAAAGCGTGGCGTGCGGCCGAACCCGCGAAAATTTCGACAGACAAATAATCTCGCCCGGACAGGCAAGTGGCCGCCGCCAAGGGGCCTGTATTCCACCTGACGCCGACATGGTTCGGCACGCCGGGCCGACAGCTGAAATCGTCCGCCCGGCGGCAACCAAGGCTGCATGCGTCCGGACAGAATCCACCGAGAACCCGAGACGCGAGGGAGGAATGAAACGGTATGGCGATGCAGTTGCTCGATACCCACGCGCACCTGATCGCCGACGACTGGGACAGATATCCAGCCCGTCCGTTCACCCCCGACCTGCCGGTTCCGGACCGTCCGGCGTTCACCGTGACAGCCGAGCAGTTGCTGGCGCTGATGGACGAACACAATGTGGACCACGCCTGTCTGGTCCAGCGGGGCCACGTCTATGGCTATGACAACAGTTACATCCTCGATTCAGCGCAGCGATACCCCGACAGGTTCCATCCCATCGTAATCCTGGACACGCAGGATCCGGCGACTGCGGGCAGCTATCGCCGGATGGTTGAGGAATATGGCGTGGCCGGTTTCCGCATGGCGACCAGCCGGCCATGGCTGCTCGACACCGCATGGATGAGTTCACCCACCGCGATGGCGGTGTGGCGGGCCTGCGCCGATCTGGGCACCCCGATGACGCTGATCGTCTTCAACAATCAGCTTCCCTATGTCCTCCCTCTTACGAGGATCATTGCGCGGGAATATCCCGACCTGCCGATCGTGCTGGACCACGGGGCCATGCCCTATGGCATGTCGCAATACGAAGTGGCGTTGATAGAGGAAGCTGGCGGCACGGTTACAATGCCCCCACCACCGCATTTCGGTATCGATACGACGATCTCCATCTTCGAGGACGTGCCCAACGTCCATTTCAAGATCACCGAGATCAACATGGAAAGACTGGTGAAAGCCGGGGTGAGCGCAGCCGATCTGGTGCGCCGCATGGTCGATGGCTTCGGGCCGGACCGGCTGGTCTGGGGTTCCGACGTGGGCCAGAGCATGTTGTGGGACTATGCCGAGAAAGTCCGGATGGCGATCGGAGCGGCGGCCCAGCTCAACGAGGCGGAGCAGCGGTCATTCCTGCATGACAACGCCGCGCGCATCTATCGATTGAACAGCCGCCCGTAAAACTCAGGCTTCGTTCGTTAACGCGGCTTCGAAAAGGCGGCGGATGCGGCTTTCGACGTCAGCGGCGCCCTGGCACAAGGGTTCTACCGCCATCATCGTCCGCATGATCGTCATCCCCATCCACACAGCCATCAGGCTGCTGGCGCGCATTTCAGCACATTCGCCGCCCAGCCTGTCTGCAAACGGCCTGAGCACATCCTTACGCAACGCCTCGCGGACGATCGCGGAAGCGGTCGGGGAAGATACCGATCGCAGCATGATCAGCAGACGTTCGACATGGTCGCTGCCGTCCGTATCCTGCTGTGCGAACATCTGGGCCAGATAGGCAGGAATTTCTGCCTGCGAGATTTCGGGAGGCAGGATTTCCCCCTTCTCGGCCACATGAAGCACGGCCTGAAACAGTTCTTCCTTGCTGCCGAAATAGCGGCTGACCAGCGCCACATCCACGCCGACATCCCCGGCGATGTCACGCAGGCCCACATTCTCGTAACTTTCCCGCAGGAAACGCTTGTGAGCGGCGTGGAGCATCGCCTGCTTCGTCGCGGCGGCCGATTTGGGCCGGGGAAGATCACAAGGTGAAGATGTCATACACAAAACCCGTAGCGATAAATGCAATTCATATCCACCAGCTATGTCTACAGGTGTTGACTCGTGATGAACGCAGTCCTAGTTGGCGCGTCATCACCTGTTGACGCTGCATTGCAGCATGGAAGGCGGACCCTCGGTCCGATCTCAGAAAATGGCTCCACGCTTCTTCGCATTCCTGGCCGCGCTGACTCTGGCGGCTTGTTCAGGCGGGCAGGATGCCGCCCCCCCCCCCGCACCCGAAGTGACAGTGGCAAAGCCACTGGCGCGCACGATTCGCGACTGGGACGATTTCGTCGGCCGGTTCGAAGCGGTGCAGGATGTGGAGGTTCGCCCGCGTGTTACCGGATACCTCCAGCGTATCCACTTTACCGACGGGCAGTTTGTCCGTGCAGGCCAGCCGCTGTTCACGATCGACGCCCGGCCATCGCAGGCCGCGCTGGCGCAATCCCGCGCGCAACTTGCCCGCGCGCAGGCGGTGCTCGCCAATGCGCGGACGGAACTGGCGCGATCCGAAACGCTGGCCGCCTCGCAAGCCGCAAGCCAGGAAGAAGTGGAGCAGCGCCGGGCAGCGGTTCGTGCCGGAGAGGCGGAGGTCAACGCCGCCCGCGCCAGCGTTCGCGCACAGGAACTGGATGTAGGCTTCACCACCGTGCGCGCGCCGATTTCAGGGCGCATATCCGAACGACTGGTCGATGCAGGTAACAGCGTGATCGCAGATCAGACGGTGCTGACCCGCATCGTTTCCATGGACCCCATCCACTTCTCGTTCGAAGGTTCGGAAGCGCTGATACTCAAGTACCAGCGTGAAAAGAGCGCCAGCACCGGTTCCCCCGTGCGGGTGAAACTGCAGGACGAAGACAGCTATAACCACCAGGGCCGGATCGACTTCATCGATACGGTCATCAACCCCGGTTCCGGAACGGCCAAGGGCCGCGCCGTGCTCGGCAATGCGGACGGTTTCCTGAAACCCGGCATGGTCGGGCGCCTGCAACTGGCCGGATCGTCCGAATATCAGGCCCTCCTTGTGCCCGACACGGCAATCGTGACCGATGCTTCCCGCAGGCTGGTCTATGTTGTCGATGGCGAAAATGCCGTGGCGGCGAGGCCGGTCGAACTCGGCCCTCTGGTTGGCGAACTGCGGGTGATCCGCAGCGGCCTTCAGGCAAATGACCGGGTGGTCATCGGCGGTGTGCAGCGCGCTCGCCCCGGGCAGAAGGTCCAGCCGAAGGACGGTGAGATCAAGGCGACCAACGCCCCCGCTGGCGCCAATGGCTCTCCCGCCCGCGCTCCTCAGGCTTCCGCAGCCGAAATCGTGGCGACGGCAGAGTAACGAGCGATGAACTTTTCCCGCTTCTTCATCGACCGGCCGATCTTCGCGGCCGTGATCGCGATCGTCATCACGCTGATCGGCGCCTTTGCCTTTCCGCTGCTGCCGCTGTCGCAATACCCGGAGATCGCGCCCCCCACGATCGTGATTCAGGCGCCCTATCCCGGCGCTTCGTCCGAAACGATCGCCGAAACGGTGGCCGCCCCGCTGGAGCAGGAAATCAACGGTGTGGAGAACATGCTCTACATTCAGAGCTCCTCCACCCAGGGTCAGTCACAGATCACCGTTACGTTCGAGCCGGGAACCGACCTCGATGCCGCGCAGGTGCTGGTGCAGAACCGCGTCCGGCTGGCCGAACCGCGCCTGCCCGAACAAGTCCGGCAGGTGGGCGTCACCGTAGCCAAGCAGCAGACCGGGTTCCTGTTGATCGCCACGTTGACGGCGGAAGAGGGTTCCGGCCTGGATATCGATTACGTCGGCAACTACGCGCAGACCGTCATCCGTGACCGCCTGTTGCGCCTGCCCGGCGTGGGCGGCGTCAACGTCTTCGGTGGCGGCAGCTATTCGATGCGCATCTGGATCGACCCGGATCGCGCTGCGGGCCGCGACCTGACTTCGACCGAGATCGTCGCCGCTCTTCGCGCGCAGAACGTGCAGGTTGCCGGCGGCGCACTGGGCCAGTCGCCCAACAGCGCCAATCCCGCGTTTGAAGTGCCGGTCGACGTACAGGGCCGCCTCGCCACGGCAGAGGAATTCGCCCAGGTCGTGCTTAAATCCGATCCCGCGACGGGATCGATCACGCGGCTGGGCGATGTCGCGCGTGTCGAACTGGGCAACCAGGATTACGGCATCCGGGCGTTCTATAATGGGGGCCGCAGCGTGGCT
>DATMGK010000059.1:0-3761 GCA_035555595.1 Croceibacterium sp. | reverse complement strand
CATATAGCCCGTCTCCTCCACCTTCGTGTCGCCATCCCACAGATCGACATTGCCGTTGAAGCCGTGGCGATAGTAATCGACCCCGCCACCGCGCAGGCCCCAGAATTCATCATAACCGCTTTGCAGCGGGCCATATTTGGGGAGGTTGCCCATGTGCCATTTGCCGATCAGCGAGGTGCGATAGCCCGCATCGCGCATGGCGGAGGCGATAGAGGGCTGTTCGCTGGAACCGGGAAGGCCCACGTCCATCGCGCCCAGGGGCTCCTGCAAGCCGACCGGCAGCCGGTATTGGTAACGTCCGCTGGCCAGTGCCACGCGCGTAGCGGTGCAGACCGCGCTGTTGGCATAGGCGTGCATGAACATCATGCCCTGCGCAGCCAGCCTGTCCAGCACCGGCGTTTCATATTCACGGCGGCCATAGCAGGACAGGTCTGCGTAACCGAGATCGTCAGCCATGATGAAAAGCACATTGGGCTTGCGCGTGCCGGTATGGGCGGAACCCGGAGAGCCAGCCGCTGCGGCCGCCACCACGCCAAGGGCGCCAGCCAGCGCCGAGCGGCGTGAAAGCCGCATTCCGTTTTTGCTTTCATTCATTCCTGTGCGTCCCTTTGCAGCAAAAAAGCGGGCGGTCCTTGTGGTTGGCGCCATGTCGGACCGCCCTGTGCGATGCGTGAACGACCCGAGCACCTGTGGTCGATCACACATCGCAAACTCAATCTATTACATGCCAATCTTGAGGCCCACGGTGAAGCGACGGCCCAGCACATCGAACAGGCCAGTGTTCGCCTGACCCGAATAGGCCAGGAACGCGCTGTAAGTGGCCGTCACTGGCGGAGACTTGTCGAGCAGGTTGGTCGCCGCCACGAAGGCCTGAAGTTCGGCCCCGCCGATCTCGAAATCATAGCTGAGCCGGGTATCGAGGTAGAACACGGCAGGCACTGAATTGTCGGCGATGTTGGTGCCTTCAACGGCGTCCGCGCTGCCGATGCGATAAGTCCGCTTGCCCGCGCCGATCAGGCGGCCCTGAAAGAACGCGGTGAAAGGGCCATTGCCGTAAGTGAAGTTGCCCGTGGCCTTGAACGTGGGGAAGATGCCCGGGGCGCCCGTATCCGGCGCAAGACCCGTGAGGCCATCGAACCGGGTGACGGCCCCGGTGGCCCCCACATCGGAACGGTCCAGCAGATAAGTGGCGAACACCCGCGTGGCGAAGGATTCGTCACCACCGAACAGCGAGATGCCGGTGCGATAACCGATTTCCGCGTCGATCCCTTCAACCCGCGATTTGGCCACGTTCACGAACTGGTTTCCGACAAGGACCATCTTCGCATAGTTGCCCGCATCGGTCGTGCCGTCATACGAGAGCAGATCGCAGAACATCTGTTCCTGATCCTGAAGGCATCGCCGCGCCACTTCGTTCGTGCCAACGGTGGCGATCGCATCCTTGATGCTGACCTTGTACCAGTCCAGCGAGACGGAGAATCCCGGCAGCCAGCCCGGCTCATAGACCGCGCCGGCCGTCAGGGTATCGGCGCTTTCGGGCCGGATGTTTGGATTGCCGCCAGAAAAGATCGTGACGTTGTAGGTGTTGGTGCAGGTGAGCGAGGGGTTGTTCAGCGCCTGACACGCCGCGATGTCGGCATTGGTGATGCGTGGATCGAGCACGTTGCCGGCGCCGCCAGTCTTGTCGAACCGTTCCGACAGATTCCCGGCGCGAACATCGCGGGAGTAGGTTCCCCGAACGCGGATATCGTTGGAGAAAGCCATGTCCAGACCGACCTTGTAGGCCCAGATCGTGCCCGCGCCCGAATAGTCTGCCCACCGGCCCGCCGCGCTGAGGGCGGCGGACTGGCCCAGCTGGTCGTTTCGGAACAGCGGGAAAAGGATTTCAGAAAATGCTTCCTTTACCGTGGTCTGTCCCTGAATATTCGAAACTTTTGAGAACTGGTGGGCGACGGTATTGTTGCAATCCGGCGCGTTCAGGCCGCGCAGGCCCAGCGCCGCCGCCGTGGCCAGGTTGCAAGGGCGATAGCCGCCATCGAAATTGGACTGCTGGTTCGCCTGATCCTGCACCACCTGATAAATGGATTCCTTGCGCCACGATCCGCCCACGGCCAGCGAGATCGGCCCGGCCCAGTTGTCGAACAGGTTTCCGCGCGCCGAGAATTCGGCAAGCTGCTGGGTGAAGGTGGTGATGTTCCGTTTCGCATCGCTGGTGGTGTAGCTGAGCGTTTCGCCGGTCAGGCCCAGATTGGCGAAATAGAGCGGGGTGGTGATGGACACGCCCGGATCGTTGCCGAGAACGTAATCGACCGCGCCCGGCGATGCGTTACCACGCCCGAACAGGTTGAGCGGCTGGCACCCCGGAAACGCCGCCGCGCCTTCCGGATCAAGCGACACGCGGCAGACGACATTGCCATTGCCGTCATCGACGGCGTCCACCGCCGCGAAGATCCTGTCGATACGCAGCGCGTACTGATCCCACACGCGGCGGCTGCGGCCGTATTGGTAGTATCCTTCGTAATCCCAGCCGGAAAGAAACCCGTCGCCGCCGATACTGCCGTTGAAGCCCAAGGTGCCGACGTTCTGCGTCACCCAGTCTTCGAAATAGGCCTGGCCGATGTCCTCTATGCTGCCCATCCGGCGCAGCGAGAACGAGGCGATGTTGTTGTCTTCCATGATCGTGCGGAGTGAATCCGGCAGGAAGGCGTTGTCGGCGAAAATGGTGATCGCCGTGGGCTGGCCGATCAGCGACCCGCGCGGTGTGTTGTATTGCCATTGGTGATTCCGCCCGCGAACGAACTGGCCGAATACCTTGAAATTGCTGGCAACTTCGTAATCGGCATAGGCGAAGATGGAATAGCGGTCGGTGTCGGGCCAGATGGTCATGACTTCGCCGGGATCGCCGCCCAGATCGTCTCCGCTGCCGCCGGAAGACCGCGCGCCGCCGGTGCCGATCGCGCCGCTGGTGACGGAGCCGGGAGCGAACGGCGCATAGCTGCCGTCACGCCGGAATTGCAGATTGTCGATCAGGGCGTTGGGGGATTCGATGATGCCGTCGAACGATCCGTTCATCGAAACGACGTTGGGATAGTCGGTCCACACGCCGCCCACCTGAATGGCGCCCCAGCTGCGATACCAGTCGCGCCCCTTGTAGTTATGGATGCCCTGCGTCTTGGCATAGGCGGCGGACAGCAGCAGGTGGCCGCGATCGCCGATCTTCGTGCCCCACGCGATTTCCCCATCATAGCTTTCGTTGTCACCGCGAGAGGTGATGCCGCCCTGAATGCTGGCTTCCAGCCCTTCGAAATTGGTGTCGAGCAGGAAGTTGGTGACGCCCGCGACGGCATCGGTGCCGTATGCCGCCGATGCGCCTCCGGTGGTGCTTTCGATGCCCTTGATCATCGCTTCGGGGAAGACGTTGATGTCCACCCCGCCGAATGCGCTGGAGGCCGGGAAGCGCCGGCCATTGAGCAACGTCAGCGTGCGGTTGACGCCAAGGCCGCGCATGTTGAGCGTGCCGGTGCCCGATCGGGTGAAGAAGGAGGAGTTGTTGGGCGTCTGGTTGCCATAGAATTGCGGCAACTGGCTGAGGCCCGCGATCAGCGAGGACGGGTCCATCGCCTCCAGTTCGTCAGCCTGCACGGCGGTGACGGGAACCGGCGTGTCCATCCCGCTGGTTGCCAGACGCGATCCGGTGACGACGATAGTGGTCTGCGGTGTTTCTTCCGGCTGAGCGTCGTCCTGCGCCGAGGCCGGCATGG
>DATMGK010000058.1:0-16063 GCA_035555595.1 Croceibacterium sp. | reverse complement strand
GCATGTCAGCAGAACAGGCGTGGCGCTCCGCGTAGCTTCCCACAGCACGTCCGGGCCGGAAATCGCTGTGGCCAGCAGGAACAGCAGCAGGCCCAGCGCCAGCGGCACGGCCAGCAGCGAAAGCACCAGCAGAACCACGGTCTGCATCGTGCCCAGAATCCGCGTCTGGTTGCGCAGGGTGCCCAGCGCCGCGCCGAATGCCAGGCCGGAAAATGTCCAGCCGAACCATTCCTCGTTCATCAGATCGCGCAGCAGATCGATCTTCAGCAGGTGGAACAACTCGCTCAGCAGCGCCAGCACCAGCCACGACAGGCCGGTGAAGGCCAGCGCGCCCGCCGCACTGATCGCGTCGGTCCAGACATGGTGATGCAGATCGGCATAGCTGGTCGCCATGCGCCTCTTCAGGAAATCGGCCTGAAACAGGGGCAAGGCCAATCCGCTAGCAATCACACCGGCGGCGAAGCCGTATTGTTCGTCAGGCAGGCTATCGCCGTAACGCACCGCCCGCCATGCCAGCCCGGCCATGACCACGCCCACGGCCAGCGCGAACAGCGATGGTGCCTTCCACCGGTTCTCCTCCAGCGTAAAGCCGATGGCAATGGAACCGAAGAACAGGAACGCGGCCGTGGCCATCTGCCACGGCACGTCCGGGTTTCCGCGCGTGACCAGATAGATCAGCAGTCCGGCCAGCGCGCCGATCCCTGCCAGCAGCCACGGCCTCAGCGGCCAATCGTCCAGCGCGGCGCTTTCAGGCGCATTAACGGCATCGTTCATCCGGGCATCCTCTGTCTTCAGGCAGACAGGATGCCGCAATTTGTGCCGTAATGCATGGGGGAATCACAACGCCGGTGGCGCGGCGATTCCCCAAAGTCCGGTTATTGCGTCGGTTTACTGAGCTGGCGCGGGCGCCGGTGCGGGAACAGGCGCCGCCGGGGCAACACCATCTGCAGCCGCGCCAGCCGCGCCCTGCTGCTGCTCCATCATCCGCTGCTGCAGGCGCTGGAAACGCTGTTCAGCCTCAGCCATCGGCATGAAATCGACTAGTTCGATCTCGAACGTCAGGTCGGCATTGGCAGGGATCGGCGCACCCGGAGGGGGATTGGCGCCATAGGCCAGTTCCGCCGGGATCTTGGCGACATACTTGCCGCCCTTCTTCATCTTCACCAGGGCATCGCGGAAACCGGGCAGCATGTTTTCCAGCGGCATCGGCGTGCCTTCCGGAACGATGCCGGGGATCGGCAGCTGCAGATCCTGCGACTGGTCGAACACCGTGCCGTCATCCAGCTTGCCGACATAGCGCACGAACACCACGTCGTCCGGCTTCGGGCTCTCGCCCGTTCCGGCGGTAACGGTGCTGACGCTCACGCGCGGCACGGTGAAATAGGCATAGGCCGCCGACAGAGCGATACCGATCAGGATGCCGACGACCAGCATCAGCAGCGAGCCCTTGGAAATCGGCTTCAGGGGAACGCGGGTAACTTCGGTCATCAACGGATATCCTGGAATGAGAAAGGGGCGCGGGGTTCAAGCCGAACACCGCGCCCCTTTGGCTTAGCTCTATCGTGCCAGCAAGGCCGGCTTACTTCACGCCGTCGCGTTCAGCGCGCTTGCGCTCCAGCTTGCGGGCGCGGCGGACGGCGGCAGCCTTCTCACGCGCGCGCTTTTCGCTCGGCTTTTCGTAGTGACGGCGCAGCTTCATCTCGCGATAAACACCCTCGCGCTGCAGCTTCTTCTTGAGCGCGCGCAGGGCCTGCTCGACATTGTTATCGCGGACGATGATCTGCATAAACCTGAGCTACCTCTTTCAAATCAACCGGGAGAGCCCGCGAGCGATCGGCGCGGGATGCACCATAGACGGAATTCAACGAAACAAGCGCCGAATCCGTTCCGGACCGGCTAGAGTGCGCGGGCCGATAAGGGATACCGGCGACAAAGGCAAGGATTTGCGACGCGAAGTCCATACGGCTAAGGCGCGCGGATGAATCCGCCTTCTCATCTCACGGCAAGCGCGCTTGTCGCCCTCGGCGGAGCGATCGGCGCCGTGCTGCGCCATCAGGCCGGCAGGCTGATGACGCTCCTTCTCGGCCCCGGTACCGTCATGGCGTTCCCCTGGGCAACCCTTGTCGTGAATATCGTCGGCAGCCTTTTAATGGGTCTGCTGGCGGGGTGGCTGGCCCGGCACGGTCAGGGCGGCGAACATTGGCGCCTGTTCGTCGGCGTCGGCGTGCTCGGTGGCTTCACTACCTTTTCCGCCTTCAGCCTCGAACTCATGCTGCTGATAGAACGCGGGCAACCGTTTCAGGCGATGACTTACGGGTTGATCTCCGTTCTCGCCGGGCTTTGCGCCCTCTACATCGGCCTCATTCTGATGCGGCTCACGGCATGAGCGCGGAGGTTCGCCAGTTCACCGTCCAGCCCGATGATGACGGGGTGCGGCTCGATCGCTGGTTCAAACGTCATCTGCCGCAGGTCGGATTCGCCACCGTTTCGCGCTGGGCCCGCACCGGGCAGGTGCGTGTGGATGGCAAGCGGGTGAAACCGGAAGACCGGCTCAACGCCGGACAAATCGTGCGTGTCCCGCCCGGCGGCGAATCGGATCGTCCCAAGCCACAGCGGCGCGAACTCACCCCCGCGCAGGTCGAACAGGCCGAATCCATGCTGGTCCACAAAACGCGCGCGGCGCTGGTGCTGAACAAGTCGCCCGGCCTCGCCACGCAGGGCGGCACCGGCACGTTCAATCACGTTGATGGCCTGCTCGATGCCTATGCCGGGGAAGACGAACCCCGCCCGCGCCTCGTCCACCGGCTGGATAAGGATACCAGCGGCGTCCTGCTCGTCGCCCGCACGCCGGGCAGCGCGGCGTTTTTCTCGAAGCGGTTTTCCGGCCGCTCCGCCAAGAAGATCTACTGGGCGCTCGTGGTCGGCGTGCCCGATGTGGCGGACGGCACGATAGAGGCGCCGCTGGCCAAGCAACCCGGCACCGGCGGCGAGAAAATGCACGTCGATACGGAAAACGGCCAGCCGGCGAAGACCCGCTATCGCGTGGTCGATCGCGCCGGAAACCGCGCCGCATGGGTGGAACTGCAACCGCTGACGGGCCGCACGCACCAGCTTCGCGTCCACATGGCGGCCATCGGCCACCCGATCGTGGGCGACGGCAAATATGGCGGGCAGGACGCATTCCTGACCGGGTCGATCAGCCGCAAGATGCACCTCCACGCCCGGCGGCTGATAATCGATTCGCCGAAGGATAGCTCTGGCGGCGGCGGCACTCTGGATGTGACGGCTGAATTGCCTGAACATTTCGCGGCCAGCATGGAACAGCTCGGCTTCGATCCCGCACAGAGCGACGCCTCGCCGGACAAAGGCCCGCCCCCGCCCTCGCGCGAGGAAAAGAAGCAGGCGGCCAAGGCTCACGCCAAGACCTATCGCAAGGCGCGCCGGGGCGAACGCCGTTCACGCGGTGGCGAAAGTCTGGCCCGCAAGCCCGTGAAAAAGCCCGGAAAGCGGTGACGCGGCGCGTCCCCTCACGCCCCTGATCCATGCACCCCAACCCCGCCTTCCGCACCGATGACCGCGCCCTGCTCGAATCACTGATCGAGGAGATCGGCTTCGGCATGGTCTTCGCCGCCACGCCGAATGGCCCGCGCGTTGCCCACACGCCGCTGGTGTCCACCGGCGACGGCGCGGTGCAGTTCCACCTCGCGCGCGGCAATGCGCTGACCCGCCACCTCGCGGGCGCCAATGCGCTGGCTGTCGTCAACGGGCCGGATGCCTATGTCAGCCCGCGCTGGTATGGCGAAGCGGGGCAAGTGCCGACATGGAACTATGTCGCGCTGGAACTGGAAGGCCCCGTGCGGCGCATGGAGGAACCGGGCCTTGCCGCCTTGCTGGAAGCCATCGGTGCGCGGGAAGAAGCGCGCATTGCGGAAGGGACGCCCTGGCAACCGGATCAGGTGCCGCCGGATTACTGGGACAAGCTGATGCGCGGCATTGTGGGGTTCGAGCTGGAAGTGCGCGCATGGCGGCCCACGTTCAAGCTGTCGCAGAACAAGCCAGCGGAAGACCGGATGCGCGTGGCTGACGCGCTGGAGGCGCAGGGATCGCCTGCCGTGGCCGCGCTGATGCGGCGTTTCGCGGCATGACCGTGCGCCTCGCCGTGTTCGATTGCGACGGCACGCTCAGCGATGGGCAGGCCGCCGTCTGCACCGCGATGGACCGGGCCTTTGCCGAAAGCGGCCTGCCCGCTCCAGATCGGCAGCAGGTGCGGCGAATCGTCGGCCTCAGCCTGCCGCAGGCCATCGCGCGGCTGGCCCCCCACGCCGATGCGGAGCTTCAGGCATCCACCGTCGATGCCTACAAGCAGGCATTCCGCGCCGCCCGCATGGACGGGTCGCTGCACGAACCGCTGTTCGCGGGCATCACCCCCCTGCTCCATGCCCTGCACGGCAAAGGCTGGGTGCTGGGCGTCGCCACCGGAAAGTCCGATCGCGGCCTCAAGGCCACTTTGCATACACACGCACTGCTCGATCTGTTCGCCACGCTGCAAACCGCCGACCGGCATCCGTCGAAACCGCATCCCTCGATGCTGGAACAGGCCATGGCTGAAACCTTCGCCCGTCCGGCGGATACCGTGATGATCGGTGACACCGTTTTCGATATCGAGATGGCCCGCGCCGCCGGTTGCCGCGCGATCGGCGTGGCCTGGGGCTATCACGCACCGGAAGAACTGATCGCGTCCGGGGCGGAGGCCGTGGCAAAAACGCCGGAAGAACTGGGGGAATTGCTGCGTGGCTGAACCCGCCGATGATGAAATCGCGCGCAAGCGCTGGGCCGTAATTCAGGCCGCGCGTCTGGGCGGCGCCGTGCTGATTCTGGCTGGCATCCTGATCCGCTATCAGGCGGTTCCCGGCCCCTTGGCGCTCGGTGTCGTCCTGATCGCCGCCGGAATGCTCGGGTTCTTCCTGCTGCCCACCCTCCTCGCGCGCCGCTGGCGAACACCCCGATGATGAAGCGATTCTGGAAAGACGTATCCGTTGAACCGGCAGAGGGCGCTTTTTGCGTCACGCTGGATGGGCGAGCGGTCCGCACACCGGGCCGCAACCCGCAACTCGCGCCCACGCAGGCACTGGCCGATGCGCTGGCGCAAGAATGGCGCGCACAGGGAGATACGCTCGATCCGCAGCTTTTCCCCCTGCGCAATCTGGCCGACTTCGCCATCGACAACGTGGCGTCCGCCCGCGATCAGACCGTGGACGGCCTCCTGCGCTACGCCGAAACCGATACGCTCTGCTATCGCGCCGATCCTGACGATCCGCTCTACCGCCGCCAACGGGATTTGTGGGAGCCGTTGCTTACCGCATTCGAGGCGCGCCACGGCGTGCGGATGGAGCGGGTCAGCGGCATCATGCACCGGCCCCAGCCCGCCGAAACGCTGGCCCGCCTGCGCGATGTGCTGGCGGCGAAGGACGATTTCACCCTCGCCGCCGTCCATACCCTCGCCCCCCTCGCCGCCTCGCTCGCCATCGCGCTGGAAGCGGTGGAGCCCGGCGCGGACGCCGCCCACCTGTTCACCGCCGCCAATTGCGAACAGGACTGGCAGGCAGAACTCTGGGGTTGGGATCTGGAGGCGGAGCGCGACCGCGCCCGCAAACTCGCCGCGTTCGAAGCCGCGGCAAAGTTTGCGGAACTGGCGCGCCCCTGAGCGCGCGCCCGACCGCCCTTATTCCGAGGGCATGTTCTTCCGTTCGATCGTCCAGGCCGAATCCCGGCACAGCCCGCAGTCTTCACCCACGAACATCGCGCGCGCGGCTTTGTCGTGCCGCAACTGCCAGCCCAGCCATGCAATCGCGACCTGCGCCGCGCGCCCGCCGTTGTCGGACAGAAAAGTGCCGCCGTGGCCGGTATCCTGGTTCAGCATGACGGCGGGAACGTGGTCGATCCGCCGGAAATCATCCATGCCGTTTTCATAGGCGATGTCGCTCGGCCCGCCCTGAATATAGACAACGGGCGTCCGCAGCGTGTTCAGCAGCGCCTTGCTCGTGGGCATGAATCCCATCGCCGGCAGACCATCCGCCAGCAATCCGCTGTTGTGGATCACCACCGCTTTCACGCGCGGATCGTGCGCCAGCTTCAGCGCCTGAATCCCGCCGCAGCTGAAACCGGAAACGGCCACCATGTCGGGGTTGATCTTGCGGTAATAGGGGCTGCCCGGATTTTCATTTTCCGCCAGCGCCCAGTCGATCCCGGCCTTAACATCGCCGACCGTGGTGTAATCTTCCGGCGTCGCGGGGCCTGGGCCGCGCGGCGTGGATGGCATCGCGCCCGGTCCGGTCAGGATTCTGCCCGGAGCGACCACCAGATAACCATGCGATGCCAGTTCCGACAGGTGGAACCGCACGCTCGCCCCGTCGCGTGAACATCCGCCGTTACCCCACGCGATCACACCCAGTTCGCCGTCGCCCACGCGGCTCAGGTTTGCCGGGCGATAGATCGTGTGATCCGGCAGGCTCCAGTCCATTTCCTTCAGCGACGGATAGCGGCCCGTTCCCTGCGTGTCCGGCTTTGCCTGATAAGCGGCCTGCTCCGCCTGCTCCCGCGCGCGCTCATCCGCGCTCTGCGGCGGAACTTGCGCCGCCGCAGCGCTCGCCATCACGATCAGCCCGAATCCCAGATACCCCCGCATACCCTCTCTCCCACGCCAGTGCCGGCGGTTGCCGGTCACTTTGAAGACGGAAAACCATAGGCCGCGCATCGATCATTGCAATCGATTGCCTTACCCCGGCACCCGTGCCCATCTCTTCGAAATCCCGCCCCGCCAACCGGGGATACGCTCATGATGCCCGGTTGGCCTCAGCCCACCCAGGCCGCCACTTCGCCCGCAACCTGATTGGCCGCCTGATTCAGCGCCGGGCCTACCGCCGCCGCTTCCGCCCTCACGCCGGGCACGCGGCTTTCGAAACGGCGGGTGCGGACGTTGCCGTCGGGCATTTGCAGCACTGCGTCGTAACGCACCACCACGCTGCTGCTGGCAGCGTCATATCCCATGTCGAGCAGTCGGCCGGACAGCTTCGTGGCGGCGCCATAGCCCAGCTCACCTTCGCCCACGACCAGACGGCCGCCCTGCGCGCGGATCGTTTCGGACACCAGCCGCGCGAACAGGCGCGTCGGCTTGTCCACCCACATCGCGTCCTTCAGATAGGCGACGCCCGAATCCGATACCTGCACTGGCACGCGCGGCACGTTCAGCCGCTGGTCGCTGTCAGGCTCTATCACCGCCAGCGCCGCGGCAGCGTTACCGTCAGCGTCTGTCCCGGCCAACGCCATGCGCGCCGGGGTCAGCGTCAGCAGTTGTTCGGGCGGCTTGGGCGCCAGGCTGATGCACCCGGCCAGGGGGAGCGCCAGCGCGATCGGAAGCAGGGCCTTGTTCAGCATCGGGCGCGGTCCTTCATGGCTTGTAATCGGGCAGCTTGGGCCTGCCGACCAGAGCGCCCGCCCCCTCACTCTCAATCCGTTCGGTGACCGATCGCAGCGCCTCGCTCGTGCGTCGCAGGTCCTGCAACGTGGCGTTGGCGGTGGGCAGCGTGGTGGTCACCAGTTCACGTGCGGCCGGGCGGGAATCCTCCAGCGTGGCCTGCAGGGAATTGGCGGCCTGCTGCGCGGAATGCAGCGTGGTCCGCAGCTCCTCCGCCAGGTTCGCCCCTTCCTTGTTCAGCAGGTTGTCGGTCGAACGCAGCGTGGTTTCAAACGCGTCCAGCGTTTCGGTCGATTGCGCCAGCGTCAGCTTCAACTCGCTCAGCACGCCCCGCGCCTCTGGCCCCATGCTGGCCAGTTCCGCACTCATGCGGTTGGTGTTCTTCAGGATGCCGCTGATCGAAGCCTGATTTTCGTCTGACAACAACCGCGTCAGACGGTCGGTCAGCGTGGCCAGCCGTTCCAGCAGCAGCGGCGCGCTGGCCAGGATTTCGCCCAGCCCCCCGCGCTCCGCCGGGATCACCGGCACGCCTTCCGGCCCCGGCTCCACAATCGGCGGCGCGCCGCGCACGGCCCCGCCCAGCGACAGCGTGGAAACGCCGGTGAAGCTGGCGGAAATGGTCGCCGTGGTGCCTTGCAAAATCGGGATATCGGGATCGAGCGATACCCGCACCCGCACGAAACTGGGGTCCTTCTTCCACAGCTCGATATCGTTGACCTGCCCGGCGGGCACGCCCTGGAACGTCACGGCCGATCCGTTGGCCAGTCCGCCCACCGATTGCGGGAAGAAGATATCATATTCCTTGCGATTGGCGGTGCCGAGCTGCGCCAGCCACACGATAAAGGCCGCGAGCAGGGCCAGCAGCACGAGCGATATCGCGCCCACCCAGACATAGTTAGCCCGTGTTTCCATCGGTTTGCCCTATGCCCCCCTGCCGGCGTGGTTGTCCACGGTGTTTACCCGGTCCCGGCTGTCGCGTGCAGCGCGGCCACGCGGGCCGTTGAAATATTCCTGAATCCACGGATGGTCCAGTTTGAGCAGTTCGGGGATCGTGTCCACCGCCACCACCTTGCCATCCGCCAGCACCGCCACGCGGTCGCAGATGGCGTAAAGCGTGTCGAGATCGTGGGTGATGAGGAACACCGTCAGGCCCAGAGTATCGGTCAGCTCGCGCAGCAGGCTGTCGAAATTGGCCGCGCCGATCGGGTCCAGCCCGGCGGTCGGCTCGTCCAGAAACAGCAGTTCGGGGTCCAGCGCCAGCGCACGGGCCAGCCCGGCCCTCTTGCGCATCCCGCCCGACAGTTCCGACGGATACTTCGCCGCCGCATCTTCAGGCAAACCGCTCATCACCACCTTGTAACGGGCGATCTCGTGCCGCAGTTCCGGGTCAAGTTCCGGATAGAACTGCTTCAACGGCACCTCGACGTTTTCGGCCACCGTCAGCGTGGAAAACAATGCGCCGCCCTGAAACAGCACGCCCCAGCGGCTGCGAACCGCCGCTTCCTCACCGGGTTCGGCCCCCACGGTGTTTTCGCCGAACACCTCCACGGTGCCCTCCTGCGGGATCTGCAACCCGATGATCGATCGCATCAGCACGGACTTGCCCGTGCCGGAACCGCCCACCACGCCCAGAATCTCGCCGCGCCGCACTTTCAGCGACAACCCGTCATGCACCGTATTATGGCCGAAACTGTTCTTCAGCCCCTCGATGACGATCGGGTATTCGCCGTCGAAATGGCTCTCCACGTCATCGCGCGCTTCGCCCTGCACGCCGTGCAGCAGCTGTTCGTCCTGCCCTGTTTCGTTTTCCGGGGTCATGCCCACCCCACTTCGCTGAAGAACACCGCGAAGAAGGCGTCCAGCACGATCACCATGAAGATCGCCTGCACCACTGCCTTGGTCGTGCGCAGGCCGACCTCTTCGGAATTACCGCGCACCTGCATGCCCTGATAACAGCCCGCCAGCGCCACGATCAGGCCGAATACCGGCGCCTTTATCAGCCCGACCCACAGGTCGTATGTCGGCACCACCTCCTGAATCCGCGCCAGGAAGGTCAGGAACGGGATGCCCAGCGTCAGATCGGCGATGAACGCGCCGCCGACGATGGCGATCACGGCGGAAAAGAACCCCAGCAGCGGCATCATCAGCACCGCCGCGGCCACGCGGGGGATCACCAGCGCTTCCATCGGCGAAACGCCGATCGTGCGCATGGCGTCGATTTCCTCCGTCAGCTTCATCGTGCCGAGCTGCGCGGCGAAGGCGGAACCGGAACGGCCCGCGACCATGATCGCGGTCATCAACACGCCCAGCTCGCGCATCGCCAGCCGGCCCGTCAGGTTGATGGTATAGATTTCGGCACCGAACTGGCGAAGCTGCGCCGCGCCCTGCTGGGCGATGACGATCCCGATCAGGAAGCTCATCAGCGCGATGATGCCCAGCGCCGATACGCCCACCATCTCCAGCTGGCGCACCAGCGCGCGGAACGGGAAGCGGCGTGGATGAATCAGCAGCGTGCCATACGCCACGATCATCGATCCCAGGAAACTGATGAAGCTGACGACTCCGTGGCCGAAGGCGATCACCTTCTCCCCGGTATCGTTGGCGACGCGCAGTGGCAGCGGTGGCCGTTCCGCCCGAATCGGCGCGGTGCTGGCGTTCTGCCCCACGGTCGCGATCAGCTTGTCGGCCTGCTGGCTCGCACCCGTTATCCGCGCGTTCTGCGCCTGTGCGAAACGCCAGATCGTCCACGCGCCGATGGTGTCGATATCGCCCGCCGCCGACAGGTCGATGAACTGCACGGCATCGTCATGCTCGCGCAATTTGCGATCGAGCAGGCCCACGGTGGAAATCAGCAGCGGACCTTCGACCTTCAGGGTCGTGCGCCCGCCTGCCTCGTGTACGGTGAAGTCGGCCCATTCGCGCATTCAGGCAGCTATGCGGGCAAATCGCTGTTGCGGCAAGGCAAAGCGGGGCGTTGCCCTCTGCCCGGCACGCTGGCAAAGGCCGATCCCATCATGACCCGCGAGCTTGACAAGACATTCGACCCCGCCGCGATAGAGGCGAAATGGTATTCCCACTGGGAAGGTAACGGGTTGTTCCGCCCGGATCGGCCAGAGGCGCAGCCTTTCACCATCGTCAATCCTCCCCCCAACGTAACGGGCAGCCTGCATATCGGCCATGCGCTTGATAACACTCTGCAGGACATTGTGATCCGGTACGAACGGCTGCGGGGCAAGGATGCGCTGTGGGTTGTCGGCACCGATCACGCGGGCATCGCCACGCAAATGGTCGTGGAACGCCAGCTTGAAGCGGCGGGCGACAAGCGCACGAATTATTCGCGCGAACAGTTCGTGGACAAGGTGTGGGAATGGAAGGCCGAAAGCGGCGGCACCATCACCCGCCAGCTCCGCCGCCTCGGCTGTTCGATGGACTGGAGCCGCGAACAGTTCACCATGGACCCGCACTTTACGAAGGCGGTCGTGAAGGTGTTCGTGGACCTGTATAATCAGGGCCTGATCTATCGCGACAAGCGGCTGGTGAACTGGGACCCGCGCCTGAAAACCGCGATAAGCGATCTTGAGGTCGAAACGCGAGAGGTTCAGGGCGGCTTCTGGCACTTCAAATACCCGCTGGCCGATGGCGTCACGCTCGAAAACGGGCAGGATTATATCGAAGTCGCCACCACCCGGCCGGAAACCATGCTGGCTGACATGGCCGTGGCCGTCCACCCGGATGACGAACGCTATCGCTCCGTCATCGGCAAGGACATCCTCCAGCCGATCACCGGCCGCCGGTTCAAGGTTGTGGCGGACGAACACGCCGATCCGGAACTGGGCAGCGGCGCGGTGAAGATCACCCCCGGCCACGATTTCAACGACTTCGAAGTGGGCAGGCGCGCCGGGATCAAGGCTGCCGACATGCTCAACATGCTCGATGCAGAGGCGAAGGTGGTGCAGACCGCCGATGGCCTGATCCCGCAGGAATACCTCGGCCTCGACCGTTTCGATGCGCGCGCGCTGGTGGTGCAGCGTATGAAGGAACTCGGCTTCCTGATCCCGCACGTCACCAAGGACAAGGAAGGCAACGAGACAGAACACGACGCCGAACCGCGCACGATCCAGACGCCCTATGGCGATCGCGGCGGCGTGGTGATCGAACCGTGGCTGACCGACCAGTGGTATGTCGATGCCGAAACCCTCGCCCAGCCGCCAATGCAGGCCGTGCGCGACGGGCGCATAGAGATCGTCCCGAAGGCGTGGGAAAAGACCTTCTTCAACTGGATGGAAAACATCCAGCCGTGGTGCGTCAGCCGCCAGCTATGGTGGGGCCACCGGATTCCGGCGTGGTATGCTCCCAAAGTTACTTCGGTTGGAGGTAAGACAACCTACCTTTCCGGCTTCACGATTGACGGAGATAATCCGCCCGTGATGACAAACCCCAATGTCGTTGTGGCTGAAACAATCGACGGGGCATTGACCCAATTCAAGGGTCTTTACCCATCGGGCGTCGACTTCTGCCTCTGTGACAGTTGGGAGGCGTACCGAATCTGGTGGATAGATGTTCTGGCAAATGAGAATCATCCCGGTCGGGATGGCAGGCAAGTTCCCGTAATTCGAGACAACGACGTCCTCGACACATGGTTCTCTTCCGCCCTGTGGCCCTTCGCCACGCTGGGCTGGCCGGAAGACGCGCCCTCTCCCCTTGCGGGAGAGGGAGGAGCGCCGTCAGGCGCGGAGGGAGAGGGGTCCGCCGCACCAGCGGCGGCTCTTGCCGCCACCCCCTCACCCAACCCTCTCCCGCAAGGGGAGAGGGCTTCGTTGTACCAGCGCCACTATCCCAACGACCTGCTGATTTCCGGCTTCGACATCCTGTTCTTCTGGGATGCGCGCATGGCCATGCAGGGGATGCACTTCAATAATGGGCAGGTGCCGTGGAAGCGGCTCTATCTCCACGGCCTTGTCCGCGCGGCGGACGGGCAGAAGATGTCCAAGTCGAAAGGCAACGTGGTCGATCCGCTGGGGCTGATCGACAAATACGGCGCGGACGCGTTGCGCTTCTTCATGGCTGCCATGGAAAGCCAGGGCCGTGACGTGAAGATGGATGAAAGCCGGGTGGAGGGGTATCGCAACTTCGCCACGAAGCTGTGGAACGCCACCCGCTTCTGCCAGTCCAACGGCATCGGCGCCAGCAACTCAGTTGCCGCGCCACCTGCAACATCCGCGGTAAACCGCTGGATTATAGGTGAAGTCGTCGAAACGCTGGCCGCGCTGGACAAGGCGATGGCCGAACTGCGCTTCGATGCGGCGGCCAATACGATCTACCAGTTCGCGTGGGGCACGTTCTGCGACTGGTATCTGGAACTGATCAAGGGCCAGATGGACGATGAAACCCGCGCCGTCGCCGGCTGGGTGCTCGATCAGATCTTCGTCATGCTGCACCCGTTCATGCCGTTCGTGACGGAAGAACTGTGGCACGCACAGGGCGACCGTCCTTACGAGCTGATCCTGGCGAAGTGGCCGCAGCCGAACGCCAGCGTGGATGCGGCGGCGAAGGCCGAAGTCGAATGGCTCATCGCGCTCACATCCGGCATCCGCGCGGCGAAGAACGAGTTGGGCATCGCCCCCGGCGCGAAGCTGGACGCCTATATCGAAAACGCCAGCGCCACCGCCTGCAAGGTGATCGAAGGCAGCGGCGCGGCGGTGGAACGGCTCGCCCGCTTCTCCTCCATCACGCAAGGCCCCGCCCCTGCTGGCGCGGCGATGCAGATCGGCGTGGGAGTGGACAGCTTCGTCATCCCGCTGGAAGGCGTGATCGACATCGCAGCGGAAAAGGCCCGTCTGGCCAAGGCGCGCGAAACTTCACTGAAGGAACGCGATTCCCTCGCCAAGCGGCTGGAAAACCCGGCTTTCGTCGAAAAGGCAAAGCCCGAAGCCGTCGAAAAGGCCCGCGCCGACCACGCCCTCCACGCGGCAGAGGCGCAGCGGCTGGAGGCTGCATTGGCCCGGCTGGGATAATGGATGCGGGGCGGTGCCTGCGCCGCCCCAACGCCTTCCTTTCCTATAGCTCTCATTTCTGACAAGGCGCAGCGATGGCCCGGCTCACCGCCTTCGTCCGTCACTTTCGCCCGCAAGGCGACACTTGCGCGCGGGAAAGCGACGCCCGCCGCGCGGATGGCGACACTCTGCCGGTAAAGCGACACTCTCTGCCCGCAAAGCGACGCCCTCTGGCTGCAAAGCGACGCCCTCTAGCTGCAAAGCGACACTGGCAGGCCGCAAAGTGGCGGCAAGGTTGCGCCAAGGTGACGGATTCCGCGTTTCCGCTCTGGACCGTGTCAACAGTGTCAACGCCTGTCACCTTGCGATGAGCCTCGTCCTCGCCACCACCACACCGGGGGAGCCGGAAATCTTCGCCTCCCTTCAGGGCGAAGGGCCGAGTGTGGGCAAGCCCTGCGCCTTCGTGCGCCTCTCGCGCTGCAACCTCGCCTGCCGCTGGTGCGACACGCCCTACACCTGGCATTTCACCGGCGATAACCGCCCGCATCGGGGTGGCGAGACATACGAACGCGCCGACAATCAGGTCACGCTGGCGGAAGAGGATGTGGCCGCGCGCATCGCCGCACTCGGCCAGCCGCGCCTCGTCGTCACCGGCGGGGAACCGCTACTACAGGCCCCCGCCCTTGCCCGCATGCTGGCCCATCTGGCCGCGCTCGCCCCGCGCATCCGGGTGGAGGTGGAAACCAACGGCTCCGTCGCCCCGCCGCCCGCGCTGGACGCGCTGGTCCATCAGTTCAACGTCAGCCCCAAGCTGGCTCATTCAGGCAACCCGGCCGATCTGGCGCTGGTGCCCGAACGGCTGGCCCACTGGGCGGCGGAACCGCGCGCCTTCTTCAAATTCGTCATCGCCGCGCCCGCCGATGTTGATGAAGTCCTCGCCCTGGCAGATCGGCACTCGATCCCGGCGGAACGCATCTATCTCATGGCGGAAGGGACCGATG
This sequence comes from Croceibacterium sp., assembly GCA_035555595.1. GTDB lineage: Bacteria > Pseudomonadota > Alphaproteobacteria > Sphingomonadales > Sphingomonadaceae > Croceibacterium_A. The sequence goes on along the minus strand of DATMGK010000058.1, from coordinate 1,595 downwards.
CGGCCACGCTGCATGGGCGCGAGGCGTGGCTTGCACAGCTTTGCCTCGACCATGAATTGACTCTGTCCGGGCGTTTGCACATCCACCTCTACGGGGACACCAGAGGAACTTGAGAGAGAGGATACCCGTATGACGGGGCGGGCGCCGCCAATGCGCGGCGATCTCACCGAAGGGCCGGTTATGCGCACGCTGATCATGTTCAGCGTGCCTGCCCTGATGAGCAGCATTCTCCAGTCGCTCAGCGGCACGGTCAACTCTATCTGGGTCGGCCGCCTGATCGGGGAAGACGCGCTGGCCGCCACGGCCAACGCCAACGTCATCATGTTCCTCGTCGCAGGCGCGGCCTTCGGCTTCGGCATGGCGGGCACCGTCCGCATCGGCCAGCGATATGGCGCGCGCGACATCGGCGGGGCGCGGCGCACCTTCGGCAGCGTGGTGGGCTTCTCCTCCGTGCTGATGGCCGCAATCGCCGCCCTCGGCTTCGCCGCCGCTCCGGCTCTGTTGCGCGTGCTCGAAACGCCCGGTGACGCCTATCCGCTGGCGCTCACCTACCTGCGGCTAATCTTCCTCTCGATGCCGTTCATGATGGTATCGGTAATCCTGACGATGGGCCTGCGCGGCACGGGCGATGCCCGCACTCCGCTGATCTTCATGGGCGTTACGGTCGCCATAGACGCGGTGCTGAACCCGGTGCTGATCGCCGGTATCGGCCCGTTCCCGGAAATGGGCATCGCCGGTTCGGCCATCGCCACCATCATCGCCAGCATGATCTCGTTCGTGGCCATGGTGATCTACGTCTATGCGAAGGATCTGCCGCTCCGCCTGCGCGGCGCGGAACTCGCCTATCTCAAGCCCCGGCGGGATGAACTTCACTTCATCATCGGCAAGGGCTTCCCGATGGGCGCACAGATGCTGGTGATGAGCGCGGCGGGCATCATCGTCGTCGGGCTGGTCAATCGCGAAGGGCTGCTCACCACCGCCGCCTATGCCGCGTCCATGCAGTTGTTCACTTATGTGCAGATGCCCGCGATGGCCATCGGCGGCGCCGTGTCCGCCATGGCGGCGCAGTTCATCGGCGCACGCAAATGGCACACCCTGGATCAGGTGACGAAGGCCGGTGTGCTGGTCAATCTGGGGATGACGGGCGCTCTCACCGCTCTGCTGCTGATCTTCGATCGCCCGGCCTTGGCCCTGTTTCTGGGTGCGAACAGCCCGGCGGTGGAAATGGGCCGCCACATCCAGCTTATCGCCGTGTGGAGCTTCGTGCTGTTCGGCATGACGATGATCTATACCGCCACCATGCGCGCTGCCGGTGCGGTATGGGTACCGCTGGCGGTGATCTCCGTCGCGCTCTACCCGGTGCGGCTGGGCTTCTATTACCTGACTTACCGCTGGCTGGGCGCGGATGCGATCTGGTGGTCGTTCCCGGTCAGCGCGCTTGCCGGGCTGGCGCTCGGGTGGTGGTTCTACCGCTTTTCCAACTGGCGCAAGCAAGCCGGCCCGGAAATCGCCGCACCCCCGGCCAGCCCGCCCGCGCCCGATATGTGACCAAAGGGCCACGCTCACCCCGCCTCGGCAGGGTCGGCGCGACGAAG
>DATMGK010000057.1:0-15856 GCA_035555595.1 Croceibacterium sp. | reverse complement strand
TCGAACTTGACGATGTGGCCATAGCCGATGTCCCACGGCGTGAGGTAGTAACCCTCGATGCTGTCGGGAACGTAGCTGCCGCCGATCGAGCACATGCCGGCATAGGACTTGCCCGAAGCCCAGGCGCGGTAGTCCTTCATGATCTGGCTGTCGCCGGTGTAGAACGCGGGCAGCGGGCTGGGCAGCCAGCCGGATTCCAGCGTGTTCGACGAATAGGCGCGGCCACCGACCAGTTCGAGGCCGAAGTCCTTGCCCGCCGCGACCAGCGCGGAGTGGACGGCGGCATAGTCTTCCCACGGGCCGAACAGCTCGTAGCCCGGCTGGCCGGCCATGCCGTGGCGCAACGCGATCACGTCTTTGCCGGCGATGTCGATATGCGCCATGTTGAAGAACTTCAGGTCCGGCGGGGTCTGGCCCATCGCCTTCTCCAGCGTCTTCATCGCGTTCGGGCCCTGGAGCTGGAAGCGATAGTTCTTGCGCTTGCCATCGGTACGCAGCGCGGTGCGCTCGTCACGCTCCACGGTCACGTTCCACTTGCTGCCGTCCGGCTTCGGATACTGGGCGTGGAATTCGACCCATTCGATCGCCGGCGCACGGCCGACCAGGCTGAATTCGTTTTCGGCCAGATAGAACAGGATCACGTCGCCGATGACGTAGCCGTCCGGGGTAACCGGAACGTACTGCTTCGCCTTGTTGACGGTGAAGTTCTTGAAGCTGTTGATGGCGGTGTATTCGAGCAGCTGGAAAGCTTCCGGCCCGCGCACATACAGTTCCACCATGTGGTAGCTCTGGTTGAACAGCACGGCGCTCTTCGCCCATGCGCGCTGTTCGTTGCGCCAGTTGGAATATTCCGCCGGCACGCCCGGATAGACGTTCGGGCCGACCTGCTGGTTACGCAGGAAGTCGACGACGTTACCGGCCGAATCCAGCTTCTGTTGAAGGTTCTGATCACTCATATTTTTGCCTCTCCTAAGGCGGGTGGAACGGAAGGGTTTCAGGTTAGTGCAGGCGTGGCCACCTCTCGGGAAAGCCAGCCGGCAATGGCTTGATTGAGTGCGTCGGGCGCTTCGCAGGTCAGCATGTGCCCCGCGCCCTCGACAGTGGTAAAAGTCGCATCCGCGATGGCGGCGGCAATCCCTTCATGCTGGGCGGGCGGGCTCCACACATCCAGTTCGCCGGTTACGACCAGCGTGGGGCAATCGATGCGGGCCAGCAGGCTCTCCTGCTCAGGCCGCCCAAGCAAGGCCGCGATCTGGGCATCGAACACAGCCTGCCGCTGATCCAGGCACATCTGCCTTATAGGCTCATAAATATCGGGGCGGGCGCGGTTCGCCTCCGCCACCATCGGCGGCAGCCAGGCATCAACCAGCGCCTCGAACCCCTGTTCATGGCCAATGGCCTTCAGGGCAGCGCGCTTGGCCGGTTCATCCTTGCCCAGCGAGTGAACGCCGGTGCTGGCCAGCGCCAGCCTCCGCACGCGCTGCGGGGCGATGCGGAATACTTCCAGCGCGACTCGGCCACCCATCGAATGGCCGAAAAGGTCGAACGAATCGGGTGCCTGATCCAGCGCGATCCGTGCCATCGCCTCCAGAGAATCGGCCTCGCCATAACCGTTCACCGCCCGCGAATCCGGGAATGCAGCGAGTTGCGGCGCAAAAATGCGCGCGTCGCAGATCAGCCCGGGCAAGAACAGCAGCATCGCTCTCTGACATTATTCGCAGGTGTGAAAATTTCATCTATCCGAAACGAACACGTCGCGCTAGGGGCTTTGTGAACGCGCGCGAAGCGCCTATTGCGCGCGCCAGCCAGATCGAGAGGAGCTTCAAGATGTCCTACGCCGCCATCCATCCGGATTGGGAAAAGCCGCGCGCCAACATGGTCGATGGCTATTCGCTGGAAATGACGGCGAAAGAGATCGAGGGCATTCGTGAAGCGGCCCCGCTGATCCGCCCCGGCACGCAGGTCGCCGTGACCTTCCTTCCGGGTGAAGAGTTGGAACAGCGGGTCGAAGCAGCCGTCGTCGTGCGCGAACTGGGCTTCGAACCGATCGTCCACCTGTCGGCCCGCCGCATCGAATCGGAAGAACAGCTGGACTGGTATCTCGGAGAGATCACCACCAAGGCGAAGGTGAAACGCGTCTTCATCATCGCCGGCGATCCGCCGGAACCGGAAGGCCCCTATTCCACTTCGCTCCAGATCATCGAAACCGGCCTGCTGCAGAAACACGGGATCGAGATCGTCGGCATCGGCGGCCACCCGGAAGGCCACCCGAACAACACCCCGGCCGAACTGTGGGACTGGATGGAACGCAAGATCGCCGCGATCCGCGCTGGCAACATGGTTCCCCTCGTCGTCACCCAGTTCGCGTTTGACGATGACGCGATCGTCGAATGGGTTGGTGAAATGCGCCAGCGCGGCATCGACGTGCCCGTGCGCCTTGGCGTCCCCGGCCCGGCCGGCATCAAGCGTCTGCTGGGCTTCGCCAAGCGTTGCGGCGTGGGCGCCAGCGCCAGCGTGATGAAGAAGTACGGCATCTCGCTGACCAACCTGATCGGCAGCGCCGGTCCGGACAAGCTGGTCGATTCGCTCGACAAGAAGCTCAGCCAGGAAGAGCATGGCCGCGTGCGGCTGCACTTCTATCCGTTCGGCGCGCTGACCGCGTCGGCCGAATGGATCAACGGCTACGACGCCAAGCACTGAGGCGGGGCGCATGGCTGAAGTGATCGACGGGCGCGCTGTTGCCCGCAAGCTTGACGACCAGACCAAGGCCGCGGTCGACGCGCTGGTCGCGGCTGGCAAGCCGCGTCCGGGCCTGACTGTGATCCTCGTCGGCGACGACGGGGCCAGCCAGGTCTATGTGCGCCGCAAGATCAAGGGCTGCGAAAAGGTCGGCATCAATTCCTTCGAGGAACGGCTGCCGGCCGAAACCACGCAGGAAGAACTGCTCGCCCTGATCGACCGGCTCAATGCGGATCCGAAGGTTCACGGCATCCTGTGCCAGGTGCCGCTGCCCGCGCATATCGACACCCGCACGGTGCTTGGCGCGATCAGCCCGGAAAAGGACGTCGACGGGTTCCACCCGGTCAACGTCGGCCGCCTCAGCACCGGCACGGGCGGCATCGTGCCCTGCACACCGCTGGGCGTCATGATGCTGCTGGAAACCGTGGTCGACGATTTCGTCGGCAAGGACGCCGTGGTGATCGGCAAGTCCAACATTGTCGGCAAGCCGGTGGCCCTGATGCTGCTCGACCGCGAATGCACCGTCACCGTCACCCACATCTACACCGAAGACCTGCCCGCCATCGCCCGCAAGGCCGACATCATCGTCGCCGCAGCCGGCGCGCCGGAACTGGTGAAGGGTGACTGGGTGAAGCCGGGCGCGGTCCTGATCGACGTGGGCATCACCCGCATCATGGGCGACGACGGCAAGGAAAAGCTGGTCGGCGATATCGCTTACGACGAAGTCCAGCACGCAAAGGCGGTTACCCCCGTCCCCGGCGGCGTCGGCCCGATGACCATCGCGTGTCTGCTGCACAACACCGTGCAGGCAGCCACGGCGCTGTCAAACGGCGCCGATAGCGAAGCCGATCCCTACCATGATGCACCCGATCGCTCACTGATCTACGGCACATCTGAAGGTAGTGTGGCCTGATCTCGCGTTTTCTCCCGGCCGGTTAATCTGGCCGGGAGCACGGCCTACAGCCAGCCGATCCGCCTGAACTGGGCGTATAGCAGGCCGCAGATCAGGGCCATTCCTCCCAGCACGACGAAATAGCCATATCGCCAGGTCAGCTCCGGCATGAACTCGAAGTTCATCCCGTAAATGCCGGCAACGGCGGTTGGCACCGCAAGAATGGCCGCCCAGGCCGCAAGCTGGCGGGTTATGGCGCCTGTGCGGCTCTGTTCCAGCAAGCCCGCGACTTCCAGAATATAGCCTAACGTCTCATTCAACCCGCGCGTGCGCGACGCAGCGCGATGGGCGTGGTCATAGACATCACGAAACCACGGTCGGGCGCGCGGATCGATCGCGGGCTGCTCGCTTTTTGCCAGCTTGGCGGCCATTTCCTCCATCTGCCCGGCTATCGCCTCGAACCGGCGCAGTTCACGCCTCAGGCCGAAAATGCGGCGGATACGGGCCTGATCGGGGAAGCTGGCGATCGCCCCTTCCTCCATCTCGCCCACCGTCTCCTCGATCGAATCCAGCAGCGGGCCATAACCGTCGACAATGAAGTCCAGCACGGCATGGAGAACGAAATCCGCACCCTCCGCGAGCCGATCCGGCTTCGCCTCCAGCTCCCGGCGTAGATCGATATGCGCCCGGGCACTGCCCTGACGGACAGTGACGATAAATTCCTTGCCCAGGAAGATCGCCGTCTGGCCATAAACTATCGCATCCCCCTCCCCCTTCGCGGCGGTGCGGGCGACGACGAACAACTGCGACCCATAAGCTTCCGCCTTGGGCGTGTTGGAGCGTGTGAGCGCATCCTCGATCGCCAGAGGATGCAGGCCATAGCGATGCTGGACCTGCTCAATCTCCTCCGCCGTAGGCTCCACCAGCCCAACCCAGTCGAATTCGGAATGCGTGGGTGGTGCGCAATCGGGCGGCAAGGCCGGATCGACCAGCTTCCCATCCCTGTATCGGCGCGCGGCGACGACCGTCATGCAGCCCTAGCTGGCAGAGAGAGGACGCACTGGCAATCAGCCCTGTGCGTGCGGGCACTTACCATGGATCGCCGGTCTGTTCGTCAAACGGCCGCGTATCCGCCGGCGCGGACTTGTAGGGCGGCCTCTGGGGCAAGGTGCGTTCGCCCTTCCAGGGGATCTGGTCCACCGCCGTCCACGCGTTCACCTGCAGGCGATAGAACTTCCATCGGCCATCGCGCTTGACCAGCCGATCATCCCGCGTGCCGATGCCGAAGACGAAATTCGTTCCGTAATCGGCGTTCCACTGGATGATCTGGAAGAAGCAGCGCACCCGCGCGCCTTCCGGCATCGGGTCCATGATGAAATGGTTCATCAGATGTTGGCGGCCATACCACCAGTGCTGGCGATCGTACCACAGCTTGCGCAGGTTCTCACGGATCGCGGCGTGGCCTTTCACCTTACCCTGCCACAGGTGATCGAACTCCGCATCTTCGACAAAAGTCGCGATCGCCTGTTCCTCATCCGCCAGATCGATACCCCAGGCGTAACGGGCAAACAGTTCCTCTATTTCCGCCCGGTCTTCCGCCGGCATGATCGCAGGCACGCCACTCGGCCACGGATTGTCCGCCATTCTGCTCTCCCTCAATGCCCTCTTGCCAAGGCGCGTTATCGACTGTTCTATCCGGTCATAACAAAACGAGAGAGCGATGCCCGAAATCTTTCATCCCTACGCGACCTTTTCCCTCAGGTCGTCGAAGCCGATGCGTTTCGAAGCCGACGTGTTCGAATGCGAGGTGGAAGGCGAGATACCGCCCGAACTGGAGGGCGCATACTATCGCACCGGGGCCGACCGGCAGTATCCCAGCCTTGAGGACGACATCGTTCTCAACGGTGATGGCATCGCCAGCGTGTTCCGCTTTGAGAACAGGCACGTCAGCTTTCGCAGCCGCTATGTGCAGACCGAACGGCTGACGCGTGAACGGGAAGCGCGGCGGCGGCTCTATGGCCAATACCGCAACAAATACAGCGACGACGAAAGCGTCTCCAACCTTCCCCAGCGCGACAACACCGGCAACACATATGCCTTCGCCCATCATGGCGAGCTGTTCATGCTGCGCGAGGATTCGCATCCCTATCGCGTCGACCCGGCAACGCTGGACACGATCGAGGTCGGCCAGTTTCCCGGCCTTGGGAGCACGGCGCTGACCGCGCATCCGAAGATCGATCCGGTGACGGGGGAATGGTGGAGTTATGGCGTTTTCGCGCGCGGAGAACCGACGACCGACGCCAGTCTGCATGTCTTCGACAAGGACGGCCGCCTGATACGCGAGCAGTGGTTCCACACCCCCTATCCCGGTCTCAGCCACGACTGGGGCGTCACGCGCGAACATCTGGTGCTGCCGATCATGCCGCTGATCGCCGACGACCAGCGATTGCGCGCGGGCGGGCAGTATTACCAGTATGATCCTGACCTGCCGAGCAAATGGGGCGTCATGCGGCGCGACGGCGATCCCGCCACCGACATGCGCTGGTTCGACATCCCCGGCCTGGTGATGGGCCACGTGATGAACGCCTATAGCGAAGGCGACCGGGTGATCGTGGATACGCCGGCCAGCCAGGGCAACTGCTTCTGCTTTTTCAGGGACAAGCACGGCAACCTGCCGTCGATGCCCGAAACGATCACCCGCATCACCCGCATCGTCTTCGACCTGTCGAAGCCGGATGCAGAAGCAGTAACGATGCACACGCTGGAAAGCGCCGTGGGCGACTTGCCCGCGATCGATGATCGCTACGCGATGTCCAAGTATCGCACCGGCTACTTCTCACAGCGTGACGCCGCCGGAATGGGCGTGGGGCAGATCGACTGGGAAAGCGGCGAAGTGATGTTGCATGCCATAGAGGCCGGCGCGGCGCAGGAACCGCTGTTCGTGCCTCGCAGCGCCGACTCCCCGGAAGGAGATGGCTACGTGCTGGCCGTGGTGGACCGCTTCGCAGAAAGACGCAGCGATCTCGTTATCCTTGACGGGAACGACGTCTCGCGCCCCGCCTTGGCCACCGTGAAGCTGCCCTTCGCCCTGCCCATGGCGTTTCACGGCAGCTGGATGGCGCGTTGACGGGGCATCAACCCGTCATCGCGTGACCCGCCGTACAAACCCGGTCACCATCCGCTCGATCGACTTGATATCGCTACCGATGCTCTGCGCCGGGCTGAGGTGGTTATGCCCTGCGAGATAGTGCATTTCAGAATATGCAGCCTTCGCCACGCCCCACGCGCCGACCAGTTGCGCCGCCTGCGTCTGGAAATCCTGCGGATCGAACTCCGACACGGTGAACATCAGCGGGATTGAACTGTTGAGCAGCCCGGCCATGCATGAAGCCGGTCCCCAGCCCTTGGGGTCTTCCCCATAGTAAGCCTCGTGCAAGGCGTTCCTCGCACTGCTCAGCGTGTCGTAGATACCGCTCATCAGGATTGCGCCTGCGATACCACCGCCTTCGGCCACATGGTGCGCCCGGTGCGCCACATACCCTGCCACGTGAACCGCGCCGGCAGACTGGCCCGCCAGCACGATCTTGTCCGGGTCCCCGCCGTAAGCCGCAATTTCAGCCTTCAGCCAGCTCACGACCGCAGCAAGATCTTCCACGCCGGAAGGAAACTTGTTCTCCGGCGCAAGACGATACGTAATCGTGACACCTACGAAGCCATGCAGCGCCGCCGCGGTGCCGATGTTGTCGTAGAACGGCGTTTCAGCCGATCGCTTGTCGCCCATCACGAAGCCGCCGCCGTGGACGAAAACCAGCACCGGCGCGCCAGTGGTTTCCGCCCGACGGAACACGTCCAGCCGGTGCCGCTCATGCGGGCCATAGGAAAGGTCCCGCGTCACCTCCACCGACGGATCGCTTCCCTTCGCGATCGCGGCGAACAACTGCGTCGTGCCGCCCAGCATTTCTGGCGTGAGATCGCGGCCAAGGCTTTCCAGTTTCGTACGCAGATCAGGCGTCATTCGCATCTCCATCCATCACAAGCACCGGCTTGATTACCTTGCCCGACCGGGCATCTTCGAAAGCACGGGCGATTTCAGCAAAGGGGTAGAAGGCGAGCATCCGGTCAAACGGAAAGCGCCCTTCGCGCCAATGCCCGATCAACGCAGGTATCATCTGGCGGGGGTCCGCATCGCCGCCCAGCACCCCTTTCAGCGATCGCCCGCCGCTGAGCATCGGGAACATCTTCGGCGCCCAATCGCCGCGTGGAGCGGTGACAAAGGCGGCAGTGCCCCGCATCGCCAGACAATCCATCGCCGCATCGAATATGGACGGTGCAGTGGTGGTATTGACGCTGGCATCCATACCGCGCCCGGTGACGGCGCGCACCTTTGCCGCAAGGTCCGCCTCGTCGCCCCGCAGGCAGTTGGTCGCGCCCAGTGCCCGCGCCAGTTCCAGCCGCTCGGCTGAAAGGTCCACAGCGACAATGCGCGATGCACCTGCCAGCCGCGCCGCCATCACCGCGCTCAATCCCACCGCTCCGGTGCCGAACACCACGATCGATTGCTCCGGCTGCAAGGCAAGAGAATTGAGCACAGTGCCCGCGCCGGTGATGATCCCGCAACCAAGCGGGGCAAGGCTGGGCAGCGGCAGGTCATGCGGCACTTTCACCGCCGTCCGTTCCGGCACGATGGCATGGCTGGCAAAGCTGGATTGGCCGAAGAAGTGCGAATGGACCGGCTCCCTTCCGGCGCTCAGCGCCACCGATCGATCCATCCGCCCGCCGCCGAAGATGCGCGGCATGGCGGTGTCGCAATAGCTGGGCAGATCAGCGGCACAGGAAGGGCAGGCACCACAGGAACTGCCGGACAGCAGCACATGATCGCCCGGCGCGAAGCCGGCCACACCCTCTCCCACGCTCTCGATCACGCCCGCGCCCTCATGCCCCAACACGATGGGTAGCGGCGCCAATCGCCCCTCATGCGCGTGCAGGTCCGTGTGGCAAATGCCGCAGGCGACCAGCCGCACACGCATTTCGCCCGCGCGCGGTTCTTCCTGCTCCAGTTCGACAATCTCGGGCGAAGGCGCGCCAGCGCGGCTGACAGCGGCGGCGATCTTCACGCGGCCGCGCCCCCGGCAGCATTCCCCAGGTGATGATCGTCCTGAATATCCGCCACCGGCCCATGCTGGGTCATCAAGGCCTTGCGCCGGACGAACCTCAGGATCGATTCAAGCCCGGTGCGCGATCCACCCAGGCCGGAGAAACCGAAGCTGTGCGTGCCGATGGTGCGCATCTTGCCGAACGTCAGGAAGGTATCCTGCAGAAACACCGCCCCGGCATTCACCCGCCGCCCTATCGCCAGCGCCTCCTCCTCGCTGCCCGCCAGCACCGAGGCGGTAAGACCGAACTGCGTATCGTTGGCGAGCCGAACGGCATCGTCCACATCGGCATAGGCCATGACCGGGATGCAGGGGCCGAACGTCTCGTCCCGCATGATCAGCATGTCGTGCGTCACGCCAGTCAGCACCGTGGGCCGCATGTAGAGGCCGCCGCCGATGTCCTCCACCACTCCGCCAGTCAGGACCGTGGCACCCTTCATGACGGCATCGTCCAGATGCCGTTTCACGATCTCCGCCTGCGGCGCGAATGTGAAAGGCCCGATATGTCCGGCGCGCGGGTTATCGGCGTTGAGCCGCACGGCTTGCACCTTCTCAACCAGCAGCTTCACGAAAGCATCGTACACGCTTTCATGCACATAGACCCGCTCAGTCGAATAGCAGACCTGGCCCGTCGCATAGACCGCACCGCGCAGCACGGCGGTGGCGGCGCGTTCCAAATCGGCGGTGGCGGTTACGATGGCCGGGTCCTTGCCGCCCAGTTCCAGAAAGCAGGGGATCAGCCGCTCCGCACAGGCGACCGCGACCTTGCGGCCCGTGGGAACGCTGCCGGTAAAGCAGATCAGATCGGCTTGCCCGATCACCTGCTGGCCCACCGCGCCATCGCCGGTCACATAATCGAAAACCGCCGCCAGCTCTGGAACCGCACGCACGGTTTCGAACAGCTTTTCGATCACGCGCGGCGTCACTTCGCTAGGCTTCAGCAAAACCGCAGAACCGGCGAACAAGGCCGGCACAGCGTCGAGCAACGCCAGCATAAGCGGCGCATTCCAGGGTGAAATGACGCCCACCAGAGCATAGGGCACAAGCTGGCTCTGCACCTCCACCGTGGGCATGACGGCACTGGTGCCGCTCACCTCATAGGCCGAGAGGGCGTTCGGCGCGTCCTCCAGCCAGCCGCCGATGTTTCCCAGCGTAATGAAGCCTTGCAGGTAGGAAGTGTGGCAGCCGCCGGTGTCGGCCGCGTCAGCCTCGCCTATTTCAAGAGCGCGCGCCTTCACTTCGCCCAGCCAGCGCGCCATGACGCCGCAGCGGGCCGCCAGCGGCATCGCTGCCCATGCGCGCTGGTTTTGGCGCAGACGAGCGGCCTTTATGGCCACCTCCTCCGCCGAAGATACCTCGAGCCTGAAATCCGCCTCGCCGCTGCGCGGATTCCGCACATCGAGCACCGCGCAGCCCGCTGGAGCTACCGTCGCCATCATCTCTCCTCTGTTTTGCCCATGCGTAACGCCATGCGTCAGCGGGCGATAGAGGGGAGATTAGAAGCCGTAGCGCAAGCCGCCCCACACGGTCAGCGGCACACCGATATCCATCGATCCGGCCTGATTGCGAGTGATTACCTTCGCGTCGAACAGATTCTCCACCCGCGCGACCGCACTCAACCGGCCTACGAGCGGCACCTGTCCGAACAGATCGACAGTTGTCGCCGCCGGCAGGGCATCGTCCTGCTGATCATCCTCGTACTGGCGCCCGACATGGCGCAGCGTGGCGGCCAGCTTCGTTCCTTCCGCCGGTTGCCAGCTTGCCGTTGCGCTGGCGGCCCAGCGCGGCGTCTGCGCTGGCCGGAACCCGTCGAGATCGGCGGCGGCACCGCTACCGCGCATCGTGGCATCGGTATAGGCCAGCGTGCTATCAAGCCCGAACTGCCCGAATTCGAGCTGTGTCGCGAATTCGATGCCTTGCGCGTCAATCGCGTCGATATTGCGCCGCTGCCGCGTATTGGCGCCCAGATTCGGGTCGGTCACATTGGTGACCGCATTCTTCACCTTGTTGTCGAAGGCGGTCAGCGCGAAGCCCACACCCCGCATCGGCCGCCAGTCGATCCCGGCTTCAAAACCTTCCAGCCGCTCGTTCTCCAGCGCGGCATTGGCCAACGTCGTCACCGGGAACACGACGAAGGGGCGATAGAGTTCGTTCAGCGTAGGCAGGCGCAGCGCGCTGTAGGCGGCGGCGCGCAGTTTCAACCCTTCGGCAGCCTGCACCACTGCACCCGCACGGTAGGAGAACGACCAATCGGCGCGGTCCGGATAAACTGCATCCTCGATCACACCGCCCAACGCGTTGAGATTGCGGTGGTATCCATCCTTTATGGTCCAGCGATCCGCGCGCAGCCCCCCGGTCAGCGTCAGCGGCCCCATCACCCAGTCATTCTCTGCGAAGAAGCCCAGATCGGTGTTCACGCCACCGGCGAAACGGCTGCCGTTCTCGGCGCCCGCAGCGGTATAGCGGTATTCCGCGAGATCGCCTTCCGACCGGCGGAAGTCCGCGCCCAGCCGCAGCGTGTGCCCACCACCGACCGGAGGGCGCACCTCTATCTTGCCGCCCTGCCCGGTGGACGGCGTATCGCGCTGGTCCAGCGTCTTGGCGTAACTGGTGGAAGAGATCACGATATTGTTGAAATCACGCCATTGGGCATAGCCGAGCACGTCGACCTGCCACGGCCCCCGACTGACCAGCCGCGCACTGACATCCTGCCCTTCGCTGCCGGTATCCGCGCCATCGAAACGCAGCACGCGATTGTCCTCGTAAGCGAGGCCGCGAACCTGCACTTCCAGGTTATCGCCCAGCGGCTGCACCAGCCGCGCACTGGCGGACCATGAATCGAAAGCAGCGCGCACGGAAGCGGGCACGCGCTGGTCGGCTGGGGTGGTGTAGAAACCCTGCCCCCGATCCCAGCGGCCGCTGATCACGGCGAAACCATCGCCCACTTGCGGGGCGAGCGTGCCGGAAAGTTCCGTCTCACCTCGGTTGTTGATCAGCGCCTGACCGCCGATCAGGCCAAGCGTGGCGGCATCGGCGCTTTCCAGCTCTATCGTTCCTGCCAGCGCGCCCGCACCGAACGGGCCGGAACCGCCCCCGCGCATCACACGGATATTGCCCAACCGTTCCGGCGCGGCGGCGGAAAAGGGAATATAGCCAAAGAACGGATCGGCCAGCGGAACCCCGTCGAGCAGCAGCAGTGCGCGGCTGGTGGCGTTGCCCCCCAGTGCCCGCAACGTTGCGCCCTGCGCGCTGGGGTTGGAAGCGCGGCTATCCGACCGGCGGAATTGCTGGAAGCCCGCGACCGTGGAAAGCGTATCTTCTATCCGGCCGGACGCAGAGCTGACGATCCGGTCACGATCGATCTCGATCACGTCATAGGCAGGTGTCGCGGGCGTTTTCTCAAGACCGTGCCCTGTAACGACGATGACCGAATTATCTTCCGCCTGGGCCGCCGCAAAAGGGATAACTAGCAGGCCCGGAGCCAGATATTTGAAGCGCATGAAACTGTTTCTCCCGGACCGAAATTGCGTTTGTCCGGCCCTGTAACGTCTCGCGCTTGCCGCGTCACCCCTACTTTGCCAAACAAGGGAAAATGCAGGGAGAAACGAGGATGCGTCTCGCTTTGATTGCGATAGGAACCTTTGCGACGGCGCTTACCAGCCCCCTCGCTGCTCAGGAGTCGTTGACTATGTCTGTTCCGCCTGTGGTATCTCAGGATCATGCGTCGCTGCTTTCCAGCGATGACCCGCGTCTGGCGGCGAATAAGCGGCTGGTCTATGACATGTACCGCATTGTTTTGCAGGCGGGCCGGGCTGACCGCGCACACGAATTCATCGCCGAAAACTATATCCAGCATAACCCCAACGCAGCGCAGGGCCTTGCAGGACTGGTGGACTATGTCCGTTCCTCACGCCCGGAACGGGAGATCAAGGATGTGCTGGACCTGCCGCTGATCCACCTGATGGCGGAAGGAGACTACGTCACCACCGCCTTCGTCCGGCCGGAGAAGGATGCAAACGGCGAAACCTACTATTCCACCTGGTTCGATCTCTACCGGATCGAGAACGGAAAGGTCGCCGAACACTGGGACCCCATGCTGAAGAGCGATCCGAAGATCGATCCGAACGACAAGAAGATTTGATCTTCATCCAGCCATGCGGGAAATGTCTTCAGGCAACAGATCCTGGCCCCCACGCTCTTTTACCGCCGGAACATCCTGCATCCGGCCATACCACGCGGCTAGATGGGGCGTCAGATCCGTTGGCAGCGAGCCCATGGCCCGACCAAAGTCGATCGCCGCGAGCAGAGTGATATCGGCCATCGAATAGCGTTCCCCCGATAGAAAGGCGTGGTGGGCCAGTTCCTTCTCGAACCAAGGCAAAGCCGCACGCGCTTCTGCCCCGCGCCGCAGGCCCCATTCGTGCCGACCCGGCCAATCCGGCTTGCGCCAAAGCCGTAGTGCAGGGCCGAGGCCGGGCGTGCCATAGTGAAAATGATCGTCGATCGGCTCCAGCAGCATGATTTCCACGCGCCGGTGCATCATGTGGATCAGCGCCTTCTCACGTGCAGTTCGCCCGGTCAGCACCGGGTTACCGTCGAGATTGTCCAGATATTCGGTGATGGCCCCGCTTTCGGAGAGTGCCAGGCCATCATCGAGCACCAACACCGGGGTCTTACCAATGGGATTCATCGCCAGGAAATCGGGCTGCTTCTGTTCAGCCGCGATCAGATCCACGGTGCGATATTCCACAGCGGCCCCCAGCCCCTTTTCCGCCAGCACGATACGAATGCGGGCAGCGTTGGGAGTTCCTTGACGGTCGTAAAGAATCATTCCACACCCCTATCTATCAACAGGTAGATAGGTCGTGATGAATTGCATCGCGGGAGTCAAACACCGAGGTATGCGAGCATGACCGATGAAAATAGCCGCGATGGGCAGGGCAGACGCGGGCAGATACTCGACGCGGCGCGCGCGGTAGCGAAATCCCACGGCTATACCGGCCTTAACTTCCGCCATCTGGCAGGAGAGGTGGGCATCACCAGCGCCAGCCTGCACTATCACTTCCCAACCAAGGCTGATCTTGGGGAGGCGCTGGCCCGGCAATATCGGGAGTTGGCCGCCGCCGAACTTGCCGCACTGGCTGAGCGGGAGCCTGACCTCTCGGCTCGCCTCACCGCCTATATCGCCATCTTTCGCCGCGCGCTGGAAGATGACAACCAGATATGCCTCGCGAGCCAGCTTGGCGCCGAATATGACGATCTGCCAGAACCAGTACGGCGGGAGCTGGCGGCTTTCGCAGACGTCAATATAGCCTGGTTGGGGCGAGTATTACATGATGCGGATCAGCCCGCGGATGGCATTCATGACCACGCAGTGGCCATCTTCACCGCCATTTCCGGCGCACAACTAGTCGCGCGCGGCACATCAGACATCGCGCTATTTGACGCAACGACAGCGACCTATCGCCGATTAGGCCTGATCCCCTGAGGCGGCCCTAACGGCGGCCGCTTACCCACCCGCCGCCGCCATCTGCGCGCGGAGGTTTTCGAGCACCCGCCCCTCCACGCGGGGCAGTTCGCGCGCGGGCTTTCCGTCGCGCAGGCGACGGCGGTCTTCCTCCGATGGTTCCACCACGCGGACCCGAACCGGCGCGACCCCTTGCTGGCGAATGCCCAGCTGCTCTGCCGCGCCGCGTGACAGGTCGATAATCCGCATGGTCCCGGAGAACGGGCCGCGATCATTCACCCGCACGATGATCCGCCGCCCGGTGTCGAGCGCAGTGACCTCGACATAGCTGGGCAGCGGCAGCGTGGTGTGCGCGGCAGTTACCCAGCCCGTCCGGAAGCGTTCGCCATTGGCCGTCTGGTTACCGGATTCCGAACCATACCAGCTCGCATAGCCCAGCCGGTCGTAGGCAGGGTCGGCAGCGGGCGTATAGGTCGTGCCGCGGATAATATAGGGCTGGCCGACCCGCACCGGCACATCGCTGACCGGGCGATAGTTCCGGCCACTGGCGCAGGCCGAAAGGGCGAGCGCAGCGATCGCCAGACATGCGATCCGAAGAACATGCTTCTGCATTGTGCTGACCAAAGGCCGCAACGCCGCTCCCCCTTCACAAGCGAAGGAGCGGAGCGGCTATCCGGGATCAAACCCGTTCGGGCGATGCGTCCAGCAGGATGGTCTTGGTTTCGAGATAGGGCCAAAGCCCTTCTTCGCCACCTTCGCGGCCCATGCCGCTCTGCTTGAAGCCGCCGAAGGGCATGGAGAAATCCATGCGCATACCGTTGTGGCCGACCACGCCCGTGCGCACCTTGCGTGCCACGTCATAGGCGGCCTGCGGGTCGTTGGTCATCACGGAACCATTGAGGCCGAAGTTGCTCTCATTGGCGATGCGGATCGCGTCTTCCTCGTCCTCCGCCGGGATCAGGCACAGGACGGGGCCGAAGATTTCTTCCTGCGCGATGCGGCTGGTGTTATCGACATTGGCGAACAGCGTCGGCTCTATGAAATAGCCCTTGTTCAGATGCGCGGGACGCTGGCCGCCGGTGACCAGATCGGCGCCGCTCTTCTTCCCTTCCTCGATATACATTTCGACGCGTTCGAGCTGGCGCTTCATCGCCAACGGGCCGAGCTGCGTTTCCGGATCGTCGGAATTGCCGATCTTCACGCCCTTCATCACCCCGGCAATCGCTTCGGCCAGCTCGTCATGCCGGTGCTTCGACACGACCGCGCGGCTGAGCATCGCGCAGACCTGTCCGCTCATCATCGTGATGGTGTTGCCAAGAATCTGCGCCGCCGCCTCGATCGGGAAATCGTCGCGCACGATGGCTGCCGACTTGCCGCCCAGTTCCAGCGAGCAGCGCGCGATACGGCTGCCGCAGACTTCGGCGATGCGCTTGCCCGCGGCGGTCGATCCGGTGAAGCTGACCTTGTCCACGCCGGGATTGTGGACGAGGTGGTCGGCCGCCTCCCGCTCACCGGGCACAAGGTTGACGGTGCCGGCCGGCAGGCCAGCCGCTTCGGCTGCCTCGGCAATGATATAAGCCTCCAGCGGGGTTTCCGGCGAAGGCT
>DATMGK010000056.1:0-41555 GCA_035555595.1 Croceibacterium sp. | reverse complement strand
GCCTGCCACGCGGCTGACTGATGCCGCGCCATCATGGGGCTGGCGTGTTCCCGCCCCGGGGGTGCCGGGGGCCATTTCCTGCCTTTGGCGGAGGCGGGATACCGACAGCCATCTTCATCCGGTCTGCCGCGTCTGGCGCTTGGTGGCGTTGCCGTGGGGTTATCCGCCCCATGAGCTACGCGTTGCGCCGGCCGCGATGTCCGCAAGGGACAGGAGGGAGCGCAGTCGACGGCGCTCTCTCTGGTGCGGGTGCGTATAACCAATATGGTTCACTATGTCAAGAGTAAAGTGCCGCCCGCACCTGCTCAACCCTCGTCATTCCCGCGCAGGCGGGAAGCCAGTTGACGCGTTGCGGCGCTTTTTCTCGCTGGATCCCTGCCTGCGCGGGGATGACGAAGCGGGGGTTGGGATTGTGCCGGTTTGGTTTTTCTTGGGGGGCTAAAGGGAGGTTTCCCGTCGTCAGGCTTTTTCGGGCAGCAACACGCCGCCGGTGTCCAGCGGCCTTGCCGCCTCGCGGAAATTGGCGAGGTAGCCAGTGGCGGGGTTTACGTAGCCGGGGCCTTCGCGCGTGGCGAGTTCGGCGGGTGGCACGTCGAGGTCGATGCTGCGATTGGCGACGCTGATGCGGATCGTGTCGCCGTTGCGGACTTTGCCGATCGGGCCGCCGGTGGCGGCTTCGGGGGATACTTCGGCCACGGTGAGGCCCTTGAGGCACAGGCCGGAAAGTTGGCCATCGGTGACGAATGCGGTAGTTTTCGCAAGGCCAGCGGCGTCGAGGGCGAAGAGGATCACGCTGGCGCTGCCACCCATCGCGGGGCCACCCTTGAGGCCCTGATTGCGGGCGACGACCACGTCACCGGGCTGCACCACGCCATTGGCGATTGCATCCATGCAGGCGTCCACATCTTCGAACACGCGGGCCGGGCCGGAGAATTCTTCCGGCCTGCTGCCATCGCGGATGCCCAGGCGGACCACGGCGTTTTCGGCGAAGCTACCTTTCAGGATGGCGATGGCGGGGCCGGGGCCGATGGCGTCGTCCATCGCGTGGATCACATCGGGGCCGGGGATTTCGTAACCGGCGAGGTTTTCGGCCAGCGTCTTGCCCGTCGCCGTCATCACGGAGGTGTCGATGCGGGTTTCAAGGCGCTTCAGCACGGCATGGGCGCCGCCAGCGTCTTCGAACTGTTCGATCCGCACTTCGCCCGTGGGGCGCACGGCGGAGATGACGGGAACATCGCCCATTTCTTCCCACAAGGCGTGAACGTCTATGCCGCTTTCCGCCTCTACCGCAGTGGCCTGCAAGTGCTTGATCGCGTTGATGGAGCCGGAGACGGCCAGCACGGTGGCGATGGCATTGCGGAAGGCGCCTTCGGTGAGGATCTGGCGCGGGCGCAGGTCTTCATGGACCATTTCCACGATGCGCCGCGCCGCTTCGCGTGCATTGGCCTGCATCTTGGGCGAATTGCCGCGCACGGGTGCATGGCCGGGCAGGCACATTCCCAGCGCCTCGACAACGCAGTGCATCGTGTTGGCCGTGGCCATTCCGGCGCAGACGCCGGGGCCGCGAATGGCGTTTTCGGCCATGTCGGCCACCGGGAATTTCGGTGTTGCGCCAAAGCGCACGCCGACGGAGCCGGACCAGACATCTTCCACGTCCACCGGTTCCCCATCGATATCGCCCGCCTGCTGATAGCCGCCGATGACGAGCAGCGTGGGAATGTTCAGCCGTGCGGCGGCCATCAGGTGGCCCGGAGGCGTCTTATCGCAGCTGGTCAGGCAGATCATGCCATCGAGCAGGGCTGCCTCCACCTGCACTTCGATATCGTTGGCGATGATGTCTCGCCCGGCAAGGATATAGCTGCCGCGCTTGGCCGCGCCGGTGATGAAATCCGAAGGAGCGGCGGTGCGGACTTCGAACGGGACGCCGCCAGCCTTGCGGATTTCCTCTTTAACAATCTTCGCGATGCCATCGAGATGGGCGTAGCAGATCGCCAGTTCGCTGGAGGAATTGACCACCGCGATCTTCGGCTTTTCCATATCCTCCGCACTGAGGCCGAGCGCCTTCCAGTTGGCGCGGCGGCCGGGAGTGTTGGCGGCAAGCGAACGCAGGGTCATCGAAAACTCCGGTAGTTATTCGGCAGAGGCGGCGGTTGCCGCTTCTTCTTCGCGCGCCTGATCGGCGCGCAGACGCGTGGCAAAACGGGCGAGGAACAGCACGCAGACCACGATCCCCGCGAGACAGGCTGCGGAGAACAGGTAGCCATCCAGCACCTTTGCATCGCTGCCCAGAAACAGGCGAGAGCCAATCAGCGGGGCGGCCACGGCGGCGAACTTGGCCATGAAGCTGGCCCAGCCGCCCCCGGTGGAGCGCACGGCGCTGGGGTAATAGATGCTGGTGATCGAAATCACCGCTGCATGGCCCGCCCCAACAAGAATGCCGCCGACCAGGATGACGGGCACAAACAGCGGCCCTTCCAGAACGAAGCCGAAGCCGACGATCAGCAGGAAAGGAATGCCGAGCAGCGGCGCCAGCGTGATGCCAGCCGGGCCGCGTTTTTCGGTAAGTGCCAGCAGGGCGACCCCGGCGATGGCGCCGATGATGCCTGTGGCGGAGCCGATCCACGTGGCGTTCTGAACGGTGAGCCCCAGTTCTTCGAGGAACAGCACGCCGAAGCTGGATTTCAGGTAGATGGCGAAGCTGGAGCAGAAATAGGCCAGCCAGATCAGCGGGGTGATATAGGCCAGCCACCCCTTGAACAGGGCGGAGAACTTGCTGAGCGGATTGTCCGAGTTGGAGGCGGCGCGTTCATCCGACAGGTAGAATTCGCCATACCGGTCCACGTCCGCAGTGGGATCGAAGCGTTTGAGCAGCGGAGCGATCTTTTCCTTCGCCTTGCCCTTGGCCACCATCCAGCGCGCCGATTCCGGCAGCGTGAATTGCAGCGCGCACGCCAGCAGGAGCGTGAGCGCGCCGCAGATGAAGAACACGTAGTGCCAGCCGTGATCAGGCGCGATCAGGTTGGTGATGGGGCCAGCCGCAGCCGCGCCCGCGCTGAAACCCAGCATGATGATGGTCACGGATGTCGCCCGCTGCCCTGCCGGCATCGCTTCGATATTGAGCGACCACGCCGGGGCAAGCAGGCCGCCGATAGTCAGGCCGCCGAGCAGGCGCAGCACCATCAGGGTTTCCGGCGTCTGTGCGTAGCCGGTGACGAAAGTCAGCACGGCACTGAGCACGGTGCAGATCAGGATGACCGGCCGCCTGCCTATGACGTCGGCAATATACGAGCCGACCAGCGAACCGATCATCTGCCCGATGAAGGCCGCGGCGCTGACGCTGCCCATCATTTCCGCGCTGAGGGCCATCTCGTCACGGATATAGGGCAGGGTGTAGGAAATGAGCGAGAAGTCCAGCCCGTCGAAGAACGTGACGAGGCAGGAAAGGATCAGGATCCGCCGGTGAAAGGGCGTGAATTTCAGATCCTTGAGGAAATTAGCGACGTCCAGCCTTGCGCCGACCCCGCGGCCTGCTGCGGCTGCCATGCCGTCCGTCATCCGTCTAGCCCTCCCGTGCAACCCGGCTTCGCGTAATCGCGAATACCTAGCGTGCTATCTATCTCCGGGGCCTGCCTAACAGCATTTTCTGCAGGCACAAAGGCTCGTCTCCGCGTTCGGCATCAATAGCCGATGTCGGGCGGATGGGAGGAATTCTGACGGAAACGGCGGGCCGGACGCAAAAATGCGCCAGCCCGCCGAAGATTCAGCAATTCGGTGCCGTCAGGCAGCCGAGCTGTTGACGCCCATCGATTGCAGGTAGCGCCGGACGTTGCGCGCGGCCTGCCGCAGGCGCTGTTCGTTTTCGACCATGGCGATGCGGACGAAGCCTTCGCCGTCCTCGCCATAGCCCACACCCGGAGCCACGGCGACATCGGCATGAGTCAGGAGCTGCTTGGAGAATTCCAGGCTGCCCATTTCTTTCAGCGCGGGGGGGAGGGGAGCCCAAGCGAACATCGAGGCAGGCGGGGCTGGAATGTCCCACCCGGCGCGGCCGAACGCCTCCACCATCACATCGCGCCGTTTGTGGTAAAGCAGGCGGTTCTTTTCCACGATGTCCTGCGGGCCGTTCAGCGCGGCCACGGCGGCGGCCTGAATCGGGGTGAAAGCACCGTAGTCGATGTAGCTTTTCACCCGCGTCAGCGCGGCGATCAGCGTCTGGTTGCCGACCGCGAAGCCGATGCGCCAGCCGGCCATCGAGAACGTCTTGCTGAGGCTGGTGAATTCCACCGCCACATCCATCGCGCCCTTCGCCTGAAGGATGGAAGGCGTCGGCTGCCCGTTGAAGTAGAGTTCCGAATAGGCGAGGTCCGACAGAACCCAGACCTTGTTCTCCTTCGCCCAGTCGACCAGCCGCTGATAGAAAGCGAGATCGACCACCTCTGCCGTCGGGTTCGACGGATAGTTGACCACCAGAATGGTCGGGCGCGGGGTGGTGAAGCGCATCGCCCGGTCGAGCGAATCCCAATAGCGTTCATCCGGCGTGGTCGGCACTGCGCGGATGCTGGCACCGGCGATGATGAAACCGAACGTGTGGATCGGGTAGCTGGGGTTGGGCGCCATGATGGTGTCGCCCGGCGCGCAGATCGCGGTGGCGAGGCTGGCCAGCCCCTCCTTCGACCCGAGGGTGACGACCACTTCGCTTTCAGGATCGACATCGACCCCCCAGCGGCGCTGGTAATAATTCGCCTGCGCCTTGCGCAGCCCCGGGATGCCCTTCGACTGGGAATAGCCGTGGGCATCGGGATTCTGGGCGACTTCGCACAGCTTGTCGATCACGTGCTGGGGCGGCGGAAGATCCGGGTTGCCCATGCCAAGGTCGATGATGTCACGGCCGCTAGCGCGTGCTGCTGCCCGCATCGCGTTGACTTCGGCGATGACGTAGGGTGGCAGGCGTTTGACGCGGTAGAAATCGGTTTCCATGACCTCAGTTAATCCAATGGTGTTGAGTGAAAGCCGCGTGCCTTGCGGCGCGCGGTGCGCGAGTTGTGGCGGAATTGGCGGTTCAGCGCAATCGCGCGTGTAACGCAGGTCTGCCAATTGCAACAAAGTTGCTTATAGTGGCCGCTATGGCGAAGGCCCCCGATTCCCCCGCGGATGCGCACGATATCTTCACGGAGATGCTGCGCGCGCAGGGGGAAGCGGCGCGGCAGATGATGGCCACTTTCCTGCCGGAAGCCGCCGCGACAGTGCCAAGCGACGCCGCGCTGACGGACTGGGGCGAATCCGCCTTGCAGCTTCAGCGCATGTGGTTCGATTTCCACAAGCAGCAGGCAATCCCGGAAATGCCGATCCCGCTGCTGGCCGATCCGCTGCAATGGATTGGCCTGATGCAGGGCTGGTTCGAACGGATGCCGCTGCTCGATCCGCGCCGCCAGTCCGAGATATTCGAAGAGGGGCTGGAACTGTGGGAGCAGGTGCTGGCCCAGTATGGCGTGGGCCCGAAAGCCGCCGATGATAAAGACCCGACGACGGTGGACCTGCCCCGCAGCGACCGGCGCTTCGCCGACCCCAAATGGCGCGACCAGCCGGTCTATGCGCTGATTCACCAGACGTTCCTGCTGCTGGCCGAACGTGTGCTGGAATCGGTGGATGCTGTCGAAGGGCTGGACGGGCAGGAGCGTGAGCAGCTGCGTTTTGCCACGCAGAGCGTGCTGGACGCGATGAGTCCGGCGAACTTTCCGCTGTTGAACCCGGTCGTGCTGGAACGCACGATCGAAACTCACGGCGAAAATCTGGTCAAGGGGATGGAGCGGCTGGCGCGCGATCTGGAGCGTGGGCAGCTGACGCACACTGACGACAGCCTGTTCAGGCTGGGTGAGAATATCGCCGCGACGCCCGGCAAAGTGGTTTACCGGACAGAACTGTTCGAACTGATCCAATATTCCCCGGTGACGGAGCAGGTGCTGGCCACGCCGCTGCTGATCTTCCCGCCGTGGATCAACAGGTTCTACATTCTGGACCTGAACCCGAAGAAAAGCCTGGTGAAGTGGGCGGTGGAGCAGGGCGTCACCGTGTTCATGGTTTCATGGCGGTCGGCCGACGATTCGCTGGGTGAGATCGGCTGGGACGATTACGTGCGCGCGCAGATCGAGGCGATCAGCGCGGTGCGAGATCGGCTGGGCGTGCCGTCGGTTCACACCGTGGGGTACTGCGTGGCGGGAACCACGCTGGCGGCCACGCTGGCGGTGCTGGCGCGGAGAGGCGAGGCGGACAAGGTGGCCAGCGCCACTTTCCTGACGGCGCAGGTGGATTTCGAACGTGCGGGCGACCTGAAGCTGTTCATCGACGATACCCAGATGGAAATGATCCGGCAGGCGAGCCGGGGTGGATATCTGGACGGTCGGTATATGGCGGCGACGTTCAACCTGCTGCGCGCGCCGGACCTGATCTGGAACACCGTGGTCAACCACTATCTGCTGGGCGAGGATTACCCGGCGTTCGACCTGCTGCACTGGAACGGTGACGTTACCAACCTGCCCGCGAAGTGGCATCAGGACTATCTGCGCGACTGCTATCGTGACAACCGGCTGGTGGTGCCCGATGCGTTGAGCGCGGACGGCACGCCGATCGATCTGGGGCTGATCCATACGCCCGCCTATGTGCAGGCGGGGCGGGAAGATCATATCGCCCCGGCTGAGAGCGTCTATCGCCTGCTTGATTACCTGAAGGGGCCGATGCGTTTCGTGCTGGCGGGCAGCGGGCATATCGCGGGCGTGGTTAATCCGCCTTCCGCAGGGAAATACCAGTACTGGACCGGACCGGCGGGCGAGACGCTGGAATCATTCGTGGCGGGGGCGGTGGAAACGCCGGGAAGCTGGTGGACCGACTGGCTGGACTGGCTGCGCGAACAGGCGCCTGGCAGCCGGGCGGCAGAGGGCGAACGCGTGCCGGAAACCGGGCTGGACGACGCGCCGGGGCGTTACGTCGCGATGAGGTGATCCGGCCGGAGCCGATGACGGCTCCGGGTCAATCCTGCACTTTTTGTGCAGCGCACAAAAATCGTTGACATGGTTGCATTGCAGCACTATTGTGCATTGCAGCAAAGCCTGTGCCGAAGTGTGCAAAGCAAAGCGAGGAAACCATGGCCGACGAGCCCGATTCCACTGCCAAGAGCGCGGAAAAGGCTTACGCCGAGGCGGTTGCCGAGGTGAAGCCGGAAGCGAAGGTGTTGAAGGCGGAGACTCCGCCCAAGGCGCCGGAACCGGCACCTGCCGCGAAGGTGGTTTCCAAACCGGCCCCCACGCCGGCAGTCAAGACCAAGGCCCCGACCAAAAAGAGGGCCGTAAAAAGCAGGACGGCAAAACCTGCCGCGAAACCGGCGGCAACCCCGGCCCGCGTTCCCGCAAGCCCAAGTGTTGCGAAAGTCGCGACCAGGCCTGCACGGGTCCGCAAACCGGCGGCGCGCAAGAAGGCCCCGTCCAATCCGTTCGCAGCGATTCCACCTATTTCCGAATTGAAGGAAAAAATCATGGCAACTGCCAAGACCACCGATTTCACCAAGCCGCTCAACGAAGCGATCGGCGAATTCCAGTCCCGCGCCCAGGCGGCCTATGAAAAGAGCTCCGAAGCGCTGAGCGAAGCGACCGAGTTCGCGAAGGGCAATGTCGAGGCGCTGGTCGAAAGCGGCAAGATCATTGCCGGCGGCGCGCAGGACATGGGCAAGACCTACGTCGAGGAGGCCAAGAGCGCCTACGAGACGATGACCACCGATTTCAAGGAACTGGCCGCGGTGAAGAGCCCGACCGAACTGTTCCAGCTGCAGGGCAAGATCGCGCGTCGCAATTTCGATGCATTGGTCGCCACCGGTTCCAAGAACACCGAAGCGTTCATCAAGCTGGCCGGTGAAGCGTTTGCGCCGATCTCTGGCCGCGTCAACGTCGCGGCGGAAAAGTTGACCAAGGCCGCCTGAGCGGCGCCTGACATCAGCAGGATTTCGTCGGCCGGAGCTCCTCTCCCCTCCGGCTGACACCGCGGGCCGGGTGGCTTTCAGCCATCCGGCCCGATCGTTTTACGGCGTGGTGAGGGCCATTTTCCGTTAAATCGACCGAGCATCTTGCAGCAGCGCCGTGCGATACGATATTTTGCGCGCAATGCATCATGAACCTGTCCCCCTTTCGCCGGCCACCGCGCCGCGCCGGTTCCTCGTTCTCGCCAGTGAAGGCGGCGAGGATGATGGCGACGGCGTGACCGATGGCGAAGGCCAGATCGGCATCGCCACCAAGACGCGCGCCCGCGCGAAGAAGCCCCGGCAATACAAAGTGCTGATGCTGAATGATGATTACACCCCGATGGAATTCGTGGTGATGGTGCTGAAGCGCTTTTTCCGGATGGATCTGGAACAGGCCACCCGCGTGATGCTTCATGTTCATCAGAAGGGCGTGGGGGTTTGCGGCGTGTTTCCCTATGAAGTGGCGGAAACGAAAGTGAATCAGGTGATGGATTTCGCCCGCGAAAACCAGCATCCGCTGCAATGCACGCTTGAAAAGGCCTGACCGGGCGCGATCGACGACAATCAGGGAATGACCTGAAGGCCCGGCATCGTTATAGCCCCTGGCGAAACCCTTTCCCGCAAGAGCCGTTTGAACCCTCGTCTTGCAGATTATCACCGCCATAGACCGATACATCTTCCGGCTCGTGATCGTGCCGATGATGGGCGTGTTCGTGCTCGCGGCATCGTTGCTGATGCTGGAAAAGATGCTGCGGCTGATGGAATTCGTATCGTCCGAAGGCGCGCCGGTGACGATCGTGTTCCGGATGCTGGTAAACCTGATCCCGGAATATGCCGGGCTGGCGATCCCGCTGGGGTTGATGCTGGGCATCCTGCTGGCGTTCCGCAAGCTGGCGACGACCAGCGAACTGGACGTACTTCGTGCTGTGGGGTGGAGCTATACGCGAATGCTGCGCGTGCCCTACATGATTACGGGCGTGCTGGTGGCGCTGAACCTGCTGATCGTCGGATATTGGCAGCCGCTGGCCCGATACGGATACGAACAGCTGGATTTCGAACTGCGATCAGGCGCGCTGGGCGCGGCGATCAAGGTGGGAGAGTTCACCACGCTGGAAGACCGGGTGGCGCTGAGAGTGGAAGAAAGCCGCGATGACGGGCGGCAGCTTGGCGGCATCTTCGCGCGCATCGCCAATGACAAGGGGCAGGTGCTGTCCATTTCCGCGCGGGAAGGGCAGTTCCTTGCCAATCGGGAAGATCGCAACACGATCATCTTCCGCCTGACCGACGGGACCATCGTGCAGGACATGCCCGGCGAAACGCCGCGGGTGCTGAGCTTCAAGCAGCACGATCTGCCGATCGATCTGCCGCGGATAGAACAGTTCCGTAAAAGGGGCGACGAAGCGCGCGAATACCTGCTGCCGGAATTGCTGGAACTGGGCTGGCGCGATGACAGCGTTACGGCGACACAGCGCGTGGAAGGGCAGGCGGCGTTCAATTACCGCATCGTCGAGGTGGTGATGATGGTCATGCTGCCGCTGCTGGCGGTGGCGCTGGCCATTCCGCCCAAGCGATCGACATCGGCGCTGGGCGTGTTCGTTTCTATCGTGATGGTCGTCGCCTATCACAAGGTGAACCAGTACGGGCAGGAAGTGGCCTCGCTGGGCCGTATCGACCCGTTGCTGGCATTGTGGGGGCCGTTTGCGGTTTTCGGCCTGATGATCGGCTGGATGTATTTTCAGGTGGCCTTCGTGCCGGGTGGACAGGCCATCGGCGCTCTGGAATCGGGGTATGCCAAGCTGGCCAAGCGTATCCAGAAGCTGCTGCGCCGTGGACGCCCGCAGCCGGGTGAAACCCCTGCCGAGGAAGTGCCCGCCGGTGCTGCTTGATTTCTTCCCCTCGCGCACGCTGACCTGGTATCTGGGCAAGACCTTCGTGGTCCGCATCCTGGCGGTGCTGGTCATGCTGGTGCTGGTGTTGATGATGCTGGACCTGCTGAGCAATACCGGCGACATCCTGGCCCATCCCGGAAACGGGGAGCCGGAGCTGATGCGTTATGTCTCGCTGCGTATTCCGCAGCTGGTGGCGCGGTTCCTGCCCTATTCGGTACTGCTGGCGACGATCCTGACGCTGGCGACGTTCAACCAGAACAGTGAAGTGATCGCGATGAAGGCCGCGGGGCTGTCCGCGCACCAGATACTTGCTCCGCTGCTGCTTTCCGCGCTGATCATTTCAGGGTTCTCGTTTGTGTTCAACGAACGGATCGTGACGCGTTCCACCGCGACGCTGAAAGTGTGGGAAGGGAACGACTATGGCCCGATGCCCGCTGATTCCGGGGCGCGGGCCAACGTCTATCTGAATCAGGGCAACGATGTGCTGCTGGCGTCGTCCGTTGAAGGGCACGGCGCCGGGACGGTGATGCACGGGGTCACGTTCTATGAGCGTGATGATGCCGGCATGATTGTGCGCCAGTACCGGGCGGACGTTGCCAATTGGGCTAATCCCGGCTGGCGGCTGGAACGGCCCCGGATGTTCGACGTGGTGGCGGCGCAAGGGCGCGTGCTGGACGGGCCGCTGGTGGTGGCGCGGGGGATCACGCTGAATCAGGTCGCGCTGGAGCGGGTCGATCCCGACGCGGAATCTGTGGGCGAACTGAGGCAGTCCATCGCGGCGCTGGATGCCGCCGGGCGCCGGACTGCGGAACTGAAGGGCAAGTGGTGGCACAAGATTTCAGGGCCGCTGTCGGCGGTGCTGATGCCCCTGTTGGGCGCAGTGGCCGGTTTTGGCCTTGCTCGATCAGGGCACCTGTTTGCCCGTGCCGTGATCGGCATGGCGCTGGGATTTGCTTTTTTCGTTGTTGATAACGCAGCACTGGCGATGGGCAGCTTTGGCGGCTATCCGCCCCTGCTGGCCGCATGGGCGCCGTTCGTGCTGTTTTTCCTGATCGGCGAGACTGTCCTTATCCGTACCGAAGAATAAGGCGGGGGGACTAAAAGCGCCGCTTGCGCTGCCTCATTTTTGCCATTATTTGGGACCCGCTCGCGCCGCTGCGAGTCCTGTGGGCCATGCCCGCTCAAGGAGAAACTGAGATGAAGAAGATCGCTCTGGTTGCCGCTCCGGCCGCCCTGCTGTTCGCCCTGTCGGCTTGTGGCGATGCCGCTGAAGAGCCGGCCGCTGAGGACACCGCGATTGTCGAAGAGACCGTGGTTGAGCCGACCGACGTCGCCACCGACGCCGCCGCTGCCGCGACCGACGCTGCTGCCGCCGCGACCGACGCTGCCGCTGCCGCGACCGACGCTGCTGCTGCCGCGACCGACGCTGCCGCTGCTGCGGAGTAATTCATTCGTTTGAGCCAGCCGGGCCCAGCGCCCGGCGAGGCTTCACGAAGGAATTAAGACAGGGCGTGTGAACCATACGGTTCGCGCGCCCTGTTCTTTTGTGGGTGCAAGGGCCGCTCTTTCGCGCCTGGCGAGCCGCCTGTAGACCCAGTGGCATGACGACTGCCCCTGTTCTTCGAGTAGCGCGCCCGACCGACGACATAGAAGGCTTGCTGCCGTTCTATCGAGACGGGCTTGGCCTCGATGTCCTGTCCCGCTTCACGGATCACGAGGGCTTCGACGGCGTGATGCTGGGGCGGGAAGGTGCGCCCTATCATCTGGAGTTTACCACGGCCCGTGGCCATGCCGCCGGACGTGCGCCGACGCAGGACAATCTGCTGGTTTTCTATCTGCCCGGCCGGGAGGATTGGCGCGCTGCGGTGGAGCGGATGAAGGCGGCGGGATTTTCAGCCGTTGCCGCGTTCAACCCTTACTGGGACCGGCAGGGGCGCACTTTCGAAGATCCCGACGGTTATCGGGTGGTGTTGCAGAACGCAGCGTGGGGCGGCTGAAAGGCTGCCGCCCCGTATTTTGCCATAGCGGATTCTGGCTGGGCGATCAGGCGTTGAGGCCCGGCTTCCCCACGGTGTCGGCGGAATTGGCCCTGCCCATCGTGCTGCGGGCGATGCGCGCAATCAGCACCGCCATGCCGGGATAGTTGGCGCGGGAATAGGTCGATCCCGTGCCGAACCGTTCCGCAAGCCTGCGGTGAGCCTCTCCCAATGAATGATAGGGCAGGCTGGGCAGCAGGTGGTGCAGCGCGTGGTAGCGCAGGCCGACAGGCGCCCACAGCGCAGCCAGCGGCGCAGGGGGCGGCACGTTGACGGAATCGAGGTATTGCGCGGTAACGCTGATCGGATCGCCCTCATTCTCCCACAAATGGGCGACCAGCGTGCGGAGCTGATTGAGGACGGCGACACCTGACAGCACCACGATGGCGATCAGCAGCGGCCGCCAGCCGATGAAGAACGGGCTGGCCAGCAGTGCGATAGCCCAGATGGATGCGCCCAGTTCCTGCCAGAACACGTGCCGGGCGAATTCACCTTCTGCCGGGCGGCGGCGGAAATCGGGGTTGATCGTCAGGGCGGAGAACCGTTCCCACACCAGCTTGCGCAGCGGCGGGAAAATGGCGCCCAGCGGCACCAGCACGGCCGAGCGGATCAGGAACGCCACCGGAGCGAGCAGGGCCACGAGGATGAACAATGGCAGGGACCACGGCTTCATCAACGCCAGCGGCAGGTATTCGGGATCTTCCGCGGTGCCATAACGCGTGCGAGCATGGTGGAGGGTATGCACGTTTTCGTACATCAGCGACGGCGTGAGCATCGGGATGCCGGCCAGGAGGTTCCAGCCCAGCTTGAACCCCGGCAGGGCATTGCGATGGATGTGGGTCAGTTCATGAATGAACAGCAGCGCGCGATAGAGCGCCAGAACCGAGATCACGCCGCAAAGGATTGCCAGCGGAACGTTGCGGATCAGGATCGCCCCGGCCAGCGCGGAATAGCCCAGTGCGGCCGACATCAGCAGGTCGGGCCAGTAGATGCCCGGCCGGGCCGTGTTGATATCGCGCGTCAGCTCTGCAGCGGCGCGCAGCATCTCCATATCGTCCACACTCGCACGTTCCCCTGAGCGGGGGCGGCGCGCGGCGCTGTCATCGATGGTTTTACTGGCGTTCATGGTATTTCTTCCAAACCGGCCCCCGGAGGCTGTCCGGGCGCCTTTGCCGCACCCGTCTTGCGTGATGGATGACAGCCTGACAATGCGCCAACACCACACACAGGGCTAACGCCCCCTGAATAAAGGTCCGAACCGTGTCGACAGCCGAGGTAGTGATCGCTCCGGTATCCGGCAAGCGTGACTTGGATGCTTTCATCGATCTCGCCTATCGGTTGAATGCAGATGATCCCAACTGGGTGCCCCCGTTGCGCACCGAAGTGGTGGAATTGCTGACGCCGGGGAAAAACCCGTTTCACGAACATGCCAAGGTCCAGCTTTTCCTGGCGCACCGGGGTGGCAAAGTGGTGGGCCGGATATCCGCCCACTACGATGAACTGGCGCTGGTCCAGCCGCCGGAGCAGGGCATGGGGCCCGGCACCGGCAACTGGGGCATGTTCGAGGCGGAGGACGAGACGACCGGGCTGGCGCTGATCGCCCGCGCCGAACAATGGTTGCGCGAACAGGGCATGACCCGCGTTCTGGCACCGATCAGCCTGTCGATCTGGGAAGAACCGGGCCTGCTGGTGAAAGGCCACGATCATTCGCCGATGGTGATGATGGGCCATAACAAGGCCGAATACGAACAGTGGGTGGAACACGCCGGCTATGCGGTGGCCAAGCGGCTGCTGACTTACGATCTGGCGGTCAACAAGGGATTCCCGCCGCTGATCGACCGCATCGTGGCATCAGGTGAGAAGAACGAGCGCATTACGGTGCGACCGGTGGACAAGAAGCATTTTGAACGGGATGCGGCGATCATCCTCGATATCCTGAACGATGCCTGGTCGAAGAACTGGGGCTTCGTGCCGTTCACGGAGAGCGAGAAGCGTTACGGGGCCAAGAAACTGGCGCCACTGATCCTGGAGCCCGCGAACATGATCGCGGAACTGGACGGAGAGCCGGTAGCGTTCATGCTGGCCCTGCCGGACGTGAACGCGGTGCTGAAGCCGATGAAGGGCAAGCTGTTCCCCTTCAACTGGATCAAGCTGCTGTGGTGGTTGCGCAACCCGCCGAATGCGGGCTTCCGCGTGCCGTTGATGGGGGTGAAGAAGCGGTTGCAGGCATCGCGCCTTGCCAGCCAACTCGCCTTTATGATGATCGAATACATCCGCCGTTATGCTGTGGAGGGCCACGGCGCCACGCGGGCGGAAGTGGGTTGGGTTCTGGAAGATAATCAGGGAATGCTGGCCATCGCAGAAGCGATTAACGGCCGGAACAATCGCGAATACCGTATTTACGACAAGGCGCTTTGACCCGAAGTTGCAGATAAGGAAAAAAGGCCCCCGTTCGCGTGAACGGAGGCCTTTCGGGATCGTATCACCAGCCGCTTGGACGGGAGGGGGGGTCTCGGCGGTGACATTGCATCAATGACCCTCTGCGATAGAGGTTCCCGCACCAGAAAATTATTTTTCTGTTCTTCCGGGGCGCGGTTTGCGGCAGTGTGGTGACGGGTCTGGCGGCGCTGAAAAGTTCTGCCGTGGACACAGGAACCACCGCCCGCACGGGGCGTTGGTTGCGCGAAGATTCTCGGGAAGGGGCTTTATGTCAATTGGGGCCGAAGTAGCTGCTCATCTACCGTTTTTGCGCCGGTATGCGCGTGCCCTTACGGGTTCGCAGAATACGGGCGATGCTTTCGTAAAAGCCACATTGGAGGCCGCGCTGGCTGACGAGGAACTCGCCCGGTCGCTGACCGGGGGACGGGTGCCGCT
The DNA here is from genome assembly GCA_035555595.1 of Croceibacterium sp. Classification (GTDB taxonomy): domain Bacteria; phylum Pseudomonadota; class Alphaproteobacteria; order Sphingomonadales; family Sphingomonadaceae; genus Croceibacterium_A. Next base: position 26,751 of record DATMGK010000056.1, on the reverse strand, counting down.
GTATCGCGCGTTCAACAAGGTGTGGTCCAGCGCCTATCTGGAAGTTCCGGCCGAAACCGCGCCGCAGAGCCTGCATGAAAGTGCGGCCCAGGATCAGCTTCGCCGGATCACTCCGCTGAACCGGCAGGCCTTGTTGCTGACGACTGTGGAAGATTTTTCGCCTGCGGAAGCTGGTGAGATCATGGGAATGAGTGCCAGCGACGTAGAGCAGCTGGTGGCCGAAGCGATCGAAGAGATCGAGCGCGAAAGCGCCACCAGTGTGCTGATTATCGAGGACGAGCCGCTGATTTCCATGCAACTGGAAGATTTGGTCCGTTCGCTGGGGCACGAGATTTGCGGCACTGCTGCCACCCGCACCCAAGCCCAACAGATCGTGGCCGATACCACGCCCGGCCTGGTGCTGGCGGACATCCAGCTTGCCGATGGATCTTCGGGTCTGGACGCGGTGGACGACATTCTGGCGATCGACGATGTGCCGGTGATCTTCATCACCGCCTATCCCGAACGACTGCTGACGGGCGATCGGCCAGAGCCGACTTACCTGATCACAAAGCCGTTTCAGGAAGACACCGTGCGCGCGGCAATCAGCCAGGCGCTTTTCTTCGGTTCCAGCCGCCCCCTTTCCTGAGTTAAAGGGGCGGTATGGCCCGGCTCAAGCTCAAAATTCAGCTCTATTGCGGTGATGAGATCGCGATGGGGCCGGGCAAAGCCGATTTGCTGGAAGCCATCGCGCGCGAAGGCTCTATCTCTGCCGCCGGACGGGCGATGGGGATGAGCTATCGCCGCGCGTGGATGCTGGTGGATACGATGAACCGCTGCTTCCGCGCCCCGCTGGTAGAAACGCAGCCGGGCGGAGGACAGGCGGCCGGCACGCGACTGACTGCGGAGGGAGAGGCGGCGCTGGCGGCCTATCGCGCGTTGTCGGAACAGGTGGCGACCGGTGCGGCGGGGCCGGATTTCGTCCTGCTGGAAGGATCGATACGGGCGGAGCCGCTGCCCCACGCCTGATCAGGGGGCGATCAACACTTTGCACTGGCCGCTGCGGCGCTTCAGGCTTTCGAATATATCGGGCGTGGCGTCGAGCGTGATTGTGTCCGTCACCAGCAGGCGCGGTTCCATCGCCCCTTCGGCCAGAGCGTCAAGGGCGGCTTCGTATTCCTGCCGGGTGAAGAAGGCGCTGGTTACCAGCCGTACCTCTTTTTGCAGCATGGCGAAGCTGTTGAAGGTGTCTGGCCGGGTGCAGAGGCCGAGCAGCAGGATCGTGCCGCGATTGCGGACTTGCCGCACCGCCTGATCGATCAGGCCGGGTATGCCCACGCATTCGAACACCACGTCCGCCGGGCCGCCCAGCGCCGTTTCCGCGCTGCCCACGGGATCAGCGGGATCGACCACGAACAGGTCTGCCCCCATGTCCAGCGCACGCTGATGCTGGAAATCGGCCACGTCCTGCACCGCCACCCGCGCTGCGCCCATGCGCCGGGCCCAGAACGCGACGGCCAGCCCGATCGGCCCGGCGCCGAGGATCAGAACGCTGTCGCCCGCTTTCATGCCCGATAGGTTGATCCCGTGCAGGGCTACGGCCAGCGGCTCAATAATTGCGCCATCGGCCAGACTGACATCGACGGGCAGCTTCACGCACTGATTGGGGCGGGTAAGGGCATATTCGGCATAGCCGCCGCCCTGAAGGCCGAAGCCCGCGCACCATTGCACTTCACCCTTGCGGCAATGATCGCACTGGCCGCAGCTTTTGAGCGGGATGACGGAGACGAGATCGCCGGTTTTCAGGCCGGTTGTTTCGCGCCCGAGTGCGACGACTTCGCCCGCGAATTCGTGGCCGAGCACATCGCCGTGCTCGCAGCCATAGGCGGCGTCTTCCGTCATGTGCAGGTCGCTGCCGCAGATGCCGCAGCGGCCCACCCGGACGACGACTTCGCCCGCGCCTGGCTGGGGATCGGGCAGGGATTCCACCCGCAGCGGCGCATGCAACGCCTGAAAGACCGCCGCCTTCATCGTCAGGAATTGAGCGGCTTGATCGGGCCGAGCTGCATCCCGCCATCGATCATGACGTGGCTGCCGGTCATATAGCTGCCCGCATCAGAGGCGAGCAGCAGGGCCAGCGGCTTAATCTGATAGGTTTCCGCCATACGCCCCAGTGGGCACAACTCGTCCCACGCCTTTTTCGCCTGCGGGTTCTTCTTCACCCAGCCATCGCCGATGTTGGTGACGAAAGGCCCCGGCGCGATGGCGTTGACGCGGATGCCATAGGCGGCGAGTTCATAGGCAGCGTGGCGCATGAAGTGCTTCACGCCAGCTTTGGCCGCCATGTAGGGCACGCCCACGATCGCTTCGTTCACTTCGGCGGCGTTGGAACTGGTGATGACGATGGAACCACCACGCCGCTGGCCGTTGCGTTCATTCGCCTTCATCGCCCGCGCCGCTTCGCGCACGGTGTGGAAGCAGCCGGTCAGGTTGATGCCGATGGATTTATACCAGCGTTCCGGTTCGTAAACGTCGATCTGCCCTTCGGGATTGCGATCGTCATTGGGCGTCCAGAAACCGCCGCCCACGTCCAGACCTGCATTGGCGAAGCAGATGTCCAGCCCGCCATAGGCCGCCACATGATTGTCGACCGCGGCGGCAACCTGATCGAGCTGGGCGACATCGCAGAAATCCCAGCGCGCTTCGTAACCCGCATCGACCAGCCGCTTCGTTTCGCGTTCTGCGCCCGCCGCATCGATGTCTGTCAGCGTAACCTTGGCGCCTGCTTCAGCCATGGTTTCGGCGTAGGCGAGGCCGAGGCCGCTGGCTGCCCCGGTGACGAACGCGGAGCGGCCGCGCACATCGAACTGGTCGAGCGTTCTGGGATCGCTGGTCACAGATAGAGCTTCGGATTGAGGGCGATGCCGTGTTCGCGGCAATGGCTTTCGTAGTGGTTCATCATCCACCACACATCGGCGGTTTCGGCGAGCACGCCCTGATCGTCATAAAATTCGATCGGCCCTTCCATCCAGCCGAACAGCTTCACGCCGTTGGGATGTTCGGTGACGAGGGTGTGGCTTTCGCCCGGCACTTCCAGAATGAGGCCGCCCGGCGTCGCCACCCAGTCGTATTCCAGATAACGGACCGAGCCTTCGATCACGACCATGGTGATGGTGCCGCGATGGAAATGGGTGCCGATTGTGCCGGGGCCCTTCACCCACAGGATGTTGGAAAACAGGTTGCGGCGCACGTCGAACGCCAGATGCTTGATCGCGGCGGTTTCCCCGAACGGCACCCACGGGCTGTCATCGTCGGTCTGCGCGTCGACATAGCGGCCGCCGGGCGAATACCGTTCCACCAGATCGGTGTAGGGGAAGTGGATATCGACGATCGCCTTCTTGGTCGAAGGCGGGGCCTTCATCTGCGTGGCCATGCTCTCTCTCCCGGTTATGCGGCCGCGCTTTGGCGTGGTCTCGCTGGCGTCAGTTTGATCCTGTGCTTGCGTTCATGCAACCTGCGCCTCACGCCCGCGCCGCGCCAGCGCGGCTGGGGCTGTTTCCCTGAGGCCCATCGCCACGAATCCACTGAGCACCGCCAGCACGATCAGCATCCACAGGAACGAATTGACGCCGAAGGTATCATTCAACAGCCCCGCGATCGGCGGGCCGAACACGCCGCCGAGAATCTCGCAGGAACCCATCGCCAGGCCCAGAACGGTGGCATGGTGGATCGGCTTGAAGCTTTCCGACGGGATGGTGGCCATGAAGATCGGGAACACCCCGTTTACCGCCCACGCGATGAAGAAGATCGCCGCCAGCGTGAACGCTGGCCCGTCGTAATACATCGCCGCCAGTGGGCCGAGCACCGAGAGGAACGGCAGGCAGACCATCACCGGCTTGCGCCCGATAATGTCCGACAGGCCGGAGATGACGAAGCTGTAGATCGCCGCCGCGATGCCAAGCGAACCCATGATCCAGCTTCCGGTAATCTCGTCAAAACCGCGGGTCTGGACAAGATAGAGCGGCATGAAGGCCCATGTTGTGACGAAATGCGCGACCATCAGTACGCCCACCGCCACGCAGATCCACATGTTGCGGACCTTCATCGCCTGCCGGATCGTCATCGACAGTTCGCTGTCTTCCTTCGGCTTCGGCAGGGGGGCGGGTTCCTTCAGCAGGAACCAGATCAGCACCGCGCTGATGATGCCGGGCAGGCCGGCGAGGTAGAACGCCTCTCGCCAGCCGAACGCCTCTGCGAAAGCGACCAGCACGACCGGCGCGGCGAAGCTGCCGAGCAAGTTGGAGCCTAGGTTCTGCGCCACGCCTTGCGCCAGCCCGCGCCGCTTGGGATCAACCTCGCTGGCGACCATCGCGTGGCTGATCGGCATTACGCCGCCTTCCGCCGCGCCCATCAGCAGCCGCGCGCCCAGCAGCAGCGCGAAGCTGGAAGCAAGGCCGGTGAGGAACGAGCAGGCGGAGAAGGCGAGCGTGGCGAAGATCAGCAGGATCTTGCGCTTGCCCAGCGTATCCGACAGGCGGCCATAGAAGAATGCGGCAATGGCCCATGTAAAGCTGAGGCCGCCGGCGATAAGGCCGATCTGCGTCTGCGTCAGGCCCAGTTCCGGCTGCACCGATGGCATCAGCACGTTCAGCGCCTGCCGGTCGAAGAACACGATGCCGAAGTTGAGGCTGAGCAGGAATACCAGCAGCATCTGGTATCCGGCCGAATTCTTCGTCCAGTTGCCCTGTGGGGCGCTTGTCATTGGTTGCATGGCGTCGGCCCCGTTCGGAAATGTCAGAGGAAGGATCGCACCGGGTCGGTGCCGTCCCAGTTTCGGCTCGCCCCCCAGAAGCGAGTGAAGGTCGCATCCATGCCGGGCGTTACCGGCAAGAGTTCGATGAAGCCGAGTTGAGCGCCGCTGCCGTTGTCGAGGTAGGCGACCTCTCCCCCCGTGGGCACGGAGGCGCGGAACGCCTCGTGATAGCCGCGCGACTGATATTCGCGGCTGTCGGCGTCCACATCGGCGCAGGCGATGCCAACGTGATGGAAGCCATAGCCGCGCAGGGCGATCGTCTCCTGATAGACCGACGGGTGATTATCGAGCGGCTGGATCAGTTCGATCAGCATGTGACCGGCAAAGCCCATCGCGATGGTGATGTCCGCCCGGCTTTCCTCACCGCGATAAATCTGGCCGGGGACGAGGAAATTGGGGAGCACGAAGAACGGCCCCGCGCGCATGTCCGACACCCAGCGGCGGATCGCCAGTTGCAGGTCGGGCACGATGAACGCGGTCTGCGCGACACCACCCATCGGCTGGCCATAGCCAAGCTCGTTCGCCATCAATCTCTCCCGTCACCGCCTTTCGCGGCCTTTGTCACTGGCTCGCCAATCGGCGCGACAAAGTCAATCGCGGCGTGCTAACAGCTTTGCGAGGGAGATTATGTCATGGCCACGCAGCTAAAACGCAATGTGCAGATCAGCGAGGCGGAGCGCATCGCGCGGCAGGAACTGGCCGCCTGTTACCGCATCTTCGACATGCAGGGCTGGTCGGAATCCATCTATAACCACATCACATTGCGCGTTCCGGGCGAGGATGCGTTCCTGATCAACCCGTTTGGCCTGTTGTGGTCGGAAGTGACCGCCAGCAATCTGATCAAGACCGACAGCGACGGCAACAAGCTGTGCGGATCGGATTATCCGGTGAACCTGGCCGGGTTTACCCAACACGGGGTTTTTCATCGTGAGCTGCCGTGGGCGCATGCAATCGTCCACACCCATACGCCGGATACCATGGCCGTCTGTTCCAGCGCGGAGGGGCTGACGCCGACCAATTTCTATGGCTGCTTCTTCGAAGGGCTGGTCGGTTATCACGATTTTGAGGGGATCACCGTCCGCGCCGAGGAAGGCGTGCGGCTGGTGGAGAACCTGGGCGGCAACAAGGTGCTGATGCTGCGCAATCACGGGCCGGTGGTGCTGGGGAACACGCTCTACGAGATGTTCTTCCTCTACTACATGCTCCAGCGTGCGTGCGAGGTGCAGATCAAGACCGCCAGCCTTGGCCAGCCGATACGCGTGCCGCAGGATGTCGTGGCCGTGCATCAGCGCGATCGCGACCTGATGCTGGTGAAGGATTTCGGCAAGGCCGACTTCGAAGCGTGGGTTCGCAAGCTGGACACGGTTGACCGGAGCTGGCGCGAATGAGCATGGCGATTTTCGCCGTATGACCGATCTCGTCATCAACGATCAGCCCGTCCGCATAGAAATGGACCCGCAGACGCCCCTGTTGTGGGCGCTGCGTGATGGCGCGAATCTGACGGGTGCCAAATACGGCTGCGGCGTGGGCGATTGCGGCGCCTGTATGGTGCTGGTCGACGGGGCCGCGCTGCGAAGCTGCCTTGTTACCCTTGGCGAAGCGGAAGGGCGCATCGTCCGCACGATCGAAGGGTTGAGCAGCGACCGGTCACACCCGGTGCAGCAGGCGCTGGTGGCGGAACAGGCTATCCAGTGCGGGTTCTGCACGCCGGGCATCGCCATCGCCGCGGCTGGCCTGCTGGCACGAAATTCCAACCCCACGGATGACGAGATTCGGGAGGCGATTCCGAACCTGTGCCGTTGCGGCGTCTATCCCCGGTTGATCAGTGCGGTGCGGCGGGCGGCGCGGGGATCGCGCCGGGTGGAGTTGCCGATCACGGCACCGGCTGCCACTGCCGCGCCAGTGGAAGCCGAGACTGAAGGCGAATAAGCCTGCCCCTGTTTCAGGCAGCAGACTTGCGGGAGTTTACGAATGAAGGCGACGATCTGGCATAATCCCAACTGCGGCACGTCGCGCAACGTGCTGGCGCAGTTGCAGGCCCAGGACGGGCTGGAGGTCGAGGTGGTCGAGTATCTGAAGCACCCGCCCAGCCGCGAGAAGCTGGAGCAGCTTTATCGTGACGCCGGGATCGCGCCGCGCGAAGGATTGCGCCGGCGCGGCACCGATGCGGAGGAGCGGGGCCTGACCGAAGCCGATGATGCCGAGGTGCTGGACGCGATGGCGGCAGAGCCCAAGCTGATCGAACGGCCATTGGTGGAGACGGAGAAGGGCGTTCGCCTGTGCCGCCCCGCCGATCGCGTAAACGAGATACTTTGAGCAGCGAACGGTCTGGCTTGCATCGCCGGGCGACATCTGCGAACGCCGGGGCAGGGTGCCCGGATGGGAAGAAGGCGCGGTAATCGATGGATAGCAGTGAGCTGGCCGAAGAACGGCGGAGCGACAGGCTGAAGCGCAAGGTTGCCGAGGCGATGGGCCCGGCCGGCGTGTTCTTTCAGGGTTTTCTTGAACATCCGCGGATGGTCGGTTCGATCATCCCTTCGTCGAAATCCACGATCGACAAGATGCTCGACCGCGTGAAGTGGGACGAGTGCAAGGTGTTCGTCGAATACGGCCCCGGCGTAGGCACATTCTGCCGCCCGGTCTTGGACCGTCTGGGGCGCGATGGCGAATTGATCGTGATCGACACCAATCCGCTGTTCATCGACTATCTGAAGCGCACGATCCGCGACAGCCGTTTTCACGCGGTTCTGGGATCGGCGGAAGACGTGGAAGCGATCGTGAAATCGCTGGGCCATGACCATGCAGACTATGTGCTGTCCGGCTTGCCGTTTTCCACCCTGCCGGAAGGTGTGGGACCGGCGATCGCCGCCGCCACATATCGGGTGGTCCGCCCTGGCGGTGCGTTCCTGACCTATCAGTTCAGCACCACGGCGCGCGATCTGACCTCGCGCCATTTCCCGCGTGTGGATACGGGCTTTGCATGGTTCAACATCCCGCCCTGCCTGCTGGCATGGGGCTGGAAACCGGTTCAACCCTGAGGCGGACGGGGCAGGACACCGCCTGCCCCGGTTCGTTATCCGACCGTCTGCACCGTTCCATTTGAAAGCTGGCGGTGGATCGCGGCCAGCACTGCGAGATAGATCGCAATCGCAATCGCATTTATGACCGAGTTGATCAGGCTGCTGATGAAAACGGCGGACGTGGGGCCAGCCAGCGCGCCCAACAGGCTGACGATCAGGCTGATTACCACGGCGATCACCAGCAGGGCGACAAACAGCAACAGGTAGAATGCGAACAGGCGCACGCTGTGCCCCTTCGTCAGCGCCCAGGAGCGGCCGAGGGCACGGAAAGGGTTGGCCACCTTGTCCATGACGATCACGGGGACCGTCAGCGAGAACTTTATATAAACGCAGATTGCGGCGACGGCCGCCGCGATCCCGACAATCGCCCCGGCGGCTGCGCTGGCGAGCGTTGCCAGTGCAATCGGCAGCACGATCATGGTGACAACGAGCAGTGAAATCAGAATCTGCGACCCGAGATAGGGCAGCAAATAAGTGATCCCGCTACGCAGTGCTTCCCCCACGGTTGGCCGCCCGCGATCAGTCAACAGCGCCAGAAGGCCCAGCATACCAATGGCGGTAACCGCGGTGACGAGCAGCAGTTGCCACCAGAATTCGCTGTAAAGCGTCCCCGCCGCCTCAAGTGCGGCATCGGCGTTGGCCGCGCTGGCGGCCGCCGCTTCAGCGCTGGCTGCGCTGTTCGAAATGAGCATCATCAGGATAACGTTCGGCAGGAAAAAGAACGCCCCTGCCACCACCGTTACGACCTGTCCGTTGGCGCGGAGCAGTGCAACGGCATCATTCCACGCCCGGCCCATGTCGAACTTCATCGGATATGCTCCCCACTTTACGAACCTCCCTCTTGATAAGCGTGTTTCGAAACGCCAGCAAACCCCTGACTATGGAACAGTTGAAAACGACAGGTGCACCGACGATCGAATGGCGGCACGATGCGCGGCAAGTGCCCTATCGCGCTGCGTTGGCGGAGCAGGAGGCGCGCAATACCGCGATCGCCGAAGGCCGCGCTGACGAACTGATCTGGATGCTGGAGCATCCGCCCGTTTACACCGCAGGCACGAGCGCCCCTGCGGATGAACTGGTCGACCCGCGGTTCGAGGTGGTCGAGACCGGGCGGGGCGGGCGCTATACCTATCACGGGCCGGGCCAGCGCGTTGGTTATGTCCTGTTGAACCTGGCCACACGCGGGCGTGACGTGCGCCGGTTCGTGCATGGGGTGGAAAACTGGGTAATCGCCACGTTGGGGGATTTTGGCGTGGAGGCGTGGGCTGTTCCTGAGCGGATCGGCATCTGGACGCGTGATGTGGACGGCAGCGAAGCCAAGATCGGCGCGATCGGCGTTCGAGTGCGAAAATGGGTGACCATGCACGGCTTCGCGGTGAATCTGGCGCCGGACCTTTCGCATTTTTCCGGCATCGTGCCCTGCGGAATTGCCGATTATGGCGTGACCAGCCTGGCGCGGCTTGGCCTTGCGGTTGCGCCGGAGGAATGGGATGGGGCATTGCGTGAGCGGGCCGGGGATTTTCTGGCCGCGATACAAAGCCCGGAGTGAGCCGCTTGACCCGATTTCGTCCGTTGCGTCCGCTGACCGTCACTGCCCTGGGAATGGCCGTTCTACTCGCGGCTTGCGGTGGCGGGGAACGGGCGGCTGATGAAGGACAGCCGTCTGGCGAAGTGCTGGAAGGCACGATCAGCGACGCCATGTTGCCGCTGGATACGGTGCGTTCACAGCCGCCGCTGGCAGAGCCGGAAGCGGCGACCCGGGCAGGTGCGAGCGTCGCGGCTGACGATGCCGCCCCAGATGCCACCACGGATGAAGAGGCGGCTGCGCCAGCAGAACCTGCGGCCGAAGCTGCTGCCAGCGGCGGCGAATAACTGCCTGTCGGGGCGCCTTAACCTACCCGTTCCAGCAATCGCCGCGCCTGTTCCAGATGCGGCTGATCCAGCATCCGGCCATCCAACGAAAGCGCGCCCACACCGGGATGCGCGCTAAAGGCGTTCACGATCGCCCGCGCCTGCGCGATTTCATCTTCGCCGGGGGTGAAGGCGGCGTTGATGACAGCGACCTGCGACGGATGGATGGCGAGCATCCCGGTGAAACCATCAGCATAGGATTCGCGCGCCGCCCGTTCGAGCCCGGCAAGATCGCGGAATTCCGCATGGAGCGTGTCCACCGCCATGATATTCCGGGCGTGGGCGGCAAGGAGTACCTGCGAGCGGACGAAGCGGAATGTGTCAGTCCACCGCCCGTCCGCATCCCTCTTGCGTGCAGCGCCGATGGCGGCCGACAGATCCTCTGCCCCCCATGTCAGCCCGGCCAGCCGTGGCACGGCAATGGTGGCATAGGCGGAGATGCCGAGCGCGGCGGCCGGTGTTTCGCTGACGAGCGGCAGTATACGGGTCGACCCCTGTTCGATACCGTGGCGCTGTTCCTGTGCCACGAGTTCACCGACGAGGGCCTGAAGCTGTTCCGGCCCGGCAGCCTTGGGCACCACGATGCCCTGCGGCCTGCCGGGCATGATCGCCGCCACGTCTTCCCGCCAGAGCGGCGTGTCGAGAGGGTTGATCCGCACCCAGCGCGCTGGGCCGCCGGGTGTGCGGGCACCCTGTTGCAGCCATTCCCTCGCCATGATGCGGGCCTGCGGTTTTGCCGGTGGTGCAACCGCGTCCTCCAGATCGACGATCACCACATCGGCCCCGAAGCCGGCAACCTTGTCCAGCTTGGGCTGACTGTCACCGGGAACGAACAACCACGATCGCATCGCCATGGGCGGGCCTTTCGAAGAGGTTTGCCTTTCCTATAGCCAAGTGCGGCGGCGGCGCTAGACGTGCGCGATGACTGCCGCCGCGCAATCTTCCCCGGTCCGATTCCTGCCCTTTGCCGCGTTGCTGGGCGGCAATGCCGTGCTGGCCATGGGCGCATGGTTCGTGCGGGTTGCCGACACCGGGCCGGTGGCGACTGGATTCTGGCGTGTGGCGCTGGCCATGCCGATGCTGGCGCTGCTGGCGCGGGCGAACAGGCAGCCGCTGACGGGTCTTTCGCGCAAGGCGCTGCTGGCCGTGCTGGCGGGCGGGGTGTTCTTCGGGCTGGATGTCGCCAGTTGGCATGTGGGCATCGGGATGACCCGGCTGGCGAATGCGACCCTGTTCGGTAACGCGGGCAGCTTGCTGCTGATGATATGGGGCTTCATCATCTGGCGGCGCATGCCCAGCGGGCGCGAATGGCCCGCGCTGGTGGCGGCATTGGCTGGTGCGGCCATCCTGATGGGGCAATCGCTGGAAATCTCGCCCCGGACGCTGCTGGGCGACTGGTTCTGCTTGCTGGCCGGGGTGCTTTATGCCGGATACCTGATCATCCTGCAGGATGCGCGCAAGGCACTGGGCGGATGGACAGTGCTGACCTGGTCAGGGATTTCCAGCGCCGTTGTCCTGCTGGCGATTGCGCTGATTGCAGGCGAAAAGATCATGCCTACGGACTGGCGGCCGGTGATCGGGCTGGCGATCAGCAGCCAGGTGCTGGGGCAGGGGCTGCTGGTCTATGCACTGCGCCATTTTAGCCCGCTGGTGATCGGGGTCGCGCTGCTGTGCCAGCCTGCGGTGGCGGCACTGGCGGGATGGCTGTCTTTCGGCGAAGTGCTGGGGCCGCTTGACTTCGCAGGTATTGCGCTGGTCGGTTCCGCATTGGTGCTGGCGCGCATTTCTTCACCCAGACCTGAAACAAGCGCGCGATAGCGTGCGTTGGCCCTGAACATGCCGATCGATATTTCCGCCCGCTTCGTTTTCTCCCTCGACCGGGAGACCGATACCCTGCTTCAGTTCGAAGCGGCGGCCATTCCGGAACAGCACATTCTATCCAGCGATACCCGGTTGCCTGTGGCCGCGCACATGGCGCGGGTGCCGGCGCAGGATGATATCGGCGAACGCGTGTGGCTGCGTGCGCAGGGCCGCTGTGAAGTGGAATATCGCGCCAGCGTGGATGTTCACCGGATAGTGACCGCGATCGGCGCGCTGGAAGGGTTGGCGCCGCACACACTGCCGGGTGATACGGTGAAGTACCTGTTCGATTCCCGTTATTGTCAGGCCGATCGCCTGCAATCGTTTGTAGAGGGGGAATTTGGCGCACTGGGCGGCGGCGCGCGGGTGGAGGCCATGCGTGAATGGATCGCCGACCATTTCACCTATGACGCGGTGAGCACCACCAATACGACGGCGATCGACAGTTTTGTGGAGCGGCGCGGCGTATGCCGCGATTACGCCCACGTCCTGATCGCCTTCGCGCGCGCATCGGGCATTCCGGCGCGCTATGTCAGCGCTTTTGCGCCGGGCGTCGATCCGCCGGATTTTCATGCGCTGGCAGAGGTTTTTCTGGCCGATCAGACCATGCCCGGCGGCGGCGCATGGTATATGGTCGATGCCACCGGCATGGCCGATCCGGCCGAAACGGTGAAGATCGGCGTGGGGCGCGATGCGGCGGACGTCAGCTTCATCACCACATTCGGCTGGGCGCAATTCGAAGAAAAGGTGATCGCGGTGACCCAGACCCGTTGACCTCGCGCCCTGTCCTGTCGCAGTGCAGCATAAACAAGGGAAAAAGGGCAGCAAACACATGAAGTCCACAGCCGATACGCTGCTGTTGTTCGGTGCGACAGGCGATCTTTCGCAGCGGATGCTGCTGCCCTCGCTCTGCGCGCTTCATGCAGATGGCCTGCTGGATCCCGATTTGCAGATCGTGGGAACGGCGCGTTCGGAAATGACCGATGCGGAGTTTCGCAACTTCGCGCGCGAAGCCGTGGAGAAGTTTCTGCCCAAGCCGCGTCGGGGCGGTATGGCCGATTTTCTCAATCGATTGCATTACCAGGCGCTGGACGTCACATCGCCCGATGGCTTCGCGGAACTGGCGGGCAGGCTGAACGGGCGGACGGAACGAGTGGCGATTTTTCTGTCGACCGCCCCCAAGCTGTTCGAACCGACGATCCGGGGGCTTGAGAAAGCCGGGCTGGCGGGCGGCGGCGCGCGCATCGGCCTGGAAAAGCCGCTGGGGCTGGATCTGGCGTCAAGCTGCGAGATCAACGATGCGGTGGCCAGCGCCTTCCCCGAAGACCGAATTTTCCGCATCGATCACTATCTGGGCAAGGAAACGGTTCAGAACCTGCTGGCGCTACGTTTTGCCAACATGATGTTCGAACCGTTGTGGAACGCCACCCACATCGACCACGTGCAGATCACCGTGGCCGAAACGGTGGGGCTGGAAAGCCGGGCGGAATTCTATGACCAGACCGGCGCCCTGCGCGACATGGTGCAGAACCACATGCTGCAGCTTCTTTCGCTGGTGGCGATGGAGCCGCCCACGCACTTCGATTCCGGCGCCGTGCGTGACGAGAAGGTGAAGGTGCTGCGCGCGTTGCGGCCGGTCGGGCCGGGCGAAAGCGTTACCGGGCAGTATCGCGGCGGCGCCGTGACCGGGAAGATCGTGCCCGGCTATGACGAGGAACTGGGCCGGGACAGCCAGACCGAAACTTTCGTGGCGCTGAAGGCCTATGTGGACAACTGGCGCTGGAAGGGTGTGCCGTTCTATCTACGGACCGGCAAGCGCCTGCCCCGCCGCGTGACGGAAATCCTGGTGCAGTTCCGCCATGTGCCGCATTCGATCTTCACCGGCGCGAAGGCGAAGCCCAACCGCCTGCTGATCGGTATCCAGCCGGAAGAGAATATTACGCTGTCGCTGATGGCCAAGGTGCCGGGGCTGGACCGCGATGGCATGTCGTTGCGCGAAGTGCCGCTGGACATCGATATGCCGGATGCCTTTTCAGGTAAGGAGCGTCGTATCGCCTATGAGCGGTTGCTGCTGGACCTGATCGATTGCGACCAGACGCTGTTCGTCCGCCGTGACGAGGTGGAAGCGCAATGGGCGTGGATCGACGCGATCCGCGAACAATGGGCGAAGGAAGGGCTGGAGCCAAAGCCCTACAACGCCGGAAGCTGGGGGCCGAGCGCGGCCATCGCCCTTGCCGAACGGGACGGCGTGAGCTGGCATGAGTGAACCTGAATCATGACTAATCTGCACCCCACCATCGACCGCGTCACCGACCGTATTATCGAACGTTCGCGCGATAGCCGCAGCCGTTATCTGGAACTGATGCGGATCGAAGGCGATCGGCACGCTGACCGCAATGTGGCGCTGCCCTGTTCCAACCTCGCGCATGGCTTTGCCGCGATGGGCGAGGACAAGGATTCCATTGCCGCCCAGCGCGGGCCCAACATTGGCATCATTTCCGCCTACAACGACACGATTTCGTCTCACCAGCCCTATGGCGCCTATCCGCCGCAGATGAAGGTCTGGGCGCGGGAAGCGGGCGCGACCGCGCAAGTCGCGGGCTGCACTCCGGCAATGTGCGACGGCGTGACGCAGGGCACCGACAGCATGGAACTGAGCCTGTTCAGCCGCGATGTGATCGCGCTGTCCACAGCGGTGGGCCTTAGCCATGCCATGTATGACAGCGTTGCCATGCTGGGCATGTGCGACAAGATCGTGCCCGGCCTGCTGATCGGCGGTCTGCGTTTCGGTTATCTGCCCACGATCTTCATTTCCGCCGGGGCGATGCCGAGCGGCGTTTCCAACAAGGAGAAGCAGCGCGTCCGCCAGCTATATGCCGAAGGCAAGGCAACGCGGGCCGAGCTGCTGGAAAGCGAGGCGAAGAGCTATCATTCGCCGGGCGTCTGTACGTTCTACGGCACGGCCAACTCCAACCTGATGATGCTGGAGATGATGGGCCTGCAACTGCCGGGCGCGGCCTTCATCCATCCGGGCACGCCGCTGCGGCAGGCGCTGACGCGGGCCGCCGTGCATCAGCTGGCTGCCATCACACGCGACGGGGACGATTATCGCCCCTTGGGCGAAATGGTCGACGAACGGTCCATAGTGAACGCGGCCATCGGCCTGCTCGCCACGGGGGGATCGACCAATCACGCACTGCATATCCCGGCTTTCGCGCGGGCGGCGGGCGTGGTGATCGACTGGAACGATCTGGCCGAGCTGAGCAGCGTGGTGCCGTTGCTGGCGCGCGTCTATCCCAACGGGGCCAGCGACGTGAACCAGTTCCAGTCCGCCGGGGGGCTTGGCTATGTCGTGCGCGAGTTGCTGGATGCGGGGCTGATCCATCGCGATATCCGCACGGTGTTCGGCAATGATCTGGGCGCTTACGCGCAGGAACCGTGGCTGGACGGAGAGGCGCTGGCATGGCGCGATCCCGGCGCATCGGGTGATGAGACCGTGCTGCGTCCTGCGTCCGACCCCTTCCAGGCGGAAGGCGGCATGCGTCTGGTCGAGGGCAACCTTGGTCGGGGCACGTTCAAGACCAGCGCCGTGGAGCCGGAGCGGTGGACGATCGAGGCCCCGTGCCGCGTGTTCGAACGGCAGGAAGATGTGATCGCGGCCTTTAGCGCCGGCGAACTGGATCGCGATGTCGTGGTCGTCGTCCGTTTTCAGGGACCGCGCGCCAACGGCATGCCGGAACTGCACAAGCTGACCCCGCCGCTGGGCGTGTTGCAGGATCGCGGGCGCCGGGTGGCACTGGTGACGGATGGGCGCATGTCCGGCGCGAGCGGCAAGGTGCCGGCGGCGATCCATGTAAGTCCCGAGGCGCTGGGCGGCGGGCCGCTGGCCTATTTGCAGGACGGTGATGTGGTCCGTTTGTGCGCCGAGAGTGGCGATCTTTCGACCAGCGCGGATCTGTCCGGGCGTGAACCTGCGGTGATGCGCGAAGTGGAACAGGGCACCGCGCGTGAACTGTTCGCGATGTTTCGCGTCAACGCCGATGAGGCCGAAAAGGGGGGGTCGGCCATGCTGGCGATGGCCGGGCTGTGACGGATCTCGTCGCGCTGGACGTGGGGGGGACCCACGCACGTTTCGCCGTGGCCTGCATCGCGGCTGACGGCACAATTTCCCTTGATGAGCCGGTGACGCTGAAAACCAGCGACTACGCCAGTCTGCAGACCGCGTGGGAGGAGTTCGAGCGCCGGTGCGGATGCACTCTGCCGCGTGCCGCCGCCATTGCCATTGCCGCCCCGATCGTGGGCGAGACGATCCGCATGGCGAACAGCAGCTGGATACTGAGAACCCACGGCATCGACGAACAGCTCGGCATCGACAGGGTGTCGCTGATCAACGATTTCGGCGCGGTCGCCCATGCGGTGGCTCGTGTACCTGAAGATCAGCTGGCCCATGTCACCGGGCCGGACACTCCCCTGCCGAAAGCCGGTACGATCAGCGTGATCGGCCCCGGAACCGGGCTTGGTGTGGCCCACATTCACCGCCATCCGGGCGGCTATCATGTCCAATCGACCGAAGGCGGCCATATCGATTTCGCGCCGCTGGATGCGGTGGATGACTGGATAATGGCGCGCCTGCGGCGCCAGCACCGCCGGGTTTCGACGGAGCGGGTTCATTCGGGCCCGGGCATCTGCGAGATCTATGCCGCCCTGGCCGCGGTCGAAAAGCGCGTGGTGGAAATCCCCGACGATCGCACGATCTGGCAGCGGGGGCTGGAGCGGGCTGACAGCCTGGCATCGGCCGCCGTCGACCGGTTCTGCGCCTCACTCGGCAGCGTAACAGGCGATTATGCGCTGGCGCATGGGGCGAGCGGGGTCGTGCTGGCGGGCGGTCTGGGCCTGCGCCTGCGCGAGTGGTTGCCGCACTCTGCCTTTGGCGAACGGTTCCGTTTCAAGGGCCGCTTTGCCGAAATGATGGCCGGCCTGCCGGTCAAAATGATAATTCATCCCCAACCCGGACTTTACGGGGCGGTCGCAGCCTTTGCCGGGGAACATTTGACGGAGACAGCACAGTGAAAACGATCAGCCAGATCATGCGGACCGCGCCGGTGATCCCGGTCCTGGTGGTCGATGACCCGGCCGAAGCGCTTCCTCTGGCGGAAGCGCTGGTTGCAGGCGGCCTGACCGTGCTGGAAGTGACGCTGCGCACGCCGCGCGCGCTGCAGGTGATCCGCGAGATGAAGCGCGTGCCGGGCGCGATAGTGGGTGCGGGCACGGTGACGAACCCCGAGGAATTCGACGGGGCGCTGGATGCGGGTGCGGAATTCATCGTTTCGCCGGGCCTGACCGAGCGGCTGGCGCGGGTGGCGATCGCGCGGCAGGTGCCCTTCCTGCCCGGCACGGCCACCGCCAGCGATATCATGCGCGGGCTTGATCTGGGGCTGACCCACTTCAAGTTCTTCCCCGCCACAGCGGCGGGCGGGATCAAGGCGCTGAAGGCGCTTGCCGCTCCGTTCGCGCAGTGCCGGTTCTGCCCGACCGGGGGGATCACGGCGGAAACCGCACCGGAATGGCTGGCGCTGGAAGCTGTCCATTGCGTTGGCGGAAGCTGGATCGTGCCAAAGGGCGCCAGTCCCGCCGAGGTTGAGACGCTCGCCCGAGAGGCAGCGGCTCTGGGGTCGAAGTGAGAACGCTCGGCGACCTTACCGAACGACTTCAGGCGCTCCATGAGCGCACGGCGGAAACACCGCTGTTCAATCCGGTGTTCCAGCTTTCACTCGACCTCTCGCGCCTGATCGAGAGCGGCGAGCTGACGCTGGCGCATTGCGATGCGCTGATCGCGGAACTGGAATGCGACGCGCTGAAAAGCCGTGCGGAACGGCTGAGGAAGCTGGTCGCCCCGGTTTCGCCGGCGGCGAATGCCGAAGCCATTGAGCGTGAGGCGAACGGTGGAAGCTTCGCCGAGTTCCGCAAACGGTGGGAACGGCCGCTGATCCATGCGGTGTTCACCGCGCACCCCACCTTCCTGCTTGCCCCCGCGCAATCGGCCGCGGTGGCAGGTGCGGCCAGCAGCAACGAGGCAATCGATACCGGCGTCTGCGCCGTATCGGCTGCGCGCCCGCAGGTAACGCTGGCCTATGAACATGCTGAGGCGATGCGCGCGATTGCCAATGGGCAGGACGCACGCGATCGCATCGTGACCCGGCTTCTGGCCCATGCGCAGCGCGAATGGCCGGACGAGTGGTCGGAACTGCAACCGCTCCCGTTCCGCTTCGCCTCCTGGGTCGGTTACGACATGGATGGGCGGACGGACATCGGCTGGGCGCAGTCCATCGGTTTCCGGCTGGCCGAGAAGGCGGAGCGGCTGGCCCGTTATGCGGCTTCGCTGGAAGCGATCGACGCCGATCACGTCCTGCTGGCCGAACTGCGCCCGGCGGCCGATTACGCGGCGGAGCGGGCTGATGATTTCGCAGCGGACCTTTCCGATCCCGCAGCGCTGTCTGTGGCGGCCAACCGGCTGACGGGGAATGACCCGCGCAAGCTGCTTTCTCTGGGCCGGTATATTGCCGCGCTGGAGGCGGAAGCGGCTGAAGCGGATGCGGATAGAGCCATCGCGCTCAAGACGCTGGCCGCAGCGATGCAGGCGGACGGGCTGGGAATGGGCTGGATCCATTTCCGTGTGAACGCCAAGCAGTTGCACAACGCCGTGCGCCGCAGCCTAGACCCGGACAATACCATCGACCTCGGCAGCAAGGGTGCGGTGGTCTATCTGCGGCGGGCGATAGCCAAGGTGAAGCCGCTGCGGTCAAACTTTGCCGCACTGGCGATCGAAAGCTCGACCGCGATCCGGCAGTTTATTGCCATCGCGCAGATCCTGCATCACATCGATGCTGACGCGCCGGTGCGGATGCTGGTTGCGGAGTGTGAGGAGCCGGCGACGATGCTGGCCGCACTCTATTTCGCGAAGCTGTTCGGCGTTGATGACAAGGTCGATGTCTCCCCGCTGTTCGAGACGGAAAGCGCGCTGGAACATGGTGGGCGCTTCCTCGACGCGCTGCTCGCGGAAGACGAATATCGCGCTTATGCCCGGAAGCGCGGGCGGGTGTCGGTGCAGACCGGCTTTTCAGACGCGGGCCGCTTCGTCGGGCAAATCCCCGCCAGTCTCGCCATAGAGCGGCTGCAGGGGCGGCTGGCGCAGGCGATGGAGGCCAGCGGGCTGACCGATGTGGCGGCGCTGGTGTTTGACACGCACGGCGAATCCATGGGGCGCGGCGCGCATCCGGATTCGTTGGCAGACCGGCTTTCCTGGCCGCTCAGCCGCTGGGCGCGGCAAAGATTCGACGATGCGGGTATCGCTCTGGAGCCAGAGGTCAGCTTTCAGGGCGGCGACGGATACCTGTTCTTCGCAACGCCGGAACTGGCGCTGGCGACGCTCACCCGGATAGCCGAGCTGCGCCCAGCAGAAGCAACGCCGGACGAACCGGACGTGCTCTATGAGCGAACGGACCTGAGCCTCGATTTCTATCGCGCGATCAAAGATCATCAGCGTAGCCATCTGGAAAGCCGGACTTATTCCCGCGCAGTGACGGCGTTTGGCCTCGGCCTGCTCAACCCCACGGGCAGCCGCGTTTCGCGGCGGCAGAGCGACCTTTCGGCCGACCGGGAGATGAGCCTGCGGCAGATCCGCGCCATCCCGCACAACGCCATCCTGCAACAGCTTGGCTATCCGGTGAATGTGATTGCCGGTGTGGGCAGCGCGGCGGAAGGCGGTTACGAGGAACTGGCGGAACTGCTGCGCGAAAGCGAGCGTGGACGGCAATTGATGCGGCTGGTTCGGGCAGCCGATGCGCTGGCCAGCGTGAAGACGGTGGCCGCCTTTGGCGAGCTGTTCAATTCGGCTTATTGGGCCAGTCGCCCCTATCGCGGGACAGAGAGCCACCTTTCGCAGCCGTGCGAGGCGCTGGCCGAATACCTGATCAAAGACGATCGGGTCGGCGTGTTCCGCCGCCTTGCTTCTCGCCTGCGGGTCGATGCGTTGAAGCTGCATCGGCTGCTGGCACTGGTGCCGGATGAGCGGCCGCAGGAAGGGCGCGAGCAGGTACGCCGGGCGATCGGCGTGTGTCAGGCGCTGCGGCTGGCGCTATTGCAGCACATGTTCATTCGCGCGGTGTCCATCCCGGCGTTCAGCCGCGCCAACGACGTTTCACGCGACGATGTGCTGGAAATGGTCTTCACTCTGCGGATCGACGATGCGCTGGCGCAGCTTCGCCGGGCCTATCCGACGAGTTTCCCCAAGATAGAAGACTTCAACCTGCGCGAGCCGACCGACTATCCCGAAGGCGGTGATGAAGGTTACGGCGCGATCCGGCGCGATTTCATCGATCCGATAGAGCGTTCTTACGCGCTGACTCTGAGGATCGGGACTGCCATCGCCAATCACTTCGGCGCGCACGGATAGGGGTTATCCCGTGCGGCGAGGGGGTTCGGCGCGGAACAGCCATTCGCCGTTCCGCTCGACGCTGGCCAGCACGCCCGCGACGTTTCCGCTTTCGCCGATGGAAAGCCTGTCGATCAGGCGCGCGAGATCCTGCCCGCGAGCCTGACCGCCGAACTGTTGGATGATCCGTGCGACCACCCGCAGGATCACCGCGCGGGGTGCCGTGGGGCGATAGCGAAACGTGCTGTCAGTTACCGTGACGCAATCGCCCCATTCGCGTGCGGCGGCCCATTCCAGCGCATCGTCAGCATCAGCCATGTTCGTGGCGGAAGTGGCCAGCGCCAGCGGGTCGATCCAGTCGCTTTGCGCCAGAGCTTTCCGCAGGCGCGCCCTGTCATACCGGTCATCCGCATTGCTTGGGTCCTGCGCTGCGGCAAGGCCCGATGCGGCTATCGCTTCGGCCAGTTCGGTTTTGCGGAATGGCAGCAGGGGGCGGATCAGGGTGATGCCCGGTGTGGCCGTTTCCGCGCGATCCCTGATACCGGCCAGACCCGAAACGCCGCTGCCCCGGTTCAGCCGCATCAGCAGCGTTTCGGCCTGATCGTCGGCATGGTGCGCGGTGGCGAGGGCGGTGATGCGGCGCTGTGCGGCCCATTCCAGCATCGCGGCATAGCGGGCGGCGCGGGCTTCTGCCTGCACGTTTCCGGGCATGAGATGCACGCGCAATACGGTACATAACACGCCCAATGCGGTGCAAACCTGCGCAACCATCGCACATTCCTGCGCCGCTGCGGGGCGCAGGCCGTGATCGACGGTGGCGACTTCGAACCGGCCGGGAATCGCCGCGTGAGCCAGCAGCAGCATCGCCAGACTGTCCGGGCCGCCAGACACGGCCAGACCCAGCCTGGCGTGAGGATCGGCGCCTTCCGGCCAGAGCCGGGACAGCGATTGCGCGAACCGGCTTACCAGCGCGGCAGGCGGGCCGTCAGCGGCAGCGGACCTTGCTGCGGTTCCGGTCATACTGTTCCTTCAGCCGGCCGGTGGCGAGCGCCGGATAGGCTTCGCTGAATTCAGCCAGCGCGATGCAGGCGCGATCGGTATCGCCGATGCCGACCATCGCTTCGGACAGGAACAGCAGGCTGTCGGGCGCGCGGGCGCCGTTCTTGTCCTTCTGGTAGTTTTCCAGAAACTGCGTGGCCGCTTCGCGCGGCTGGCCATCGTCGAGATAGGCGCGGCCGAGCAGGTTGCGGCCGAAGCTGGCGCGAGCATGGCTGGGGTAGCGTTGCAGGTAGAGCGAAAGCTGCTGGCGCGCTTCGGGAAACAGGCCCGCTTCCCACAGGCGGAAGCCGTATGTGTATTCATCGTCGCCAGCGTCTGCCGTGGACGGCTTCGCAATCGCCTGCACCGCGGCGAGGCGGGCGGCGCTGGGAGCCGCTGCGGCGGGCGCCGGGGTTGGTGTCGGTGTCGAGGTCGATGCTCTCGGCGTGGTGGTGCCCGTCGACGGAACGGGGATGACGCCGGTGGGCTGGGGAGCGACCGCCACTTGCCCGCTTTGCGCCTCTTTCAGCTCTGCTTCCAGCATGGCGAGCTGGTTGGCGTTTTCTTCCGTGCGGGCGGTAAGCTGGGCCAGTTGCCCTTCCAGCGCATCGAGCCGGGCCAGCACGTCAGTGAGCGCGCTGGTGGAGGGGATGCCGACAGTGGGGTTCTGCGGCTGCTGCGGCTGAGATGTATCAACCTCTGGCGTGAAATAGCGCCCGTCGCCGCCGGGGAAGACCGCCCGCTGAAGGGCGCGCAGCTCGCTTTCGATTTTCCGCAGCCGTGCTTCATCCTGCGCCGCCAGAGGGGCGGGCAGCAGGGTCGCGCCCAAGCCAGCCAGCACCAGGCCGGCGACCGTCTTGCGGGTGGCGTTCCAGCCGCTCGTCATTGTTTCCAATTCCTCCAAAGAGTCCGGGCCATAAAGGTGATCTTCGCCACGCGAACCGCACCTGAACGAGGCTGCGCGCACTGTGCCAATCGGGGAATCGCTTGTCGAGGCGAACGACGCGCTAGGTTGTGGGCGAAGCGGTTGACGCCGCCGTGGCGGCGCGGCTGCGTTCCAGCAGCGCCTCCGCACTGACGGGCACGTCTTTCATGACGAAATTGGTTTCCGCCAGCCGGGGCAACTGCTGCCCGCCGACCGAGATCGACAGAGCGTCGGGGCGGCCGGTCCAAAGCTGCGGGCCCTGTGCGTCTGCCGGGACGGTGTAGGTTTCACCCTTGGCCATCAGCTTCTGCATCAGTTGCATGCCGGAGCCGTCATAGAACTTTACCCAGATGCCATCTTCAAGCGCGGTG
Organism: Croceibacterium sp.; assembly: GCA_035555595.1. Lineage (GTDB taxonomy): Bacteria > Pseudomonadota > Alphaproteobacteria > Sphingomonadales > Sphingomonadaceae > Croceibacterium_A. Next base: position 4,343 of record DATMGK010000056.1, on the reverse strand, counting down.
AACACCACCGGGCCGGAGGGGGCGGCGGCAGGCGTGGCCGTGGCCCCAGAGGCGGGCGCGCCCGTGGCGGCGGCATCGGCGGCCGGTTCGATCAGCGAGGGAAGTTCGGCAGCCGGGGCGAAAAAGGTTCGCGCGGCGAAAAATACGCCGAGCAGCACGATGACGCCCGCCACGGCGGAAACCCAACCCAGCGTTCGCGAAGGTACACGCGCCGGATCGCCGGGTTCGAAACTGGCGGGACGCGAACGGGGGCGAGGTTCCTGACTGTCCAGTTCCGCCCGGACGGTTTCAGCCACCCCTTCGGCATCCAGCCCCAGAAGCCGGGCATAGCTGCGGGAAAAGCCGATCGCATAAGTGCGCGCGGGCAGGGCGGCAAAATCGCCTTCTTCTATGGTCTGAAGATGCCGCTGGGGGATGCGCGTTTCCGCCGCGACCTGGGCGATCGTGAGGCCCTGCGCCTCTCGCGCGGCGCGCAATTGCGCGCCGATGCCAGCGGCGTTCGTGATGTTCGCTTCGATTTCGTCGTCTGCCATTAACGAGCAGCCTAGAGTCCAGACCGACTGCTGACAACGGGCGTTGTCGATTTGCTGACAGGACGGCGGAAGAATGTCGTCGCGATAGTGTCTAGGCCGTAGACTCATAAACGCGGAGCCACAGGCGCACTGAGGCAAGCTGGACCATAGCAAGGAAGTTGGCGGCGAGTTTATCGTAGCGGGTAGCGACGCGGCGGAAGTGTTTCAGTGTGGAGAAGAACCGCTCGATCACGCGCCACTCGAAGTAGGTCAGGTCGTATCGGCTGATGCCGCCGCTGAATCAGAAAGCCCTTGGTTGTTGTCCTTCGCCAAAGCTGTACAGTGTGCAGATGACCGCCGCTCGCACCTTCCTGATCGAGGCTCTTCAACGTGTCGCTGATGGTGGCGACATAGATGAAGCCGAACTTGAGGCCGCCGTGCCCGACCCCTTCGCGCTCGACGATCTTGAGAAGAATGCGTGGGAAGAGTTGAGCCATTGGGCCGACGACGACGATATCCGCGCCAGAGACGAACGATATGCGGGTTACAAGCGCGACCGTATGCTCGAATGCATCGCCAAGTTCAGCGCTGAAGGCAAGTAACGGCTCAGCTCCGCCAGACCGACTTTATGAGTCGACGGCCTAGTCGGTGTCGATGCCGTGGTCTGTGGCCCATTGCTGCACCGCCGCGCGCATATCGGGCGGGGGGTTGGCGAGCCAGCCGGTCATCGCCTGTTCGATCTCAACCGTATCGACCTTGCGGACCAGTTCCTTGATCGGGCCGACCGCGGCCGGGGTGATCGAAAGGCGGCGAATGCCGAGGCCGATCAGGGCCAGCGCTTCCAGCCGCCGGCCGCCCATTTCTCCGCAGATGCCAAGTTGTACCGGCTGACCCACGGTGGATGTCACCACGCGGCGCAGGAAACGCAGGATCGCGGGGCTGAGCCAGTCGTAACGTTCCGCCAGCATCGGGTTGCCCCGGTCGGCGGCGAACAGGAACTGGGTGAGATCGTTGGTGCCCACAGAGATGAACGAGAGCCGGGGGAGCAGCAGGTCCAGCATTTCGGCCAGCGAGGGCACTTCCAGCATCACGCCGTAACGGATCGCTTCGGGCAATGACTTCTTGCAGCGCCTGAGGAAAGCGACCTGGCTTTCGAACACTTCGCGCGCGGCGTCGAATTCCCACGGTTCGGACACCATGGGGAACATCACGTTCAGCGTCTTGCCCGCCGCAGCCTCTATCAACGCGCGGGCCTGCACTTTCAGCAGACCTTCGCGTTCCAGCGCCAGCCGCAGGGCGCGCCAGCCCATCGCGGGATTTTCATCCTCGCGGCTGGTTTCGCTGCGCAAATAGGGCAGCGACTTGTCGCCACCGATGTCCACGGTGCGGAAGATCACCGGCTTGTCGCCCGCCGTATCCAGCACATCGCGGTAAAGGCGCGTCTGCCGATCACGCGCGGGCAGGGTGGCGGAAACGAGGAACTGGAATTCCGTGCGGAACAGGCCCACGCCGTCAGCGCCGGTGAGGCTGAGCATCGGCATGTCATCACGCAGGCCAGCGTTCATCATCACTTCGATCCGCACGCCGTCGCGGGTGAACGGTTCGACCTCGCGCATGGCGGCATACGTCGCCTGCTTTTCGCGACTGCGCGTCAGCCGATGTTCGAACCCGTCGAGCACGGTCTGCGCCGGGCGCACGGTAAGCTGGCCAGCATCGCCATCGAGCAGCAACTGATCGCCTTCGCGGATCAGGCCGCGGGCATTACGCACACGGCCCAGTACCGGCACGCCCATCGCGCGTGCGACGATGACGACGTGCGCGGTCAGCGATCCTTCTTCCAGCACCACGCCCTTCAGGCGGCGCTTGTCGTATTCCAGCAGTTCGGCGGGGCCGAGGTTCTTGGCGATCAGGATAGAATCGCCGCGCAGGCCCGCGCTGGCGGCAGTGCCAAGCTGGCCGGACACGATCCGCAGCAGCCGGTTCGACAGATCTTCCAGATCGTGCATCCGGTCCGCCAGCAGCGGATCCTGAATTTCGCGCATCCGCATCCGGGTGCGTTGCTGCACACGTTCGATCGCGGCCTCCGCAGTCAGGCCGGAATCGATCGCTTCGTTGATGCGGCGGCTCCACCCTTCGTCGTAAGCGAAGATCTTGTAGGTTTCGAGCACCTGTTCGTGCTCTCCCTCCACGCCGAATTCCGCCTGACCGGCCATGTGGTCGATCTGTTCGCGCATCTTGTCGAACGCGAGGTAGACGCGCTGACGTTCCGCCTCGATATCTTCAGCCACCGTCTGTTCGATGACGATGCGGGGCTGGTGGAATACGGCCTGCCCGAAGGCCAGCCCCTTCACCAGTTGCAGACCCGCCAGCACTTCCTGTCCGGAAAGGGCCGCGTCTGATGCCGCGCCGCCTTCATCATCGACAAGGCCGGCGTTGGTGATGAGTTCGGCCAGCACCATGGCGACCGTTTGCAGCGCCTCTATCTCCACCTCTTCATAACGGCGCGGTTCGGTGTGCTGCACGGTGAGCACGCCGATCGCCCGTTCGCGCCGCACGATGGGCACGCCTGCGAAGGAGTGGAATTTTTCTTCGCCCGTTTCCGGCCGGTATTGGAATTCAGGGTGGGTTGCGGCTTCCGCCAGGTTCAGCGTTTCGATGTTCTGGGCGATGGTGCCGGTCAGGCCCGCGCCGATCGCCAGCTTGGTGACGTGAACCGCGCTCTGGTTAAGGCCGCGGGTCGCGAAGAGTTCCAGCATGCTTTCGCGCAGGAGGTAGATCGAGCACACTTCGCTGTTCAGCGATTGCCCGATGATTTCGACCACCTGGTTGAGTTTACCCTGCGCGTGAGTGCGCGCAGCCATCACTTCGATCAGGCTGGTAAGGATCGAGCGGGCGGCGGAAGCGGCGGACATATCTACCGCCTATCCGATAAGTGGGCTCTTGGGAATCTTCGAGTCTCGGCGAAGTTGAGGATCTTTGACCAAACCGAAAAGGATTGAGGCCAGCGATCCGGCCTTCGCCGGGACTCGCCGATCAGGCGCGCGATCAGGTGTGCGCGATTTCTTCCTTTATTCTCAGCTTCTGCTTCTTGAGTTCCTGGATCATCGTACTGTCGGGAGCGGGCCTGCCCATTTCTTCACGCAGGCGTTGCTCCAGCCCTTCATGTTTTGCGGTGAGAGCTGTGACATGCGAGGATTCCATTTCCTTCTCCTCTGTTTGGGATGCCCCCGTGGGTCCCCTGCTGACGACTCGCGGGGGACGCCGCGCGCCGCCGATTGTCATCAAAACACATAAGCCCTAAGGCTTCAAACCCCGACTGCGACAGGGTGGCCTTGCAGGGGGATCGACGCCCGGCGCAGATCGTGCGGGGCGGCCGCTGTGGGGTCTTTCAGTTATGGGGATTTGCTTCGCGTGACCGAAGAGGAGATGCGCAAGCGCCTGGCAGGCTTGCGCGTAGAACATCGCGACCTTGACGCGGCGATCGCGGCCCTGAGCGCCCTCGACGATCCGGACCAGCTCCAGATCGCGCGGCTGAAGAAGCGCAAGCTGCGGCTGAAGGATCAGATCGCCATGATCGAGGATTACCTGACGCCCGATATCATCGCCTGACGCGGCCCGCGCGGCGACATTGGGCCCAGTGCAAGACCTGCGGGGTTTCCCGTATCCATTCGGGACAGGTCGCAGGGCACGGCGGAAAACGGCCTGCGGGAACTGGCGCGACCCCGGCCTGTTGGGGTAGCGATAGCGCCATGTCCGGAACAGCCGATCTCAGCCCGACGATCGTCGAGACGCTTTATTGCGAAGCTCTGGTGCTCGCGGATGAGGCGCGGG
>DATMGK010000055.1:0-21611 GCA_035555595.1 Croceibacterium sp. | reverse complement strand
GCGGGCGATGGACAAGGACGAAGGCGTGGGCGCCAATCTGGCCGAACTGCGCCGGGTGGTGGAAGATCTGGACCCCGGCAAGCGCGGCAAGCTGTCCGGCACGCGCAAGTTTCTGGGCGTTATCCCCTTTGGCAACAAGCTGACCAATTACTTCCGCAGCTATCAGAGCGCGCAGACCCACATTCAGGGCATTCTGGGCAACCTCGCCAGCGGCAAGGACGAGCTGTTGATGGACAATGCGGCCATCGACGTGGAGCGCGCGAAGCTGTGGGAGGCGATGGGTAATCTGGAGCAGATGATCCACATTTCCCGCCGGCTGGACGAGCGGCTGGAAGAGAAGGCGATCGAGCTGGATTCCGTCGATCCCGCGAAGGCCAAGGCGATCCGCGAAAGCGCGCTGTTCTATGTCCGCCAGCGCACGCAGGACCTGCTGACGCAGATGGCGGTTTCGGCGCAGGGATACCTGGCGCTGGATCTGGTGAAAAAGAACAACGTCGAACTGGTGAAAGGCGTGGACCGCGCCAGCACCACCACCGTGGGCGCGCTGCGCACCGCCGTTACCGTGGCGGAAGCGATGACCAATCAGCGGCTGGTGCTGGGCCAGATCACCGCGCTGAACGAAACCACCGCCGGGATCATCGATTCGACCAGCACCATGCTGCGCGACCAGACCGGCAAGATTCACGAGCAAGCGGCCAGTTCCACCATCCCGCTGGAAACGCTGCAACGCGCATTCCAGAACATCTATGACACGATGGATTCCATCGACACCTTCAAGCTGCGCGCGCTCGATTCGATGAAACAGACGGTCGATACCCTGTCGAAGGAAGTCGAGAAGTCGAAGGGCTATATCGCGCGAGCCGAAGGTCAGGCGCAGGCAAGCATTTCCACATCGGCAGCGGAACCATCGCTGCTGACGGCTGAATGATGAACGACAGCACGCGCCAGTCCGATGCGATCATGCGTGAAGCGAGGCAATCGCTGATGACCCAGCGCGACGGCGGCTTTCACCGGCGTGAAGGTGCGGGCGGGCCGATCGGGCGCGGATCGGCGGAGCTGCGGCAACGCAACCTGATGACGCGCATCAAGCTGATCGGCGGATCGCTGATCGCCATCGTGCTGGCCGCCATGGTGGCGGGCATCGCGATCGACGGGATCGGCTTTACCGGCATCATGATCGCGTTTCTGGGCATCGTGGCGTCCACCTTCCTGTTTTCCAACTTCCCCAAGGTGAAAGTGCCAAAGCGGCGCGATCTCAACACCGGCGACGCGCGGCAGATGGTCGCGCGGACGGAACTGTGGCTGGAACACCAGCGCCCCGCCCTGCCCCCGCCCGCGATCACGCTGGTGGACCAGATCGGCGTGCAACTGGATGCGCTGGGCGTGCAGTTGGAACATGTCGATCCCGTCCACCCCGCCGCCGTGGAAACGCGCAAGCTGGTGGGCGAAACGCTGCCCGGCATGATCGACGCCTATCGCAAAATTCCCGCGCAGCTTCGGAAGGAACAGCGCGCGGGCGCAACGCCGGACGATCAACTGACCGAAAGCCTGGGCAAGATCAGCGGCGAGATCGACCGCGTTACGCGCCAGCTGGCCGATGGGGCGATCGACGATCTGGCCGTTCGCACCCGCTATCTCGATTACCGATACGGCGCGGCGGGAGAGCCCGAGGCGCTGCCATCACCCCCTGAACAGAAAAGCTAGGCCGCCCATGGAAGTAGCCATTCCCCACGCGCTGGGCCGGGAAGAAGCCCGCCGCCGCCTGCGCGAAAACAGCCACAAGATGGGCGACAGCCTGCCCAGCGGTATGGTGCAAGTGACGACCAACTGGACCAGCGACGACCGAATGGAAATGGCCATCGCGGCAATGGGCCAATCGCTCAACGGACATATCGATGTGGCCGATTCGCAGGTAGTGCTATCCATCGAACTGCCCGCGGCGCTGAGCTTCATCCAACCGCTGATAGAAGGCGCAGTGCGCGAACAGGGGCAGAAGATGCTGGCCCCGCCTTCATCCGACTAAGGGCCTTGGCCCTAAAGCCTGCGCTCACGCTCAAGATAGGTTTCCGGGATACGCAGGACCGCCGTGGCATGCCGCGTTTCGCGCATGAACAGCATCAGAGCGAACATCAGCAGCGTAATGGCGAGGATGAAGGCCCCGGCGGCGAACTGCTGCAGATTGGCCTGCAGTATTTCCTCGATAAACAGCAGGGCCACGCAGAGGCCGATGGACAAGCCGCTGAGCACCAGAAGCAGGATCGCCCGGCTGATCATCTCTATCCGCCGGTCAACCGTGCGAATTTCCCGCACCACGGCATCATGGGCATCGCCGCTGGTGGCGCCGTGCATCTGTTGCAGCACACGCGACCGATCGACCACGCGGCCCAGCCGCTGCGACAGGATGTTCATGATGTTGCCGATCGCCACCAGCACGAACACCGGGGCCAGCGCGAGCTGAATGGTCTGGGCGACGACGCCTTCGGAACTCAGTATCTCACCCATTGCAGACCATCCCTTGCCGATCGACCTACTGGTTCGCCGCGCCGCCGAGCTTGCCGACCTTCTGCGCCCCGGCCATCGTGGTGACGAGCACTTCATCACCATCGACCACCACGGCGATATCCTCCAGCCCGATCACCGAAATGCGCGGACCATCCGTTTCAGCCAGAACATTGCGGCAATCGACCAGTTCCACCCGGCCGCGTGTACGGTTTCCCGCCTCGTCCCCCGGACGGGCGTCGCGCAGGGCGTGCCAGCTGCCGATGTCGGACCAGCCCATGCTGACCGGCACCACTGCCGCGCGCGAGGTGTTTTCCATCACCGCATAGTCCACGGATTCCGGCGCGATTTCCGAGAATGCGGCTGCGTCAGGATGAAATTCCACGCCCTGCTCCCGGCCACCGGCGACCGCGCGATGCGCCGCCTCTGCCAGATCGGGGCGATGGCGGCGCAATTCTTCCAGAAAGGCGCCCGCGCGATAGACGAAGATGCCCCCGTTCCAGCTATAGCTTCCCTCTGCCAGAAACTGTTCGGCGGTGGCGTGATCCGGCTTTTCGACAAAGCGATCCACCTGAAAACCGCCTTCGAGCGCATCACCACGGCGAATATAGCCATAGCCCGTTTCCGGCGCAGTGGGCGCGATGCCGAACGTGACCAGCCAGTCCTGCCCCGCCAGCGCAGCCGCAGTGGAGGCCGCATCGCGGAAAGCGGCGGCATTGGCGATATGATGGTCGCTGGGACACACCAGCATGATTGCATCCGGCGGCAGCCGTTCGGCAGCCAGCGCGATGGCAGCGGCGGTATTCTTCGCTTCCGGTTCCACGATCACCTGCGCGCCGGGGAACGCGGCCGTCTGCGTTTCCACGTGGGCAAGATGCGCCTTGCCGGTGACAACCATGGGCGCCGCGAAACGCGCATCGCGGGCGCAGCGGCCCAGCGTCGCTTCGAACAGGGTCTGATCCTCTACCAGAGGGAGGAACGGCTTGGGGGCTTGCTTGCGGCTGCGCGGCCAAAGTCGCGTACCGCTGCCGCCACAGAGAACGACCGGATGAATTACCGTCATATCACCTCAAACCCCCCGGGAAATCCGGGATTTGCGCCGAATGTAGGACGGGCGCAGCAAGTTGTCATCAGAACCAGCGCTGCCGCCAGCGATAGATACCCGGCACCGCTTCGCCCGCAGCGTTGAGGCGTGGCCGAAAGACAAAGCGTTGCGTGGCAAGCTGGCAAGTAATGGCGTCCGCCTCTGCATCAGGGCTGGGATCGGTGACGCGGCACTGGCTGACCCGCCCATCGGCGCCAACCATGAGTTCTATCACGACGTCGTGGCCCCTGCGCGCCTCCCGCCCCGCGCGGGGGTAGTCGCGGGCATTGTTGATGTCGCCGGCGATCTTCGTAAGAGGCTGCGCCCCGCCGCCGGAACCCGTGCCTGTGCCGCCACTTCCCGTGCCGGTACCCTCCCCACCACCGCCGGTTCCCGACCCTGCAACAGCCGCGCCCGAATTCTGGGCGAGCCCGGTCGAAGCGGCGGGCGGCGCAGGATCAGGCCGGGGCAGCGGGGCACGGGGCGCCATGACTTCACGCGGAGTGGCCTTAGCTCCTTCCGGCGCCGCTGCCCCGGCGTCAGGCGGCGTGGCGGAGGGCTCTGGCTGAGGCGGGGGCGGCTCACTGATCGTCACCGTGACCAGCGCCGTCGCGCTTTCCAGTGCGGCGCGGGCGAAATCAGGCGCGAACACCCGCGTAAGCGCCGCGATAGCCGCCAGATGCAGCAGCACGATCAGGGCAAGCGCCCCCCAGCGCGGGCGGCGGCGCGGCGCATAACCGGTCGCTGGCGGTGGCGACGGTACTAGATCGGTATCGGGTATCATCGGCACGGCATGATACCACGTTCGGCGCAGAGGTCAGCGTCTGGTAGACGGAGCACCGTTACGAATGCTTTCCTTCCCGTAGAGATAATCGGGATCGAACCGCGCAAAGCTTTCCAGCCGCCCGCGATCGGGGACATAGACGGTTCCACGCCGGAATTCCGCAACGCCTTCCCGTTTCAGCACACCCAGCGCGCGGTTCATGTGAATTGCGGTGGTGCCGCACATATCGGCCAGATCGCTCTGCGTCAGCGGCGTGCGCAGTCCGTCGCGCCGCCCCAGACCAACCAGATCGAGACGATACCAAAGCTCCGCGAATATATGTGCGACCCGCCGGGGGGCGGTGAGCTGTTCCATCTTGAGGATCCATTGCCGATGAATGGCCGCGTCAATCAGCGAAGCGAACCACAGCAGACGTGCCAACCGGGGGTGGTCTTCGAGCACTTCCCGCAAACGCGAATGAGGGACGAAGCCGACCAGCGTATCGCCCAGCGTGACGATGTCATGATCGAGGCGGGGAAGCGCAAAACCGTGCAGATCGGCAAAATCGCCCGGCACCTGCAAGCCGACGATGAAACGCTGATCGCCATCGGCGATTACCCGCATCAGATAGCCTTCGACGACGATGGTCGAGCGTTCGGCAGCTTCGCCGCATGAAATGAGGCGCGTCGGCTCGGTATATCGCTCGGTCGTTTCGACCAGAGATTCAACCAGCGCCTTTTCCTCGCGCGTCATCGAATCGCGCAGCCTGCCCTGCAGAAAACGCCCGGTCAGCGGATAAGAAGCAGCCTCGGCGGTCCCCATGCTGAAGAAATAGTTAAAGCCCGCCGCGGTTCCCGGGCTGGGCTATATCTGCTTGCCTCTCCGTGGCTTAAGCCTCCCGGACAGGCACCGTGGCGGATTCATTCCGGCAAGTCTTTTGAAGAGGCGAACCTCGCCGGAAGGCGCATTTCGGACCTGAAGCCGTCCTTCAAAGCGGTGGTCGTCAAAGTAGCACCGGGGCCATACATAGTTTCCAGCCGTTCCCGCGTGTTAGCGAGGCCGATTCCGAGGCCTTGCGGAACCGACACGGGGCGTTTTTCCTGCGCGTGATCCTCCACAGCGAGGATCAGTTCCCCGTCCACTTCGCGAGCGGAAATCCCAAGTGTCATCCCGCCTATCGCACTGCTGAAACCGTGCTTCATCGCGTTCTCGACAAGCGGCTGGAGGATGAAGTTGGGGATCAGGGCCGCGCCCAGCGCCCTTTCACAATCGACCTCCAGCCGGAGCCTGTCACCGAAGCGTATCTGTTCCACGTCAAGATAGGCCCGCACCAGCGCAATCTCGTCGGCCAGCGGCTTTTCCGCGCTATCGGAACGTTCAAGCGAAAAGCGCAGAAAATCGGCAAGGCTGTCGGCCATTCTTGCGGCGGTTTGGCCATCGCTCGTGATCGCCAGCGTCGAAATCGCGCTGAGCGAATTGACCATAAAATGCGGATCCAGTTGCAGGCGCAACATCCTGAGTTCGGCCTGAGCGCTACGCGCCTCGGAAATGGCAAGATCGAGCTTTGCCTGCGTCAGCGCGATCTCGCGCATTTTGGATAGTTGCGCCACGAAGGAAAGCCAGAGCAGTGCGGCATTACAAGTGTAGAGCGCGAAATAGATCGTCCAGGTCACCATGAGTGATTTCGGATCTGTTTCCGGCATCACGTGATCGGGAAAAATCGGAAGAAACAAGGCCTGAGTGCCGTAGTCAGCAATCGTCTGGAGAGCCGCCGCAAGGCCGATAGCGGCAAGGATCGCGGGCAAAGCCAGGAACAGCGGCTTGCTTTGCAGGAGGCGCACCGGGCCATAAAGCAATACCGTGATGCCAGCGGCGGTGAAGACGGTAATCGGCACCGTAAGATAGGCGCTGAGCGTGTGCATCTGGCCGACCAGAATTGCGCCCACTGTTACCACCGTGCTGGATGCCAGCCACAGGACCATCGAAAGCTGGAACGCCAGCCTTAGTTCCGGTGATTTTTCCCGGCCGCCGAAGACCATGCCCCATTCCCCCACTCTGCGCAGGATGCCCCTTTCCGCGCCGCGCAATGGCAGCGCGTCCGTCGAAACCCGCCGCCCGGATGGAGGGTCAACCACAGGTCTGCGGTTCATGCAAAGATTGCTTCGATGAGTAGCCGATGAAGGCCTTCATCAGCTGAGGGTCAGGGTATGGCATATCTATCGAAGATCGCTTCAAGGCGCTGCTCGTGCCGGTCCCACAGTTGCGCGCGTCGTCGCGTGAACTCACCGATCCGGTCAGGCATGTAGGAATCAGCGGTCGCGTCAAAGGCGCCAAGTTCCTCTGCAAAGCCGTCGTATTCGCCGCGGAAAGCCTGCTTGTACCCATCCCGCATATCGAGGAACGGCCGATCCGTGCGATGGATGTAGGGATCCCAGGCGTTACGCACCTGTTTCAGCGCCCGCTCCGCAGAGCGAAGCCGGGCCTGCGCGGCGCGTGTATCGGCATCCCCCAGCGGGGCAATGAAATCATCCTGGGGAACGAGAGGGGCAAGGAAGCCGTCATCGGCAGCCTGACGTGCATGATATCGCTGCCATGCACGTTCCAGCGCGCGGCGAGCCGCTTCAACGCGTCGCACCGCGTCTTCAAGTCGTGCATGCATCACGTCATCTGGCGCATTGATGACGACGATATCTTCCATCTCGCGCGTGGCCGTTTCAATCGCTTCGACCGCCGCCCCGATTTCTGCCAGTTCGGTTAGCCCGCCATTCCCCGACGCCCCGAAAGCCTGCATTGCCGCAGCATAGCCCCGCGCAGCATCGCGATAATCGCCCACCTTGCGCAAATCGTCACCCGCATCATGCGCGGCATGCGCCATGCGCCGTTCCATTCGTTCGCTTTCGCTCTGCCGCGTTTCCGCCAGAACATCATCCACAGAGAGAACAGGCTGCCCGTGCGGAGAGACGGGTGTAGGATCGGTAGCAACTCCGCCGCTGCCAGCTCCGCCAGGCATATAACGGGCGATCAGCGCGTTCATCCGCGCCACTATGGCCAGACATTGTTCCGGATCGGCATCCAAAAGATCGCTGGCCTGATCGTAGTATAGCTGGAGCTGATCCGACACCTGATAAGGCGTCTCACCCGGCAAGTGGGAAACCTTTTCGCCCGCTTCCTGTAATGGCTGGGCGCAATGCTGCCCAAGCGCCGTCGCGGGAACGGCGGCAAGCGGCAGCATTGCACAGCAAGCGAGAATGGGTGCTTTCGCCATCGCAGCGCCCCCTCAGTCCTCTTCGGCACAATCGGGGGAGATGAACGTGCCCTTCAAACCGGAGCGATGGCTGATCTTCTCGCCATTCACAGTGAGATCGATCGAGGCATCGACCACGAAGGATTCCCTCCCGTAACCGCCGATCATGGACAGGCGGCCGCCGCTGGGATGCCGGGCAACGACTTCGATTGTACCGCCGGACATGCGGTTAGTTTCGACCGTCCATTCATCGGGCACGGAATCGGACGGAGCAAAACGACCGGCCTGGATATCCTCTGCATTGAGGCAGCGTTCATCCTCACCCGCAGCGTCGCCAGTTTGCACGACGCTGTAGAGGCCGGGCACGGGCAGATCGAAACTGGCCACGGTGGTTGGCGTGGCCGCGGTCGCGGTTGCCGCGCCGCCATCCCCACAGGCCGCAAGCAGACCGACGACTGCAAGCGAAGCGAAAGTTCTGTGCCTCAGCATGACTGCACCTCCCGCGCGGAATCCGCCCGGCGCTGATCCGCCTCGGCAGCGCTGATATCGATCGCGGCATTGGCGGCGGAGTTGACGAGATAGCCATCAGCGCCAGCGCGCCCCGCGACCGCACCCAGCAAACCCGAAGACCGGACGGTGCGTAGCGCCCCGCCAAGCCCAAGGCCCTTCTTCTTTTTCTTCGGCTTTTCGCAGGCCTGATCCGCAGCTGAGGCAGCCCGAGCGGTTTCGGTCCGTTGGTCCTGCCGGTCCCCGCGTTCGGCGTCCTGCGCCAGACTTGGGGTGGTGATGACCAAAGCAGCCACGGCGCAAAGCGCCCATCCACATTTCGTTTTCATCATATCCTCCTCACGGCCGTGGGCGTGTTGCGCGCCCTCTCTTCAGCCGCCGTGGAATTCGCCTGACACCCCGTAGATCGAGGGAACATCCGCGTTGCGACAAACGGTCGAAAGGCGCGACGCATGGTGGCGGACCTGATGGGACAGAAAAGAAACGGCCCGGCCTGACAAAGCAGGCCGGGCCGAACCGACACGTCAGCGGGGATACCCGGTTAGTGGAGACACGGGAGGGAACCGGGCGCCGACGCGCGGATCAGAATCGGAGCGAGATGCCCCCGGTGAAGGTGGTTCGGTCAGTCTTGCCAAACTCGCCGGAATAACCGGCGTTAATCCGCACTGCCGGCGACAGGTCGAGAGCGAGACCAGTGGCGATCCGAGCCGTGGTGCGATTGCCTTCCACGCCATGCACCACCATCCCATCACCTGCAGCACCGGTGAAGCCGCCGGATGCCACCGTGGCACTGCCATCCAGCAACTCACGCATACCGGCCTCCACATAAGGTTGCATCGCCATGTCACCCATCGGCACATGGGCAAACGCCCGGATCGCTGCGTCGCCATAGAGCGCCGACCTGCTGTTTTTACCAACGGTGAGGCTGAAATCCCCGGCTCCACTTTCGGCAGCGCCATCGCGGGTCGTATCGATGTAGGTCAGCCCCAGCTTCGGCGCGACATTGAAGCCGCCCAGGTCGAAGGCATAGTCGACAGCGACGTCCGCCACCCAACTCTTGAGGTCGTAGCGCCCGGTCGCAGTGGCATTCGCCGCAGCTATGTGGCGAATGGTGGTGGCTTCAGTGGCGATATGAGCCAGCATCGCGTGCAGGCCGAAACCGCTGACCTTGGTATCGGCGAAGACACCCGCAACCATACCGTCGCTGTCCGTCCTGGCCGCAAGAGGAACCAGTTCCTGCCGCCCATCGATCCAACCCAGGAACGCGCCGAACTTCGTTCCATCATCCACCGCATATCCGACACCGCCGTAGATGATGTCGCTGCCAGTATCCGCAACGGAAGCGCCAGTCCGGGTGCTGCCTTTCAGGTCCCCATCAGCAAAAGCGCCCTGGGTAAAAAGGAATATGCCCTTCCTGCCGGGCACCACATGGCGGGTGCTGTCGCTGAGCGTAAGGCCGGCATCCGTGCCTGCCTGCATGGCAGAGGCGTAGGCTTCTGGCGTAAGCTGCGTGAAAGCCGTGCGGTTGACCCGGCCCTGTGCATCAGTCAGCCCATTCAGCGCCGCGGTGTAAGCCTGCACGCCGTAGCCCCCGCGCAGTACCTGATTGGAATAATCGACACTGGTGCGAACGTTCGTAGGGTAGCTTGCATCGTTCTCGAACTCACTGCGGATCTGCAGACGGTTGCCGTTCTGAACGATGAAGCCGAACACGGTGTCGGACTTATTGATTGTGGTGAAGCGCCCTTCAATTCCGCCATCGGCAACCACCAGATCGAGCAGCTCGCCAGGCGTGCCCTGCAGAACGCCGGTGATGTCCATCGTGGCACCGGTTTCGATCACCATCCGACCAGAGATGTTAAGCAGGTCACTGACAGTGGGGGACACTTCCAGCAGGAGGTTTGATCCCGTCCGGAAGGTGACATTGCCATTCACCGTCATGGTTCCTGGCGAAGCACCGGGCGAGAGCGTACCGCGCACATCGATATCAGCGTTGACCGTGCCGGCCGAACCGAAAGTCGCCCCACTGCTGACCAGTATCGCCGAGCTGGAGGACAGCGTCGTGCCAGCCTGCCCAATAAGACGCCCGCCGGTGATCGTGACCCCTTCCCAGCTGGTATCCGCGGTGAGCGATACAACGCCCGCACCGATCGCCAGCCGTTCGAAGCTGTTAGTACCGGTACCATCGAATTCCAGTGGCGCATCATAAGTCGCGCCGGTGCGGAATTCGATCGTGTCCGTGCCGGCGCCGCCGTTGTAGCTGTTGCTCCGGTCAAGATCGGCGAGGATAAGGCGATCATCGCCCGCGCCCAGATCTACATCACCCACCAGAGTGCCGAGGATTGCCAGAGTATCCGCGCCCGCGCCGCCAAACACCGGCGCGGTAAGCGTGTTACCGGCGGTGATGGTGATTGTCCCGCCATCCAGCGAAACCGAGTCGAAAATGCTGTCGAGATCGATGATGAGCTCACCCGCTCCCGATGCATGGAGCCGTTCGAAGCCGGTGGCGCCAACCGATGCGAGCGAACGGGTGGTCCCTGCTCCTTGCACGAGTTCCAGCAGGTCATCACCCGCACCACCATCGACACCGCCGGTAACGGTCGCACCGCTGCCGAGGCGGAAACGATTGTCCGCCGCACCGAAAACCACTCCCTGCGCAGAGGACAGGCTTGTGTTCTCGCCCAGTTCCAGCGCACCGTCGATGGCCACAGTCTGGAAGCCGTAGCTGCCGCCGGTGAGCGCCAGCGTGCCCGGCCCTTCGGCGGCCAAATCCTCGAACCCGATTATCTGGGATGCAACGACGGTCCGACTGTCTTCCGCCCCCGACTGGATGCGGAGCCTGTCACGGCCCGCGCCACCATCGATAGTTCCGGCAAAGTCCGCGCCCGCACCGATGATCAATTCGTTATCCGATCCATCGAAGTTCAGCGTCTGCCCGGCGCCCAGCGAACCCGCCAGCGTCAGCGGAGATGATCCGAAGACGTTCGCAGTCTCGAAACCATTCATCCCATTGATGGTGGAAGCGCCGGTAAGCGTCAGATTGAGCGTATCGCTTCCTGCGCCGCCGTCCAATGCGCCGGACAACACACCTTCCAGTGTCAGGTTCAGCACGTCATCGCCGCCGCCAAGGCTGACGCCGCCCACTAGAGTGCCATTGATGGTGACGTGGTTGTCGCTGTCGTCGCCCAAGATGTTGCGGATCGTTCCGTTGCCCTGGTTCAGCACCAGCCCGGCGCCATCCAGCAGTTCAAGCGTTTCGATATCCTGATCCAGCGTTACGTTGAGCGTCCCTTCGCCCCGCGCGGCGTAGGATTCAAAATTGAGCAGCCCGGCCGGCAACTCACCGGTGTCACCGCTGAGCAGGAATTCGAATGTATCGATCCCCGCCCCTCCATCGAGAACACCCTCGATCACGCTGCCTGCGCGCGCAACGTAGCGGTCGTTCCCATCACCGAGCAGCACGTCGCCCTGAATGGTTCCCGAGTTGATGACAGTGTCATCCCCGGCGCCTAGGTCGACACTGCCTTCGATAGTACCCTGATTGGTGATCCGTTCCGATCCCGCGCTGCCGGTGAAGGTGTATTGCCCGGTACTGCTGACGGTATCGCCCTGGTCGATCTGAATGGAGATGTTGGCAAGGCCCACCGTGTTGACATCGAACGCGCCCGCCACCGAAAGCACGCCAGTGCCGACTGGAACGCCTTCCAGCCCGCGAATAGTCTCGAAGCCGCGATATTGCGCGGCATCCAGCCTGCCGTTATGGCTGCCGCTACCGTCGATCAGCAGGGTATCCTGCCCATCACCACCATAAGCGACGCCACTGATCGCACTGCCCAGCCCGAATACATAGGTATCGTCGCCGTCGCCCATTCGCACGTCGCCTGCCACGACACCGCGATTTTCGAAGCGGTCGTCACCATCGGCAAGATCGACATTACCAACGATCGTCCCGTCATTCTCGATATGGTCGGTGGTGCCAAAGGTCTGGATGGCGCTGGCAACGGTGCGTTCGATATCGGAATCGTTAAGCGCGGCCGGAATGGTCATCCCCGTCCGGCGGACGATTTCTCCCACTGGCAGAACGGTATCCGTACCGCTGCCGCGCACCGTGCCAATGTTCCTCATGCGGAAATGCGACAGGCCCGGCCCATCGGGATTGTTGCCCACAGCATAAACCGCGGCGGAACCCGCGCCGATCGCCTCGATGGTGTTGTTGTTGACGACTTCCACCCGCGCATTGTTGCCGACCACCTCGACACCGAGGCCATAGGCAAGCGCAGCGCCGCCATCGATGGTGCTGCGACCGCCATTGGCACGGATCGTTCCATCGTTCGTAACCGACGCGACAGTTTCGGCTTCGCCGCTTTCCGACGACCCGGTCGCGACCACGGTAAGGCCGCTGCCCCCAGCGCCACTTCCCACGATCGTGCCGCTGTTGTCGATGTCGATACTGGCCGCCTCTACCCGCGCGCCACCATCGGTGCGGCTCTGCGCGGCGATCAGACCACTGTTGTCCAGTTCGACCCGACCTCGAGACCGGACGTTCAGGCCATAGGCCGCATCGTTGCTCGATCCTTCGGCCTGTTGGCGGATATTGCCGCTGTTAGTGATGCGTGCGGTGTGATCTTGCCGGCTGATGAAAGCGGAAAAGGCCGATCCGCTGGTTCCGCTGGCACTGATTTCCCCGCTGTTGTCGAACTCGAACGCATCACTCGACGCATCTTCATCGACTTCCAAGGCCACGCCCATGCGCCCGCCCAGCGTGCCTTCGTTGCTGATGGAACCACCCGCGTTGTGCCCCCGCAGCGCAAAGTTATCGCCGGTTACGACACCGCGATTGATGAAGGTCGTGCCGGCCGGGACATTGGGAATCCCCCGCAGGTAGATACCGTAACCCGCGCCCGAGGCGATATCTGCAGTGTTGATGACAGTGCCCGCACCGATCGCCTGAATGCCGTTGGTCAGCACTTCCGCAGCAGTGACGGTTACCACCGTATCGGCCCCGAACGCTTCCACGCCGTGCATCTCAAACCCAGTGCGGCCATCGACGTTGAGCGTCCCGTTGGCAAGCTGCGCAGTGGCGCTGGTGGTATAGGATCGGCCATAGGCGTCATGATTGCCCGCGCCGCCATCTATCACGCCATCAACCGTGCCCTCTCCCTGCACGAGATAGATATCGTCACCGCCGCCGAGCAGGACATCGCCTTCGATCACGCCGGCATTGACGACGACGTCCGTGCCGCCCGCGCCCTGATAGGCCGTGGTGCTGGTGCCAGTGCTCTCGAAAGCGTTGCCGACCCGGATCAGCCCCTGCTGGCCATTGCGCAGCACAGTGGAAGAATCGATCCCCTGCGTGGTGACGGCAGCGCCGAACAGGCTGGACAGTTCGCCGTGGTTTTCAACGTAGGTCTGCCCCCTGGCCAGGATCGCATCGCCAGAAGCCTGAATCTTGCCCACCTGCCCGCCATTGCGGCGATTGACGATCCGCGCATCCGTAGCGTCCACGCCGTTGGCATTGTTGCCGACATTGGCGCGCTGGTTGATCCCCGAGATCGTGCCAAGGTTGTCGACCGAGCTACTTGTCCGCAGCGCCTCCGATCCTGCGGCGGTCGCCAGCGACGTCTCGCGAATCTGCACGAAAGCCGATGCCTCAATCACGGTTTCCGCATCGCCCGCATCGAGCGCGGTGCCTGACGTAGTGCTGACGGTCGAATTGGTGCGCACCAGCACGCTGTCGGCCTCTCGCGCATCGACCAGCGATGTGAAGCCCGTGCCGCTGCCCGCGACGTTGGCCGCTATAACCAGATCGATTTTTCCATCCCCGCCCTGCCCAAGGGCCGACGATGTGGAGCCGCGCTCAACACGGATAGCCGCAAGATCGGGCGTGCCGGTGGTATTCACCACCGCCTCCACAACGACGGTTCCATCGCCGCCCAGATGCAGCGTCTGGTTCATTTCGCCATTGCCGCCAGCGGTAGGCGCGGTCAGCGTCAGTACGGAATCGTTGCCCGACGCTTCATAAACTACGCGATCGAAAGCTCCGGCCCCGGGGATTCGCGCGGTTCCTTCGAACACGCTGGCCGACGCCGTCCCCTGCGAGCGGAGCCATAGTTCGTCCGCACCGTCATTGATGATGAGGTCGCCGGTCAACAGCGCCGGGCTGTTCGGCGTAGCGCCGGTATTGAGATCGCCGGTAACTTGATCCAGCCGGTCGCCTGAAAGATCGAGCACGACTCTGCTCCCCGGATCGCCGGTGGAGACATCGCCCTGTACCGTCTGCCCTTCCGGGAGATAAATCGGCGCTCTGGACTGCGCGCTGGCCCCGCTTGCGACTGCCAGCGACAGGCCCGCCGCGCTGGCGAGCAGCGCGTGGCGGCGCGTCCGGCCTCGCGAACGCTGTGTCGCGGCGTTGATCTGGATCTTGTTCATTGGTGGGACCTCTCACGGGTAATTTCGCACAAGCCATCTGGTGCCACATGAAGGGCGGACCGATGGCGGAGCGCGCGATGGACGCCGCGGTTGCCAAATTGGATAGTCAGCGCGACGAATGGTCCAGCGCCGCGACGACACGCGGCAATTTTATCGCGTGAAGGCCGTGCCATACGACGAATGGTCGAGTAAGCCGACGAACGGCCAATCCTGACCGGCGGTCATTCCGTCGAACAGGGCAGGATCGAAGCGACGGGGCGGGGATACGATGGCACCTCTGAGGGTAATGGCGGTCGATGACGAGGAACTCGCCCTGCGCCGCATCGCGCTGATGATGGACCAGATCGAAGGTGCGGAACTGGTGGCCACCAATCAGGATCCGCTGGATGCACTTGGGCAGATCGATCGCCTGCGGCCGGATGTGCTGCTGCTGGACATCCAGATGGCGGGGATGGGCGGAATGGAATTGGCCGAACAATTGATGCAGATCGGTGGCCACCTTCCCCAGATCGTTTTCGTGACTGCTTTCAACCAGCATGCCGTTCGCGCGTTCGAAGCGCGGGCGGTGGATTACATATTGAAGCCTGTACGGGTCGACCGGCTATCAGTTGCGCTGGATAACGCCCGTAATCAGATCGACAGGGAGCGCGCGTCCCAGCATGCTGCGCATCTGCAGCAGATTGTGGAGGAGTTGCGGCGGCAAGCCCCAGCGGTTGCGGCGGACAGCAACGATCAGGAAATCTGGGCGCAGCGTGGCGGCAACTATGTGAGATTGCTGGCGCGAGAGATAGAATGGGCGGAATCCGAACGCGACTATGTCCACATCCACAACCAGGAGCGCGCCTTCCTGCTCCGCACCACGATGGCAGCACTGAGCGACCGGCTGGGCAATGAACAGTTCATCCGGGTACGCCGATCCGCGCTGGTGCGCCTAGATCGCATAGAATCGATACGTGATCGCGGTTACGGCAACGTGCATGTGCTGCTGCAGTCCGGGACAGAAGTGCGTGTAGGCCGAACCTATCTGAAACCCTTGCGAGATCGCCTGCGAGCCAAGGAATATAGTCCGGGGCCAATCCCGTGATTCCATGGTGAGCCCTGCTGGGTTCGAACCAGCGACCTACTGATTAAAAGTCAGTTGCTCTACCGACTGAGCTAAGGGCCCGCGCAGGATTGTGCGGCGGCGCTCACCTAGGGAGGCGTTTCGAGCGGGTCAACCGCGCGTGTAACTGTCGTAGTGAAAGACCTGTAATGGGATCGCGCCAGCGGGGGGCGATGGACAGGGCTGGAGTGAGCACGAAATCGCGCACTCGGAACAGCGGATGGGGGATCGTTAGGCCCGGCGCGGCGAACGGGCCACCGCTCCACAGAATCAGGTCGAGATCGATCACGCGCGAGGTCCAGCGCTGCCCGCCGGGGCGACGGCCGAAGCTGCGTTCGATCCGTTTCGCCAGCGCCAGCAGGGCGAGTGGATCGAGTTTCGTGCGAATCAGCGCGGCCGAATTGGCGTAGCGGCGATGGGATGGGCCGACAGGGTCCGTCTGGAGCACCGGCGCGGTCGCGATCACCTCCACGCCTTCCGCCCGAAGCCGGTCCAGCGCCGCGGCCAGCACATCCCGCGGGGAGCCGTAGCGATGATGCCGCCGGTTGGAGCCGAGCGCGATCAGGTAGATGTAGGTCAGATATCCTCGCTGATACGGCCGTAGAGCTGCGGGCGACGGTCGCGGAAGAAGCCCCAGCTTGCCCGGTGCCGGGCCGCTGACTCAAGGTCCAGGGTCGCGACCAGCGCGCCGGTTTCCTCGCGACCATATTCGGTGATCATGTCGCCCCATTCGTCACAGATGAAGCTGTGGCCATAGAAGGCCTGTCCATCGCCGCCATGTTCCGCCTCGTGCCCGATGCGGTTGGCGGCGACGACCGGCATGCAGTTGCTGACCGCATGGCCGATCATCGCACGGCGCCACATGCGGCTGGTGTCCATTTCCGCATCCTTGGGCTCGCTGCCGATGGCGGTGGGGTAGAACAGCACTTCAGCCCCCATCAGCGCGAGGACGCGCGCCGTTTCCGGATACCACTGGTCCCAGCACACGCCGATGCCGATGCGCGCGCCGAACAGGTCCCACACCTTGAACCCGTCGTTGCCGGGGCGGAAATAGAACTTTTCCTCATACCCCGGCCCATCCGGAATGTGGCTCTTGCGGTAAGTGCCCATGATTTCGCCATCGGGGTCGATCATGGCCAATGTGTTGTAATAGTGGTGGCCGTCCTTCTCAAAAAAACTGGTGGGAATCGCCACGCCCAGCGATTTCGCCAGCTTGCGCATCGCCACGACCGAAGGGTGCTGCGCCACCGGGCGGGCGAGCGCGAACAGCGCGTCGTCTTCCACCTTGCAGAAATAGGGGCCGGAAAAGAGCTCCGGCGGCAGGATCACCTGCGCGCCCTGACCCGCCGCCTGTTCCACCAGAGCGGAAACGGCGGCGATATTTTCAGCCTCGTCCTGTGAGCCGAGGGGAAGTTGCAGGGCGGCGACGGTGAGTTTGGTCATGCGGCGCTATCTAGTCTGGCGGTCGCACCACACAAGCCCGGTCAGGCCCGCTTGCGAAACAGCAGTGTCATGCGGTCGCTTTCGCCGATCGCGCCCAGTTCGGCCCGGCGCGGTGAATCTTCAGGCACACCGCTGTAACCGGGCGGCAAGGTCCACACGCCGCGCTCCCAGTTTGCAGGGTCCTTCGGATTGGCGTTGATCTCACTCTTTTCGACAAGATCGAAGCCATAGGCATCGAACAAGGCAATCACGTCCTTTTCCCGCTGATACCCGTTCTCCCCCAGCGTGTAGGCGGCGGGGGCATCGGGCTTCGCGCGGTGCTGCACCACGCCCAGCAGGCCATCGTCCTTCAACAGCTTGCGCGCGGTGAGCAGGGAATCGTGCAGCCATCCGGCCCGGCGCATATTGTGGACTTCCCGGAAGATGAGGAACCGGTCGGCCGTGCCGGAAAGATTATCGGGCACATCGTCGGTATTGGCGCCGACGACCCGCGCGCCTTCACCGCCCACCCATTCGCGCGCTTCGGCAGGAAACTTTTCCGCCGTGCCGCGATACATGTCCCAGTATCCGGTGAGTTTCGGGTGAAGTTCGGGATTGAGCGCGATGTAAGTGCCGCCCGCACCCAGATAGGGGACCAGCACGCGCGTATACCATCCGCCCGCGGGCATATAGTCCACCACAGTCATGCCCGGTTCGACGCGAAAGAACGCGAGCGTTTCCGCCGGATGGCGATACTGGTCGCGGGCGCGGTCAGCCTCCCGGCGGGGATGGGCCAGCACATCGGCCATTGCCGTATTCACCTGTTGGGCCGTGGCGGCGACGGGCAGCGCCGCCAAAAAAGGAACGGCGCCGGCCAGTGCGGCGGCGAGCATCAAACGCATGGTAGCTCTCCCGAGTATTGTTCGGTCAGCGTAGCCTGACGGGGGTGGATGACAAGCGCATTGCGAACCCCCATCTTCCGCCATGAAGGAGAGCGCGGAATGACGCAGGAAACAGCCATCATCGCGGGCGGATGCTTCTGGTGCACGGAGGCGGTGTTCCGCGACGTGATCGGCGTGAGCGAGGTGGAAAGCGGCTATATCGGCGGCACGGTGGCGAACCCGACCTACAAGAAGGTGTGCGGCGGCGACACCGGGCATGCGGAGGCGATCAGAGTCACCTATGATCCGGCTGTCATCACTTATCCCGAGGTGCTGGACGTGTTTCTGGGCACGCACGATCCGACGCAGCTGAACCGGCAGGGCAACGACATCGGCACCCAGTATCGCAGCGCCATCTTCCCGCTCGACGACACGCAGCGGGACGAGGCGCGGCAAGCCATCGCGCGCTGGGATGCGGAGCATGGCGATACGGCTGTGACCACGATCGAAGACCCCGCCGAATGGTATCCGGCGGAGGACTATCATCAGGAATACTGGGAAGGTGAAGGCCAGCGTAACCCGTACTGTCTGGCAGTGATCCCGCCCAAGCTGGCAAAACTGCGCAAGAGCTTTCAGGCGAAAGCGAAGCCCGCCTGATCGCCCTGCTCGCCGTCAATCGCCCTTTCTGAAACGGGCGATGAAGAACCCGTCCATCCCGCCATGCTCCCCCAGCATGCCGGGGTCGGTGCGGAGCCAGCCCTCTGGAGAAACCGCAAGGCCAGCGGGTAGTTCTTCCGAAAGGATGGGAGCGGGGGACAGCGTAATCGCCGCGGCCTGAGCCTCCCCCTCCTCCCGCTCCAGCGAGCAAACAGAATAGACGAGGTGCCCGCCCGGCGAGAGCCAGCCTGCGGCCCGTTCGGCCAGTTGGGCCTGTAGCTCAGCCATCTCGGCGATCTGCCGTGGCCCGATACGGTGCAGAACATCGGGGTGCCTTCGGGCGGTGCCGGTAGCGGTGCAGGGTGCATCAAGCAGCACAGCGTCGAACGGAGCCTCAGGCTGCCACTTAAGTGCATCGGCCACGACGACTTGCGCGGAAAGGCCAGTGCGGGTGAGGTTTTCGCGCAGGCGGACGAGGCGGCGCTTACTCACATCCAGAGCGGTGACCTGCCATCCCGCGGCCGCGAGTTGCAGCGTCTTGCCGCCCGGCGCGGCGCACAAGTCCAGCACGCGGCGGCCTTCACCGGGGCCGAGCAGGCGCGCGGGCAGCGAAGCGGCGAGATCCTGCACCCACCACGCGCCCTCAGCATAACCCGCCAGATCGCCCACGGCTGTGCCGCGCGGCAGGCGGACATGCCCGCTGGCGAGGCTGACGCCGCCCAGCCGTTCCGCCCATGCGGCCGTCGTGGTGGGATCGCGCAGCGCAAGGTCCAGCGGCGGCGGATCGCCGAGGCCGGTGGCGATGGCCTGTGCATGCGCACCCCAGCGTTCCGCCACCTCAGCAGGGAGCGTGGGCACGGCGGGCAGTTCCGCAGGCCTGCGGGCCAGCGCGCCGAACACGCCATGCGCCAGCTTGCGCGGGCCGCCGGACAGCAGGGGCAAGGCTGTAGCCACCACGGCATGCGGGGGCGTTTCCAGCCGCAGCCATTGCGCCAGCATGATCCGCAGCACCGTGCGCGCCTTTGCATCATCAGCCAGCCGCAGCCGCATGGCGGAATCTATCAGCGCGTCGAAATCGGTCAGCCAGCGCAAGACTTCACCAGCAATGGCGCGGGCAAGCGCCTGATCTGACGTGGTGGTAAGGCCGCCGGTCGCCGCGCCTGCGGCCTGATCCAGCGTTTCCCCCCGACGCAACACGGCGTCGAGCAGCCGCAAAGCCGCGCGGCGGGCAGCGAGGCCCTGAATTTCCTTCGGCGCATGATTCATGATGATGGCCCTAGAAGCGATTGCGCCGGGCCGCCAGCCGCCCCATGTTCAGGCCATGACAAAGCCCGCAACCGAGCGCCCCGGCGCTTTCACCCGCCCCGCGCATTGGACCACAGAACCACCGCCAGCGCCCGGCAAGGCCAAGGGAGAGGATGAGGAACTGAGCCCTACCCGCTATGGCGATTGGGTGAAGAATGGCATCGCGATCGATTTTTGACGGTTGCATCCGGCGGAAACGCCGCGATAGCGCGCAAGGATTGCCACCGGCTGGGAACGGGCGGCCGGAACGTGGCTGAAAAAAATCTGACGGAGAGACGAATGCGTGAAGGTGCAAAGCTGCGGGCAGGAAAATTGCTGTTGGCCGCAGTGGGTATGAGCGTGACGCTGGCGGGTTGCTCCGCCGAAACCGCGAAGACAACGGGTGTTTCGACCGCCGCTGCACCTCCCGGTGGTGTGGTTCATACCGGCGCGCAGGCCAACGACATGGCTTTTCAATATGATCACCCGCGCCAGGGCGCGGTAGCTGCGGCCGGCGCCAGTGCGTGGGTGAAGCCATCGCCGCCGCCCGCTTTCACCGTCGCATCCCTGCCGCCCGCCGATCCGCCCGCACCGCCGCTGGCGGCCGTGGCGAATCGCCAGCCCACGTCATCGTCTGCGCGGTCGCAGGTGGACGCTTCGCAGATCGTGCGCCCTGAAGCCGCACCTGCCGATGCGCCCGCTGCGACATTGAGCGAGGCGACACGCCAGGGAGGCCGCGCCCTGTTCGCCAGTTATTCCTGCGGCGCCTGCCATGCGCTGGCAGACTCTGGCTCAGCAGGGGGCATCGGACCCTCGCTGGACAACCCCACGCTGACCGAATCGTTCGTAATCAACATCCTGAACAATGGACGCGGGGCCATGCCTTCGTTCGCAGGACAGATGACCGATGAGGAGATCGGCATGCTGGCGGGATATATCGTAGGTTCCCGCCGCTAGGGCCAATCGGCCCCGGAGGCAGGGTCAGATCCAGCCGGCAAGTTCCCGGCGGACGAGCGTTTCCAGCATTTCCATGCCCGCCCGGCTGGCATTGAGGCAGGACAGCACAGCGAAGTCCTGCCCCCCTGCCCCCTCGAAAGTCTCACGCCCGCGGATCGCGAGTTCTTCCAGCGTTTCGAGGCAATCGGCGGAAAAGCCCGGCGCGGCCACCGCCAGTCGCCGGGTGCCCGCCGCCGCCTCTTTCTCCAGCACGGCGTCAGTCGCCGGTTCCAGCCATTTGGCCCGCCCGAAGCGGGACTGGAACGTGGTGACGACACGCAAAGAGGGGCGCGCCAGTTCGCTTTCCAGCAGGCGCGCCGTTTCAAGACAGTGCGCGTGATAAGGATCGCCCAGCCGCACCGCCCGTTCGGGCAAGCCGTGAAAGCTGAGCAGCAGCGCTTCCGGCGTGAAAGGCAGCGCATCGATCTGCCCGCCGAGGTCTTTGGCCAGCGCGCCAATATAGGCCGGATCGGAGTAATAGGGCGGCAGGGTGCGGAGGGCGGGCTGGCGGCGCATTGCCTGCAACGCTTCGCCCACCTTGTCCGCCACAGTGGCGTTGGTGGCCGCCGAATACTGCGGATAAAGCGGCGCGATCAGCACACGATCGCACCCGGAATCCATCAGAGCCGCCAGTTCGCCCGCAATGGCCGGATTGCCATAGCGCATCGCCCAGCGGACCGGCACGGCGTCGCCGAGCAGGGCCTGCAATGCCTCCGCCTGATGCGCGGTGATCACCGCCAGGG
>DATMGK010000054.1:0-80720 GCA_035555595.1 Croceibacterium sp. | reverse complement strand
CCTGACGAAGAGCAAGTTCAACGAAGAAACGCTCTTCACCATCGGTGACAGCAGCACCGCTGCCAAGACCTTCACTATCCAGACCGGCTCCAACTCGGGCGATTCCGTTGATGTTTCGATCGCCGCGCTCGATTTCGCCGCCGTGGTTGGTGGTGCGACCGCCGGTACGGCCGCGCAGACGCAGGCGACTGCCGGTACCTACACCGTCGCGGCGGGCGACAACTTCGTTGGCCAGAGCCGCACGGCGACGGCGGACGACGTCAGCAACGGCACCATCGGCGGCAGCTCGCCGACCCTCGGCACCAGCTACACGCTGGCTGCTGGCGACGTGATCTACCTCGCGGCGGGCACGGAAACGGTGGCGGCGGTTCCGGCCGGCACGTCGGGCGGCCTGTCGATTGCCACGGCGACTGATGCCGATGCCGCTCTCGCCACCATCGACACCGCGCTGAAGGACGTTGCTACCGTCCGCGCCACGCTGGGTGCGTCGCAGAGCCGTCTGGAATCGGCCGTGAACAACCTGTCGGACAACATCACGAACCTGACGGACGCCCGTTCGCGGATCGAAGACACCGACTATTCGGCTGAAACGACCGCGCTGGCGAAGGCCCAGATCCTCAGCCAGGCTTCCACCGCGATGCTGGCCCAGGCCAACCAGAGCCAGCAGAACGTCCTGTCGCTGCTGCGCTAAGCAACAGCCAGGTCAGTCTCTGACTAAAGAAGCCCGGCGCTGGAAACAGCGCCGGGCTTTTTGCGCCTGCCTGCCGGCATTCCCCACTTCCCTTTTTCCCACTCACCCGCCTTTTTCGTCATTCCCGCGCAGGCGGGAATCCAGAGCGGAAGGCGCGGTGTTTGCAGCCCTCGCTTTCCGCCTGCCCGGAATGACGAAGCAGGCGGGGGCAAGACCCATTTTCCTACACGCGCTTTCCTCCCTAATGCACCCGGTTCGCCTTTTCCCATGCAAGGAACCGCGGACATGCAGCACCCGTCACCTGAAGCTTTCGCCCATGCCCATCCGGCCAGTCTCTGGACAGGGGAGGTCAAGGTGTTGTTCCTCGATAGCCTGTCGCAGCGGGGTAATGTCCGTCTCGCCTGCCGCGCCGTCGGGCTTTCCGCCGAAACCGCCTATCGCCAGCGCCGCCGCGATCCCCTGTTCGCACGGGCGTGGGCAGCGGCGATTGTGCTGGCGCGGCGGGTGGGGGAACAGGTTTTGGCCGACCGCGCGATAGATGGCGTGGAAGAAGAAGTCTGGTTTCGTGGCGAACTGGTGGGGACGCGCCGCCGCTACGATTCCCGCCTCCTGCTCGCTCATCTGGCCCGGCTCGACAGGGCGGCGGATGAAATGGCGGAACAGGATGCCGAACGCTTCGACGAACTGCTGGCCCTCACGGCGGGGGAGGATATGCCCGGCGATTACGCCGCGCCGGGCGAAGATCCGCTGCCCGATCGCGATGCTTTTGTGGAACAGGCGATCGACGATGCGCGCGACGCCATGCTCGACCGTCTCGGCTTCCAGCTCGATCTCGATGGAGAGATAGAGGACGAGGAGGAGGAGATCGCCTTCGACTGCGAATGGGGAGAGGAGCACGGCCGCGTGCTGCACGCCGCCGACGGCCAGTGGCACGGCTGGCTCCACCGCGCCCACACCCGCGTGGACGCTATCCTTGGCTGTGGCGTTTCCGCCCTTGCGCTCAGCACAGTGTCAAC
The DNA here is from genome assembly GCA_035555595.1 of Croceibacterium sp. GTDB lineage: Bacteria > Pseudomonadota > Alphaproteobacteria > Sphingomonadales > Sphingomonadaceae > Croceibacterium_A. The sequence continues at coordinate 79,013 of DATMGK010000054.1, read as the reverse complement.
AGTGTCAACACCCGCCGGCGGTCCGGCGACCTGAACCCCTCACCCAACCTTCGTCATTCCCGCGAAAGCGGGAATCCAGGGCCGCAAACGCCATACCTCTCCACTCTGGATTCCCGCCTGCGCGGGAATGACGAAGAAGGGTCGAAGCCCTTACTTCGTCAGCAGGATGGAAATACGCCGGTTGCGTGGGTCTTGCGGGTTGTCGGCGATCAGCGGCTCGCGGTCGGCCACGCCCTCTATGCGGAAGAAGCGGGCTTCGGCGATGCCGCGCCGGATCAGCGCCTGCCGCGTGGATTCCGCACGGCCCGCGCTCAGTGACCAGTTGTTGGCCGGGGCGCCGCTCTTCCACGGCAGGGCGTCGGTGTGGCCACGGATGGTCAGCCGGGCGACCTCTGGCCGCACCGCGTCGGCTATTCCGGCGATCAGCGTGGCCGCGTCGGGCGTCAGCACAGTGGTGCCCAGCACGAACATGGAGAAATCGGCATCGTCCACCAGGTCGATCCGCACGCCTTCGGTCGTGTCCACCATACGGACCTGTCGCATCAGGCGGCGCAGGCGCTCGTTGGCTTCGGACTTCTCCTCCAGCCGCTGGCGCAGCCGCCGCACCGCCTCGGCGCCTTCGCGCGGGCCGCCGGTGGCGTCCAGCGGGATGGTCATGGCACGGGTGCCGGTCTGGCCGGTGCGGTTGGGATAGTTGTCGGGGTCGGTCAGCGACGATCCGCCCAGCAGCCCGTTGGAACCGGCGCTCTGTTCCCGCAGCTTGACCAGCGTGGGGGTGAAATAATCGGCGATGCCGCTGCGTTGATCCTCGGTCGTCGCACCCAGCAGCCACAGCAGCAGGAAGAACGCCATCATCGCCGTCACGAAGTCGGCATAGGCCACTTTCCACGCGCCGCCGTGGTGCCCTTCGGGAACCACGGTGATCTTCTTGACGATGATCGGCGGCGGGGCGTTGCGCCCGCCGCGGCCACTTCCACTGCCGCCGGCCATGTCAGCGGCCCCGCAGGCTGTCGAGCAGCTCCGACAGGCCGGGCCGGAACGCATGGCCCAGACCGGAACGGGCGCTCTCGATCACCAGCGGCTGGGGGTATCCGTTCAGCGAGGCGATGATGATCTGCTTAACCGCGTGGAAAATCTGCTCGTCCTGTTCCAGCACCTGCTTCAGCCGCGATGCCAGCGGTCCCACGATCCCATATGCCAGCAGCACGCCCATGAACGTGCCGACCAGCGCAGACCCGATCATGCCGCCCAGCACGGCAGGCGGCTGGTCGATGGAACCCATCGTTTTCACCACGCCCAGCACGGCGGCGACGATGCCCAGCGCGGGCAGGGCGTCGGCCAGCGATTGCAGCGCGTGCTGCGGCTCGCGCATCTCGTGGAAATGGGTCTTGATGGCGTTGTCCATCACCTCTTCCACCGCATGCGTTTCCAGCGTGCCGGAAGATACGACCAGCAGCGTCAGCGTGTCGCAGATCAGCGATATCAGCGGCTCGTTGGCCAGCAGGCCGGGAAACTCCGCGAACAGCGGCGATTCCTTCGGGTTCTCGATATGCGCTTCCAGCGCCACCGGCCCTTCGCTGCGCATCAGCTTCATCAGCCGGGTGGTCAGCGCGATGGCGTCGACGTGGTCCTGCTTGGAATGGCGCGGGCCCTTGAAGATCTTCTTCAGCGATCCGCCGATGGCCTTCAGCTCATGCAGCGAATTGCCCGCCACGATCGCGCCCAGCGCCGCGCCGCCGATGATCAGCATTTCGTGCGGGATGGCTTCCATCACGGGGCCCAGCGCGCCGCCCGTGATGGCGAACCCACCGAATACCATGACCAGAAGGATGACGATCCCGATCGCTGCGTACATGACCCGTGCGTGCCCCTGTTACCAATTTATATCAGCGCAAGATGTTGAACAGCGACAGGTTGGAAAGCTGGACGAAGCTCGCCTGGCTCGCTTCCAGCACGGTCATCGCTTCCTGCAACCGCACCATGGTGGATGCGATGTCCGCCCCGCCAACGGCTGCCTTTTCTTCCGCCACCAGTTCACCCGTCGTCTCGCGACGGTTGTCCATCAGCTCGATCCAGTTCAGTCGCGCGCCGGTCATCGTCTGCGCGGTGCTCACTTTGGTCAGGCCGGATTCCAGCCCGGCCAGCGCGTCCTGCGTCGCCGCACTCGTATCGCCGCCGCCCTGCAACGCCGCCGCCAGGTTGCCCAGCACCGTGAAAAGGTCGGTAGTTGTGCCGTTCACATCGATGGAAAACACTTCCGGCCCGGTGAAGCCCGGCAACACCGTCTGCCCCTCACCCAGATGGGCGGGGTCCACGCTGCCCGTGCCGATGTAGGTCGCGCCGGTGCCCGTATCGCTATAGGCGTCACCGGTGGTCTGGCCGCCGAACAGCGCATGCCCGCCGCTGCTGCGTGCATTGGCAAGGTTCAGCAGCGTTTCGCGAAGCCCCGCGATTTCCTGCCCCACCGCTGCGCGCTGCTCCGCGCTCAGCGTGCCCCCAGCGCGCACGGCCAGTTCCTGCGCCTGCAGGATCGCCGTGGCGATGGAACCCAGCGCGCTGTCCGCCAGCTTCAGGTCCGTCTGCGCAGTGTCCGAATTGCTCTGGTCGATCTGGGCCAGCCGTTCGCCGCGGTTCAGCGTGCGCAGGCGCGCCGCCGCGACTGGATCGTCCGACGACCGCGACAGACGTTCCTGGCTGATGATCTGCCGGTTCAGATCTTCCGCCTGCACTCGCAGGGCGTTCATCTGCCCCAGAGAGCGGTCGTAGAATGCGCTGGTGCTCAGGCTGACCATAATGCGTTATCCGATCCCCATCAGCGTCTGGAAGATGTCGCTCGCGACCTGCATCGCCCGGCCGGACGCCTGAAACGCCTGCTGGAAACGCATCAGGTTGGCGGCCTCGGTGTCCAGGTCTACCCCGGCCATCTGGTCCAGTTCGGTGCGGGCGGCGCTGGCGATGGCCGACAGCGCATCGTGAGTTACGGTGCGCCCGGCGATGTGGCTCGATACGTCGAACAGCAGGGTGCTCATGCCCTGCGCCGCGCCGCTGCCTTCCAGCGCCTGCCGCATCGCGGAAAGGTTGCCGGCGTCGCGGCTGCCCGCGGCCGAACCGGCTGGCGCGGTGGCGAGGCCTGAACCGCCCGACATCACCACGGTCATCCCGACCGCACCCGTCCCGCCGAAGATCGGCTGACCAGTCGACCCATCCAGCGCAACGCCATTGGCCTGCGCGGTGTTGATCGTGCTGGCGATGCCATCTGCCAGCGTATCCAGCCGCGTGCGCGCACTGGCCACTTCGGTCAGCGCCAGCGATGCCCCGGCCAGCTTGCCGCCGCCGGGTGTTATCGCAGTGCCGTCCAGCGTAAAGTTCAGCGTGCCGTCGGCGGCGGTGGCGCTGGCCAGTGTCCCGGCCACGCCGCCTGTCACCATCGTCTGCCCGCCGGTCGTGACCGTCACTGCGCCATCGGCACCGAAGCTGGTCTTGATGTCGACGATGCCGCTCATCCGCTCCAGCAGCATGTCGCGCTGGTCGAGCAGGGTGGCCTTGTCGCTGCTGCCTTCGCCGGCACGGGCCAGCTTCAGGTTCACCCGCGCCAGTTCCTGCGCGATGGTATTGGCATCATCCACCGATGCGGCGGCATCGAAGCGCAGGCCTTCGCCCGCTGCCTCAAGCCCGCTGGCGGCAATGTTGAACTTGCCCGCCATCGCATCAGCCGCGCCCAGCGCCGCCGCGCGCAGAGAAGGATTGGTGGGGTCGGAAGAAAGCTGCTGCAACGCCGCTTCGAATTCCACGATCGATTCATAGACGCCCGATTTCTCAAGCGCGTTCTCGACGTTCTTCAACCCGCTCAGCTCGGTCGTCGCGCGGGCCAGATCGCTGCCGGTGCGGCGCACTTCGGCCTGGCGGAACATGTCGGCGTTGCGGTCGATCCCGCCCACACGCACGCCGGAAAGAGAGATGTCGCCGTTACGCAGCAGCCCACCGGCCACCGCGACTTCCTCCATCACGGCGGTACGGCGCACGTAACCTTCGGTAGAAGCGTTGGCGATGTTCTGCGCGGTCACGTCCAGCGCGCTACGCGCCGCCCGTGCGCCGCTGGCGGCGATGGAAAGAAGATCGGACGCCATGCGTCAGCCCTCCGTGTCCGGGCCGATAAAGCGGGCCAGCTGCGCCTCGATCGATGCGGCAAGGCCTAGCGATCCGGTGCCGGTGGCGATCTCGGCAAAGTTGGCGTCCTGCATTTCGCGGAACGTTTCCTCGGCCTGTCCGCCGAACAGGTCGTCCCCGCCGAAGTCCGATGCGCGCGCGGCGGACAGCATCTGCCGCACGAAGATCGCTTCGAACTGCCGCGCCGCTTCGGCCAGACGCGCCCGCTCGCCCCCGGCCGGCGAACCGGCGGAGAGCGGGGACGCGATGTCCATGGAGGAAACCGTGTTCATCATATCACCACCATCTCGGCTTTCAGCGATCCGGCCTGTTTCAGGGCCTCCAGGATCGCCACCAGATCGGACGGGGTGGTGCCCAGCAGGTTCAGCGCATCGACCAGCTCGGCCAGCGATGCGCCCGGTTCGAACAGGGCGACATGGTTGCCCGTTTCGAACGCATCCACGGTGCTGTTCTGCTCCACGGCGGTTTCGCCGCGGCTGAACGGTTCCGGTTGCACCACGCGCGGGTTCTCGTCGATCCGCACGACAAGGCTGCCGTGGCTGATGGCGGCGGGCGCAAGGCGCACCGCGCTGGATATCACCACCGTGCCGCTGCGGCTGTTGACGACGACCCGTGCCGCGCTTTCGGCGGGGGTCACGTCCAGCATCTCGATATCGGCCATCATCCCGGCGCGGGCGTCGGCCCCCATCGGCAGGCGCAGGGCCAGCGTGACGCCGTCCTCCACCATCGCCGAACCGGGATAGCGCATGTTGATCGCATCCCGCACGCGGGTCGCGGTCAGGAAATCGGCCTGAAACAGGTTCCACCGCAGCACTTCGGAACTGTCGAAGCCGGTCGAAACCGCCCGCTCCACCGAAGCACCTTCGGGGATGCGGCCCACGGTCGGCACGTTGACGGTCAGGCGCGATCCATCGCGGCCCGATACGCCAAGCCCGCCCACGGCCAGATTGCCCTGTGCCATCGCATAGATCTGCCCGTCCGCGCCATACAGCGGCGTCATGATCAGGGCCCCGCCGCGCAGCGACTTGGCCTTGCCCATGGTGGAAACGGTCACGTCGATCCGCTGTCCGGGCTTGGAAAAGGCCGGCAGATCGGCAGTGATGATGACGGCTGCGGCGTTCTTCAGCGCCGGGTTCACGCCCTGCGGCAATTGCAGGCCGAAACGGTCGGAAACGCCGCGCATGGCCTGCGTCAGATAGGCGAAGTTGTCGTCGCCGGTGCCGTCCAGGCCGACCACGATGCCGTATCCGGTCAGCTGGTTGGTGCGGACGGAATGGAACGCGCCCAGATCGCGCACACGCTCCGCACTGGCGGGGGCGGCAATCAGGGCACTGGCGATGGCGCCGATGGCGAGGAGGATTTTCCTGATCATCATCATCGGCCTCAGAACGGAGCCACGAGGTTGAAGAACCGCGACAGCCAGCCTTCGCGGCTGGCGCGCTGCACCGCGCCCTTGCCGGCATAGGTGATCTGCGCGTCGGCGATTCGCGGCGATGCCACGCGGTTGTTCTGATCGATGTCGGCCAGCCGGATGATGCCGGAGAGCTGGACCCATTCCTCTCCCTGGCTCAACTGCATGACCTTTTCCCCCCTGACCAGCGCGGTCCCGTTGGGGCGCACTTCGGCGATGGTGACGGTGAGATCGCCGCTCAGCCTGCTCTGCTGCGCTGCATCACCCTGTCCACTGAACGACGAAGATCCCGAAGAATTAAGGATCGCCGGGTTGAAAGACAGCGGCCCGGTGCTGGGCGGCGACAGCGAGAAGCCGCCATCGCGCTGCGTGTCGGAACTGGCGGACTTGGATGCTTGTGTCCGTTCGATCAGCACGACGGTGACGAGATCGCCCACGCGGCTGGCCCGCTGGCCATAGTGCAGCGGGGCATAGCCGCCTGCTGCCTGGAAGATCGCGCCGTTGGCCGGCGCCTGCTCTTGCGCGGCAGGCGGCGGCGGCAGTGCGGCGGCAAAGCCGGCCGGGCGTTCGCTCGATCCGCAGGCGCAAAGGGCCAGCAGGGCGGTGGAGGCGGCGATGCCGCGAAGATTGTTCATGGTCATGATCATCACAGCGTCTGGTTGGCGTTGCGGAGCATCTCGTCGACGGCGGAAACCATCTTCGAGCTGATTTCGTAGGCGCGCTGACATTCGATCATGTCGACCAGCTCTTCCACGATGTTGACGTTGGACGCTTCCAGCATCCCCTGCCGGATGCCCCCGCGCCCGTTCTCGTTGGCGGTGCCAAGTTGCGCGGCGCCGCTGGCGGCCGTTTCGACCAGAAAGTTGTCGCCGATCGCGCGCAACCCGCCGGGGTTGCTGAACGACGCCACCTGAAGCTGGCCCAGTTCCGCCGGGGTCGAGTCACCGGCGATGACCGCCGAAACGATGCCATCGGGCGATACCGCGATGGCGCTGGCGCCTTCGGGTACGGTGATCGATGGCTGCACGATATAGCCCTGCTGCGTTACCAGCTGCCCTTCGGCCGAACGGGTGAAGTTGCCCGCTCGGGTATAACCCAGCTGGCCACCGGGCAGCTCGACCTGAAAATATCCGTCGCCGTCCAGCGCCAGATCCAGCGCATTGCCGGTGGTGTTGAGCGAACCCTGCGTCACGATCTGGCTGGTGGATTGTACCGCCACGCCGGTGCCCAGGTTCAGGCCCGTGGCATAGGCCGTCTCGCCTGACGAACGCTGCCCCGCCACCCGCGCATCCTGATAGGCGAGCGTGGCGAAGTTGGCGCGATCGCGCTTGAAGCCCGTGGTGCCCACGTTGGCCAGGTTGTTGGCGATGACACGCATGCGCGCGTCCTGCGCTTCCAGCCCGGTGCGGGCGACATGGAGTGCGGATACCGGCATTGCTGCGTTCCTTTCGTCAGCTCAGGCGCATCAGCTGGGCACTGCCCTCGTCGCATTCGCGAGCGGTGGCGATCAGCTTTGTACGCATGGCGAAGAGGCGCTGGGCGTCGATCATTTCGACCAGCACTTCGGTGGATTTGACATTCGATTGTTCCAGCGCGCCGGAAACCACGGTGGATTCCTCGTCACGCGGCAGCACGCCGCCGCCTTCGACGCGGAACAGGCCGTCCAGACCTTTCTGGATCGGGCTGCCCTGCCATCCGGCCAGCTTGATGCGGCCGACTTCCTGCGGTGGCTGGTCCGGCGCGGCGGGATCGGTCACGGTCAGGGTTCCGTCCGGCGCGATCGACGGGGTGCCGCCCGGCGGCACGCTGATCGGACCGCTGTCGCCCATTACCGGCAGCCCTTCGCCATTGACCAGCAGGCCGGTGGGCGTGACCGACAGGTCGCCGCGGCGGGTATAGGCTTCGCTGCCATCGGTGGCCTGCACCGCCAGCAGGGCCTCGCCCTGAACCGCCACGTCCAGCGGGTTGCCGGTGCGGGTGACTTCGCCCTGTTCCATGCGCGCGCCACGCACTTCGGCGTTCTGCATCGCGCGCACTTCCAGGCTTTTGCCGTCGATGGTGACCGGCCGCTGGTCGAGCACTTCCGCGCGGAAGCCGATGGTCTGCGCGTTGGACATGTTGCTGGCGATGACCCGTTGCCGGTTCATCGACGACTGCATGCCCGAAAGCGCCGTATAGATCAGCCGGTCCATGGCTTATCAGGTCCGCAGGTTGATGACGGTCTGGGCGATCTGGGTCGCCGTATCGATCGCCTTGGCGTTGGCCTGGAAGTTCCGCTGCGCGGTGATCAGGCCAACCAGTTCCTCGGCGATGTCCACGTTCGACCGTTCCAGCGCGCCGGAAAGCAGTGATCCGTACTGGGCCGTGGACGGTGCGCCATAGCTGGCCGCGCCGGAAATGCCGGTTGATTCCCAGTTCGACGAACCGACCTGCTTCAGCCCGGTGGGAGACAGGAAGGATGCCAGCGCGATCTTGCCGACGATCGTCTTGGACCCGTCGCCATAGGATGCGGTGACGGTGCCATCGCTGCTGACAGTAACGCCGGAATACTCAGCGCCAGCGCCGTTCACCGGCGCGATCTGTGCGTCGATCGGGGTGGTCGATGTGATCGTTCCGCTGGCGTCGGTCGGAAACACCTGCAGGCGGTTGTTCGAACCATCGGTGATGAAACCCGGATCGTCGACGCTGAAGCTGCCGTTGCGGGTATAAAGCGTCTTGCCGCTGTCGGCTGATACCATGGTGAAGAACCCATCGCCGGTGATGGCCACGTCCAGCGATCCGCCGGTCTGCTCGATCGGACCCAGCGTGAAGTTCTGAGTGATCCCTTCCAGTGTCGCACCAACGCCCTTGACCATCCGGGGATCGGTCTGGGCGGAACTGGCGACGACATCGGCAAAGGTGGTGGTGGACTTCTTGAAGCCCAGCGTTTCAACGTTGGCGATATTGTGGGCGATCACGCCCAGATCGGTCTGGGCGTTCTTGAGCCCGTTCAGCGAAGTATAGAAAGACATCGGATCGGTCTCCTGATCGTTATTCGGCGGTGGTGTTCGCGGCTGCATTGGCAGCGGCCAACACGTCGAGCTTTTCGGAAATCTGTTTCAGCGTATCGCTCATCTCCGTGATGCCGGAGAGCGAGGAGAACTGCGCCATCTGCGCCAGCATCTCCTTGTTATCGACCGGGTCGAACGGATCCTGCTGCTGAACCTGCACGGTCAGCAGGCGCAGGAAATCGGCCTGCCCCAGCGTGGCGTTACTGGTCGAGGTGGAGGTTGTTCCGCTCGCGGCGGTACTCGTGGAAACGGCGGATACGGTCATTTCATCCTCATGGTTTCGAGCATCAGTTGCTTGGCGGTCGAAAGTGCCTCGATCATGTTCTGGTACTGGCGTGACGCGTCCATCATCTCGACCATCTCCGCGTTCTCATCGACGGGGGAGGCCCAGACATCGCCGTTCTCGTCTGCCAGCGGGTGGGCCGGGTCATGGCGCTTCACCGGCGCTGCATCTTCGCGTTGCACGCTGTGGACGTTCACGGTGCTGAGGCCGGTCGCGGCGTCGAGCTGTTCGGCAAACACCGCGCGCAGCGGGCGATAGGCGCCATCCTCCGTGGCCGAAACGCTGCCCGCGTTGGCCAGGTTGGAGGCAGCGGCGTTCATCCGTACCAACTGCGCGGACATCGCGCGCTGGCCCAGCTGGAACAGGGTCATCGGGCCGGACATCGTCATTCGCCCCTGATCGCGCGGGTGACGGTTTCGATCCGTCCGCGCAGGAAGCCCAGCGTGGCGGTATAGGCCACGGCGTTTTCCGCGAAGGCGGTCTGCTCGGTCGCCATCTCGACAGTATTGCCGTCGAGGCTGGGCATCACCGGCACGCGATAGCGGGTGGCGCTGCCGATCGACTGCTCCTCACCCGCGCCGCCCATGCGGGCCTGCAACGCGGCGGCGAAATCGACGTCGCGCGCCTTGTACCCGGGCGTGGCGGCGTTCGCGATGTTCGATCCCAGCACGCCCATGCGCTGCGCCCTGATCTCCAGCGCGGTGCCGTGGATGCCGAAAAGGCCTTCGCTCATGACAGTCTCCAGACTTGTTCGGACATCTTCCAGCAAGAGCCGTGCCAGTTTGCATCCGGCAGGGCCGGGCCGGGATTGGTGAGGGCCGGGCGGCAAATGCTTGCCGCGATCGGCAAAAATCCGCCGCGCCCCCTGAATGCCGGCCACCCTCGCGCCGTTCTTGTCCCTGCAAGGGAGTTCGTGCGTGGACCTGATGAATGTGCTCGACCCGCTTTCGGCGGCAATCGTGTTCGGCGGCACCGTGGCCGCCGTGCTGCTGCGTTGCGGCTGGCGCGATTGCAGCGCCGCGGCACAGGCGGTGGGACAGCTGTTCACCCGGCCGTTCGACAGCGACCACGTGCGGTCCGAACTGGCGGTGCAGATTCAGGAGATCGGCGCGGACGGCCTGCTGCGGGCAGAGCCGCATCGTTTCGGCGATGGCGAGTTCGACCAGTTGGCGGAGGCGCTGGTAAGGCACCGTTCTATTCAGGCGCTCTATTTCGATCACGAACGCCACAGCCTGCGCCGTGTTGCAGAGGCAGAAAAGGCGGGCAGGGTGCTGAGCGAAGCGTCGGAACTGGCGCCGGTGCTGGGCCTTGCCGGCACGCTCCTTTCGCTCGGCGGCCTGTCTGCCACGGCGGCGGATGGCGGTTACGGCTTTGCCATCGCCACGGCGGTGACGACCACGTTCTACGGTCTGGTCGCCGCGCATTTCGTATTCGCGCCGCTGGCCGGTGCCGTTCTGCGCCGTGCCGATGCGGAGGAAATGCAGCGACGGGAACTGCTCAACTGGCTGGCCGACGCGGTGGATCGGGCCAGTCCCGGCAAGCGCACCCGCGCTGAGGCAAGATCGGAACCGAAATCGGAAGCAAGGCCCACGCCCAGGGCGGCGGCATGATTGCCGGCAGACATTCCCGAGGCTGGCAAACGATCATCGCCGATCTGGCGCTGATCCTGTTCATGGTCACAGCGGCGGCGATGGACAGCGAAAGCCGGAAAGCTGATGGCGCAGGCGCGGCGAAGGAAGCCATGCCCATGCGGGCGGAGCCGCTGGCGGTCTATCGCCCCTCGCCGGGCGTGCCATCGCTGCGGCAATGGCTGGCCGGGCAGGCGCCCGATGCGCGCCAGCGCCTGACCATCGTTTCCCGCTACGCCCCCGGGGAAGAGGAGCAGGCGGCGCAGGCCGCACTCGCCCTTGCGACGCAGGCTGGCGCACCGGCCCGGATGCTGATCGAACCGTCAACTCGGTCAGAGGTCATGGCCGTGCTCGCATTCGATGCGGATGGGAACTGGCACGCCGATTGCAAGGACGGCCCCGTATCAGGCGCATCGCGCGCCGCGAAAGGGGATAACCCATGCGAATGACATCCGTGCTGGCCAGTGGCGCACTCTGCGCCGTTCTGGTCGCAACCACACCGGCCATTGCCGCCGGGTTTGCCAGTGCCGACGACATCGATCGCGCCGTGGCGCAGTTCACCGGGGCCTCTATCGGGGCAGAGGGCGGGGCGCGTCTGCCGGTTGATCGGCGGCTCAGGCTGGCCCAGTGCGATGCACCGCTGGCGCTCGAATGGTATGGTCGTTCGCGCGATACCGTGCTCGTCCGCTGCCCGGTGACGGGCGGCTGGCGGCTGTTCGTGCCGGTGGAGGCTCCACAGGTTGCCTCAGCCGTCCGCCGGGAACCGGTGGTGTCGCGTGGAGAAGCCGTCGCCATCATCGTGCGCGGAAAGGGCTTCACCCTGTCGCGTCAGGGGGAGGCGATGGAACAGGGCGCAATCGGCGAATGGATCCGTGTGCGGCCCGCTGGCCAGCGGACGGAATCCATGCGTGTCCGGGTCATCGAACCCGGCAAAGTCGGCATGGATTTGCCGTAGCCTGCAATTTTTTGCGCGGCGGGCTTAAATCCGCCGCAGCGCTGCCGTTCTCGCAAATGAGATTGAACGGAGCGAACCGATGGACGGGATCGACAATCAGGTACCGAAGGGCATTGCTGCCGGGCTGAAAGCCCGTAGCGCCGTTCGCGTTTCCGGGTCGCCCGCCGTTCAGGCGGAACCTACGGCCACAAAGGCAGCGCAGACGCCTGTTTCCAGCGTGGCCACGGCCGGTGTGAATGCGCCGGTCGATCAGGACCGCGTGAACGAAATCCGCCGGGCCATCGAAACGGGCCGTTATCCGGTCGTACCGGCGAAGATCGCCGATGCGATGATCGCGGCAGGACTTCTCTTGAGGGTGGGTGACTGATGTCCGGCAAACCGCTTCGCGAAATGCTCCGGCAAATGCTTGCCCTTCTCGAAGGTGAACGGCAGGCTCTTGCCGCTTTCGATCTCGAACGCATCCTGACCTGTGCCGACGGCAAGCTGGAACTGTGCGAGCGTATCGAACAGGCGGCGCGGGGCGATCTGAACGAGGAAGAACGCGGCCTGCTCGACGCCGTGGCCCGCCTCAACGACATCAACCGCAAGATGCGTAACCTGATCGCCGCCAACGTGGAATCTCGCCTCACTGCGCTTACGGGCAAGGTTGGCGTATATGCTCAGGCGCGCCCGGCCCTGCGCGGGATGCCCGCCTGAGGCGTCAACGCCATTTGGCACGGATATTGCTGAAACCCCGGCGAAGATAATCGCAACCGGGGAAATCAGTGTCCGGAGTTTCATCAGTCCAGCAAAGTCAGGCCCGGCCCGTCGCCCGGCAGGCAGAGGCGCACGCCGCCATCGCCCGCGCTTCGGCCGCGACCGGCGTGGACTTCGACTATCTGGTCGCGCAGGCGCGGCTGGAATCCGGCCTCGATCCCAATGCCCGCGCGGGCACCTCCAGCGCGGCCGGCCTCTATCAGTTCATCGGCGGCACCTGGCTCGATACGCTTGACCGCCATGCCGACACGCATGGCCTTGGCTGGGCCGGTGATGCGATCTCGCGCAGCGGCGGGCGGGCGACGATTGCCGACCCGGCCATGCGATCGCAGATCATGGCCCTGCGCTACGATCCCGATGTCTCGTCGCTGATGGCGGCGGAACTGGCGCGCGACAATTCAGCGGAACTCAGCGGCTTTCTGGGTCGAGAACCTGACGCGACGGAACTCTATCTCGCGCATTTCCTCGGCGCGGGCGGGGCACGCAGTTTCCTTGGCGCGTTGCAATCCACGCCCGATGCCGCGGCCGCTTCGTTGTTCCCCAAACCTGCGGAGGCCAACCGGGCGATCTTCTACGACAACGGCCGCGCCCGCAGCGTTACCGAGGTGATGGACCTGATGCGGACGAAAGTGTCGGCCGCGATGCAGGGCGGCGGTGGTTATCCGGCGGGCACGACGCTGGCTGGTTCAGCTCCGGCCGGCACCTTTGCCCGCGCTGCGGAAGATTTTGCCGATGTGGGTTCCAGCGGACGGCGCGTGTCGATGGCTGAAACGCTGCAGGCCACATTCGGCGGCACCGGCGATATCGGTAGCCGCGCGGCCCAGCATGTCGGTGAAGCCTACGGCAAGTTCAGGGCGTTCAACCTGTGAGCCTGCGGACCTTCTTCTCGCCCGCCATGGCGTTGCCTGCGGGCATCCTGATGATCATCGTGCTGATGGTCGTGCCGATCCCGGTCGTACTGCTCGACCTGTTCTTCGTGCTCAACATCGCACTAGCCGTGGCCGTGCTGATGGCCGCGATGAACGCGGAAAAGCCGCTGGATTTCTCCTCCTTCCCGTCGGTCCTGCTGTTTGCGACGCTGCTGCGCCTCGCGCTCAACGTAGCCTCCACCCGCGTGGTGCTGGTCAACGGGCACGAGGGAGAGGCCGCCGCCGGCAAGGTGATCGAGGCGTTCGGCGCTTTCCTCGTCGGCGGCAACTTTGCCGTCGGCCTGTTCGTGTTCATGATCCTGATGATCATCAACCTGGTCGTCGTCACCAAGGGCGCCGGGCGCGTGTCGGAAGTGTCCGCACGTTTCACGCTGGACGCCTTGCCGGGCAAGCAGATGGCGATCGACGCCGATCTCGCCGCCGGGCTGATGACGGCTGACGAGGCGAAGGCCCGCCGCCGGGAAATCGCCACGGAAGCGGATTTCTACGGCTCCATGGATGGCGCCAGCAAGTTCGTGAAGGGTGATGCCATTGCCGCGCTGCTGATCCTTGGCGTCAACATCATCGCCGGTTTCGCGCTGGGCATGGTCTCGCATGGCCTGACCGCATCGGAAGCGGCCGAACGTTACATCACTCTTGCCGTGGGCGACGCACTGGTCGCTTCGGTCCCGGCTCTGCTGCTGTCGATCGCGGCTGCTGCAATCGTTACCCGCGTTTCAGACAGCCGCGACCTTACCGGGCAGATCGGCGGCCAGTTCGCCGATCCGCGCATCTGGCTGCCGGTCGGTTTCATCCTGGCGGCGATGGGCGCCATTCCCGCCATGCCGCAGTCGGTGTTCTTCCCGCTTTCGGCCGGTGCATTCGCACTCTGGCACATGCTCCGCAAGCGCAAGGCCGCGGCCGTGGTTGCCGCGAAAGAACCAGAGGTCCGCCCCGATCCGGCGAGCATTGCCATAGAGGATGTGTCCGACCAGTCGCTTGTCACCATCGAACTGGGCTTCGGGCTGGTGCATCTGGCCGATCAGCGCCGGGGCGCGCCGCTCGTCACCCGCCTCACGGGTCTGAGGCGCCAGTTGTGCGAGGCGTTCGGCTTCGTCGTGCCGCAGTTCCGCATCAAGGACAGCTTCGACCTCGCGCCCGATCGCTATCGCGTCACGCTTGGCGGTGCGCCGCTCGGCAGCGGGCAGCTTCGCCCTGACCGGCTGCTGGCCATCGACACGGGCGAAGCAGGACCCGGTGCAAACGTGCGGGGGGAGGAAACCCGCGACCCCAGCTTTGGCTGTCCGGCCTTGTGGATCGAGCCGGGCCAGCGTGATCTGGCCGTGGCCGAAGGCTATCTGGTGGTGGACGCCGAAAGCGTCGTGGCCACACACATCAATCAACTGCTGGCCGCCCGCCCGCAGGAATTGCTCGGCCCCGATCAGGTACGCGAACTGCTGGACGCGGTGCGCGAACGCCATTCGCAGCTGATCGAAACCATTACCCCGCAACCGCTGACGCTGGCTGCGATCACCCGCCTGCTCCGCGCCCTGCTGGCCGATGGCATCACGCTGGCCCATCCGCTGCCCGTGCTGGCTAGCCTGTCACAGGCGGCGCAGCAGACCACGGATCACGACAGGCTTGTGGACATGTTGCGCGCCGATCTTGGCCCGCTGCTGGTCGGCAGCCTGTGCCCACCGGACGAACGCCTTCCTGTCATCACCCTGGCGGCGGAACTGGAAGAAATGGTCGTCGGTGGCCTGCACGATCCGGCCACCGGCCAGATAGTCATCGAACCGGACCTTGCCCGCTCCATCGGTGAACGCATTGCCGCAATTCTGGCGAAGCGAACCGCTGGTGGACCCACGCCCGCACTGATCGTGCAGCCCCGTGCGCGTCGCCCGCTCGCCGCTCTGCTGCGCCTGCGCGCGCCTGCTTGCGCGGTCCTGTCCATCAACGAATTGCCCGCCGCCCAGCCGATCGAGGTCATCTCCATCGTCGGCGGAGAGGAGCAGGCACCGCCGCAACTGACGGGCGGGCCTGAAATGATCGAGCACGAGAGGGAGCCTCTGGCCGCATGATTCACGATCAAACCCAGTTCTCGGCCGCCAGCGCCTATCGTGGCAATGTCGGCGAACGGGTGACGCGGTTTCTGCCCATGGTCCGCAAGCTTGCCTGGCATCTGTCGGGCAGCGGCGGCCCAGCGGTGGACGTGGACGACCTGGTGCAGGCCGGGCTCGTCGCGCTGACCGAATGCGCCCAGCGTCATGAACGGCCGAACGAAGACGGATTCGCCGCCTATGCCCGCCTGCGGGTGCGCGGTGCGATGGTCGATCTGCTGCGCAGCAATTCGCACGAGGCGCGCGGCGCACGTTCCCGCAGGCGGAGGATGGAAGACGAGGAATCGCGCCTGGCCACATTCCTCGGCCGGGCGCCGTCGCTGAAGGAACTTGCCGAGGCTATGGGCCTGTCGCCCGATGAACTTCACCGGATGCGTGGCGACTCCATCCAGATCGCCTCTATCGAGGAATGCTATTCCGAAACCGACATCGCCTTTGCCGCTGACGAAGTGGATGCCGAACAGGCACTGTTGCAGGTGGAAGATCGCGAATTGCTGATACGCGCCATCGCTGGCCTTCCGGAACGGCACCAGTTGGTCATCCAGCTCTATTTCGTGGAGGAGCTGAACCTGGCCGAGATCGCCGAGGTTCTGAGTGTCAGCGTCCCGCGCGTGCACCAACTCAAGGCCGCCGCGCTGGACAAGCTTCGCCTCACCTTCGCGGGCGCAAACTGAGGCTGCCGGGCCGGTAGCGTATTGGCACAAAGCGACTTTTCCGATGGATTGGCCGGAACCCTTCCCCTATGGCCCGGCGCTTCCAGATATTGGTTGCTCAGCCTTGGGGGGTCACGGTTGGACTTGCGCTTGCGATTGATCGGCTCAGCCGGCTCTGAACTGCGGGGCAGGTAAGCCATGCAATATCGTCGCGAGATTGATGGGCTGCGGGCAGTGGCCGTCGTACCTGTCATTCTGTTCCACGCCGGTTTCAGCCTGTTCAGCGGCGGCTTCGTTGGCGTGGACGTGTTCTTCGTCATCAGTGGCTACCTGATCACCGGCATCCTGATCGGCGAGCTGGAGCGGGGAGATTTCTCCATCGCCCGCTTTTACGAACGTCGCGCACGGCGGATTCTGCCTGCGCTGTTCCTGGTCATAGCGTGCTGCATCCCCTTCGCATGGTATCTGATGCTGCCGCAGCAGCAGGCGGAATTCGCCGCCAGCATCGCTGCGGTCACGCTGTTTAGTTCCAACGTGCTGTTCTGGATGCAGACCGGCTATTTCGCTTCAGATGCGGAACTGCGCCCGCTCCTCCATACATGGAGCCTCGCGGTGGAGGAGCAGTATTACCTGCTGTTCCCGATCCTGCTGGCGGTGTTCTGGCGTTGGGGGCGGCAGCGGGTTTTGCTGCTGATCGTGCTCGCGGCCCTCGCCAGCCTCGCGCTCAGCCAGTGGGCATCCGACCATGCGGAATCCGCCAATTTCTATCTTGCCCCGCCTCGCGCATGGGAACTTCTCGCCGGTTCCATCTGTGCGTTTCTGCTTCGTGGGCGCCCCTCGTTCGCCAACTCCTGGCTCAGCGGTCTTGGTCTCGCGCTGATCGTCTTCTCGATCCTGTTCCTGGATGACAGCCTGCCGTTTCCGGGCATCTATGCCTTGCCGCCGGTCCTCGGAACCGTGCTCATCATCCTGTTCGGCGGTGCTGGAACACCTGCCGCTCGGCTGCTGAGCCTGCGTGCTTTCGTGGGCATCGGACTGATCAGCTACAGCGCTTATCTCTGGCATCAGCCGCTGTTCGCCTTCGCACGGCTCGGTAGCGATACGGAGCCCACCCGCTTGCTGATGACGGCGCTCGCCGGGCTTTCGCTGATCCTTGCATGGCTGTCATGGCGCTTCGTCGAACAGCCGTTTCGAGGGAAGGGGGCGCTTCTGCCCAGTCGTCCACGCCTGTTTGCCGTAAGCGGTCTGGCCATTGCCGTGATGCTGGCGATCGGGCTGGCTGGCTATCTGGCGAAGCCCCCGACCCGCATTGAACTGGAACATCCTGTCCTGCTGGCCAACGCAGAGCGAGAGGCGCGCACTGGCATGGGCTGGCACGAAGGCTCTATGCCTTGTGAAGGGTTCGTAAGCTCCGAAGGGCTGAATTGCCGGCGTTATGGGGATGGGCCGGAAAAGGTTGTCTTTTGGGGGGACAGCCACGTGCTCATGCTGGGTCCGGCGGTGCGCCCGCTGCCGGGCAAGACGATCTATGTAATAGGTCTGTGGGGATGCCCGCCGCTACTGGGTGTTGCCCGTCAGGATCGGTTCGGCAATTTCTATTTCTGCGACCAGCCCGGCACGATCGACAGCTACGCGAAATACGTCGAATCCCTGCAACCGGACGAGGTTTTCCTTGTCGCCCGGTGGACGCTCTATGCCCGTGGTCACTATGTGCAGTCGCGCCTCCAGCGCGATACGCATTTCATCACCGATGGCCGGGCGGACTTCAACGGGGCGGAATCATCGGCGGAGGTTCTTCGGGAAGGAATGCTGCGCACCATCGCGCATTTCTCTCGGTCGGCGCGCGTTTACGTGGTGCAGCAGATTCCCGACATGCACGAGTATACGCCGCGCGCACGGGTGCTGATGCCCGCCGTGCCCCGGTCCGGGATCGAGGAATGGCATGCTTCCGAAACTTCCATGCTCCACCAAGCG
This sequence comes from Croceibacterium sp., assembly GCA_035555595.1. Lineage (GTDB taxonomy): Bacteria > Pseudomonadota > Alphaproteobacteria > Sphingomonadales > Sphingomonadaceae > Croceibacterium_A. Next base: position 61,108 of record DATMGK010000054.1, on the reverse strand, counting down.
GCTGCTGCGGGTGCGACGGTGATCGAAACGCATGATGCGTTCTGCGATGCGCAAAGCTGCACTCTGCGCGACGGCATGACGCCGATCTATTTCGACGACAACCACGTAGGTTATCTGGGCTCCCGCCGCACCTTTGAAAAGCTGGTCAACGCGATGTGAGGGCCGCGGCCGTCAGATGCTCAGCTTCTTGAAGATCCCCTCTGGAATCGACCGGATCACCATCATGATCGGTTGCCAGATGCGACGGGCGTAGATCGTGTTCCTGCTGCCGCTCACGGCGCGATGGATGGCTTCGGCTATTTCATCCGGCTGTGCGGTAAGCGGCTTGGGCAGGTCCATCCCCGCCGTCATCGCCGTATCCACAAAGCCGGGCAGCACGGTGACGACATGCACGCCCCGCTTCGCCAGCCGGTTGCGCAGGCCAGAGAGATAGGCCGTGAAGCCCGCTTTCGCCGATCCATAGATGTAATTCGACGCGCGGCCCCTCTCGCCAGCCACGGAACTGATGCCCACCAGCGTGCCGTGGCGCCGTTCCTCGAAACGATCGGCCAACACCGCCAGAATACTCGCCGGTCCTTCGAAATTGGTGCGGATCACGCGAACGGCTGATGCCGTATCGTGTTCATCTTCCTCCTGCTTGCCCAGCAGGCCTACCGCGCAAACCGCGATTTCCGGCAGCGCGGGCAGGCTGTCCACGAATGCGGCATGGCTTTCGGTCGCCAGTACGTCAAATTCGTGCACGGTTGCCAGCACGCCATAACGCACCTGCAGATCGGCGCGGTCCGCCTCCAGCCGTTCGGCCTGACGGGCGGCCAGCAGGATTGGGTGGCCTGCCTTGGCAAACCGATGGGCGGTCGCTCGGGCAATGTCGGAACGCGCGCCGAGGATCAGGACCGGCCCCTTGGCCACGGTATTCGTGTTCACAGGCCGAGCCTTTCGGACTGAACGGATGTGAAGCGTTCGCTCAGCCACTTCGCCTCGCGCAAGGCGCGGAACTGGCCGGCGCGGTTTTCCGATTGCTGAAACACGCGTGCGCCCATGCGGCTGTCCTTCGCCAAGTAAAATCTCCCTCCATGGGCCAATGCCACTTCGTCCAGCCGGTCGAGTAGCTCAAGTCCGCCGGTCGAGGCCGGAATGTCGAGGGCCAGCGTATAGCCGGGCATCGGGAAGGAAATCCCCTCGCCACGCGGCCCGAAACGTTTCAGCACCGCCAGGAACGATCCCGCGCCTGCCCGCGCGATCGCGTCCAGCAGTTCCCGCAGACCCGCCGCTGCCGTGTCCAGCGGCAGCGCGCACTGGAACTGCGCGAAGCCCTGCGCGCCATAGATGCGGTTCCAGTTGCCGATCGCATCCAGCGGATAGAAATAGCTGTCCCAGTCAACCAGCCGTGCGCCCGCAGTGCGCCGCCCGTTCCAGTAATAGGCGCTGTTGAACGCCCCCACGGTGAAGCGGTTCAGCAAGCCCGATGGCAGGTCGAAGGGAACGTTGATCTTCTTCTTGCCCTGCATTGCCCAGCGGTTCGCCAGTTCTGCTTCAGGCAGTTCGTCCTGTGTCGAGTGTTCGCCCAGCATGACCAGCGACCGGCCCAGCCGTGGCCCGCTAGCCAGACAATCGATCCATGCCACGGAATACGTCGCGTCGAGGGATTCCTCGAAGATCCTGATGGCTGCGTCCAGATCAGGCGCGGGCAGGGCGGTCTGCCTGATCCAGCCGCTTTCCACCGGCCGCAGACGCATCGCCGCGCGCAAGATTACACCAGTCAGGCCCATGCCGCCGATAGTCCAGTTGAACAGATCGGCATTCTCATCACGCGAACATCGACGGACTTTCCCGTCGGCACCGACAAGGTCCAGCCATTCGATAAAGCGCCCCACGCTGCCGTCGCGGTGGTGGTTCTTGCCGTGAACATCGGCCGCGATCATTCCGCCCACCGTCACGAACTTCGTGCCCGGCGTCACGAATGGAAACCATCCGCGCGGAAGGAAGGTGGCGATAATATCGGAGAGTAGAACGCCCGCTTCGACCGCCAGCAGACCTTCAGTCGCATCGAAGGCCAGCATCCGGTTCATCTGGCGCATGTTCAGCGTCAGAGCGGGGTTCAGAGCGCAATCGCCATATCCGCGACCATTGCCACGCGCGATCAGCGGCCCGCTTTGGACGAACTCCGCAACAGCGGCGTCCCCCCGGGCAGTGGCGACCTTGCAATCCCTGACCGGGAAGCGCCCCCAGCCGGACAGCTTCATGCGCCGCGACCCAGCTTCAGCTGGGCGTCCGTAAAAACAAAGCGCCGGTCGAGCTGGAATTTCACCACATAGCCGCACGCAAGGCCCAGCAGCGCGCCTGCTTCGCGCATCAGGTCCGTCCGCCAGATCAGCCAGAACGCCGTTTCCGTGCCCCAGAAAATCGCCGTGGTGACCAGGCCCATCACGGTATAGAGCGTGAACTGACGACCGTGGTTGCGCAGCCCGGCGCTGCGGTCATCGAAAATCCACCGCTTGTCGAGCACGTACTTCACCACCAGCCCGGCGATGGTGCCAGCGCCCACCGCTGCCGCGAAGTGCAACGTATCCTGATCGCGCGCCAGTATCAGGCGCTGCGTCGCCAGATTGACGAAGGTGGCCAGCACCGCAAACGATGCGTAGCGCAGTATCAGCGTTTGCAAGGTCACGGCAGGGGGACCACCGCGGCCAGCGCGCAGATACCGATCAATACCCCGCAGACGATACTGTTCGGATCTTTCGCGGCGAAGACGATCGGGTCATCATGCATGTGTCCCCGATGCGTCAGCATCACCATCCTGCTGATCCAGTAGAGCAGGATCAGGCAGACGCCCCACATGGCGGGCGGATTGTGATACAGCGTCACGACCGTTGGCGAATTGACGTAAAGCGCCATGACGAGCACGGATACGAGGCCCGATGCGATGGCCATCTGTGATACGATCGCTACGTCGGGAACCTGATAGCCCCGGCCATGCGCCTTCAGCTTTCCGGTGTTGGCTGCGTCGATCAGTTCTGCCTGCCGCTTCACCGCCGCCAGCGAGAAGAAGAAGAACAGCGCAAAGGCCAGCAGCCAGACCGAAAGAGGAATGCCGGTGGCCGCCCCACCTGCAATGATGCGCATCATGTACAAGGTGGCGAGGGCGCAGATGTCGATCACCAGCCTGCGCTTTATGTCCAGCGAATAGGCGAGAGTGAGCAGGTAATAGGCCGTCATGGCCAATGTAAACGGCCACCCCAGCGAAAGGGCGGCGGCGAAACCGCCGATCAGGCAGCCTGCGGCCAGCCATGTGCCATGTGCAATCGGGACCGCACCGGAAGCGAACGGGCGATTGCGCTTTCGCGGGTGCGCACGGTCGGGTGACAAATCCAGCAAGTCGTTCAGCACATAGACGCTGGAGGCGATCAGGCTGAAAGCAACGAAAGCGATCACGCTGCGGACCAGCGTTTCGATGTCCAGCTGTTGTGCCGCGAACATCGGCAGGAAGATCAGCAGGTTCTTCGACCACTGATGCGGGCGCAACGCCTTCAGATAAGACTTCGCCTTCGGTGGGGGTCGATCGATAAACTCCGCCGTATCGTGCAGCTGTTGCAGCTTGCGCCGCAGCCCGGCGTTGCTGGTAACGGCAACCGCGCTGCCTGCCTTGTCCCACACGGCCAGATCGACGTCACAATCGCCCATGTAGGCGAAGCCGCGCGGGCCGTATCGCTCTTCCAGAAAGGCTGCCTTGGCCGCCCCCTTCAGGTTGCGCTTGCCATCCGATCCGTGAACCTCGTCGAAGATCCCGAGATGGTTGGCGATCGCTTCTGCCAGCTTGCTGTCGGTGGCGGTGACAAGCACCGCCTTGCCGCCGTCTTCACGCCATTTGTGGATGTGGGCGATCACAGCTTCGTCATAAGGCAGGCCGGTAACGTCGACATTGGCGAGGCCGCTCAACGTCTGTTTCAGGCTGGCGCGCCCACCGGCCAGTCCGCGCATAGCGGCGAAAGGCGTGGACCAGCGCCCGGCAAGAGCCGACCAGAAGCTTTCGAACAGCATGTCGGAACGCAGCAGTGTTCCGTCGAGGTCCACCGCGAGGACCCTTTGCCCAGTATCAGCCATTGGGAACGCCATTCCCCCATCCGTCGCTCTGCGGCCCTCGATGCACCAGCGGCAGGAATCGGACAACCGCATATGCGGCGAATGCGGCGATGAAGGGCGTCAGGCCATAATGGAAACGTTCGCTGGCCATGATCAGTATAGATGGCGCGACCAGCGCCGCCGGAAGCACCACGAACGGTGACAGGATGCGCATCGGCTTCTGCCAGACATAGACGGCCAGCCCTGCGATCCCGGCGCCAAAAATCGCCAGCCAATAAGCGGTCATGATCGCCTTGAGCGGCAGTTTTGCGCTTTCCGTCAGGCCATTGTCGTTCCAGGCCACCCCGTAAGTTTCGCGATCAAAGGTCTGCACCACGCGCGCCAGCGAAAGCTGAAGGTAACGGCTGGGGTTCTCGCGGATGAAGTTGATTGCGTGCTCGCGATACAGCTTGTCTTCAGCCACTTCGTTCGTGGGCGCGGGATCGGCGTTGATCGGCGGGGGCCCCATATACCCGCCATCAGCCTGCGGATTGTTGCCGATCCACAGGTTGACGCCGAAGTTGGTGGAAATCGTCACGCGTTCGCCAAATGCGCGCTCGTTCCGCAGCGCCCATGGTGCAATCAGTGCAGTCCCGATCACCGCCGCCAGTAGCCCATGCACAACAAGATGCTTCACGCTTCGCTGCTGGATTGCGCCGAGTGCGGGAACCAGCAGAAGGAAAGGCAGCAGGTTGGCGCGGAAATAGGTGGCGAGCACGAGCAGCGCCGAAGACAGAGCGGCCCTGATCCAACCGCTGCCCCGCCCGGAAAAAGCGACCGCAAGGGCAGCTGTGAACGCGAGCGTTGAGGGCAGCTCGCTGGAAATGATCGTGGTGAAGGCGATCCAGTTTGGCCACACGGCCACAATCGCGGCTGCCGCCAGGGCGATGCAGCGATCGAACTGCGTTTTTACCAACGCATATGTGGCGGCGATCAGCAGCGTGCCCAGCAGGACATTCACTGCTGCGGCGATGCCGAGATTGTGGCCAAACACCGTGTAGATAATGGCGTAAAACGCTGATGTACCGACAGGCCAGTATGCGGTCAGCTGTCCAGTAGGCCATGAATAGCCGTGCCCGCCCGCGATGCGCTGCGCCAACTGATCGTAAACGAAGCCGTCCGACATGGGGCTTACATCGACCAGCAGAGCCCACGCGGCCCTGAGCAGGAATCCCAGCAGCAGGATGTGGCGCAGCTTGATCCGGCCTTGCCAATTGCCTGCGTGAGAGAATGTCACGATTGCTGCCCCAGTTTACCGAATTCGCTTGTGGTTACCGCGATGGAAACCATGCGCATCCCGTCTGGAATGGGGCGGCGCCCTCCGACGGTGCGGACGCCGTTACTACATTGGAAAGCTTAAGATGTCCCGAAGATATGCAACCGTCGGTCCGGGACATCGGGCGTTCTTATCGGTTTGCGCGCCAGGCTTCTGCCAGCTTGTCCATATCGCTGACCGGGTTGTTCGGACCTGACCGGCGACCGGGGAGGAATTCGTTGAGCACGCGGCGCTTGGCGATCAGCCAGCGGCCCGAAGCCTTGGTGTATTCGTCTTCATAGATGCCATAAGTGCCCATCTTCATTTCATCGCCGGGGCCGTCATTGGCCATTTCGACCCACAGGATACGGCCCCACGCCCGGTCCCCTTCCACGCGCACGGCGGATTGCAGCACGACGTGGCGCAGCAGGGCAGGCTTGCCGTCTTCGGTGTGATAGAATTCGCCGATGCGCTTGGAAAAGCTTGTCACGGCCTCCCTGATTGCGTCACGCCCCTTTGATGTGCCGCTGGCGAATTCCAGCTCTCCATCCTGGGCGAAAGTGGCGACGTAGGCATCCCAGTCGAAGTAATCGATGGCGAACAGGTATCGCGCCGTCAGATCCTCTATCTCCGCACGATCCTGCGCGTAGGTGGGGGGATAGTCATATTCGGCCAGCGCGGGCACGGCCGAACCGGCCAGCAGCAGGGCCGACGCGAATGCGGCGGCATGTCGAAGCGGGCGTGCGATCATCTTGTTCTTCCTCTCGTTCTCACCGGCTGTCCCAATCGGCGTTGGCTCTTGCAATCAGATAATGGTGGATCGCCTCCGCTTCGCTTTCGGAAAGCAGGTCGGCGAAGCTGGCCATGCCGCTGCGTTCACGCGTCCCGCGCAGCACGATGTCGGCGAAGGCGGAATGGGTTTCCGGCGACATGTGGCGCAGGTCTTTCACTCCTCCGCGTGCGCCCGCGCCGTGGCATAGCGCGCAATTCGCGGCATAAAGCGCTTCGCCTTGCGCCACTTGCGCGGCTGTTCCGGACAGGGCGGGGGGTGCGGCCAGTTCCGGCACCTCCATAGAAGCAGCGGGCATCGGCGGCAGCTTTGCCGTGCCGCCCAGCTTGAACACCAGCAGGCGCGGGCGTGACAGGAACAACTGCGTGTAGTTGGACCGTTCCACATGCGCGAGCCCGCCGCCCCAACCGGCGTTCACGGCGATATATTGTTCGCCATCCACCGTATAAGTGATCGGCGCCGCGATCGGCACCTGCTGCACCGGCATTTCCCAGACCTTCTGCCCGGTATCGGCGCGATAGGCGGCGAAGGTGGTGCCGATGGTCCCTTCGAACACCAGATTGCCGGCCGTCACGAGCACGCCCCCGCTGCCCTTCTGGGGAGAGGGGACGCGCCATACTTCGCGCTGGCGCACGGGGTCCCAAGCGGACAGCCAGCCTTTTGAATGCGCGTCGGAATATTCCGCGATAGCCTTTCGCTCCGCATCGAAGCCGGTGAAACTGGTGCCCAGACTACCGCTGCCCGGCTCGAAGCTCTCTGCCGCGCCATAAGCCATGTAGGTTTCGGTCACCGGCAAATAGACCAGCCGTGTCAGCGGGCTGTAGGCCATCGGGTTCCAGTTGTGGCCACCACCTGCACCCGGCGAAACCATGATCGGCGTGGTGCCATAACGGACGCCGGGATTTTCCACCGGCCTGCCGCTCTCCATGTCGATCCGGCTGGCCCAGTTCACCGGTACGAACTTTTCGGCGGAAATCAGCTCTCCCGTCTCGCGGTCGAGCACATAGAAGAACCCGTTCTTCGGCGCCTGCATTAGCACCTTGCGCTGCCGTCCATCGATGCCGATGTCGGCCAGAATCATCTGCTGGGTGGCGGTATAATCCCACTCCTCCCCCGGCACGGTCTGGTAGTGCCAGCGGTATTCCCCGGTATCGGCATCGAGCGCGACGATGGAGGCCAGGAACAGATTGTCCCCGCCGCCGGGGCTGCGCCATTTCTGTGACCATGGCGATCCGTTGCCGGTGCCGATGTAAAGCAGGTTCAGTTCCGGGTCGTAGGACAGGCTGTCCCACACCGTTCCGCCGCCGCCCGCTTTCCACCATTCGCCGGTCCACGTCTTCGCCGCCATTTCCATGGCCGCGTTTTCAAACCCTTCCGCTGGATCGCCGGGCACCGTGTGGAAACGCCACAGCAATTCGCCGGTCGCCGCTTCATAGGCGCTGGTATAGCCGCGCACGCCCAGTTCCGCGCCGCCGTTGCCGATTACCACCTTGCCGTCGAACACGCGCGGCGCGCCGGTGATGGTGTAGCTTTTCGTCGGGTCCACCGTCAGCGTGGACCACAGCGGCTTGCCGCTGGCGGCATCCAGCGCGATCAGCCGCCCGTCCAGCGTGGCGACGTAGATTTTGCCTTCCCATGCGGCCAGTCCGCGAGAGACGATGTCGCAGCAGGCCATGCGCCCATATTTCAGCGGCACTTGCGGATCATAGGTCCACAGCACGCGGCCAGTCTTGCCGTCATAGGCGGTGACGATGTTCCACGGCTGCACGTTGTAGAGCACGCCGTCGATCGCCAGCGGGCTGGCCTCCATCCCGCGTTCGGTATTGATGTCGGCATACCATGCCAGACCTAGCTGGCCGACGTTGCCGTCGTTTATCTGCGTCAGCGGGCTGAACCGCTGTTCGTCCCACGTGCGCCCGGTGCTCATCCACTGGCCGGGTTCCGCATCGGCATTGCCCAGCCGCGCATCGTCCACCCATGCGGGACGGTCTGCCGCGCCGCATAGCGAGATCAGCGCGACAGACGCGATGGCGGCGCGCCAGCCAGCCCCCCTCACGCAGCACTGGCCCCGGGAATGTCGCTCGCGTCCGCCCAGAAACCGTGGACCTGCCCCACGCATTTGAACGGCATTTTCACCCGTGCGACCGGCCCGGCACCGGGATCTTTCGTGTCGATCAGGATCAGGTCGGACCGGCCGCTTTCCTTTACGCTGCTGCCGATGCCGATCAGGTATCCGTCGCCTTCCTCCGCATCTTTTTTCCGGGGCACGAAGGTCATTTCCGACAGCGAGTAATCAGGCACGGAGACGAGCTGCGTCTTCTTTTCCTGATGGTCGATGATCCACCAGCCGCCCTGCGCGCCAAAGCCGTTCAGATAGCCGTAGCGATAGGGCAGGGTGTGGAAGCGGTCGTCCTGCCGCGCCAGCATGCCGGTGACTTCGGGAAACAGCGTTTCTGTCTGATAACGGTCGTTGCTGCGGCTGGAGAGATCGATGGTGAAGCGACGGATATATCCGGTCGATTTCGCCGGATCGAACGGTTCATGCAGGCTGGGGAAGAACGGGAACTGGTTGCCTTCGCCCCCGTCCCAATCGACGATCACCTTGTCCCCATCGGACCAGCCGCCCATCGCGTGGGTGCAGAACAGGTTCTGCCCGGTGAACCAGCGCAGGTCCTTCCCGTCACCGCCCCGGCGCATCACGCCCATGTAACAGGGCGTCTTGGAATCGTAGGAGAAATGGACGCCGCCCGCGCGGATGCGGTCCATATCCGACACCATATTGGTCAGATAGAGCACGATATGGCGCTGGGTGACGACGAAATCGTGCATCATTCCGGCATAGGGGGCCTGCACGGTGACCGACCAGTTCACGTTCCCGTCCTTGTCGGCGGAGAATACGAAGAGGTCCTTCGACAGCAGCCCGTTCGCTTCATAGCCGAAGCTGATGTATTCGCCGGTCAGCGGATCGATCTTCGGATGGGCGGTATGCGTCTGGCTCTGCAACTTGCCGCCGAAGGTGTAGTAATCGTCCAGCGTCTCCAGCGTCAGCGGGTCCATGTAGACGGGCGGGCTGTCTTCCTTGAACACCAGCAGCTTGCCGTGATGCAGGAACAGCTGGGTGTTGGCGGTGCCGCGGCTCAGCCCTTCGACACTGGGATCGTCGGTGAAGGGATTGCGATACATGCCAAACAGTGACCGGCGTGCGGCGTGCTGGGCTTTCCAGCGCTGGGTTTTGGCATAGCGGGTGCGGTAATCGACGTGTCCGTCCCTGATGCGGAACATCGACACGTGGCCTTCGCCATCGAACATGATGTCAGAGGCATGTTCCGGCGGCTTGGGATACTGCGGGTCTGGACCCACGCGGTAGAACACGCCGTCCAGACCGGCCGGCAGTTGCCCTTCGACTTCGCAATCGAACAGGTCGATTTCGGCGCGGTTATTCGCCAGCGGACCGCCGCCACCGAACAGGTTGCCCGCATCCGGGAAATCAACTTGCGGCGCGGGACCCTGCGGCGCTGAACCTTCTGCCGCGCGGGCCATGGCGGGCGTCGCCAGACCGGCTATCGCCGCACCGGTGCCGAGTGACGCCGCTGCCCCCAGAAACCCGCGCCGACCCATATCGGTCGCGCCGGGCGCCTTTCCCTGCCCATCGGCCATTGGCCTGCCTCTCCTGTCTTATGCTTATCGCGCCAGATTATCGGTGGCCGCAGGTTTGACAACCGATTCCCGGGATGGGGCGGGTTCATGCGATCGCCATTTCCCGGCTTCCCCCGCTGCTCTAGGATGTCGGAATGACGCGATACGACGCGATCATCATCGGCGCGGGGCACAACGGCCTCGTCTGCGCTTTCTACCTCGCCCGGGCGGGGCTGAAGGTGCGCGTGCTGGAACGGCGTGACATCGTGGGCGGCGCGGCGGTGACGGAGGAATTCCACCCCGGTTTCCGCAATTCCGTCGCCAGCTACACCGTCAGCCTGCTTCAGCCCAAAGTGATCGCGGACATGCGGCTGGCGGATCGCGGCTATCGCGTGATTGAGCGGCCGATTTCAAACTTCCTGCCGCAACCTGATGGCGGCTACCTGAAGCTGGGGGGTGGGCTGGAACGCACGCAGGAGGAGTTCCGCAGGTTTTCCACACGCGATGCGGAAGCGTTGCCCGGCTATTACGAGGCGCTGGAGGCGGTGGCTGATGTGCTGCGCGATCTCGCGCTCAAGGCGCCGCCGAATGTGGGCGAGGGCTGGCGTACATTGATCGAGGGTGCACTACAGAGCCGGGGCGCGGCGCGGTTCAGCGTGGAACAGAAGCGCGACCTGTTGGGCTTGTTCGCAGGTTCCGCCACCAGCTTCCTGGGCCAGTGGTTCGAAAGCGAAGCGGTGAAGGCGGCCTTCGGTTTCGATGCGGTGGTGGGCAATTATGCCAGCCCGGACACCCCCGGATCGGCCTATGTTCTGTTGCACCACGTCTTTGGCGAGGTGAACGGCAGGAAAGGCGCGTGGGGGCACGTCGTCGGCGGCATGGGGGCGATCACGCAGATCATGGCAGGGGTCTGCCGCGATGCGGGTGTGGAAATCAGCCTGGAAAGCCCGGTGGAGCGGGTGCTGGTCGATGGCGGCCGGGTTGCTGGCGTCCGGCTGGAGAGCGGGGAGGAGATCGCCGCCTTGCGGGTCATCGCCAATGTCGGGCCGAAGATACTCTATGACCGGATGTTCGCTGAATCCGATCTACCTGCCGGATTTCGCCGCCGGATGAAGGGCTATCAGGCCGGTTCGGGCACCTTTCGAATGAATGTGGCGCTCAGCGAGTTGCCGCGCTTCAATTGCCTGCCCGAGCCGGGGGAGCACCATCAATCCGGCATCATCATCGCCCCGACGCTGGATTACATGGATCGTGCCTTCATCGATGCGAAGCGGCACGGCTGGTCAAGGCAACCGATCGTTGAGATGCTGATCCCCTCCACCGTGGATGACAGCCTTGCGCCACCGGGCCTGCATGTCGCCAGCCTGTTCTGCCAGCAGTTCGCGCCCGAACTGCCGGACGGGCGTGACTGGGATGCGGAAGAGGATGCGGCTGCCGACACGGTGATCGACACGGTGGAAGCCCATGCCCCCGGATTCCGCGCCTCGATCATCGGACGGCAGGTGCTTTCGCCCAAGGGGCTGGAGCGCAAGTTTGGCCTTGCCGGTGGCGATATCATGCATGGCCGGATGACGCCGGATCAGTTGTGGTCTGCCCGCCCGATGCTTGGCCACGGCAGCTATCGCGGCCCTGTCGGCGGACTCTACATGTGTGGTGCAGGCACCCATCCCGGCGGCGGAGTAACTGGCGCACCGGGCCACAATTGCGCCCGCGAGGTGATAGCGGACGGCGGAAGCCTTCGGCGGTTTCAGGCGTAGTAAGAGAACGCTGCGAAGGAATTGTTTGCGGGCAGCGTTGAGGGAGGCGGATGCTGCCATAAGTGTAAGCGCACAGGGCGGCGTCCTTCATTTGTGGAGTGAAGGGCTTGACCACTACCTCATCCAATTCACCCGCCTCACATGGGCACGGGCTTCTCGAAGATATCGAACGTATTGACCATTTGCGGCTGGGCCGGCGGCGGGCGCTGGCATGGCTTGGCAGCGTGGGCGGCGGCGCCCTTCTGGCTGGCTGCGGTGGAGGCGGTTCGCCATCCTCGTCCTCGTCGGGCAGTGGGAGCGGAACCGTCACACCGACCCCCACCCCATCGTCAAGCGCGACCCCCACGCCATCCCCGGGTTCGACCGCGGCGTGCACCGTTCCGGCCAGCGAGACAAATGGCCCCTATCCCGGCGACGGGACCAACAGTTCCGCCGGTATCACTTCCAACGCGCTGACTTCGCTGGGCGTCGTCCGCAGCGATATCCGGTCCAGCTTCGTCGGATCGTCCACCACGGTCGCTACCGGCGTGGAGACGCGGCTGACGCTGACGCTGGTCGATGCCAACAATGGCTGCACACCGCTGCAGGGATACGCCGTCTATATCTGGCAGTGTGACAAGGATGGCGCCTATTCGCTCTATAACCTGCCCACCGAAAGCTATCTGCGCGGCGTTCAGGTGACGGACGCCAACGGGCAGGTGACTTTCACCACCGTGTTTCCGGGCTGCTATTCAGGCCGCTGGCCGCACATCCATTTCGAGGTGTTCTCCAGCCAGACGAATGCGACATCGGGCCGTTACGCCGTGCTCATCTCGCAATTCGCAATGCCGCAGGCGCAATGCGCGGAAGTCTATGCCACCAGCGCCTATCAGGCGAGCGTTTCGGCCTATAATCGGGTTTCGCTGGCCAGTGACGGCATATTCGCCGACAACACGGCGGCGCAGATGGCGGTGATGACGCTGACCATGGCCGGATCGGTGACGGATGGTTACACCGCGACCAGTACGATCGGCATCGCCACCTGATGGCGGGGACGGGGCGGCTTCCGGTGGCCGCTGGTCCTTCACAATGGCAATCGATTGATTTCGATTGGGGCTTCTCACCGCCGCGTCGCGCTCTATCATGGGCGCAAATCGCACGACGACGTGGGAAGAGGGGACAATCGAATGACACTGCGAGCCGCCTTGCTGGCGGCGGTCCTGCTGGCCGCGCCGGTTCCTGCACTGGCGCAAAGGGCCGATGCCGGCGTTTCTGAACTCACCCTGCGGGTCGAACGGCTGGAAGGTACGCGGGCTGTGCTGAAGCTGCAGCGCGCCTTCGGCTATTACGTCGATCGCGGCCTGTGGGATCAGGCGGCCGCCCTGTTTGCCGATGACGGCACGATCGAAATCGGGCTGGACGGCGTCTATCAGAAGGCGCGCATCGCGGAATATCTGCGCCGGTTGCACGGCGGGCAGGAAGGGCTGATCTACGGTCAGCTCAATGAATGGATCACGCTGCAACCCGCGGTCACGGTCGCCGCTGACGGCATGAGCGCCAGCGCCCGCTGGCGCGATCAGGGAATGCTGGGCCAGTACAAGAAGCACGCCGAATGGCGCGACGGCATTTACGAGAATACTTATGTGAAGGAAGGCGGGGTCTGGAAGATCAAGGCCCTGCACCTCTACGTCAACTTCGTGGTCCCTTACGAGAAGGGTTGGGCCCGGTTGCAGCCAGGTGAAGGCGTCGCGCGGAGCGACGCCTCAGTGAATTTCGCGCCGGACCGGCCTTCCACCGCCGATTACCGCCCATTCCCGGAAACGAACGTGCCGCCGTTCCATGCCGAGGTTCGCCCGCGCGTTCGCGCAGTGGGCGGTGCGCTGGCCCCTTACGAAAATCGCGTGGCGCGGCTGGAAGATCAGGCGGAGATCGAAAACCTGACCGCGATGTTCGGGTTCTATTTCGACAAGGGCCTGTGGGATCGCGCATCCGAATTGTTCGCGAGTGGCGGCAGCTTCGAATACGGCCAGCATGGCGTTTACATCGGCCGCGACCGCATCCGCCGGTCCATGCTGCTGTTCGGGCCGCAGGGGCTGGGACGTGGCTATCTGAACAACCACATGATGCTGCAGCCGATCGTGGTCGTCGCGCCTGATGGCAGGACGGCCACTGGCCGCTGGCAGGGCATGGTCATGCTTTCCGAGCCCGGGGCGAACGGTGTGTGGGGCGTTGGCATCTACGAAAACCGCTATGTGAAGGAAGGCAGCGCGTGGAAGTTCGACAGCCTGCATTTCTACGTAACCGCGCAGACGGATTATGACGTGGGTTTCGCGCGCGGCGCCCTGCCGATGGACGGGCAGAGCGCGCTGTTCCCGCCGGACAAGCCGCCTACGGAACTCTATCGATCCTATCCGGCAGCCTACATCCCGCCGTTCAGCTTCGATCATCCGGTAACTGGCCAGTCGCTGAAAGACATTCCGCAGCCGGCCGACAACGTGGTGGGGCGTCAATGAGAAACGGACTAGCTTTCGCAGCGGCTCTGCTTGCCACCGTCGCCGCCACCGCCTCAATCCCCTCCTTCGCGCAAAGTGCGGAGGAACTGGCTGAACTGGACGCGCGGATCACGCGGCTCGAGGACATGAACGCCATAGAGCGGCTACAGCGCACCTATGGCTACTTCGTCGACAAGGGCCAGTGGACCCAGCTTTCGGAACTGTTCACCGATGATGCGACGCTGGAGATCGGCGGCAAGGGCCTGTTCCTGGGCAAGCATCGCGTGCTGGAATATATGCAGACGGCTTTCGGTCCTGACGGCGCGAAGCCCAATGTGCTGGCCAATCACATGCAGTTCCAGCCGATCCCCGACATTTCGGCGGACGGTAAGACCGGCTGGGTCCGCAGCCGCGCCTATGTGATGAGCAACGGGGGCTGGGGTCTGCCGCTATACGAAAACGCCTATGAAAAAGGCGCGGACGGCGTGTGGCGGATCAGCCGCCTGTCTGGACCTTTCACGATGTACACCAGTTGGGAGGGGTGGGGCAAAAACGCCCTCAACAATACCTGGCCCGACAAGTTCGATCCGCCGCCGGATCTTCCGCCCAGCACGGTCTATCTGACCTATCCGGCCTATTACATCGTGCCGTTCCACTATCCCAACCCTGTGACGGGCGAGGCATTCATCCCTGACAGGGGAGAAGTCGGCGCCTATCACCGCCCACCGGGGACGGCAGAACAAGCCCAGTCCCTGACCGTCGGCCGGCTGGTCGATGGAACGCAGCCGATTGCCGAACCGCCGAGGAACTGATGACCCTTCGAAGCCGAACCGTTGCGCTCGCTGGCGCGCTTGCGATGCTGGCCGCCTGCGTGGCGGGCACCCAGACGCCCGCGGGAAATACCGCCTCGACCGATCCGCTGGCCGCCCCCGCCGCGGGGGACTGGCCCAGTGACGGGCGTGACTATACGGCGCAGCGATACAGCCCGCTGACGCAGATCGACGCCAGCAACGTCTCGCGCCTCGGCCTCGCGTGGTTTGACGATCTTGACACGTTCCGGGGCGTGGAAGCGACGCCGATCTATTCCGACGGCGTGCTCTACAACATTCTGCCGTTCAACGTGACGATCGCTTACGACGCGCGGACCGGCAAACGGCTGTGGACCTATGACCCGGAAGTTCCCCGCGAAGTAGCGCGGCTGGCATGTTGCGAACCCGTCGCGCGCGGACTGGCGATGTGGGGCGACAAGATCATCATCGCCACGCTCGATGGGCGGCTGATCGGACTGGACAAGGCCACCGGTAAACCGGTGTGGAGCACGCGCACTTATCCGGAAGACACGGATTACGCCTATTCCATCACCGGCGCACCGCGCGTGTTCGACGGGCGGGTGGTTATCGGCCAGTCCGGCGGCGATCTGGGTGTGCGTGGTTTCGCGGCGGCCTATGATGCCGATACCGGCGAGAAGCTGTGGAAGTTCTACCTCACCCCCGGCGACCCGGCGAAGGGTCCGGATGGCGAGGCAAGCGATCCGGTGATGAGCTGGGTGCGTGAGACCTGGTCGACCGAGGGGATGTGGAAACAGCTGGGCGGTGGAGCGAACCCGTGGGATTCCATCGCCTATGACCCGGAACTGAAGCTGGTCTACATCGGCACCGGCAATTCGGTGCCGCACGCCCGCTATTACCGATCCAACAACGAAGGCGACAATCTGTTCGTCTGTTCGATCGTCGCGCTTCACGCCGATGATGGCAGCTACGCCTGGCATTACCAGATGAACCCGGGCGAGGAATGGGACTGGACCTGCACCCAGTCGATGATCAGCGCCGATCTCCAGATCGATGGCCGCGAGCGCAAGGTGCTGATGCAGGCGCCGAAGAACGGGTTCTTCTACGTCCTTGATCGCGCGACTGGCGAGTTCATCTCTGCCGGGGCGCATGTATTCCAGAACTGGAACGAAGGCTTCGACGCCAAGGGCCGGCCGATCACCAGTGACCGGGTGCGCTACACCACCGATCCCGCGCTGGTCGCGCCGGGGCCGGGCGGGGCGCATAACTGGTTCCCGATGGCGTTCAGCCCGCGCACGGGCCTTGCCTATTTCCCCGCCTATCAGTCCGCTTTCGTCTATGCGGTCCAGCCCGGATGGACGCCGCAGCCCCGCCGTTCGAACAGCGGCTGGGGCGGATATACCGGTGAAGCCGGGCGCAAGCGCGCCACGCTGATGGAAGAGGCGAACAAGCTGGAAAAGGCGATGCTGACCGCCTGGGACCCTGTGAACCAGCGGGTCGCCTGGCAGGTGCCGCTGCCGCGCCATGGCAATGGCGGCGTGTTCGTTACCGCCAGCGATCTGGTGTTTGAAGGCACGACCAAGCAGACCTTCGCCGCCTTCAACGCGCGCACGGGCGAGGTGCTGTGGGAATACCCGACGCAGAGCGCGCCTGTCGGCGGTGGCATCACCTATATGCTGGATGGTGTGCAATATATCGCCGTCAACGCGGGCTGGGGCGGCGGTGCGGCCCAGATCGAACAGAGCGCCGGGATCGAATTGCCCCGTGCTTCGGCGCGCCTGCTGGTGTTCAGGCTGGACGGCAATGTCCAGTTGCCCGCCCTTGCGGAAAAGGAAGCGGTCCAGCCGCCCCCTGCCTTGCGCGGCACCGAGGCGGAGATTTCACGCGGTATGCAGCTGTTCGCGGATACCTGTGCCCTGTGCCACGGCCGCAACGCCATCGGCGGGGTCAAGGACCTGCGGCATATGACGCGCGATACCCATGCGAAATTCAACGATATCGTGTTGAAAGGGCTCTACACGGAAAAGGGCATGGCCAGTTTCGGCGATATCCTGAAGCCGGAAGATGCAGAGGCGATCCACACTTACCTGATCGCCCGTGCCAACGAGGACTGGGGCCGCAGCGAGTAATCGCCGCCGGATCGTCGGATGACTTTGCGGGCTGTCAGACCTCCAGGTCGGGCAGCCCGTCATCCAGCCGATCGCTGAGCGATTGCAGGGTGGCATTTAGTTCCTCCACCGTCGCGTCGGACAGGCCGCCGAGCAGACGTTCGCGAAGTTCGTCAGCGATGGCGAAGATATCCTTCAGCACCGCCTCTCCCTGAGGGGTGAGGCGCAGTTGCTTCGTGCGGCGATCGCCAGGATCGGGCAGGCGTTCGACCAGCGCATCGGCTTCCAGCGAGTCGAGCATCCGCGTCATCGTTGGGCCTTCGATCCTAAGGCGACGGGCGATATCCACCTGAGCGCTGGGCCAGGGCGAATTGATGATTGCGGCCAGCGCTTCCATCCGGGCCGCGCTCTGGCCGATCAGCCTAAGACGTTCGTCGAGGAGGGAACGCCATCGGCGGGCGACGATCACCAGCAGAACCGTCAGGTGGATCGATCGTGTCGTTCCTCCCTCGCGGTAGATGTCGAAGCTCGACTTGCCTTTGCCCGGTTCGCTGATTTTGCCCCTCTCCATTATTCTCCCGATCACGGTCCCTGCCGTTTGTGCAAGCGTAAACGGCACGAAGGGTATTTCAAGCGGGTGTGTCCATCACGCGCTTTTCACACAGCATGGCTATTGTTACAGTGCCTTGATTATGTCCGGTACTGCCGGCCACGATAATAATTGGGAGAATGGCATGGCCTACCGGGTCGAGATCAACGGCGAGGCGCGGGAGCTCGACGTACCGGCAGAAATGCCGCTGCTGTGGGCGCTGAGGAATGAACTTGGAATGCTCGGCACCAAGTTCGGTTGCGGCATCGGCGCCTGTGGGGCCTGCACGGTTCATGTGGATGGCGTGGCGGCACGTTCCTGCTCTTTGCAGGTCGGTTCGATCGGCGATCGCAAGGTCACGACGATTGAGGCGCTGGTTGAAAGCCCCGTGGGCCGCGCGTTGCAGAAGGTCTGGGTGGACGAGGACGTGATGCAGTGCGGCTATTGTCAGGCCGGTCAGCTGATGACGGCCACCGCGCTGCTGGCCCGCAATGCGAAGCCGGATGCGCAGCAGATCGATCAGGCGATGCAGGGGAATATCTGCCGCTGCGCCTGCTACACCCGTATTCGTGATGCGATCGCCGTTGTTGTCGAAGAGGGGACGGCCAATGTCTGAGGCAATCGCACTGGACCGCCGCACCCTCCTGCGGGCAAGCGCCCTAGCCGGGGGTGGCCTGATGCTGGCAGCGACGCTACCCATGGCCGCACGTGCCGCTGTTGCCGGGGTAGAAGCGGCCCCCGCCACGCTCAACCTCTATGTCAGCATCGCCAGTGATGGCGCGATCACCATCGTCGGCAAGAACCCGGAGATCGGGCAAGGCATCAAGACCATGCTGCCGATGCTGATTGCAGAGGAACTGGATGCGGACTGGGACAATGTCTCTGTCGAGCAGGCCGATTACGATCTGAAATATGGCAGCTTCTTTACCGGCCAGATGGCAGGCGGAAGCATGGCCACGCCGATGAACTGGCTGCCGATGCGCCAGGTTGGCGCAGCCGCGCGGGCGATGCTGGTCGGGGCGGCAGCGCAACGGTGGGGCGTTCCCGCCGACACGCTGCGTACCGAAAAGGGCAAAGTGATCGAGGCATCGTCGGGCCGGTCGCTGACTTACGGCGAACTTGCCGCCGACGCCGCGAAGCTGCCGCCGCCTGACGCGGCCACGGTTGCGCTGAAAGACCCGAAGACTTTCAGCATCATCGGCCGCCCGATCATCGGGGTCGATTCCGCGCGTATCGTTCGCGGCGAGCCGATCTTTGGCGTTGATATCAACCTGCCCGGTATGAAATTCGCCGCTTACGAGCGGGCGCCGACATTCGGCGCACGTCTGGTTTCCGCCGATGTCGAAGCGGCCAGAGTCACGCCCGGCGTGGAAGATGTGATCGTGCTGAAAGGCGGCGACAATCCCGAATTGCTGATCGATGGCGTGGCGGTGATCGCCAGCAACTGGTGGATCGCCAATCAGGCGCGCAAGAAGCTGGTTATCGAATGGGACAACGGCGAATGGGCCAGCCATTCCAGCGCCGGATACGAAGCGCAGGCGAGCGAGCTTTTCAACAGCGGAACGCCTGAGAAAGAGCTCGTAAAACAAGGCGACGTCGATGGCGCGCTGGCCGGCGCGGCGAAAGTCGTGGAGGCGGAATACCACTATCCGTTCCTGGCCCATGTGGCGATGGAGCCGATGAACTGCACCGCGCTGGCGCATGATGACGGCCGGATGGAAATCTGGGCGCCTTCGCAATTTCCGCAATCGGGGCAGCAGGGCGTTACGCAGCAGCTTGGCATTCCGGCGGACAAGATCACGATCCATCTGACGCGCATGGGTGGTGGGTTCGGTCGACGCCTGATCAACGACTTCATGGTTCAGTCGGCGGCAATCGCGGCGAAGAAGCCGGGTGTGCCGATCCAGCTGATCTGGAGCCGCGAGGACGATCTGCGGAGCGATTTCTATCGCCCCGCGGGCTGGCACAAGTTCCGCGCGGCGCTGGACGAAAGCGGTAAGCTGACCGCGTTCGACGATCACTTCGTAACCATGGGGCTGAATGGCCAGCTTCATAACGCGGCGCAGATGGAAGCAGGCGTGTTTCCCGCCCGCTTCGTGGGCGCGTGGCGATACGGCCAGTCGATCATCAACACCCGCGTGCCGATGGGCTGGATGCGGGCTCCGCAATCCAACGCCATTGCCTTCGTCACCCAGTCGTTTCTTGACGAGGTAGCGCAGGCACAGGGAAGCGATCTGCCGACTCTGATGCTCGACCTGCTCTCGGGGCCAGAGGTCCATCCGCCCGCCGCCGGCGGTTTCGGAGCGCCCGAGCCGGAGTTCAGCGCGGAGCGCGCGAGTGCGGTGATCGAAAAGGTGTTGGAAACCTCGAAATGGTCCACCCCTGCGGCCGATGGCCGGGCCAAGGGTTTCGGGTTCTTCTTCAGCCACCGCGGATATTTTGCCGAAGTCGTCGAAGCCAGCCTGAACGCCCGTGGGGAGGTGGATGTACATGACGTGTGGGTCGTGGGCGATGTGGGCAGCCACATCATCAACCCGCTGGGCGCAATGAACCAGGTTGAAGGCTCTGTAATCGACGGGCTGGGACAGGCAGTTGCGCTGGCGGTGGAAATCGAAAACGGTGGGGCCAAGCCTTCCAATTTCCACCAGTATCCGGTCCCGCGCATGCCCACCACGCCGACAATTCACGTCGATTGGGTGCTGTCTGACAAGGATCCTACCGGCCTTGGCGAACCTGCGCTGCCACCGGTGATTCCGGCGCTGACCAACGCGCTGTTCAAGTTGACCGGCAAGCGTATCCGCCGCCTGCCGATCGATACGAAGCTGCTGGTGTAAAACCGGGGCTCGACTGTCTTGATCTGTGGTTGAAATGAAGCGTTCCGGGCGGGCGTGGTGGGTTGAAGCCTGCTTATGGTTTTCGCTGGATTCGCCGCTATGAACGGACAAAGTCCATTAACGGATGGACTCGCTTAGGGATTGGGAGAACAGGGTGATGATTAACTGGGGGCGGGCGCGAGCATGGCTCGGTGGGACGGCGCTGGCCGCGATTGCGGTGGTGGCGTCACCGGCGCAGGCGGCAGATTGCGGCGATCTGGCCAATCTTGCTTTACCCAACGGCAAGGTTACGTCTGCCACCATCGTGGCGAAGGGTGCGTTCGAGCAGCCGGGTCTGCCCGGCAATCTCCCACCCGGTGTCGCCAATGCTGCTTACAAGGACGTGCCGCAATTCTGCCGCGTGCAGGCCACTCTGACGCCGAGCAGCGATTCAGACATCAAGGTTGAGGTCTGGCTCCCCTCGAACGGCTGGAACGGCAAGTTCGTGGGTATCGGCAACGGCATCTGGGCCGGGCAGCTCAGTTATTCGCAGCTCGCCGATCCGCTTACGCGCGGGTACGCCGTGGCGACAACCGATACCGGCCACACCGGCAATGGCATGACGGCGGATTTCGCCATGGGCCATCCTGAAAAGCTGGTCGATTTCGGCCACCGCGCCGTGCATGAAATGGTCGTGACCGCGAAGGCCGCGATTCAGCAGTTCTATGGTAACGGGCCGAAAATCTCGCTGTGGAATTCCTGCTCCACCGGCGGGCGGCAGGGCCTGATGTCCGCCTATCGCTATCCCGAAGATTTCGATGCGATCAGCGCCATGGCCCCGGCCAATCCGATGACCGACCTGATGACGCAGTCGATGTGGGCCGGTTGGCAGCCGCAGCGCGCGCCCGGCGCTGCGCTTTCCATGCCGAAGCTGACGGCGCTGCATCAGGCTGCGGTCAAGCAATGTGACAAGCTGGACGGGTTGGAAGACGGCGTGATCGGCCGCCCGGATGCCTGCCAGTTCGATCCGGCGACGATCCAGTGCACTGGTGGTGATGGCGACCAGTGCCTGACCCCGGCGCAGGTGGAAACGGCGCGTGCGATCTACAACGGCATCCCCGATCCGCGTGGCGGCACTCTGCTGAACGGCTGGCCAGCGGGCAGCGAGATGCAGCTTGCCGCACTGATCATGGGGCAGCAGCCGTTCCCGGTGGCCTACACCTATTTTTCCATGCTGGTTTACGGCGACAAGCCGAACTGGGACTGGAAGAGCTTCGATTACTTCCACGGCACTTATGATGCGCGCACTTTCGGGGCCGACATTCTCAACGTGCCGTCCGATGGCTTGCGTCCGTTCTTCGCGCGTGGCGGCAAGCTGCTGCTCAGCCACGGGTGGAACGACGGGCTGATCCCGGCGGGGAACACCGTGCTGTTCTATCGCGGGGCCTATCATTCGATCCCTCAGGCACAGGCGCAGCAGCAACTCCGCCTGTTCATGGCGCCGGGCATGGATCACTGCTCCGGCGGCGACGGGCCGAGCCAGTTCGATACGCTGGCGGTGATCGATGATTGGGCGACCACCGGCAAGGCGCCCAGCCGCATCATCGCCACGCGGCCAACCACGGTTCCGGCCATGATGCCCGGCGCGCCCGCTGGCCCGCCGGGCGAACCGATGTCGCGGCCGCTGTGTCCCTATCCGGCCTATGCCCAGTACACCGGCAGCGGCGATACGGCCGACGCAGCCAATTTCCGCTGCGTGGTGCCTTCCTGACGTAGTGGCTCTGCGTCTATTCCGGTTCATCATTGGGCGCCGCATCTCGGCGGCGACCCGATGATGAAGGAGACAGCGTGACTTCAAGCTGGGCCGATGACCGTGCAGCCCTGCGCGCCGCCTGCGAGCCGGGGGTGGGGCTGTGCACGATCGTGGGTATCGAAGGCAGCTTTTCCCGTCGGCTGGGCGCGCAACTGGCAGTGCATCCCGATGGCGGAATAACGGGGAGCCTTGCCGACGGATGCCTTGAGAAACAGCTCGCCACCGAGATTGCAGAAGCCAGCGGGCCGGTGGTCAAACGCTTCGGCGCGGGGTCGCCGCTGATCGATTTTCGTCTGCCGTGCGGCAGCGGGCTGGACGTGCTGATCGATCCCGCGCCTGATCGTGCCGCTTGTCGCGCCGCCGTGGCCGCGCTCGATGCCCGGTTGCCGTCCACCGTTTCATTGCCTTCGGCGGCTCTGCCACAGCGGCACTATATTCCGGCTCTTCGGCTCCAGCTATTTGGAGAAGGGCCTGAACTGGCCGCGCTGGCTGCGCTGGCACAGGCGGCGGGTATTGAAACCGCCGCGCATGGCAAGGATGCCCTGTCTCTTGGTTGTAAACCTGAGGGATTGGCGGCTGATCGTTGGACGGCGGTGATATTGCTGTTCCACGATCACGAATGGGAACAGGCGATTCTGGAGTGGGCGCTGGCGACCCCCGCTTTCCATGTCGGCGCGCAAGGCGGGATGGAGGCACGGCGCGGCCGTGTCGAACGGTTGGTCGAAGCCGGGCTTTCCGCCGAGGAAGTGGCCCGCGTTCGCAGCCCTGTCGGCCTGATCCCGCGCAGTCGTGAGCCGGGTGTGCTGGCGCTCTCCGTGCTGGCGGAGATCGTCGGAGAATACGAGGCAATACACCCGCATGGCTGACATGCCTCTGGTCGCGGTGCTCGCTGCCGGGCTGGGCACGCGGTTTGGCGGCGGGAAGCTGGAAGCGGTCTGCGCGGGCAAGCCGCTGGGGCGCTGGTGTGTGGAAGCGGCTGAACAGGCCTTGGCGCCGGGGGTGATCGTCACCGGGCCAGATGGTGTTAGTTTCGTGGAGGGTTGGGCAAAGCTGATAAACCCCCGCCCGGAGGAGGGGTTGGGTTCATCGCTCGCGCTGGCTGCCCGTCATGCATTGCGGCTGGAAGTGTCTGCGTTGCTCGTCGTCCTTGCTGACATGCCGCTTGTTACGCCCGGCTATATTCGCGACTTGGCCGACAGTACGGCCCCCGCGGCCACTCGTCATGCGGATGGGCGGGCGGGTGTTCCGGCCCTGCTTGATCGAGCGCTGCTGACGCGCGCGGCTTTGCTTGATGGGGACAGGGGTGCCGGTCCGCTGCTGGCAGGGGCCACTTTGCTCGATCCGCCTCCCGGCATTTTGCGCGATGTGGATACGCCGGCTGCGCTTGCGGAGGTGGAAGCCATACTCTCTCGCTGAGGGATCATTCCAGTTCGAGGATTACCGCGCCTGCTGCGAGTGTCTCGCCCGGTGAAGCTTTGATCGCCTTCACCGTTCCGCCGCGTCCGGCGCGCAGGATGTTTTCCATCTTCATCGCCTCCACCGTTGCGAGGGGTTGCCCCGGTTCAATGCGGTCGCCCACGGTCGCGTGAAGCGCGACCAGCAGGCCCGGCATGGAGCTGAGCAGCAGGAGGGAGACGTCAGCTTCCTGCTTCTCGATCATCCGCGCCGCCAGCGGGCCCAGCCTGGCAGGCAATGCGCGGGCGCGATGTGTGGCGCCATGCGTCGCGATGATCCATTCCAGCCCTTCGCTCCGCACTTGCAAGCCCAGTGACTGCCCGTTGCCGGTTGCTGTCGCGCGGCGCATTCCGGGCATCCAGTCGCAAGTGCCCTCAATCCGTTGGCCGTCGACCATGGCGTGCCCATCGCCCAGCGTGACGGCATGGTCCTGCCCGTCGATCCGCACCGTCCAATCGATCGGCAGCACAGGCGGGCCGTTGATCTGGCCGGAAATGCGTCGGCTGCGAGCCTGCCGGGTAAAGGCCATCCCGGCGGCGATGGCGGCGATTGTGCGTAACCTTTCGCCGTCCGCGGGCGCGCCGTGGAAGCCATCCGGATATTCCTCGGCAATGAAGCCGGTGGTCAGTTCGCCCGCGCGGAACCGTGGGTGCAGCATCAGAGCGCCGAGGAAATCGATATTGTGTCTTGGCCCCTCGATCTCGAAGCGGTCGAGCGCTTCGACTTGCAGGTCCGCCGCGCCATCGCGGGTCGGAGCCCAGGTGATCAGCTTGGCGATCATCGGGTCGTAGAACAGCGACACCTCGCCGCCTTCCGACACCCCGTCATCGACGCGGACGTATCCTTCCCCGGCGTGTTCAGCGACGAGCGGCGCGTATCGCACCAGCCGCCCGGTACTGGGCAGGAACCCGCGATAGGGATCTTCGGCATAGACGCGGGTTTCTATCGCCCAGCCATTCACGCCGATATCTGCCTGCGTGAAGCCAAGCGGTTCGCCCGCTGCCACGCGGATCATCTGTTCGACCAGATCGACGCCGGTGATCGCCTCCGTCACCGGATGTTCGACCTGAAGCCGGGTATTCATTTCGAGGAAGTAGAAGCTCTCGCCCGTCCGGTCCGCGCCGGAAACGATCAGCTCCACCGTTCCGGCGGAATGATATCCCACCGCCCGCGCCAGCGCGATTGCCTGTTCCCCCATGCGCGCGCGCATTTCAGAGGTGACGAAGGGGGAAGGCGCTTCCTCCACCACCTTCTGATGGCGGCGCTGGATCGAACATTCGCGCTCGTTCAGGTGGATCAGGTTGCCGTGCCGGTCGCCCAGAACTTGTATTTCGATGTGCCGCGGGTTTTCGATGAATTTCTCGATCAGCAGCCGATCATCGCCGAAACTTGCCAGTGCCTCTCGCCGGACGCTGTCGAAGCCTTCGCGCAGATCGTCTTCGTTGCTGGCCAGCCGCATCCCCTTGCCGCCGCCGCCTGCGCTGGCCTTCAGCATCACCGGATAGCCGATTTCCCCGGCGATCCGCGCGGCATGATCCGCATCGGCGATCTCGCCCACGAAGCCGGGCACAACGCTGACCCCGGCCGCCTGCGCGATACGCTTGCTTTCGATCTTGTCGCCCATCGCGGCGATGGCGGTGGCGGGCGGACCGATGAAGGCGACCCCTTCTGCCTCCAGCGCTTCCACGAAGCTCGCCCGTTCGCTCAGGAAGCCATAGCCGGGATGCACGGCCTGCGCCCCGGTCGCCTTGCACGCGGCGATGATCCGGTCGGCCCGAAGATAGCTTTCGGCGGCGGGGGAGGGGCCGATATGAACCGCCTCGCCCGCCATGGCGACATGCGGGCTGCGGGCATCGGCATCGGAATAGACGGCGACCGTGGCGATCCCCATCGCTTTCGCGGTGCGGATCACCCGGCAGGCGATCTCTCCGCGATTGGCGATGAGGATCTTTGTGAACATCAGCAGCGCCGCATCGCGATCATACCTGGTCCAGCGCCTGACTGAGGTCGGCGATGATATCGTCGATATGCTCGATACCAATGGACAGGCGCACCACGTCCGGCCCGGCGCCTGCACGCACCAGTTCTTCTTCCGAAAGTTGGCTGTGGGTGGTGGAGGCGGGGTGGATGATCAGTGACCGCGTGTCGCCAAGATTGGCGAGATGGCTGAACAGCTTTGCGGAGGATACCAGCTTCACGCCTGCTTCGTATCCGCCCTTCAGGCCGAAGGTGAAAACCGAGCCGCCCTTGCCGCCCAGATACTGCTGAGCCAGCGCGTAATAGGGATCACCCTCCAGCCCGGCATAGGATACCCAGCTTACCTTCGGATGTGCCTTCAGCCATTTGGCGAGCGCCAGCGCGTTGCTGCAATGCCGCTCCATCCGCAGCGCCAGCGTTTCCATCCCGGTCAGCGTAAGGAAGGCGTTCATTGGCGCCATCGCCGGGCCGAGATCGCGCAGCCCCAGTACGCGGCACGCGATGATGAAAGCGATCGGGCCGACAGGGGCCAGCGCATCGGTCAGTACCGCGCCGTGATAGGATGCGTTCGGCGCGCTCATCGTCGGGAACTTGTCGGACGCGGCCCAATCGAACTTGCCGCCATCCACGATCACGCCGCCGATTGAATTGCCGTGCCCGTTCAGGAACTTCGTTGTCGAATGAACGACGATGTCCGCGCCGTGTTCTATCGGTCGGCACAGCATCGGGGTGGCCATTGTGTTGTCGACCATCAGCGGCACGCCCGCGTCGTGCGCGACCTTGGCGATAGCGGCGATATCCTGGATCACGCCGCCGGGGTTGGCGAGGCTTTCGATAAAGACCACGCGGGTCTTTTCATCGATGGCGGCAGCGACGTTGGCGGGATCATCGGCATCGACGAACCGCGCTTCCCAGCCGAATTTCTTGAAGCTCTCGCCAATCTGGTTGAGCGATCCGCCATAGAGCTTGCGCGCGGCTACGATGTTGCAGCCGGTTTCCATCAGGGTGTGGAATGCCAGGAACTGGGCAGCGTGTCCGGATGCCACCGCGAGGGCCCCAACGCCGCCTTCCAGCGCGGCGATCTTGCCTTCCAGCGCCGCGTTGGTGGGGTTCATGATGCGGGTGTAGATATTGCCGAATTCCTGCAGCGCGAACAGGCGCGCGGCATGGTCGGCATCGTCGAACACATAGCTGGCCGTCTGATAGATCGGCGTGATCCGCGCCTTGGTGGTGGGATCAGGGGCGGTGCCCGCGTGGATCGTCAGCGTATCCAGCTTCGCGGGCGGAGTAGTGTCGGTCATATCGTCCTCTCGTCGATTCTTGCCCGACCCTAGTTCTCGCGGGTGAGATCGCGCAACTGCTGGATACGCAGTTCGGTCAGATGGGTCATGCAGAAGGCGTGGAGCATTGGCTGCATAGATCCGCCGCGTGCCATGAAGCTTTCCGAAAGGCACTGGGCGTCGCGAAACTTCAGCCACAGCCGTTGCCCTTCCAGCAGCGTTTCGTAGTAGCCGGGCTGTCTGTCGTATTCGCGATCTACATCCTCGTCGCGCGCCTTTTGGACCGCGACGGTTTCGGCCCATTGTTCGTTTAACGCCGCATCCGAAGCCTCGAAATCGCGCGCGGCGCACATGTTCATCGCCTGCTGCGTTTGCGGATCGTCACATTGATTGGCGGGTTCGCTGGCGCTGGCAGGCGTGAACAGGAAAGCCAGCGCGACCAATCCCAACTGACGGGAGGGAGACGGTGTCACTCCGCAGCCACCTGTTCTGCGCGCATAGGCTCTTCGCTTTCCATCGGTCGCAGGCCCAGACGGGCGAACAGGGCGGCATCGCTATCGTCGCCCGCATTGGGCGCGGTCAGCAGCTTGTCGCCGGTGAAGATGGAATTCGCGCCTGCAAGGAAGCACAGAGCCTGCGTGGCGTCGCTCATGCTCTCGCGCCCCGCTGAAAGGCGCACCATGCTGCGCGGGATGGCGATACGGGCCACGGCCACGGTACGGACGAACTCTATGTCGTCGATCTTCGCCAGCGGCGTATCGGCCAGCATGTCGCCCAGCACGGTTCCCTTCACCGGCACCAGCGCATTCACGGGCACGCTTTCCGGATGGCGGGGCAGGGTGGCGAGCGTGTGGACGAACCCCACGCGGTCTTCACGCGTTTCGCCCATGCCCACGATCCCGCCGGAGCAGACGTTGATGCCCGCGGCGCGCACGTTGCCCAAGGTGTCGAGCCGGTCTTCCATCGTGCGGGTGGACACGACACGCTCGTAATATTCCGGCCCGGTGTCGATGTTGTGGTTGTAGTAATCCAGCCCCGCATCGGCCAGCATGTCAGCCTGTTTCGAGGTGAGCATCCCCAGCGTCATGCAGGTTTCCAGCCCCATGGCCCGCACGCCCTTCACGATCTCCACGATCGCGGGCATGTCCCGATCCTTGGGATTGCGCCACGCCGCACCCATGCAGAACCGCTGGCTTCCCGCGTCCCTGGCTTGGGCAGCGCGTTGCAGCACTTGCTGCACTTCCATCAGCTTGGTGGCTTTCACGCCGCTGTCCGCGCTGGCGCTCTGCGAGCAATAGCCGCAATCCTCCGCGCAGCCGCCGGTCTTGATGGAAAGCAGCGTGCAGAGCTGCACCTCGTCTGCTGCATGATGGGTGCGGTGGACCGCAGCGGCGCGGAAGACCAGTTCGGTGAACGGCAGGTCGAACAGCGCGGCGATTTCAGCGCGGGTCCAGTCGGTGCGGATGGCATTGTTGCTCATTCAGGGTCTTCTGCTTTTTCCGTATCTTCATTCGCAGGGGGCATGTTGTGCCCCAGCAGCCTTAGCAGGTCAGCCGCGCATTCGACCACGTTACTGCCGGGGCCATAGATGCCCTGCACGCCGGCTTCACGCAGGAAATCGTAGTCCTGCGGAGGGATAACTCCGCCCAGCACGACCTTGATGTCTGCCCGCCCTGCCTCTCGCAGATGGCGGATCAGTTCGGGCACCAGAGTCTTGTGACCGGCAGCGAGTGAACTGGCGCCCACGGCGTCCACGCCGCGTTCCAGCGCCAGTGCGGCGGTTTCGGCGGGGGTCTGGAACAGGGGGCCGGGAATCACCTCGAAACCCATGTCGGCGAAGGCGGATGCGATCACGTTGGCGCCGCGATCATGCCCGTCCTGCCCCATCTTGGCGACCAGCAGGCGGGGAGGGCGGCCGAGACGGCGGCCGACCGCCTCCACGCCGGAGATAACCTGCGAATAACGTGCATCGTGGTCGTAAGCCTGCGAGTAAATGCCACGAACCGGCACAGGTGTGGTGCCATAACGCCCGAATACCGTTTCAAGCGCAGCGCTGATCTCGCCCAGCGTGGCGTTGGCGCGCGCGGCTTCGACAGCGAGGGCAAGGAGGTTGGCCTTCTCGTCGGATGGAGAGGGGGCCTGCTGGGCGCCCGCGGTCAGCGCCTCCAGAGCCGCGCGGCACATCGCTTCGTCCCGTCCGGCGCGCACAGCGGCGATCCGGGCGATCTGGCCATCGCGGACTTTGTGGTTATCGACTTCCAGCGTTTCGATCGGTGCGTGTTCGCTGGCCGGGTATTTGTTGACGCCGATCACCACATCCTCGCCCCGGTCGACCCGTGCTTGTCGGGCGGCGGCGGCTTCCTCGATCTGGCGCTTGGGCATTCCGCTGGCGACTGCCGCTGTCATGCCGCCAAGGGTATCGACTTCGGCGATCAGGGTTTCGGCTTCCTCCACCAGCTTGGCCGTCAGCGCTTCGACGTAATAGCTGCCGCCCAGCGGATCGATCACGCGCGTGACCCCGGTTTCCTCCGCCAGCACGAGCTGTGTGTTGCGGGCGATCCGTGCGGTGAAATCGGTGGGCAGGGCCAGCGCCTCGTCCAGCGCGTTGGTGTGGAGGCTCTGCGTGCCGCCCAGCACGGCGGCCAGCGCCTCCACCGTGGTGCGGATGACGTTGTTGTAGGGGTCCTGTTCCTGCAGGCTGACGCCGCTGGTCTGGCAGTGGGTGCGCAGCACCTTGCTGCGTTCGTCCCGCGCGCCCAATGCTTCCATCGTCCGGCACCACAGGGTGCGAGCGGCGCGCAGCTTGGCCACTTCCATGAAGAAGTTCATGCCGATGCCGAAGAAGAAGCTGAGGCGGGGGGCGAAGGCGTCGATATCCAGCCCGGCGTCCATCGCGCGGCGCACGTATTCCTTGCCGTCAGCGATGGTGAAGGCCAGTTCCTGCACCGCCGTCGCCCCGGCTTCGTGCATGTGATAGCCGCTGATGGATATGGAATTGAAGCGGGGCATGTTGGCCGAGCAATAGGCGATGATGTCCGAAACGATCCGCATGCTCGGCTCTGGCGGATAGATGTAGGTGTTGCGGACCATGAACTCCTTCAGGATGTCGTTCTGGATGGTCCCGGCGAGCTGATCCTGCGGCACGCCCTGCCGCTCCGCCGCGACGATGTAGAACGCCATCACCGGGATGACCGCGCCGTTCATGGTCATGGACACGGTCATCTCGTTCAGGGGTATTCCCTCGAACAGGATCTCCATGTCCTTCACGGTATCGATCGCGACGCCGGCCATGCCGACATCGCCGACCACGCGCGGATGATCGGAATCGTAACCGCGATGGGTCGCCAGATCGAACGCGACCGACAGCCCCTTCTGCCCGGCGGCGAGATTGCGGCGGTAGAAGGCGTTGGATTCTTCGGCAGTAGAGAAACCCGCGTATTGCCGGATGGTCCACGGGCGCCCGGTATACATGCTGGCATAGGGGCCGCGCGTGAAGGGGGCAAAGCCGGGCAGGCCGGGATCGGGCGCGACATCGGCGGCGGTATAGAGCGGCTGCACGGTGAAACCTTCGGGCACCGGCCATGCAGCGTCGCGGCCCTTCAGCTCTTTCGCGGCCTTCGCTTCCCAGTCAGCGCGGTCAGCCATGTGCCGGAGTTTCCATGATCTCCGTCAGTACGCCGCCCATGTCCTTTGGATGGACGAAGAACACCGGCGTGCCATGCGCGCCGATCCGCGTGGGGCCGAGAATGCGCTTGCCGGCCGCTTCGAATTTCGTCCGTGCCGCCGCGATATCCGGCACCTCGAATGCCAGATGATGCTGCCCGCCCAGTGGGTTGCGTTCCAGAAAAGCGGAAATGGGTGAATCGGCGGAAAGCGGGGCCAGCAATTCGATCTGGGTGCCAGCCGCACCGTCCGCGCCCGGCGTTTCCACGAAGCAAACGCGGACGCCCTGTTCAGGCATGTCGAACGGTTCCGTCACCACGGCGGCGCCCATGACTTCGCGCCAGAAGCGGATCGCGGCGGGCAGATCGGGTGCTGCCACGCCGACGTGATTGAGACGGCCGAGCTTCATTCAGGCTCCCCGGAAGGTTTCACAAGCAACTAGCCCAGAAAGCCGTCCGAGAGCAAATCGGCCACGCTGTCGATTACCACATGCGGCGCGCGGGCAGGCGGTTGGGCCGCCCATTCCGCGCGGCTGGTCGATCCGCTGGCGACCGCGATGCCGATCGCGCCGCCTGCGCGGGCCATCTGCATTTCGGCCACGGCATCGTCACCCACTACGCCGACATCGGTTTCGGCCACGCCCAGTTGTTCCGCCACCAGCCGCAAGGCCAGGGCGCTGGGTTTGCCGCAAGGTTCCGGCTCCACGCCGGTCACCCGCGCCACCGCGCCGTTGATCGCGCAGGAATAGCCGAAGCTGCGCCCGTCCTTCGTGGCGAAGAACGGCACGTCCGAAGCGGTGAGGAAAGCCGCCCCGTCCAGCACACGCTCACACGCCAGATGGATATGCGGCATCGAACATTCCGGATGCCACGCGACATAGACGGCGTCGGTTTCATGCGCGGCTTCGTCATCGGGCAGAACGCAGGATACGCCCGCTTCGGCCAGAGCGTCAGCCACGCCCTGCGTGCCCAGAACAAGCACCCGGTTATATCCCCGGTCGACCATGGCGCGTGCTGCCACGCTGTTGGGCGTGAACAGGCGTTCGTCACGCACCGGCAGCCCCACGGCGCGCAGGCGAGGGGCCTGAACGCTGGCGGGATAGGCGCTGCCGTTGGTCATCGCGATCCACGGGATACCGCGATCGTCCAGTGCCGCCAGCGCCTCTGCCGCGCCGGGAATGGCGGTGTATCCGCCCAGCTTGCGGTCCGACAGGATCAGCGTCCCGTCCAGATCGAACATCAGTCCCTGGGGGGTGCGTACAGAGTTCATGGATCAGGTCTCGTTTTCTATTGTCGGACGGATCTCCACGATCACGTCACCCTCTCGCAACACGCGCACTTCCGGTTCCCAGAAACCCAGTGCAATGCCATCGCGATAGACGCGCAGGCCCTGCCCGTCGGTAGCCAGTTCGCCCAGCGACCTGCCGATTTCCTCAGGCAGCACCGGGCGTTCGATCAGTTGTACCTTGCCGCTAACTGAAGCGAGGTCGGCGAGGTAGTCGGCGATATGCAGGCCCTGTGCGCTTCCCGCCAGCAACAGGCCGGTAAAGCGCACCGGATTGATGACGTTGTCGGCACCGGCCTGACGGGCCAGCAACTCGTTATCCTCTGCCCGAACGACCACGGTGATAGGCACCTTGGGCGCCAGATGCCGCGCCGTGAGCACGATCAGGATGGAGGAATCGTCACGCCCGGCGGAAACCAGCACCGTTCTGGCCCGGTCGATCCGCACCGCGCGCAGATCGTCATCGCGGCTGCCATCGCCCTGGATCACGTTGCAGCCGATCTGTTCGGCCAGTTTCAGCCGCTGGGCATTGGGGTCCATCACCACGATGCAGTGCGGTTCGGTGCCGCGTTCGATCAGTTCGTTCACCGCCTCCGATCCGGAAACGCCATAGCCGACGACGACGACATGATTCGAAAGCTGTTTCTGGATGCGCGCCATGCGCCACCTCTCCCAACCGCGCTTGATGACGAAGTTATAGGCGGCGCCGACAAAGATGAAGAGCACCGCGATGCGGATCGGCGTGACCACGATCGCTTCCACCAGCCGCGCGCCGTTGCTGACGGGCGTGATGTCGCCAAACCCGGTCGTGGTGACCGAGATCATCGTGAAATAGACGACATCCAGAAAGCTGACATGGCCATCGGCATGATCGACCAGCCCATCGCGCTGGAACCAGTGGATCAGCACGACCACGAAAACGAGTATCAGCGCCGCGCCCAGCCGCAGGCCCAGATCGCCCCACACCGGCACCTTGATGGCCCGCCGCAACGGTGCGAACGGACGCGTGCCGACCACTTCGATCTGACGCCGCCATCCGCTGCTGGGCAGGCTCATCGTTCAGCCGCCCCCGATCATTCGTAAGCCTCTGCCAGTGTGCCGATAGAGGCGTGATGGGTAAGATCGAGTTGCAGCGGGGTGATCGACACGAAACCTTCGTTCACGGCTTCCAGATCGGTGCCGTGGTCAAGCGTATGTTCGATGTCCTGCAACCCGAACCAATAGTATGGCCGCCCGCGGGGATCGGTCCCTTCGGTCAGCGATCCGCGCCCGTAATCGTGGAAACCCTGCCGAACCACCCGAACGCCGCGCACCGCATCGGCGGGAAGCGCGGGGAAGTTGACGTTGATCACCGTGCGCCGCGCTATCTGCATATCCAGCAGCGGGGCCAGCACCTTCGCGGCCCAGCCTTCGGCGGCGGAAAAGCCGTTACCGGAATCACGCATTGCCTGACTCAGCGCCACGGCGGGAATGCCGGCCAGCGCCCCTTCCATCGCCGCGGAAACGGTGCCCGAATAAGTAACGTCGTCGGCGAGGTTTTCGCCGTTGTTGACGCCGGAGAGCACCAGATCGGGCGCGCGGTCGGCAAAGAGTTTCCGCAGCGCCAGATTCACCGCGTCGGTCGGCGTGCCGGTGACGGAGAAGCGCCGTTCGCCGTGCTGTTGCAGGCGCACCGGCATGTGCAACGTCAGCGAATGGCCAGCGCCGGAATTCTCCTCTGACGGGGCGCAGACCCATACGTCATCCGAAAGCCGGGCGGCGATCGCTTCCAGCACCGCCATGCCGGGGGCGTGGATGCCGTCGTCGTTGGTCAGCAGGATGCGCATCAGGCCAGCGGCACCAGCCGATCGATCCCACCCATGTAAGGCACCAGCGCGGGGGGCAGGGTGACGCTGCCATCTTCCTGCTGCCCGTTCTCCAGCACTGCCACCAGTGTCCGCCCTACGGCGAGGCCGGACCCGTTCAACGTATGAACGAAGGCGGTGCCCTTCTGCCCTTCGGGCCGATAGCGCGCATTCATCCGCCGCGCCTGATAATCGCCGCACCAGCTGACAGAACTGATCTCTCGATAAGCCTGCTGGCCGGGCAGCCAGACTTCCAGATCGAAGGTCTTCTTCGCCGTTGCCCCCATATCGCCCGCGCAGAGCAGCAGCTTGCGATAGGGCAGGCCCAGCGTTTCCAGCACCAGTTCCGCCGAACGGATCATGTGGTCATGTTCCGCCTGCCAATCCTCCGGACGGCAGATCGCCACCAGTTCTACTTTTTCGAACTGGTGCTGGCGGATGAAGCCGCGCGTATCCTTGCCCGCCGCGCCCGCTTCGCTGCGGAAACAGGGGGTCAGGGCGGTCAGGCGGATAGGCTGCGAAACGTCGTCGATGATCTGGTCACGGACGGAATTGGTCAGGCTGACCTCTGCCGTGGGGATCAGCCAGCGGCCATCCCCGGTGCGGAACAGGTCATCGGCGAATTTCGGCAATTGCCCGGTGCCGAACACGGCCTCGTCCCGCACCAGCAGGGGCGGGGCGCATTCGGTATAGCCGCGCTGCTGCGTTTGCAGGTCCAGCATGAACTGGCCCAGCGCGCGTTGCAGTCGGGCCATCTGGCCGCGCAGGAACGTGAAGCGCGCGCCGCTCATCGCCGCGCCGGTTTCGAAATCCAGCCCAAGCGGTGGACCCAGGTCTGCATGCTCACGAGGCGTGAAGGCGAAATCGCGCGGCTGGCCCCAGCGGCTTACCTCGACATTGCCTTCCTCGTCCTCGCCTTCCGGCACGTCTTCGGCGGGGATGTTGGGCAGGGTGGAAAGGAGGTTGTCCAGCTCCGTCCCCAGATGGCGGCCTTCGTCCTCCAATGCGGGAAGAGTGTCCTTCAGCGTGGCGACTTCCGCCTTCAACGCCTCGGCCGTGGCGGTATCGCCCTTGCCCATGGCCGCGCCGATCAGCTTCGAAGCTTCATTGCGCCGGGCCTGCGCCTCCTGAGCGCGGGTGGCGGCCTCACGCCGGCGTTCGTCAAGGTTGAGGATCGCGGTTGAAACCGGTTCCAGCCCGCGTCGGCCGATTCCGGCGTCGAAACTCTGGGGGTTTTCGCGAATGGCGCGCAAGTCATGCATGGGCAGGGCACTATGCTGGTCCTGTGCGGCTGGCAAGCGGGCTGCACGCCCTGCCGCGGCCCCCATCGATCGCCGATTGCTGATTGTTAACTTTCGCGGTGTAGCACCGGTTAACCATGCGATGCCGCTGCGGCTGCTTCGCGCGAACCGGGGGGTAAAGATGCTGACGGAAGTGGAACTGGGCGCACGAGCGGGCAGGCCGGGGGCGGAATACCGCCAGGATGCCCGCAAGAGGCTGATGCTGCGCGTGGCCAAGCTGCGCTGTCACGATGGCGAATACCTTTGCGTCATTCACGACGTGTCGGAAAGCGGCGTGCGGCTGCGGCTGTTCCATGCCCATCCGCCGGAAGGGCACATGTTCCTCGAACTGGCGAACGGGGCGCTCTATGCGGTTGAGCGGCGCTGGATCGACGGGGATTACGCCGGATATCGCTTCTCCTCGCGCATCGATACCGCAGCGTTCGTTTCCGAAAGCTGCCCCACGGACGGGCGGGCGATACGGCTGAGGATTTCTCACCCGGTATGGATAACGGCGGATGGCGAATCCGGCCCGGCGATGCTGGCCGACCTGTCGCAGGAGGGGGCGTGTATCGAAAGCGCGCGCACCGTTGCGCGCCGGGCGCCGCTGAACCTCGAATTTCCCGAAAGCGCGCCGCGTCGCACCCACGTCTGCTGGCGGAAGGGGGCAAGCCACGGCGTCATTTTTCAGGAATCCCTGACGCTCGAAGGCCTGGCACGGCTGGCGCTGCAACTTCAGCCTTATGGACAGGAGGCAGCCCCCACCCGGAACGAGGGCGGTCAGCGTCGCGTTCTCAGCGCCTGATCGGCGATCAGGTTCGGCTGGTAACCGCGCACCTGCGCAGAAGCTGGGCGGCAACGTCCAGCACCTGCAGCCGCGTGGAATGATCGAGTATTACCTGCGGGTTTTCCGCAAGGGCATCCGCCAGCGCGTCCAGCGCATCGGCCGTTTCCAGCAGATCGACCCGCTCAACGGATGAAGGCGCGATCGGAGCGCGCGCCGCGACGGGCGCTGGTGCCACCGCGGCAGGGGCGTTCTTCAGTTCGTGGACAGTCTGTTCCACCAGTTGCTGCCGCGCCGCGCCCGCAGGCAGCCAGTCCGCAACCTGCACATGATGGTCGAAGCGGACCCCGGCCTTGCCGCCGTCCTGCCAGACGATCCGTCCGCTCGCATTCAACTCCCCCCGCCGCAGGGACAGGGGATCGCCAACACCGGGCAGGGTAGCCCCCTCGATCAGTGCGCCATCGGGCGACATGTTCCTGACCTTGACCGGCCCTGACGCCCTTGCGGAAGCCATCGACGCCAACACGAACATACTGGTTCGTGGGTGCGCGCGCTCCGGATGTTGCACCAGTTCCAATGCGGAAGCCTCCTGACGCACCCCTACGGCGAAGATGGTTAGCGAGCCACTACCGGGATTGATAAGTGGTTTTACTTATGAAGCCTGTCGAGCGGACGCCAAGCGATACGCATATCTGCCCAGCACCAAGGCGATGTCAGTCTGATAATGGTGGGCGCGGCAGGGATTGAACCTGCGACCCCACCCGTGTGAAGGGTGTGCTCTACCACTGAGCTACGCGCCCGCTCGCGGAAGGGGCCATGCAGGCCAGCCTCGCGGCAGGGGCGCGCCTTTGCCATGAGCGGGCGGCGCTGGCAAGCGTTTGTCTGGCCTGTCAGCGGATCAGGAAATCCATCAGGCGAAGCAGTGGGGAACCGGCAGCCGCCCGGTCGCTGGAAGAGGCGGTGGCGCGATGGGGCGTCGGACATTCCAGACACCGCGCCTGTGCGCCGCGCACTTCCAGAAATCCGCTCATGTCATCCAGCACGCGCGTGGCCAGATCACCCTGGCGGCGGGCAAACAAGGCGAACATGTCGCCCCCTGCCGCCCGGCTTTCCTCGCCCCGCATGATCTGGCGAAGCAGCGGGGCGTAGATATCCTCGCCCGCGCCCAGATACTTGGTGTGCCACTGGCCATCGCCAAGTTTCGCCTGCTGCGCCGCGTAAGCGACTGCATCTGTCAGATTGCCGAACTGATCCACCAGCCCGATCTGCCGCGCGGCTCCGCCGTCCCACACCCGGCCCTGCGCGACGGCATCGATCTGGTCGCGGGTCTTGCCGCGCGATTGCGCGACCAGCGAAAGGAAGCGTTCGTAACCCGATTCGATCGTCGCCTGCAGCACAGCCGCGGCTTGCGGGGTGAGGCCAGCGGCAAGATCGGGCTGACCGGATAGTTCCGTGGTGGTCACGCCATCGGTGGTCACGCCCCATTCCGCCAGAGTGTCTTCAAACGTCGGCAGAACGCCGTAGATGCCGATCGATCCCGTAATCGTTTCCGGTTCGGCGAAGATGCGGTCAGCGGGGGTGGAAACCCAGTATCCGCCACTGGCCGCGACGTTGCCCATCGATACGACCACCGGAATGCCTTTCGCCTTGTGGCGCAGGATCGCCCGGCGGATTGCTTCCGACCCTGTTACCGTGCCGCCCGGCGAATCTACCCGCACCACCAGCGCGCCCAGATCATCGGTAAGTGCTTCGTCCAATAGGCGCTGGATACGGGCGGCTCCGGCTTCACCGGGGCCGGCTTCGCCGTCGCTGATCTCTCCGGCGATGGTGATTACGCCGATGGCCTTGCCATTACGCGCGGGTTCGCTGGCGGCGAGCCAAGCTTCCAAGTCTGTATATGCGAAGGCGCCAGGTGCCTTGTCCCAATTGTCGGCGCCGGCCAGTTCCGCGACGCGTTCCCCCCATTCAACGCGCGTACCGGCGCGGTCGGCCAGCCCGGCGGAAATCGCCGCCTTGGCCAGATCGCCGTCCGATGCCGCAAGCCACGCCGGGGCATCGCGCGTCACCTCCGCGATTTGCGCCTGCGGCCGCCCGCGCGTGACGTTGGCCTGCCATTCTTGCCACAGTGCGCCGTAAAGCTGCTGATAGTTCTCACGCGCTTCCGGCGACATGGCGTTCAGGAGATAGGGTTCTACCGCGCTCTTGTAGGTGCCAACGCGGAACACGTGGGCTTTGACCTTCAGGCGTTCCAGCAGGCCCGCGTAATAGATGTGCTCTCCACCCGGCCCGGCAATCGAAGCCCCGCCCATGGGATCGACCCACACCTCGTCCGCATGGGCGGCAAGCAGCATGGAATCGTCCGAATAGGCGACCGCATAGGCCAGCACCGGCTTGTCCGCCGCGCGGAAGCGATCGAGCGCGTCGCCGATCTCGATCATGTGGACCATGCCGCCGCCCAGAAACGTCGTCATGTCCAGCGCGATGGCCTTGATCCGCTTGTCCGTGGCCGCGGCGTCGATCGCCCGCACCAGATCGCGCGCCGCGTATTCACGCGTAGGCAGGCTGGAGGAAAGCAGCGCGTTCAAGGGGTTGATGGTGGCAACTTCCTCCACCACCGTTCCATCAAGTTGCAGCAGCAGCGCCCCGTCACGCACCGCGCCGGGGCTGGGCCGCGCGCTGAGGATGCCGAACAGCACGGTGAAGAACAGCAGCAGGAACACCAGTGACAGGGCATCCTTGATGCCAACCAGCAAGCGCCAGACTTTGCCCGCGAAACTCATGTGTTTGTCTTTCGTGATCCCGGTGCTGGCGTGCAGCTTAACTGCCGCTGCGGCGATGCGCCACCCGCTTCACCGGGAATCATGGTTGAAGCGGTTGCGAACTGCATCACACGGCCCTAATGCCCCGGCTTTAATGACATCGTCGCATCACACACACGCAGCGGGCCGCTATCCGGCGGGCGCGCTGGCATTTCCGCATCGCGGATTGCTGGGAATCGGGCATCTTGCCACGCATGAGATCCTCTATCTGCTCGATGAAGCGGAACAGTGGGTCGAATGGAACAGGCAGCCCAACAAGCATACCGACCGGCTGGCCGGGCAGACCATCATCAACGCGTTTTTCGAAAATTCCACGCGCACCCTGCTGAGCTTCGAAATCGCGGGCAAGCGTCTGGGCGCGGATGTGGTCAACATGCATGCCGCGCAATCCAGCGTGAAGAAGGGCGAAACGCTGATCGACACGGCGGTGACGCTGAACGCCATGCGGGCCGATGCGATCGTGATCCGCCACCAGTCGAGCGGGGCGGTGGCGCTGATTGCCGACATGGTGGATTGCCCGGTGCTCAATGCCGGGGATGGGCAGCACGAACATCCCACGCAGGCACTGCTCGATGCGCTGGCCCTGCGCCATGCGCTGCGGGCGCGGGGCGTTGGAAGCTCTGACGGCATGTTCAACGGATTGCGCGTGACGATCTGCGGCGACGTGCTGCACAGCCGCGTCGCACGGTCCAACATGCTCTGCCTTCAGGCGCTGGGGGCGGTGGTGCGCGTCTGCGCGCCGCCATCGCTGATGCCTGCGAAGGTGGAGCGCATGGGGGTGGAACCGTTCCATGATTTCGACCAGGCACTGGATGGCGCCGAAGTGGTGATGATGCTGCGCCTTCAGAATGAACGGATGGAGGGGCAGTTCGTCCCCAGCCCGCGTGAATACCGGCACCTCTACGGCCTTACGCCCGAACGGCTGGAACGGGCCGCGCCGGATGCCATCATCATGCACCCCGGACCGATGAACAGGGGGGTGGAGATAGACAGCACCGTGGCCGATCTCGCCGGTCGTTCGATCATTACGGATCAGGTGGAAATGGGCGTGGCCTTGCGCATGGCATGTCTGGATGTGCTGACCCGGCGCGGACGCGGCGTGGAGCACTGGGCATGAAGCAGATTCAGCCTTTTACCATCACCGGCGGCCGTCTGGTCACGCCGGAGGGAGTGCGCCCCGGCGCGCTGCGCTGCGTCGGCGGACTGGTCTGCGCGGCTGGTGATATTGCCCCGCATGATGGCGATGAAGTGATCGATGCTGCCGGGAAGATCGTGGCCCCCGGCCTGATCGATTATGGTGTGTTCGCCATCGACAAGCCGGCATTCCATTTCGGCGGCATCACCCGCGCGGCACTGATGCCGGATCAGTCGCCGCCGCTCGACCACCCTGCGCGGGTCCGCTTCGCGGCTCAGAGCGGCAAGCCGGACCTGTGGGTCCACCCTCTCGCGGGGGCAACGCAGGGGCTGGAGGGGCTGCAGCTGGCGGAACTGGCGCTGATGCGCGATGCGGGTGCGCGGGGCGTGGCGACCGGGCGGCGCTGGATTGCCGACAGCGGGCTGATGCACCGGCTGCTCAGCTATGCGGGGATGCTCGGCATGGTCGTGGTCGTACACGCGGAGGATGGCGGACTTGCTGGCCATGCTGTGGCCACTGCCAGCGAGATGGCCACGCGGCTCGGCCTGCCAGGCGCACCGGCTCAGGCAGAAGCTCTCGCCGTTGCGCGCGATATCGCGCTGGCGGAAATGACCGGAGCGCACCTGCATTTCCGGCAGATCACCACACGCGCCGCGCTCGATCTGGTCCGCGCCGCAAAGGGGCGGGGTGTGGCTGTGACAGCGGGCGTTACCCCGGCGCATTTCATGCTGTCGGATTTGGCGCTGGCCGATTTCCGCACTTTCGCCCGCCTCTCTCCACCGTTGCGGGAAGAAGATGATCGCCAGGCCGTGCTGGAAGCTCTGGGCGACGGCACGATCGATATCGTCGCATCGGGCCACGATCCGCGTGGACCGGAGGACAAGCGCCTGCCGTTCGTCGACGCCGCGCCGGGCATGGCGGGGGCGGAAACCTTGCTGGCCATGGTGTTGACGCTGGTGCGCGATGGC
This sequence comes from Croceibacterium sp., assembly GCA_035555595.1. Classification (GTDB taxonomy): domain Bacteria; phylum Pseudomonadota; class Alphaproteobacteria; order Sphingomonadales; family Sphingomonadaceae; genus Croceibacterium_A. Next base: position 20,480 of record DATMGK010000054.1, on the reverse strand, counting down.
GTGATCGGGCTGGAACGCGCCTTTGACCTCGTGGCTCGCAATCCGGCGCGTTTGCTGGGCGTGGAGGCAGGAGAGCTTCGGCCGGGGGCCGAGGCTGACATTGCCCTGATCGACCCGGAAAAGCCGTGGATCATCGATTCTACGCGCATGGCGGCCAGCGCGGGGAATACCCCGTTTGACCGCCAGCCCGCGCAAGGGCGTGTCACCGCGCTATGGAAGGGCGGCGTCCGGATCGAAGATTAGGGCCTTGGCCCCAAGCGGGTAGGAACTGAACGCTGCCTCAGCGCCTTGCCAGCATCATGCCGCTGTTCACCGCGCCGGGTAGCGGACGGCCTTCGGCATAGGCAAAGCAGCCTTCGCCGTGGGCCCTGACCTTGCCGCACATGGCGGTGGCCGCTGATGGGGCGAAGCCTGCGGCGGATACGCGCCAGTACTGTTTGCCCTTCACGACCGCCCGGGAAATCACCATGCGGTGCCCGGCCAGTTCGGGATAGCGGCTGGCATAGATGCTCCACGCCCGGCGTGCGCCGTCTTCACTCAGAAAACTGCCAAGCTGGATCAGGTGCGAGCCATCGGCGTCGGCCACTACACGGCTGGCCGGGGCCTGCTGCGTGCTGGTAAGACCGACGGGGGAAGCGGCAAAGCGCGCGGCGTCCTGCGCCACGGCTGGGGCTGCGACGGGTGCCGCAAACGCCCTGCTGAAGCTTTCTTCCAGCGTCGGCACCACTGGTGCAACGGCTACAGGCGGAAGCTCCACAGCGGGTTCGGGCTGAAGTGCAAGCGGCGGCAGTTCGGCCACCTGTGCGGGCGTATCGGCGTAGGCTGCTTCCACAGGATCTGGGGTGGGCGCAGTGCCCAGCGCCAGTTCCTCTATGGAAGGCGTATTGGCCAGCGCCAGTTGCACCGGCTGGCCCATGTCGATGGTGCCGGTGGGCACGCCGAGCAGCCCGGCAACACGCTGTTGCGTTGCCTGCGGATGCGCCATGCGGGCCCATTGTTCGATACGCTCTGAAACCTTGTCGGCCGGCACGTCCTGCTCGGCCATCAGCCGCGCTTCGCGCCAGCGGCCCGCCAAGGCGTAGGAGAAAGCGAGATTCTGGCGCATCTTGGCCGTGTTCTCGCCGCCACGGATGGCGTTGCTCATCACATGGATGCCGCGCCCCGGTTCCCCGGCCAGCGCATAGGCAAGGCCAAGATCGGCGGTGGCGATATCGCGCTCGTGATCGTTCAGTAGAAGGGCGGCTTCATCAAAACGACCCTGCCCCGTCAGTGCCAGCGACAGGCTCAGCACCGTGCGTCCGCTGGCGTCGCCCAGCGCCATGGCGTCGTGGAAGGACGTGGCGGCTGATGCGAAGCGTCCGGCTTCGAGATAGGCTGAACCCAGCGTCGCACGATAGGCGGCGTTGCGCGGATCGGCCAGCACGGCGGTTTCCGCATGGCGGACGGCGCGTTCGGACTTGCCGGCGGCCAGCGCCTCTTCCGCGCGATTGGCGGAAACGCTCGCGGGTTCCGCCACCGATGCCGCGCAGCCCGAAAGCAGCACGCCCGTTAGGGCGGAAGTAACCACGAATCCGAGCATCCGGTTGCCGTTTGCATGGTTCGACATGATGTCAGGCCCCCTTGCGGTCGTTTTGCTGAATATTGCGCGCCAGCAGTTCGATTTCGGGAATGTCGCGCAGGAAGCGATCGAGCGCTTCGGTGACGAGCTGTTGCGCGCTGCGGTTGCGGATCGTGCTGGCGAGCCGCAGCTTGAGATGGCGTTGGGCGTCGAGCCTGAGCGTGAAGGCCGCGCGGCGGCCGTCGCTCGCCGACAGGGCTTCTGGCTCGGGCCTGATCTGTGGTTTGTTCGCGAGGGGAAGCCGGGCAATTTCGGCAGCGGGCTGCGGTTCTGCCGCCTTCGCTTCGGTTTCCGCTTCCGGCGCGGCCTTCGCCTTGTTCTTTCTGACGAGGTTGTCCGAATCACCTTCTGCGGCGAGCCGGGCGGCCAGTTCCTCGTGCATGCTTCGCACGCCGGGGCGGGGCGATCCCCGATCGGTCCGTGCTTCGGATTCGGGATTGGCTGGCGCGGGCGTCAGCTGGAGGACTTCGGCGCTGCGGTCCTCAGGCGTATCGTCCTCGCCCATGTCGTTCCAGCCGAGGTCTTCGAGATCGGCGGCGATTTTCTGCGCTGCCTGGGCGCCGCCCAGACCGGTCGCAGCCACTTGCGGCCGCATCGCGGGCCTGGCGCCGCCCTTGCGCGCCAGCAATGTCGCTCCCAGCGAAGCTACGGGCTTGAGGTCCGCCATCGCGGCCAGCCCGCCTTACTGCGCGACGCGGCGGCCGAAGCCACCCTGCGGACGGTTGAACCCGGCCACCGGCGACATGGCGTTCGGCGCGTTGAAGATCGTGCGGCGGAAATTCTTTTCCAGCCGGTCGGCGATGTAGTGCCACAAGGTGACGACTTCCTGCGCGCTGCGACCGTCGGGATCGACTTCCATAACCGTGCGGCCATCGATCATCGAGGCGGCATAGTCGGTGCGGTGGTGCAGGGTGATCGGGGCCACCGTGCCGTGCTGGCTCAGCGCGACTGCCGCTTCAGATGTGATCTTGGCCTTGGGGGTGGCGGCGTTGACCACGAAGATCAGCGGCTTGCCCGCGCGCTCGCACAGATCAACCGTCGCGCCCACGGCACGCAGATCGTGCGGGCTGGGGCGTGTCGGCACCACGATCAGTTCGGCCACGGAAATGACCGACTGGATCGCCATGGTGATTGCGGGCGGGGTGTCGATCACCGCCAGCTTGAAGCCTTGCTGGCGCAGAATCGCCAGATCGTTGGCCAGCCGCGCAACGGTGGTCTGCGCGAAGGCGGGATATTCCGCCTCTCGCTCGTTCCACCAGTCTGCCAGTGAACCCTGCGGATCGATATCGATCAGCACGACGGGACCAGCCCCGGCGCGCTGTGCCTGCACCGCCAGGTGCCCGGACAGGGTCGTCTTGCCAGACCCGCCCTTCTGCGAAGCCAATGCTAAAACGCGCAAAGGACAATCCCCCTGATTTTCGGCCGGAGAAACGGCCAAACCAATCCATTCGAACGTGGGGATCGCAGATCACCCTAAATTTTGAGTTAAAGAGGGGGCGGTGCCGATGTCCCTTTGCGGGCCGCCGGTCGATACTGCTCTTTCGATCCGGGACTGTCCGGCATAAGGGTTTTCCCGTGGAGTGATTCACCGACAGCGGACAAAGCGGAAGGGTCGATGCGGTTTTCGTTGAACAAGCGCGCTGTCGGCGCCGTGGGCCTTGTCGCGTTGTTGGGGGCGGGGCTTACCGCAATGCCTTTGCATGCGGATGTTCAATCGGGGGTCGATGCCTGGTCTCGCGGCGATTACGCAGCCGCCGTACGGGAATGGGAAGGCCCCGCCGCAGGCGGTGATGCCGATGCGCTGTTCAATCTTGCCCAGGCCTATCGCTTCGGTCGCGGAGTGCCGGTCGATTCTGCCAGAGCCGAATCCCTTTATGCGCGAGCTGCCGCGGCGGGTCACTCGCGCGCCGCGGACACTTACGGGTTGCTTCTGTTTGAAGAGGGGCGACGTGAAGCGGCCATGCCCTATCTGCGAGATGCGGCAGGGCGGGGGGATGCGCGTGCGCAATACCTGTTGGGCATCGCGCACTTCAACGGCGACTTCGTGCAGGAAGACTGGCCGCGTGCCTATGCTTTGATGACATTGGCCAATGCTGCGGGCCTGCCGCAGGCCGCGCCCGCGCTGGCGGAAATGGACCGCGTTATTCCTGAAACACAGCGGCGTCAGGCGGGAGAAATGGCGCAGCAGATGCGTTCTAACGTCGAAGCCGGGGGTAATGCCGGGCTGGCAGCAGCAAACACTGCACCGCAGGCCGCCTCGCTCTCGCCGGTTGCCCCATCTCTGCCTTCCACTTCAGAGCCATCAGAACCGGCGCCAGCTGCCGTAGTTGCCGATGGCCGCTGGCGGGTGCAGCTCGGCGCGTTTTCCGTCGCTGAGAATGCGGACGCGTTATGGAGGCGTCTTTCCGATCGTTCGGAACTGGCTGGAACGACGCGAATCACCCCCAAATCGGGCCGACTCACTTTCCTTCAGGCGGGTGGTTTCCCGACGCGAGAAGCTGCCGCTGCCGCCTGCGCCGCGTTAAAGCAATCAGGACACGATTGCATCGTCACCGATCGCTGACGTATTTCCAGCATCGGGCTTGATATTGCAATCTATTCGCATTAACTTCCTCTCTGAGAACATCGGAGAGATTCGCCCGGCATGTTTGTCTGCGTCTGCAATGCGATCCGCGAATGCGAATTTCGCCGCGCCGCGCGCGGTGTTTGCGGCGATGCAGAGGCTATCTATGCCTCTCTGGGTAAAGCGCCGCAGTGCTGCCAGTGCCTGGAAGATGCGGACGATCTGCTGGCGGAAGAACGCGCTCTGGACCGTCGCCCGCACCTCGTCGCAGCCTGATTTTGGCACCAAAAAGTCAGCAGCCACGCTTCTGACTTTCATTCGCAAACCCTAGGAATTCCGCCATTTTTTGCGATTCCGGCCTTGCCGCCGGGCGTCTCCGCGCTCACAATAGGGCCTTGCAGGAGACAGACGATGCAGGGCGACCCTCAGGTCATCGATTATCTGAATAAGGCGCTCACGAATGAGCTGACCGCCATTAACCAGTACTGGCTGCACTACCGTGTGCTGGACAACTGGGGCATTCACAAACTCGCCGAGTATGAGCGGCACGAATCCATCGACGAGATGAAGCATGCCGATACGCTGGCCGATCGCGTGCTGTTCCTGGAAGGGCTGCCGAACTTCCAGGCGCTTCACAAGCTGAAGGTGGGTGAAACGGTAGAGGAAATCCTCAAGGCCGATCTCGCGCTGGAACTGGAGGCGATCCCGCTGCTGCGCGACGCGATCCAGTACTGCGAGAGCGTGCGCGACTATGTCAGCCGCGAAATTTTCGAACGCATCCTCGAAAGCGAGGAAGAACACGTCGACTTCATCGAGAAGCAGTTGGAAATGATCGGCCGCATGGGCCTTCAGAATTACGTCCAGCTTCAGAGCAAGGGCGCCGAAAGCCACTAGGGCAGCGCCCGGCGGGCTGGCCGCGCCAGTGCATGCAGGAATGAAGTGCCCAGTACCGCGCAGAACAAGTGGACCGACCGCTCGTCAGAGATCGGGAATCGCAGCGATAGCATGTAGGCGGTGCGGAAATGGGCATGACGTGCCGGTCTTCCGGCAGCGTACATGCCCCTTTCATATGAAGTGTAACTGCCGTGTTACCGTAACACCCCGACTCATTACTGTAATTAACTCCCGCAGGTGCTGGAGCGAGCATATGCGCGTCACACCCGTCCGGACCGTGATGACAGCGCGCCTGAAGGCCTGCAGCCGGAGCCGGGAGGGGACAGGGCCCCGCCATGGCGGAAAAGCGAACTCCAATCGCCCGCTGCGGGGGCACCTGCCTATTATTCAGGGCTCAGGGATAATCCAAAATGATAAGAGGTTTTGTTGCGGCGATGCTCGCCACCACGTCCACTGCTGCAATGGCTCAGGACGCCAGCGAGATCATCGTCACCGGGCAGGGCAATGCTGTCGTGACGCTGGGCGATAGCGAAGTAACCATCCGCGAGTTTCCGCAGTCGGTCACCGTCGTATCGCGGGAGCAGATCGATCTGACCCAGGCCAACGATCTGGATGATGTGCTGCTACAGACGCCCGGCCTCACACTGTTTGGCGCCAACGAAGCCACTTACTTTGCGCGCGGTTTCCAGATCGGCACGCTGCAGTTCGATGGTGTCCCCATCGATGTCTATTCAGCAGCCATGACTGCGCCTGACACAGCGCTTTATGACCGGGTGGAGGTGCTGCGCGGGGCGGCAGGCCTGTGGCAGGGTGCGGGCAGCTTCGGCGGCGCCATCAACCTCGTGCGCAAGCGGGCCAATCCCGCAGGTATTTCTGGAAGAGCTTCGGTCGATACCGAAGGCGCATTCCGCTTTGAAGCTGATGCTTCCACCGCCCTCGATACGGATGGCCGTGTCCGCGTGCGCGGTGTCGGCGTTTATGACCGCACCAATTCCTTCATCGATTTCGTGAAGGGCGACAAGGTCCTGGTCTATGGGGCGTTCGACGCCGATGTGACGGACAGCACGTCCCTCAGCGCCGCCATATCTTATCAGGATGCGGATGACGTTCCCTTCCCGGACGCCTTGCCGCGCTATGCCAATGGGGATGCGCTTCCTGTTGCGCGCGACACTTTCCTTGGCGCCTCGTGGAACCAGCGGTCGGTCAAGACGACGCAGATCTTTGGCGAGATTGCGCAGGATCTGGGCAGTGACTGGAAGGCACGGATTGCCGCGACCCACCTCGATTCCGACCGCGATTCACTGACGTTGCAGGCATCGGGCGCTGTTAATCCGGTTACCGATCTTACCGGCGGTCGAATGGCGGCGAACCTGCTATCCACCAAGCAGACGAGCATCGATGCCAGCGTAGCCGGATCGTTCAATCTTTTCGGGCGTGAGCACGAGTTGCAGTTCGGCGCCAACTGGCGCGATCTCAGCAACGGCCTGCTCAATGGCAGCCAGGTGCTGGTGGGCGGCATCGATGTGCTGGATTTCGATCCCACATCGGTTGCTGAACCGACCATCGCAGCCGATCAGGGACAGGAAACCACCGATAGCGACCAGTTCGGCATGTTCGCCGCGACGCGACTTTCGCCCGCAGATGGCCTCAAGCTGATCCTAGGCGGCCGTTTGAGCTGGTTCGATACAGTGTATGATTTCGTCTATCTGCCCTTTCCCGGCCTGATCGACGATCATCAGGAATATAGCGCCAGTGGCGTGTTCACCCCCTACGCCGGTCTGACCTACGACCTCAGCAGCGGTGTGACCTTTTACGCCAGCTATGCGGAAGCGTTCGAACCGCAGGACGAACGTCAGCGGGACGGATCGTTCATCGCACCCCTCACTGGTGAGAACTACGAGGCCGGTATCAAGGGCAGCTTCCTGGGTGATCGCCTGCTGGCGTCGGCCACGCTCTACCGCGTGAAGCAGGTCAATCGGGCTCAGCAGGATCCCGATTACAGCTGCTTCCAGGCGGAAATCGATAATCAGCCGGGCCGTTGCTTCATTGCGGAAGGTGCCGTGCGCACTCAGGGCGTCGAACTAGAGATTTCGGGCCGGCCCGTGCCGCAGTGGCTGATTACCGGCGGCTATACCTACGCCGATACCGAATATCTTCGCGATCGGGACGGCGCGGGTGATCCCACCGCCAATGAAGGTCAGCCGTTTGCCAGCTTCACCCCGAAGCATATGCTGCGCCTGTGGACCAATTACCGGTTTGGCGAGCGGTTCTCGGCCGGCGGCAGCGTCAGCTATCAGAGCAAATGGACGCAATCGAACACCGCGACCTACAGTCAGGAAGGCTATGTGCTGGCTGACCTTTATGTCGGATATGATGTCGTTCCGGGCGTTACGGCTTCCGTCAACGTCAATAACCTGTTCGACAAGACCTACTTCACCTCGATCAGCAGCACCGCATTCGGCAACCGTTATGGCGCGCCGCGTTCGGCCACGTTCACCTTGCGCGGCCGGTTCTAGAAGTGCGGCGCATCGCCGCCATGTCCCGATGGTCGGTCGCGGCGCGCGTCGCCGCCGCCGCCATCGGCGGATATGCCATGGCGGCGGGCGCTGTGATTTTTCTTTGTGCAGCGCTGGTGCCGGTTGTGGGCAGGGTTGACGCGGTTTGGCTCAGCACCATGGCCGGGCCGATCCTGTTCGCGGCCGGGATCATGATTGCGTTCGCCACGCGCAGCGCCTGGCGAGCGTGGGCCTGGTTGATCGGCCCCGCCGCACTGTTTGTTGGTCTGCGTTTTCTGGTGCTGCCTTGAACCGCTTTCGCCCGGCGATGGGGTGGTTGCACAACTGGTCCGGGATTATCCTCGGCTGGTTGCTGTTCGTGATCTTCGTGACCGGCAGCTGCGGGTATTACCGCCACGAAATCACGCTGATGATGACGCCGGAACTGCGCCCGCTGGCGCAGGTGGATGTTCCGCCGGAAACGGCGGCGGATCGGGCGGTCCAATGGCTCGTCACCCACGCTGGCGGTGCGGGTGAATGGACGACACTGCTGCCCGACGAGAAGAGCCCTGCCTTACGCGTGTCGTGGTTTGGGGATGAACCGGGCGATGCCGTGCTGGACCCGCGAACCGGCAATCCCCTCTCGCCCGAACCACGGGCCACGGGCGGCGGTGACTTCCTCTATCGTCTTCACAGCGATCTGCACTTCGTCTCGCCGATGGCCGGGCGCATTGTGGTCAGCCTGATCGGTGTGGCGCTTCTTATGCTGCTGGTCACCGGACTCGTAACCCACCGCAATATCATCCGTGACCTGTTCCGCTTCAGGCGAGGCAGAGGTTGGAGGACGCGGCTGGACCTTCACAACATGACCGGCGTTCTGGGGCTGCCCTATCATCTACTGATCGTGGTTAGCGGTCTGGTGACGGTGATGATGCTTCTCATGCCGTGGGGTGTGGCGTCGGTCTATGGCGCCTCGGGCCTCGGGCAGTTCGCGCAGGAGGCGTTTCCTTCTGCCGTGGAAGAGCCGTCCGGGACTGTTTCCCCGCTGCGGGTCGCACCGTTGGTAAAAGCGGCGCAGAGGCGCTGGCATGGTGACGAAGTGGGCGAGATACACATCGACAACCCCGGAACCGCCGGCATGACGGTGACGATCAATCACCCGATCCGCGGCATCTTGCCTATGCGCAAGCCCAGTGTAACATTCGATCCGTCCGATGGACGAGTGCTGGGCACCACTAACGAAGACCTGTCGAACGTCTCGTTGCTCCATAGCCAGTTGTTCGGCCTCCATGTCGCTCACTTCGCGGGTCCGGTCGTCCGACTGCTGATGTTCTGCTTCGGTCTGGTAGGCGCAGCAATGGTTGCCACAGGACTGTTGCTGTGGACCGCAAAGCGTTGGCCATCGCCAACCGCCGAGGCAGGGAAGATCAAGCCACGGCGAGCGGTGATTATCGTGGATCGGCTCAACGCGGCGGTCCTTGCCGGGTTGCCGATTGCCATCGGCGGCTATTTCTGGGCCAATCGGCTCATTCCGGCGGGCGCAGCAAACCGCGCGATTGCCGAGCAGCAGGCAATGTTCTGGGTCTGGGCCGCTGCCATCGTGTTGGCGTTCATCAGTCCTGCAAGGATGATGTGGCCGCTGCTTCTTGCGATAGCTGGTTCCGGTCTGGCTGCGGCGGGTTTTGCCAGCCTCCTTGCAGGTGGAACGGGCTCTCCGGTAGAACCCGTTCTACTAGTGACTGGCCTTGCTCTTCTGGCCGTTGGTTTCAGCGGGCGCTTCGGGAAAATGCCGGGAGCGGCCGGTGCCGAAGTAACAGCTAACTAGTTCCCCGGCCTGCCCGGCAGCGCGGGGGGCGCCGGGGGGGTGCGGCTGTGTTCGCTGAAGAAGCGGAAGATATCGTCCATCCCGTCCCAGATGATGTTGCCGTGATCGCGGCCGGGCATCTCGATGTATTCGTGGGTCATGCCCATTTCATCCATCGCCGTGGCCCAGGTGCGGGTATTGACCACGGGAACCGCCGGGTCTTCATCTCCCTGGGTGATCATTATCGGCAGTTTGGCATCCTTGATGGGGGCCAGAATATCTTTCTGCCGCATTTGCATCATGAATGCCGCCGGGGCGATTGCGGCCAGCGCGGCCCAATAGTCGGCGTGTTTCTGGCCCAGGAAAATCGTACCCGCGCCGCCCATCGAATGGCCCATCAGGTATATGCGATTGGGATCGACGTTGAACTGTGACCGGGCGATCTGCAGCACGGTCATCACGTCCAACTCGCTCAATTCGGTCAGATTTGGATGAGCAGGCTGCTGGTTGCCGAACACGATCAGCGGTGATCCGTACCAGCCGCCCACGTTATATCCCATCGGCCCGACAACGATGTATCCGTTCTCTTCAGCCAGATCGATCAGCTTGCCGCGGACGATGAAGTTGGAATCGCCGCCCAGCCCATGCAGTGCCACGATCAGCGGGGCAGGGGTGTCAGGCTTCACCTTTGACGAGACGTAGAGCGTATATTTCATTTCCTCGCCAGTTGGGGCGAAGGCATAGGTTTTCTGCTGTACGCGAGGATCGGGCTCGATCGTCATCGGGCCGCGTGGCGGGCCATTGGTTGCAGGCGCGGGCTGGGCGACGGCGGTTTGCGGCACGGCCAGCGCAATGCCCAGCGCTGCGCCAAGGCAAAGCCGCACTGCGCGGCTGGCGGATATTTTCATGGCTCACCTCCCCAGGTTGTTTTGCCGTCAGACTACAACGGCACCCGGCGACGGCAAACGCGAAACTTGTCGCGAAATGTCCCGCGCAGCGGCGGGAGGGAATCAGTCCTTGGCGAAGGGGTTCTTCGGGCTGCGCAGTGTCAGCCGCACAGGCACCGCGCCAAAGCCCAGTTCCTTGCGGATGCCGTTGATCAGATAGCGCTCATAACTCGTCGGCAAGTCCTCCAGCCGGGTGCCGAACACCACGAAGCTGGGGGGGCGCGTCTTGATCTGAGTGACATAGCGCAGTTTGATCCGCCTGCCGCCGGGCGCGGGCGGGGGATTGGCTTCCAGCGCGTGATCGAACCAGCGGTTGAGTGCGGCGGTGGGTACGCGCCGGCTCCACTGTTCACGCAGATCGAAAGCGGCGGCCAGCATCTGGTCCACCCCTTTGCCGGTCATCGCCGATACGGCAACCAGCGGCACACCTTTGAGCTGCGCCAGACCTTCTTCCAGAGCGGCACGAATTCCGTTGAACAGCGCGCTGGGCTCTTGCGCCACGTCCCACTTGTTGATCGCCACCATGAGGGCGCGCCCTTCCTCCAGCACGAGGTTGGCGATCTTCAGGTCCTGCACCTCCAGCCCGCGAGTGGCGTCCAGCAGCAGCACGACGACTTCGGCAAAATCGACCGCGCGGCGGGCGTCGGCGACGGCCAGCCTTTCCAGCTTGTCATCCACCTTGGCTTTCTTGCGCATGCCGGCGGTATCGATCAGCTTGACCGCGCGCGTTTCGCCAGAGGCGGGGTCCGTCCACTGCCAGTCCACCGCGATGGAATCGCGCGTGATGCCGGCTTCTGGCCCGGTCAGCAGGCGATCCTCGCCCAGCATGCGGTTGATCAGCGTGGATTTGCCCGCATTCGGCCGCCCCACAATGGCGAATTGCAATGGGCGAGTCGGATCATCCTCGTCCTCGCTATCCGTCTCGTCCTCGACGGGCTGCTTGCCGTCGATCATCGGCAGCAGGGCCTGATAGAGGTCGCTCATGCCTTCGCCATGTTCGGCGGAGATCGGCACGGGCTCACCAAGGCCAAGGGCGTAGCTTTCCAGAATGCCCGCCTGTCCGGCACTGCCTTCACACTTGTTGGCTGCAAGCACTACCGGCACGTTCTGTTCGCGCAGCCAGCGGCCGATTTCCTCGTCCAGCGGGGTGATACCGGCGCGGGCGTCGATAACGAACAACGCTGCATCCGCCCCTTGCAGCGAAACCTCGGTCTGCGCGCGCATCCGGCCGGGCAGGCTGTCCGGATCCTCGTCTTCCCAGCCGGCGGTATCAACCGCCTGGAACTCCAGACCCAGCAGACCCGCCTCGCCAAAACGGCGGTCGCGAGTCACGCCCGGCTGATCGTCGACCAGCGCCAGCCGTTTGCCGACCAGCCGGTTGAACAGCGTCGATTTGCCCACGTTGGGCCGGCCAATGATGACCACCTGGGGAAGGGCATGCGCCATGGCGGCGTCAGGTGACGGTTGTGGAGGCTCTTGGCAAGCGAAAGGCTTGTTTCACGCTCACCAGCTGCCGGTGTTTTCCATGCTTGCCCACGGTTCGCGCGGTTCGAGGTGTCCGTCCTGCAATAACTCGATGGAGATGCCATCGGGCGTTTTCACGAAGGCCATGTGCCCATCACGCGGGGGACGGTTGATGATCACGCCCGCGTCCATCAGCCGCTGACACGTCTCGTAGATGTCATCCACGCGATAGGCGAGGTGGCCAAAATTGCGTCCGCCGGAATATTCTTCTCCGGCGCTGCCGTCCTCTGGTGGCCAGTTGTAGGTAAGCTCAACCTCGGCCACGCCTTCCTCTCCCGGCGCCGCCAGGAAAATCAGGGTGAAACGCCCCTTTTCGTTTTCCATCCGGCGCACTTCTTCCAGCCCCAGCAGCTTGAAGAAGCTGACCGTGCCCTCCGGGTCTGAGGTGCGGATCATGCTGTGGAGGAACTTCACCATGCGATAACTCCATTCATCGATATTAAAGCACGGTTCATCGCTGAAGAGGCATCTCCGCGCTCTGCGGGAGTTTGTCTTCAGGGAGACCGTTGATGAGTGATAATAGCGAACCAGAACTGCCCACCGCCACCCCTTTCTGGCGTCGCCCGATAGGACAGACTGCGCTGGCGACTTCTGCGATTCTTGCGGTGGGTCTTATTATCGGCGGTTATCTGCTGGGTGACGGGCTGACGCGTGCGCGCGAGGCGGATCGTTCCGTCACCGTTCGCGGTCTGGCAGAACGGGACGTGACGGCGGATCTCGCCACGTGGACGATCTCCTATTCCGCCAGTGCGGGGAATCTCGCCACGGCGCAGGCCAGCGTGGATGCGGATACGGCGGCGATTCAGGCTTTTTTCAAGGAACTCGGCTTCCCGGACGATGCGCTTCAGCCCACAGGCGTGAACGTTTCGTCGTTCACCAATGACGGCATTGCGACCTTCACCGTGCGCCAGAGGGTGACGTTGCGTACCACCGATATCGAGCGGGCCGAGCGCGCCGTTCGGCGTCAGTTCGATCTGGTCCGCCGGGGCGTGTTGCTGGAGGAGGGGTCAGGCATGGCCTACACCTTCACCAAGCTGAACGATATCAAGCCGGAAATGGTGGCGGAAGCGACGAAAGATGCACGCAAGGCGGCGGAACAGTTCGCCAAGGACAGTGGCACCGGCGTGGGCGGCATCAAGCAGGCGACGCAAGGTTATTTCGAAATCAGCGCCCGCGATGGAGATGGTGGCGGTTGGGGCGTTGCGGACACCCCGTTCAAGAAAGTTCGGGTGGTCACGACCATCGATTTCTACCTGCGCTGATTAGGATCCTGACCCTGATCACGGCAGGCAAAACAGCAAAGGCCCGCACTGTCACCAGCGCGGGCCTTCACTGTTGATACGATCGAGTTCTTAGAAAGAAACGCCGATCGACGCGACGAGAGTGTCGTTCGAGAGGCTGTCGAAGCTGTCGCCCTGAACGCCGACGTAGCTGAGGCCCAGCGACAGGTTTTCGGTGACCGCGAAGCTCGCGCCCAGCGACCAGTCGAAGCCGCCGCCAGTGCCGCTGCCGGTCAGGATCTTCGGCGACAGAGCGCCATCGGTGTAACCGAGGTGACCCGAAAGCGACAGCGGCGTGTCGGGGATGCCGACGCCCAGATCGGTGTAGACGTAGAGGTTGTCGTCACCGCCCAGCGAATCCTGTTCCCAGGCATAGGCGGCGCCAACGGTCACGCTGGCCGGGCCCACATCGGCGGAAACCGACGCGTAGGGTTCCCAGATGTTGGCATCGCCAACCTTGCCGTTCGGATAGGCGTAGTACAGCATGCCGACATCGAGCGAGACGCCCGAACCGACTTCGCCGGTCCAGCCAGCATAGATATCGAGTTCGGCGTTGCCGTAAACGGCGCTGTCTTCAAGGCTGGACGCCCAAGTGCCGACATAGAAACCGCTGGAGTGGCTGACATCCACACCGCCCTGCACGGCGAAGTCGCCGTCGGACAGAGAGATGCCGCGGAAGCGGTAATCGGTGACAAGGGTGGCGTTTCCGGAAATGGTGAACTCGCCGGCTTCCTGGGCCAGCGCCGGGGCGGCGGCAAACACGGAACCAGCAAGAACGGTGGCAGCCAGAAGGCTGCGGGCGGACGTAAGCATGAGCAATTCCCTTATCGTTGGGGTGAAACTTTGCCTCGTCCCTCCTGGGCCCGCACAGTCCGCTCTCTATTTGTCAATGGAGCGTTTGCCGCATCAGGCGCAATAAATCTGCAACTTCATGCTGCATTGCACAAGGAAATTGCGGCTCAGACCACGCTTTGGCTGGAAATGTGTGCTTTTCTGGCCACATTAAGGGAGCGGACAGGGTTTTTCAGGCAACGCTCTGCGCCATATTGCGCCCACGCGCGTTCTGGCTACAGGATTGACGGGAATACATGTTCCAGGCGCTGAAACAGATTTTTGCTCGCGGTGAAGCCCCGCAATTGCCGTTGCTGCCCGAGGGGCAGCGCGTCTATGCCGTGGGCGACATCCACGGTCGGCTGGATTTGTTCCGCGCACTGGTAGAAGCGATCGAGGCGGATGATGCGGCGCAAAATACCGCCGACACTCAGATCATCCTGCTCGGCGATCTTGTCGATCGCGGGGACAGCAGCAGGGGAGTGATCGATTTCGCGCGCGAATTGCAGGGCCGCCGCGCGGTGCGGATACTGGCCGGCAATCACGAGGAAATGTTCCTTCGCGGCCTCGCCGATATCGAAACCTTCCGCCACTTCATCCGTCACGGCGGCCGCGAAACCCTGCTCAGCTATGGGATCGACAGGAAGCGTTTCCTCGAAGCTTCGATGGAAGAAGCGCAGGATCTGGCGCGTGAGGCAGTGCCTGCCGATCACATCGATTTTCTCAACGGGTTCGAGGATATGATCCGCCTAGGCGATTATGTGTTCGTTCACGCGGGGATCGATCCACGCGTCGCCTTGGAAGAACAGCGGCGCAGCGACCTGCGCTGGATTCGTGAGCCATTCCTCTCGCACGAAGGGGCCTATGGCGCGGTGGTGGTGCACGGCCACACGATTGTCGAAACGCCGCAGGATCGTGGCAATCGCATCGGCATCGATACCGGCGCCTACATGTCCGGCCGCCTTACCGCACTTGCGCTGGAAGGCACTTCGCGCCGCTATATAGAGGCGGTGGAAAGCGGCGCTGAGGGCATCGTCACCAAAGCTCTCGCGGCTTGAACGCCGGGTACCATACCTTCAGGTAAAATTGCCAGGGGGCCTGTAAGCCGGGTTCTGTCCCGGCGGCCGTATCCCTAAGGACGCGCCGCACGGTGGCAGCCATTCATCTTGGCGACCGGTTGCCCGGCCGCTCCAGCAGCCAACCCGGGTCGCTCGGAGCGAAACTCTCCTGCCTTTCGGCGCGAGACCCCTATTCGGCCTTGCTCCGGGTGGGGTTTGCCATGCGGGCGCCGTTGCCGGAACCCCGGTGCGCTTTTACCGCACCCTTTCACCCTTGCCTGTGCCTGTTACCCATGCGGGGGCAGGCCATCGGCGGTTTGCTCTCTGTGGCACTTTCCCTGAACGCACGGCCAAAACCGCGCGCCCGGCGGGCGTTACCCGCCACCCTTGATTCGCGGAGCCCGGACTTTCCTCGGCAGGAATAGATCCTGACGCGGCTGCCCGGCCCCCTGGCGGGCCCTATCTAGTCCGGCCGGCGTCGCGATCCAATAGCAACTGGAACAGAATCGCCCGAACTTCGCCGTCTATCTCTCCATCGATGCATTCCGGCCGCCAGCGCCGCTGGAAAGCTTCCACCGCCTTGCGGCCATCTGTGATGTCATAACCGAAGCGTTCCAGCGCGAGGTAGAACGCGCCATCGTTATCGAACGGATCGCCCAGTTCCAGCTTTGCGGGGCGCGGCAGGCACAGGCGGCATCGCGCCAGTTTCTCCCACGGAAACAGCTCGCCAGGATCGATCTTGCGGGCGGGCGCGACATCCGAATGGGCGACCACGTTTGCGCGGGGGATGTCATGGCGGCGCACGATCGCTTGCAGTAGCGGCAGCAGCGATTCGATCTGCGCTTCGGCAAATTCGCGATAGCCAAGCCCGTGGCCGGGATGGTCCAGTTCGATCCCCACGCTGGCTGAATTCACGTCGCGCAGCCCGCGCCAATAGCTGCGGCCCGCGTGCCAGGCACGTTTGGCTTCGTCGACGAGCTGCACGACTTCGCCCTGCTCGGAAATGAAATAGTGCGCGCTGACTTTGGCGTCGGGGTCGGTCAGGCGCCGCAGGGCGTCGTCATGCTCCATTTCCGTATAGTGGAGCACCACCATGGTCACCGGCAGCGCGCGTTCGTCCCAATTGGGAGACGGTAGCTGGCGATGAACCAGTTCGCGGTCCATCAACGCCGGTTATCTGGCAAGACGGCGCCCATAACCAGCGCCTCGCCGTTCAACGCATACTGCAATCCGCCGCCCAGCTCATGCGCCAGCAGGCGGATCATGTGCGCGGGGGCGGTCCGCCCTGAAAGCTCCGCCGGGTCCAGCGATCCGTCCAACGCCTTGCCGATGCTGGCGTCAAATGCCACGCGCTGGCCAGCGGCGCGCACGGCGATTTCCGTCGCTCCGCCGCGGTGTTCGGCACCGATCATCAGCGTGCCCCCGCGAACCAGCGCATCGATCGCGATCGCCGCCAGGTTCAGTAGGACCTTCACCGCCGGTTTCGGCAGCGTAGGTTCCGCCACCGCCCATTCCAGCTCGATCCGCCCGTTGCCGGCGGCCAGCCCGGCCACCAGCTCGCGCGGTTCGTCAGCGGGAACCTGATCGCCAAAGCCACCGGCCGCGCCATAGGCCAGACGGAAGAACTTAAGCTTGCTGGTGCTGATTTGCGCGCTTTGCTCCAGCAGTTCGAAGCAGCGCTTGCGCATCTCCGGGTCTTTCTCCTCCGCCAGCAGTTCCAGTCCGTTGCTCAGCGCCCCGACAGGGCTGAGCATGTCGTGGCACAGGCGTGAACAGAGAAGGGCGGCAAGATCGGTGGAGGAAGCCATTCGACCGGCCTTAGCCTTCCTCAACTTCAGAAGAAAGCGGCACGAACCCTCGCTCATCGTCGCGCCAGAACGTTACGCCGCCTTCGCCCATGATCGCCCATACGGCGCCATCGTGCGCCGCCTCCGCGCGATCGGTGGCGGAAGGGGCCGCAGCACCGCCGGGGTGGGAGTGATAATACCCGATCACTGCCGGCCCGCCCGCCCGCGCGGCGCGATGGGCATTCACCAGCGCCTGCGGCTCGATCTCGAAGTGAGTTTTCGGGGTAAGGTGCACGTTGCGGGCAGGGGCCGCGACTTCGATGCGGTCATCGCGGCCCAGCAGGATGCCGCAGCATTCCTCCGGCGCGCTAATGCGGGCTTCTGAGAGCATCGTGGCCAATGCCGCCCTTGTGACAACGAGTTTCATTTCCCATTTCCCCTATCATGGGGGCGGACAATGTCATCACGGGCATGATCGAGGCGGGCCAGCGGCTCGACAAGGCGCTTGCCGATGCCAGCGGCCTTTCGCGTGAACGGGTCAAGGCGCTGATCGGGGAGGGCAGGGTTTCCCTCGCCGGCAAGCCGGTCACGCAGCCGTCGGGCAAGGTCGCGTCCGCAGCCGCGTTTGCTATCGAGGTGCCCCCTCCGGCAGAGGCGCAGGCAGCCCCGCAGGACATTCCGCTGACGATTGTGTTCGAGGATGAACACCTGATAGTGGTGGACAAACCGGCGGGCATGGTCGTCCATCCAGCGGCCGGCAATGCCGATGGCACGCTGGTGAATGCGTTGCTGCATCATTGCCGTGGGCAGCTTTCGGGCATCGGCGGTGTTGCCCGTCCTGGCATCGTCCACCGCATCGATAAGGATACCTCAGGCCTTCTTGTGGTCGCCAAATCGGATGCCGCGCACGAGGGGCTGGCGCGGCAATTCGCGGACCATTCGATAGAGCGTGTCTACCTCGCGGTGGTGAACGGCCATCCGAACCCGTCGAAGGGGACGGTCAACGCGCGCGTTGGACGGTCAGACGCGAACCGAAAGAAAATGGCTGTGCTGCCCAATGATTCCTCGCGCGGAAAACACGCCGTCACGCATTATAAGACAGTGGAATTGATGGACCGCTGCGCCCTTGTTGAATGCCGGCTGGAAACCGGGCGAACCCACCAGGTTCGGGTTCACCTTGCGTCAATCGGTCATGCGCTATTGGGTGATCCTGTTTATGGACGCGCCAATTCGCACCTTCGGCCGATCCTCCAGCGCCTGGGCTTTCAGCGGCAGGCGCTTCATGCGGCCGTTCTCGGGTTCATCCACCCGGTTATTTCGGAGCGGTTGCGCTTCGAGAGCGATTTATCGCCCGATATTAGGGAACTGATCGACGAAACAGGTCATTCAGATCGATGAAATGCACCCCACGCGGTGTCTTGTCGGTGTATAACACACCGAATCGCGTGCAACAGGGGAGTGTGGCCGCACCCTGCGGATGCCCATCAGGGGTCCTGAAATTGCCGGCCGACAAGAAAGGTCTAGGGATAAAGTGAGCAACAAGAACACCACACGGTCGATGAGCGTCCCGGCGCTCGGCGGGGAGCAGAGCCTCAATCGCTATCTGGCCGAAATCAAGAAATTCCCGGTGCTGACGGCAGAGCAGGAATACATGCTCGCCAAGCGCTATTCAGAGCATGAGGACCCCGATGCGGCGGCCCAGCTCGTCACCAGCCACCTGCGGCTCGTGGCCAAGATCGCCATGGGCTATCGTGGCTATGGTCTGCCCGTCAGCGACCTCATCTCCGAAGGTAACGTTGGCCTGATGCAGGGCGTGAAGAAGTTCGAGCCCGAACGCGGCTTCCGCCTCGCGACTTATGCGATGTGGTGGATCAAGGCGTCGATCCAGGAATATATCCTCCGCACGTGGAGCCTCGTGAAGATGGGCACCACCGCGGCGCAGAAGAAGCTGTTCTTCAACCTGCGGCGGATGAAAAAGAACCTGGAAGCCTACGAAGACACCGACCTGCACCCTGATGACGTGGCCAAGATCGCCACCGATCTGGGCGTGCCGGAACAGGAAGTCATCAACATGAACCGCCGGATGATGATGGGCGGCGACGCGTCGCTGAACGTCAGCCTGCGCGGTGACGAGGAAGGCGCAGGCCAGTGGCAGGATTGGCTGACCGACGATCGCCCGTTGCAGGACGAAACCGTCGCCGATGCTGAAGAGGCGGTGGTCCGTCACGAGATGCTGGAAGAGGCGATGGAAAGCCTCAACGATCGCGAACGGCACATCCTCACCGAACGGCGGCTGACGGACAATCCGCAGACGCTGGAGGAATTGAGCCAGGTCTATGATGTCAGCCGCGAACGTATCCGCCAGATCGAGGTGCGCGCGTTCGAGAAGCTGCAGAAGGCGATGCAGCGCATCGCTGGCGAAAAGCTGCTGGCTGCTGCATGATTTCAGGCGCCCCTGCCCGGTAACGGGGAGGGGCGCTTGCTATTCCCGGTCCGGTTTGCAGCCGGTCCGATACCTGTAACCCCCTTCTCCCCCGGCCCCGGCGCTGATACGCCCCCGTCTATCGGGCCGTTGAAGTTCGGGGGATGAGGTGTCTGCACGTTCTGTCGTTTCGGGGCCATCACGGCTGACCCGCACCCTGCGCGGCACGCGCCGGTTCATGTTCCTCACTCATCGCTGGCTGGGCGTAGCCCTCGCGCTGATCATGGCGCTGTGGACACTGTCGGGCATCGTCATGATGTACGTCTCCTATCCGCAGACCAGCCGCGCGGAGCGTCTTGCCGGGCTCGATGCACTGGATCTTTCGGCCTGTTGCGGACAGGCCACGCCGCCCGATGGGCCGATCGATAGCGTATCGGTAGAAATGCTCGATGGCGCGCCGGTGCTCCGCTGGATGACGCCGGAAGGGCCGAAGCTGGCCCCCCTGTCCGGTGGGGAAACACCTGTCGTCGATGAAGCTCTCGCGGCCCGGATTGCAGGGACGCATTATCGCAACACCCTCGGCAGCGAAGCGCCTGTCACAGTGGAGCCGGTCGAAGGTGATCAGTGGACTGTGGCCGTGCGCCGTTATGCCCCGCTGTGGAAAGCCAGTTTCACCGACGATCGCGGCACGCAGCTTTACGTCTCGGGCCTGACTGGTCAGGTCGTGCAGGATACCCATGCCAGCGAGCGGTTCTGGAGCTGGCTGGGCGCTGTGCCGCACTGGCTCTATTTTCGCCCCTTGCGAGAGAACGGTCCGCTGTGGAGCCAGATAGTGATCTGGTCCTCGCTGCTCGGCACGTTCCTTACCGTGACGGGAATCTACATCGGCCTGATCACCTTCCGCCGCCGGGGCCGCCACTCGCCGTTTCGTGGCATCGCGTTGTGGCATCACTGGCTGGGACTGATATTCGGGATTGTCACTCTGACATGGGTTTTCAGCGGCCTTGCATCGATGAACCCGTGGGGTTGGCTGGAAAGCGGCGGCCCTGGGGAAGAGATGCAGGGCATGGCTGGCCGCTCGCCCGAAGCCACGGATGTGGGCGCGCTCTATCGCGCGCTGGCCGCCAATCCCCGGCCGGGCGTGGTTTCGGCAGAACTGATCGTTCAAGGCAGTCGGCCCTATGCGATCCTCGTCAGCGCCGATGGCAGTCCTGAACGGGCGTCACTGCCCGGTCTTGCGCCTGCTCCCCTCGCTAA
>DATMGK010000053.1:0-47051 GCA_035555595.1 Croceibacterium sp. | reverse complement strand
GGGAGCGTTGCAAGGGCGCGAGGCCGCAGCAGATGCGGTTGCGAAGACGACCCGGCTATGGACAATGGTCACGAAAATGCTGGTGTCCTCGCCCGAGAACTTCGAAATCTCGTCAGCGGGGGCGATAGGCCTCTCCGAAGCTGGCCGAAAAGAAGCGACGCCGGAGTTTCGGACATTTCTGCTGAAGGAGCCGCCCGAATGGGTGAAGGCAGTCGCGAAGCAGCAGCTCCAGCTCAGCACCGCACTGGCCAGCGCGGAGCAGCGGGAAGCGCAAGCGGCCGTAAAGGTGACGAAGCTGTCCCACATCATCGCACAGGCAGGCCCTATCCTCACACCCGAGCAGGAGGCGATCGCGAGTGTGGCGAAGCGAGGGATGAGACAACTTGGAATGCCGCCAGCCGGAATGGAGCGGTAACCGGCTCCCACGGCGCTGGGGGCGTTCCAGCTGTGCATCGGCCAGTGGATATTGCCTGTGGAGCTGGGTCGCGGCCTTGCATCTCGAATCAAGCCGATTCATGGTGCCGGGGTCGAGACCGCGACAGGGTACCACGGCAGGGTACCACGGCAGGGTACCACGTGGTTTTGACTCGCAGAGAAACCTGATGCTTTTCAGGTGCTTGGGCTACATCAGAAAACTGGCTGGGGCGGCAGGATTCGAACCTGCGCATGCCGGTACCAAAAACCGGTGCCTTACCGCTTGGCTACGCCCCAGCAGCGCGGAAGGCGGCCCCTATACCGGGTCGCCAGCCGCGCGCAAGGACGCTGGAGCGGTTACCAGTAGGGGACCGCCCCATAGGTGCCGTAATATCCGAAGATCGCGTCGTCATAGAGGCGGTAATCGGGCCCGCCGAGCTGGCGTATTTCGTCTCCATCATATGACGGGGCGTCCTTCAGCGATTCGGCATGGAGGGGGACGGTGTAGCCGCCAAGCTCCAGGTCGTAATCAAGCAGGGCCCACGGCACGGGGTGCATCTTTTCGCCGATGCCCAGAAAGCCGCCGAACGACATGACCGCATAAACGGTCTTGCCGGTTTTCTTCTCTATCGACAGGTCATCGATGTGGCCTAGTCTTTCGCCAGCGCGGTCGAACACCGGGGTGCCGACCACACGGCTGGACAGGATCAGCGGGTGGTGGAGATCTTCCACTTTGGATGGGGTCGCGTTGGTCATCTATGCGTCCTCCTCTCAGCAATGGGGATATATGGCCCCAACGCACGAAGGGGCGCTTTGGCCCCGATCAAACGTCCGCGCGCTTTCTCACCGGGCTGAGCAGTTCGGGATCCACCGTGTCGAAGTCTGCCGCAGAACGCCGTTCAGGCAGCGCCTGCGTGTTGACCAGACGCCCCCGGATGGCGCCTGGCCGCGCGTCGATGGCCTGCACCCAGCGGCCGACGTTCTCATATTCGTCGAGGCTAAGGAACTTGTCGGAGCGGTTGTAGGCGCCGTGCCACAGGTTGCCGAGCCAGGTGTAGGCGGCGATGTCGGCCACGGTGTAGTCGTTTCCGGCAAGGTATTCGGTCTTGCCCAGCTGGACATCCGCCACGGAGAACAGCCGCTTGGTTTCCATTGCGTAGCGATCGATCGGATACTTGTAGCGTTCCGGCGCATAGACATAAAAATGGCCGAAGCCGCCACCGATGAAGGGCGCGCTGCCCATCTGCCACATCAGCCAGCTGAAGGTTTCGGCGCGCGCGGGATTGGTCTTCGGCAGCAGGTAATCGAACTTTTCAGCGAGATGCAGCAGGATCGCGCCGCTTTCGAACACGCGGAACGGTTCCGGTCCGCTGCGATCGACCAGCGCGGGGATTTTCGAGTTCGGGTTGATATCCACGAAGCCGGACCAGAACTGGTCGCCGTTAAAGATCTTGATCATCCACGCATCGTATTCCGCGCCGGAAAAGCCCGCTTCCAGCAGCTCTTCCAGCATGATGCCCACTTTCATGCCGTTGGGCGTGCCCAGCGAATAGAGCTGGAAGGGATGTTCGCCCACGGGCAGCTCATGCTCTTCCCGCGCACCCGCCGTTGGGCGGTTGATGCCGGCGAACTGGCCGCCGTTCTCGGGATCGAAAGTCCAGACTTCGGGCGGGGTATAGACGTCGGACATCGGCGCGGCTCCTGCTGTAAAGATCGGTCGCAAAGGCAGATGGCGGTTCGTCGCCGGAACCGCAAGCGCCACGAAGCCGTTCGGACGCCACCATGGCCACCCATTCGCGCGCGCTGGAATATGTTGAAGACAGCGAGCCGGGCATTACCCGCAAGAAATCCGGGCGGAGCTGGGCCTATTTCGATCCGGGCGGAAAGCGCATCGTGGACCGGGACGAGATCGACCGATTGAACCGGATAGCCCTGCCGCCTGCCTATACCGATGCGTGGTATTGCCCGCGGGCATGTGGACATCTGCTGGCGACCGGCATCGATGCGCGCGGGCGCAAGCAATATCGCTATAATCCGGAATTTCGCGCAAGCCGGGAAGCGGGAAAATTCGACGGCTGCGCCCGTTTCGCTAAGCTGTTGCCCAAGGTGCGTCGGCGCGTGGCCAGCGATCTTTCGCGCGCAACCCTGTCGCGGGAGCGCGTGATCGCCAGTGTGATCCGCCTGCTCGATCTGGGCGCGATCCGCGTGGGCAATGAAAGCTATGCCCGGTCGAACAGCAGTTTCGGCGCGACGACCCTGCGGCGGCGGCATGCGAAGGTTTCGGGCGGAAAGGTCAAGCTGCGCTTCAAGGCCAAGAGCGGGAAACTGCGCGAAACCACGGTGACGGATGCGCGGCTGGCGCGCGTGGTGCGGCGGATGCAGGATCTGTCGGGCCAGCACCTGTTCCAGTATGTGAACGGCGATGGCACTGCCCACCCGGTCGGATCGCACGATGTGAACGATTATCTGTGCGAGACGATGGGCGAGCATTTCACCGCGAAGAATTTTCGCACCTGGCATGCCAGCGTGCTCGCGTTCCGCCTGCTGGCGGAGGCCGATCATCCGCTGACCCTGAAGGAACTGACTGGCCAGGTGGCGGAGCATCTGGGCAATACCCCGGCGATCGCGCGCAAGAGCTATATCCATCCGGCGGTGATCGCGCTGGTGGACGGACAGCAGAAATGGCGCGCCCGTCTGAAGCTCCCGCGTGAGACGAAGTGGCTCAGCCGTTATGAGCGCGGACTGATAAAACTGCTTGAGAAAAGCCCTCGCGCCGCCAAGCTGCTGGCAGTCTGATCTCCAGCCCGTTAGCAAGCGGGCGGGAAGGAGTTCACATGGCGCAGCTCTATAAAGGCAAGTGGGTCGATACTGTCCCGGCGGAAGAGGAAGTCGGCAAGGACGGGCGCTTTCGCCGCGCCGACAGCGCGTTCCGCGACGTGATATCGCCCGATCCCACTGCCGAGTTTCCGGCGGAAGCGGGGCGTTATCATCTGTGGGTGGCCTATATCTGCCCCTGGGCCTCGCGCACGCTGGCGTTTCGCGTGCTGAAGGGCCTGCAGGATGTGATATCCGTTTCCTACGCACGGCCGGGCCTTGGGGGCGAAGGCTGGGTGTTTGACGAGGGGCCGGACGGGCCGGTCGAAGGCGGCTATCCGCTGCACCGGCTCTATGTGGAGCATGACCCGGTCTATACTGGCAAGGTCAGCGTGCCGGTGCTGTGGGACAAGAAGACCCGCCGCATCGTCAACAACGAAAGTTCGGAGATCATCCGCATCCTCAATTCCGCGTTCGAGGGACTCGCGGGCAACCGGCTGGATTTCTATCCCGAGGTGCTGCGGGGCGAGATCGACCGCTGGAACGACCTGATCTACCCCGGTCTGAACAACGGCGTCTATCGCGCTGGTTTTGCTCGCAGCCAGTCAGCTTACGAGGAAGCGGCGCGGGGCGTGTTCGATACTCTGGACGCGATGGAAGCGCACCTCGCGGGCAATCGCTATCTCGCGGGACAGTGGCTGACAGAGGCGGACTGGCGGGCATTCACCACGCTGGTGCGGTTCGATGTCGCCTATCACGGCGCGTTCAAATGCAACCTGCGCCGCATCGATGACTATCCGGCGCTACGGGGATATTTGCGAGAACTGTATCAATGGCCGGGCATCTCGCACACGGTGAACATTCCTGAGATCAAGCTGGGCTATTACGGGCTGGTCGATCGCAACCGCATCTTCCCCATCGGCCCAGACCTTGATCTCACCAGCCCGCACGGGCGCGATGCGCTTCCCGCACGCGGCCTTATGGAACATGTGGCATGAAGGGCACGCCCGATCTGATTGTCGTCGGGGGCGGATCGGCCGGCATCGCCTGCGCGGCGCGTCTGGCAGAGGGCGGCCAGCGCGTGCTGCTGGTGGAAGCGGGCAAGAGCCACAGGGACCCGCGCGTTTCCATCCCCGCACTGATGAGCGGGATCGTGCAGAAGCCGGATTTCGACTGGTGCTATCATGCGGAGCCGGACCCGTCGGTGGGCGGCAGGCCGGATGTATGGCCCGCGGGCAAGCGGCTGGGCGGTGGCAGCGCGATCAACGGCATGATGTTCATCCGCGGCCACAAGTGGGATTTCGACCACTGGGCCGAATTGGGCGCGACAGGATGGGACTATGCCAGCGTGCTGCCCTATTTCCGCCGTCTGGAAGATAACGAGCGGGGCGCGGATGCGTGGCGCGGGCAGGGCGGGCCCGTCGCGGTATCCGAAGTGCGATCGCACTATCCCGTCACGGATGATTGGATCGCGGCCGCGCAGCAGGCGGGCATAGACCGCTCGTCCGACTTGAACGGGGAACACGGGGAGGGGGTGGATTACATCCAGCTTTCCCAGCGTAGCGGGCTGCGCTGCTCCACCGCGCATGGATACCTGCGGCACAAGTCCGCGAACCTCGAAGTGCTGACGGAAGCGCAAGTGCTGAAGATCGTGATCGAAAACGGTCGTGCCACTGGTGTCACCGTGCGTCGGGGTGGAGAGGTCCAGACGTTCACCGCGCACAACGGCGTGGTGCTCAGCGCCGGGGCGCTCAACACGCCGCGCCTGCTGATGCTCTCGGGCATCGGACCGGCGGCGGAACTGCAACGGCATGGCATCGGCGTAATCGCGGACCTGCAGGGCGTGGGGCAGAACCTACAGGAACATCCCGGCTGCCATCTGGTGAACGCGGTGTCGGCGCATACGCTGAACGATGAATCGCATGGGCTGGCGGGTGTGCTGCAGGTGCTGAAGCTGGCCTTCACGCGCAGCGGCGCGCTGACGACGGGTATCGGCCACGCACAAGCCTTCGTGAAAAGCCGGCCCGATCTGCCCGTGCCCAACCTGCAACTGGCCTTCAGCGCCTTCGCTTTCGAGATTACGCCAAAGGGCAATCTGGCGCTGTCGAAGCAGGCGGCGGTCAGCACGTTCATCGCGGTGATGCGGCCCGCCTCGCGCGGCCGTATCTCGCTGCGTTCCGCCGATCCGGACGCACCGCCGGTGATCGAGCATCGCCTGCTGGGTGAAGAGGATGATGCAGCACAACTGGTCGAAGGGCTGGAAATCGCCCGCCGGATCATGGCCCAACCCGCCATCGCCGCCGAAGTAAGCGGGGAGGTGCGCCCCGGCGTGGCTGCCGACAGCCGCGAGGCCTTGCGCGGCTATGTTGGTGCGGCGACGATCCCGATGTTCCATCCGGTCGGCACGGCAAAGATCGGCGCGGTGGATGATCCGATGGCGGTGGCCGGGCCTGACTGCCGCGTGCGCGGTGTCGATGCCCTGTGGGTGGCGGATGCTTCCATCATGCCAACGATTCCGCAGGGTAATACGAACGCCACCAGTATCATGATCGGCGAACGCGCGAGCGATCTGATACTGGCGCATTCGCGTGGCCGGGCCTGAATCGGCAAACGAATACAGCCTTTTAACCGAAGCTTTTTCTGCTGCACTTCTTCCGCTATTAGGAGGAGGTCAGTGAAGGGGGGACTTCGTGATGAACAGGCGTCTGCGTAATGGCTCGAAAGTGGCTTTTGCAGTTTTGGCCGGGGCGCTCGTCGCTTCCCCCGCGCTAACCCAGCAACAGTCAACGCCGCCGATAGCGCGCTATACGATCGACGCGGGCACGACATCGGGAATGATGGCGATGGCCAGCGGCGGGGGCGTGGGTGCCGCGCTCAACATGATGCGCGGCGGCAATCAGGTCGCGCACGAACTGGTTCTGCGGCTCGGTTCCAGCCGCTCTGCCACGGGTGAGCCCAAGGCGGATCACTTCATGCCGGGCGGCGCCCGGCTCGGCGCATCTGTTCCGCTGCTCTCGCCCCAGCCCACGCGCCCGTCGCAGTGGGATGATCAGGGGCCGGAACATCGCAATCCGCAACAGCTTCCCGAAGGGCGCCTGCTGCTGTTCTGGGGTTGCGGGGAGAAAGCGGGGCCGGGGCAGCCGGTGATCATCGATTTCTCACGCCTCGCTCGCGGGGAAATTCCCCCCGGCCTCTATGCCCAGGGCCTCAACCTGCCTGACGACTGGTCTGTCACCAGCGGCAACAGCACCACTTATGGCGACTGGCCGAACTCTCGGGATTCGCAGACCGTGCCCGCCAATTCATCGCTGCTGGGCGCGCATCGCATTGCCGGAAACTACTCGCCGGAAATCAACTTCACGCTGGCCGACGATTTCATGCCCGCACTGCAAGCAACCGGGCGTGCCCAGCCGAGCGGCGCGCTGGCGCTGAGCTGGGGCGCATTGCCGAAAGCCACCGGCTATTACGCGTGGGCGATCGGTGCGGGCGGGGGGCGCAATTCGCGCGACATGGTGTGGTGGACGTCGTCTTCCACCCAGCAGTTCGGCGGTCCGATGTCGGACTGGATTTCCCCATCCACCGCCGCGCGGCTGGTGCAGGCCGGCACGGTGATGGCGCCCAGCCAGACCAGTTGCACGATCCCGGCAGAGGCGCGGGCCGCAGGTGGGGAGGCGATGATGACGCAGCTTTACGCCTATGGTCCGCAGGCCGATTTCGTCTATCCGCCGCGCCCATCCAATCCGCGCGTGGCGTGGAATCCCGAATGGACCGCCCGCGTCCGCTTCCGTGCCAGCACCATGATCATTCCGGGCATGGAGGGTATGGGCCAGCAGAGCGGGCGCGGGACGCAGCAGGCGACGGAAGAACAGGCTCCCGCCTCGGGCAAGCCCAAGTGCCGCAGCGGCCTGCGCGGCATGGCGGAACGCGCTGCGGGGCTTTGCGAATAGGCTCTGCCATCGCGGGCAGCGAAAGGTCGCCGTCCGCGATGGAGATGGGCTCGCCGCCTATTCGGCGGGCAGAGCCTCTTCCGCCATCTTGCGGCGCACCAGCCCGTCGTTGAGGAAGGTGCCGAACGGGAACAGCCCGGCGATGAAGGTCCGCACCCATTCCCACGCCGAAAAGCCCCGGCCCGGCAGGCACGCGGCCATCGCCAACACATAGGCGATCCACGCAAAGCCGTGCGTCATGCCGAACGGGCGGATCAGCGCGGGATAATCGAACCCGTATTTCAGCGGCATTGCCACCAGGAACAGCGCCAGCGTGGTGACACCTTCGACCAGCGCGATCACCCGAAACAACTTCAGCATGCAGTTACTTCCCCAACTGCGCGGGAATGAAATCCTCGCGCACCGCCTGTGCCAGCAGGTCCAGCGGCAACAGCCCCTGACCCACCACGAAATCATTGAAAGCCATCCGGTCGAACTTCGCGCCCAGCGCCAGTTCCGTCGCCACGCGCAGATCGGCAAGCTGGGTATAGCCATGGAAATAGCTGCCCGCCTGCCCCGGCGCGCGGAAGGTGTAACGATCCACTTCCTGCTTCACCATGGCCGGAGAGAAGCCCGCTTCTTCCGACAGGATGCGTTCGGCCGTCGCCTTATCGGTCAGGCCCAGATTCAGCATTGGATCGAGCATGGCCCGCGCCTGCCTCAGCAGCCGGTGTTGCAGGGCGATCAATTGCCCCTCTACCGGTTCGTAAGGTAGCGTCTCCGCCTCGGCATAAAGCGCCCATCCTTCCACGTTTACGCTGTTGAAGGCGTAGAGAATGCGCGCCTGACTGACGCCGTTTTCCACCATGCGGGCGAATTGAAGCTCATGCCCCGGCCGCCCTTCATGGACGCTCAGCGTCCAGGCGGCGGCATCGAAGTTGAAGTCGTTGGCGACGACATTCGATCCGGGCACCACGCCGGTGGTCAGCACGAATGTTCCGCGTTCCCCGGTGTTGCCGATCAGCCGGGGCGGGATCATGTGCGGGGCGGGGCTGGCGGCATTTTCCGCCGTAGTCCCAAGGCGCATCCGCACCGGGTAATCGGGCAGAGTGACGATCCGTTCGCGCGCGGCGATCTTTTGCAACTGGTCCAGTACTTCGGCGTAATGCGCCTCCATCCGGTCTTCCGGGATGGTCCGCTTTTTCAGTTCGGCCAGCACCGCCGGATAGCTGGTGTCGGTATAGCCGAACTTGGCCGCCACCTGCGGGGCCAGCGCCTGCATCTGCGAACGCGTTTCGTAGAATGCGCGGCGGGCGCGGGAAATCAGTTCTTCCGGCGGCAGGTCGATGCCCACGGCCTTCAGGCGATAGGCATAGAGCTCCGGCGGCAGGCGGAAATCATCGCGAGCGGCAGGCAGGACTTCGGCCCGCTGCCACGCGGCATAGTCACGAAACTGGCGCTCCATCGCGTCCAGCGCCGGGCCTGCGCCTTCGATCTGGTAAGTCTCGAACAATTCCCGGATACCTGCGATGTAGGTATCCAGCTTGCCCAGCGTATCTTCCACGCGGTCGCGATAGGGTCCGACTTTGCCCGCACCCTGGCTTTCCGCCCAGCGTGCCTTGGCAAGGTCCGTCAGCGGCGTGGTGCCGGGATAGAGGCCGGTATAGCGTTCCAGCAACTGCCGCGCGGTGGCCCGGCGGGCAGGCGCGATCTGTTCGTCCAGCAGCGAATTGAGATTGCCGAACACGACTTCCGGCACATCCGTCCACGCCAGCGTCAGCCGCTGGTTGAGCCGGGTGCCCTCGATGCCCTGTTCGATTGCATCGATCAGGATCTGCAAATCCTGCTTCAGCAGCGGATCAGCCGTTGCGGCCTGCGCGGCGCGCAGCTTGTCCAACTGCCCCTCCGATGCCGCAATGTATCGCCCGTCCAGATCGGGGCCGAGATCCATCGTCAGCCCATCGAATTGTTCCAGCCCGGTCTGCGAGACGCTTTCCGGCGAGAACTGCGCCTCCATCTCCAGCAATTGCAGGGTGTAGGCGTTGCTTTTCTCAACCCAGTCCGCCGCTTCCTGCGCGAAGGCGGGAAGCGGGGCGGCGATCACCGCCGCGGGCAGCAGCGTGGAAACGAGCTTCATCATCGGCCGGGACCCTCCTGTCAGAACGACAGGACTAGCGAAGCGGTGCCGGGACGCAAAGTCCCTGCAACTCAACCGATGCGGGTGACCCAGCCGTGCGTATCCTCGGCGCTGCCGCGCTGGATCGCGACCAGCCTTTCGCGCAGGCGGCTGGTGGTCTGGCCGGGACCGCCGCTGCCGATCGTGAATTCCCCGTCCTCGCCCGCCACGCGGCCGATCGGGGTGACGACGGCGGCGGTGCCGCAGGCGAAGCTTTCCACCAGCCTGCCGCTGGCGGCGTCCGCGCGCCACTGGTCCAGGCTATAGCGTTCCTCGCGTATCTCCAGCCCTTCCTCTCGTGCGAGCTGGAGCAGGCTTTCGCGGGTGATGCCGGGCAGGATCGTGCCGGTCAGCGGCGGGGTGATCATCGTGCCGTCATCGAACACGAAGAACACGTTCATGCCGCCCAGTTCCTCGACCCACTTGTGCTCAGCGGCGTCAAGGAACACGACCTGATCGTGTCCGCGCGCAATGGCTTCGGCCTGCGGAACGAGGCTGGCGGCATAGTTGCCGCCGCACTTGGCCGCCCCGGTGCCGCCCGGCGCGGCGCGGGTGTAATCGCCCGAAACCCAGATCGACACAGCCGGAGAGCCGGATTTGAAATAGTTGCCCGCCGGGCTGCAAATCACCAGGAACTTGTAATGCTTCGCCGGCCGCACGCCCAGAAACGGCTCGTCCGCAAACATGAAGGGTCGCAGGTAAAGCGATCCCCCCTCGATCGGCGGGAACCAGTCGCGGTCCGCCAGAACGAGCTGCCGGACGGCATCCACGAAAACCGCTTCCGGCAGTTCGGGCATGGCCAGACGCCGGGCTGATGCGTTGAACCGCCGCGCGTTCGCTTCCGGCCGGAACAGCGCCAGTCCGCCATCCGCGAGCCGATAGGCCTTCAGCCCTTCGAAGATTTCCTGTGCATAGTGCAGCACCGCCGCCGCCGGATCGAGGCTGAGCGGAACGCGTGGGCCGATCGTCGCATCATGCCATCCGCGCCCCTCGGTCCATTCGATCGAGACCATGTGATCGGTGAATACCTTGCCGAAGCCCGGATCGGCGATCGCCTGCGCGCGCGCGGCCTCACTGGCCGGGGCGGGGTGGGGGATGCGGGTGAAATCCAGTGCGGGCGCGTCGGCCATCGAATCCTTGTCCTTGCCTCGAAGACAGGCTTTTAGGTATGAAAATTACAAAATCGCAAGAATAATTATAATATTTGGTATGAACTGAAACCGGGTTGTTCCGCGTGTTAGCTGCGGATGCCGTTCAGGAAAAGGGTGGGGCACGTAACCGGCCGGGGTAATGAAACCGGCCATTGCGGAAAGGCGAAAAATGAGAAGGGCGGCTCCGCCCGTCGGGGAACCGCCCTTCGCATGGTCAGCGGTCGTGAGAGCCGCTTACGAAGCCTTTACCGGCGATATCTGGAGATTACCGATAATGCTCCGCACGGGTCGTCACCGACCTCCCTGCTGAACCATGAGACATCGGATCACCTCCTTTCGCGCTTGGAAGCCAGACCTGCCATTTCACCGGCGGTCGGGCCGGCGTGTGCCGCTGGCCTGTGCCAATATGTGATTCACCGCGCGCGCGAAGACAAGACTTGTATTTAGGTTATTCTCCGTCAGAATAATCGCTTCGCCGATTTGCGCGGCACTCCCCTCAGCGGCAGTCTTCGATCACCCGGGTCACTTCCGGCCATGCGGGCACGAGCAGCGCGGGCAATTCGCCCACTTCCACCGAGAACCGTCCTCTCGAAAAAGCCATTGCGTCGAGCAGGGAATCCCGCGCCGGGATACGAGCGGTCATGCCCTCCTGCCCGGCGGATGCATTGACGCTTCGTTCCGCCGTTTCGGTGCGGATGACCATCGGGGAAGGGGAAGCGACGCTGCCGCTGCGGACGATCTCGACCGAGCCGGATGGCCTATCGCAACGCAGGGTAAGCTGCGGTGTCGCGCCCGAATTTCCGAAACGGGCCGCTCCACCGGCGTAAGTCCAGTCGCCCGGCGTCACCGGCGCATCCATCCAGTGCCCGGCAAAGGGTGGCGCCTGCTGCGGTAAAGGCGCCGGCGCGGGGGATGGAGCTGGGGCTGGTGCGGGCGCGGGGGCAGGCGTCGGCGCCGGGGTCTGCTGCGGCGCGGGCACACAAGCCGCCAGCGCAGCACTGAGGGCCAGCGATGCGAAGGCCAGGCGGCTCGCCGTCATTTGCGGGCGGCGGGTCGGCATCATAAATCACTCCTGTCGCTGTTCTGTGCCCGGCAAGGCAACAAGCCGCTGGCCTGCACGGTTCCTTGCCTTTATCGCCCCTGCGATGGCGGGAAAGAGGCGTATCGACCAGTTGCTGGTGGAACGGGGGCTAGCCGAGAGCCGCGCCCGCGCGCAAGCGCTGGTCATGGCCGGGCTGGTCTTCATCGGCGAATCGAAAGTGGACAAGCCGGGCCAGCAGGTGCGCGAAGATGCGGTGATCGACGTGCGCGGCCGCGACCATCCGTGGGTCGGGCGCGGCGGCGTGAAGCTGGATCATGCGATACGGCATTTCGGGCTCGATCCCACCGGCGGCGTGGCGATGGATATCGGCAGTTCCACCGGCGGTTTTACCGAGGTGCTGCTGGCCCACGGTGCGGAACACGTTTTCGCGGTGGATGTGGGCACCAACCAGCTGGCGTGGAAGCTGCGGCAGGATCCGCGCGTCACCGTGCTGGAACAGACCAATGCGCGCGAACTCACGCCCGATCTGATCGATCGCCCCTGCGATTGGGTGGTGTGCGATGCTTCGTTCATCGGCCTTGCCAAAGTGCTGGAAGTGCCGCTGCGCCTTGCGGGAGAACGGTGCACGCTGGTCGCGCTGATCAAGCCGCAGTTCGAAGTGCGGCGCGAGGAAGTGGGCAAGGGCGGCATCATTCGCGATCCGGCCCTGCATCAGCGGGTGTGCGACGAAGTGCGCGAATGGCTCGAATCAAACGGCTGGCGGATCGATGGACTCACGGAAAGCCCGATCACTGGCAGTGAAGGGAATGTGGAGTTTCTGGTCCTCGCGCGTCGTGGCTGATTGCGCGTTACGCAACACCTCGCCACTATCCGCCCCGAATCGCAGGGAGTTTCGATGAATCGCCTCGCCTCGCCAGCTCAACTCCGCGCAAGTTATCTGCGTTGGGCGCTGTTTCTCGTTCCGTTGATCGTCCTCCTCGGCCTGTTGTCAGGTCGGCTGGGGGGTAGCACCGCCGACAGTGCGTGGTTCATGGCGCTGGACAAGCCGGAAATATTCCCTCCGCCCATTGCTTTCCCGATCGCGTGGACGATCCTTTATGCGCTGATGGGCTTCGCGCTCGCATGCATATGCACCGCATGGCGTGCGCGCTGGCGCGGCCCGGCGATCGCTGCTTTCGTTCTGCAACTGCTGGTCAACCTCGCGTGGACGCCGGTGTTCTTCGGTCAGCACGAGATGACGGCGGGGCTCTACATCATCCTGACGCTGGACGTGCTGGTCCTGATCACGGTGTGGCTGTTCTGGAAGGTTCGCCGCACCGCCGCTCTGCTGATGCTGCCCTACCTCGCATGGATTCTGTTCGCCACGGCGCTCAACTGGCAGTTCCTGCAACTCAATCCCGATCTTGACGGCGCCGATGTGCCGGATGCGGTGCAGAGGATCGCTATCTAGCTTGTCAACGAAGGGGCCGGGGGCCACATAGCGGCCATGCAAAGCGAAAACCCCATGATCGCCGATTTCGTGAAGCTGGCGAACGCCGCCGCCGGTACGCTTGCGGGCATGACCCGCGAGGCGCGGGATGGCGCGCGCGAACGAATGAAGGAAGCCTTCGGCGGGCTCGATTTCGTTTCGCGGGAAGAGTTCGAAGCGGTCAAGGATGTGGCCGCCCGCGCGCGTGAACAGGCTGCGAAGCTGGAAGAACGGATCGCCGCGCTAGAGGCGAAGTCGGCCAAGTAACCCGGCCCCTTCGCAGGGGGATTTGCGCCCATGCACTTGCGCGCTCCGGCCATTTTCCTCGCTGCCCGCGCGCACGGTGAAACGGCTGTGATCGCGCGGATGCTGACAGAGGATCAGGGCGTCGTCGCCGGGTATGTCGCCGGCGGTCGCGGGCGGCATATTCGTCCGGTCGCCATCCCCGGCAATCTCGTGGCGCTGGACTTGTCCGCGCGGTCGGACAGCCAGTTGCCTTTCGCGAAGCTGGAACTGCTGGAAAGCCGCGGCCCATGGCTGGCCGAACCCTTGCCCGCCGCGGCGATCGGCTGGGTCACGGCGCTCACCGCCACGGCCTTGCCGGAACGCCAGCCTTACCCATCGCTCTACACCGCGTTGACGGCATTGCTGGATGCCGTTTGCCACGCCCCTTCCGCTCGGGGCTGGGCGCCCGCACTGGCATCTTATGAAAGCCTGCTGCTGCGGGAACTGGGCTATGGCGGTGGTGAGCGGGCACCGGGCGATTTCGATGCCGCCCTTGCTGCGCTCGACGGGCTTGCGGCCCCGCTCGACCACTACCTGCTTGCCGACCGGCGCGGCGATGTTATGGCCGCCCGCCAACGCTTGAGGGACCTTTTGGGACGCATATGAAGATTGCCTGCCTTGCCGGAGATGGAATTGGCCCCGAGATCATGGCGGAAGCCCGTGCGGTGCTGGCCGCGCTGGATCTGCCGGGTCTTACCGTATGGGAAGCGGACGTAGGCGGCATCGGCTACAAGCGGCACGGCCATCCACTGCCCCCGGAAACGCTGGAAATGGCGAAGGCCGCCGATGCGGTGCTGTTCGGTGCCGTGGGCGATCCCGATTGCGATGCGCTGGAACGCCACCTGCGGCCGGAACAGGCGATTCTGGGCCTTCGTCAGGCGCTGGGCCTGTTCGCCAATCTGCGCCCCGCCACGATGTTCCCCGGTCTGGAAGATCTGTCCGCGCTCCGCCCCGAGGTTGCCCGCGCTATCGATTTGCTGATCGTGCGAGAGCTGAACGGCGATGTCTATTTCGGCGAAAAGGCCATTCGCACGCTGGACGATGGTCGCCGTCAGGGCTTCGACTTCATGTCCTATGCGGAGGATGAGGTTCGCCGCATCGCTCATATCGGTTTCCGCGCGGCACAGGGCCGGGGCAAGCGGCTGACCAGCGTGGACAAGGCCAACGTGCTGGAAACCAGCCAGCTCTGGCGCGATGTGGTGATAGAGGTCGCGGCTGAATATCCCGATGTCACGCTGGACCACATGTATGTGGACAACGCCGCGATGCAGCTCGTGCGTAATCCCGGCCAGTTTGACGTGATCGTCACCGGCAACCTGTTTGGCGATATCCTTTCCGATCAGGCCAGCATGTGCGTCGGTTCCATCGGCCTGCTGGCCAGCGCCTCTCTGGGCGAAGAGCAGACGGATTTCGGGACCAAGGGCCTTTACGAACCGATCCACGGTTCCGCGCCCGATATCGCGGGGCAGGGCAAGGCGAACCCGATGGCCATGATCCTCAGCCTGGCGATGATGCTGCGCCACAGCTTCGGGCGAGAGGCTGATGCGGTGCGGGTGGAAACTGCCGTGGCGCGCACGCTGGCCGATGGCGCGAAGGGCGCCGATCTGGGCGGTACGGCGGGCACGAGTGAAATCGGGCGAGCCGTGCTCGAGAGATTGCCGCAGGCGTAACCCGATGCTTACGAATCTCCTGTACCCGGCGGGGCGATGGAGATGACCAACGCATTCCTGGATCAGGCGGCGGATGCGGCAGCCCATGTGGGCCTGCGCCCGCTGGAACTGGCCGTTGTCCTGCCGACGTTCAACGAATCCGCCAATATCGCGCCGATGGTTGCGCGGCTGGAGGCGGCGCTCGGCCCCGCCGGTTGGGAAGCGATCTTCGTCGATGACGATAGCCGCGACGGCACGGCTGATGCCGCGCGAGAGATCAGCCGTCAGGATCCGCGAATCCGGGTGATCCAGCGTTTCGGCAGGCGCGGCCTTGCCAGCGCCGCGATCGAGGGAATGTGCGCCACCTCCGCGCCGATCGTCGCCGTGATGGACGCCGATATGCAGCACGATCCGGCGCTGCTGCCGGCGATGTTGAACGCGGTCGTTTCCGGCGAATGCGATGTCGCGGTCGCTTCCCGTTTCGTCGAAGGGTCCAGCATGGAGGCGTGGAACCGCCCGGATCGCGAACGCGCATCGGCACTGGCCAACCGGCTGGCACGCAAAGTCACCGGCGTGACGCTGAGCGACCCGATGAGCGGCTTCTTCATGCTTCACACTGAAATCGTGCGGCGCGACGCGCACCGCCTGTCCGGCATCGGCTTCAAGATCCTGCTGGATATTCTCGCCACCGCCGAAAGCCCGCTGAGGGTAAAGGAGTTCCCCATGGCCTTTGGCGCGCGCGCGGCGGGCGAAAGCAAGCTTGACCGGACGGTCGTGTTCGAATTCCTCGTTGGGCTGTATGACAGGTGGCTGGGCCGCATCGTGCCCACGCGCTTCGCCCTGTTCGGCACGATCGGCGCGGCGGGCGTGCTGGTTCACATGGCCGTGCTATCCGCCTTCCTCGCGGCGTTCGGCGGCACGTTCCACGATTACCTGATCACCGATTTCGAGATCGGCCAGACCATCGCCGCGCTGGTGGCGATGAGCTTCAATTTCGTGCTCAACAATTCGCTGACTTATGCCGATCAGCGGTTACGCGGGGTTGGGGGGCTGTTGCGGGGCTGGCTCAAGTTCGCGCTGACCTGTTCGGTCGGTCTTCTGGCCAATGTTGGTGTTGCTGCTGTGCTCGTTCGCATGGGAATGCACACTTACCCCGCCGCATTGAGCGGTATTGTGATAGGGTCTGTGTGGAATTACGCCCTGTCCAGCCGCTTTGTCTGGGGCCGGTTCAGGTAACGATTACCGCCAGCTTCGCAGCCACATCCAGAACTCGTAAGACCCACGGCCCGCCAGCGGAGCGGCGCTGAGAATCGGGTAAAACACCGCGAACATCGCCACGGATCCGGCGATTACGCCCAGCGCCTGCCAGCGCCAGCCCCGCCGCCACATCGCGTCCAGCGCCAGCGCCAATGCCGCCAGCAGGAAGCAGCTGGGCAGCAGATAATGGTAATAGAACTGCACCGGCTTTGGCGCGATGATCCACATCCCCAGCGCGGCCAGATAGAGCAGGGCGACGGCCAGTGCATCCGTCCGGCCACGCCGCACCCCGGCGTACAGGCACCACGCAACGGCAGGCAGGCCAGCCAGCATGGTCAGAGGATTACCGATCATCAGCACACCGCGCTGCGCCCCGTCGCCGACCTCGTAATAATACCAGATCGGCCGCCAGTTCAGCACCCACTGCCACCACGTGCTCATGTAAGTGTGCGGCTTGATGACCTGCTCCTGAAGCTCCAGCATCTTCACATGAAGCGCCAACAGGCCGGTGGGCTCGATCGATCCCTTTTCGTACAGCAGGAAAGGCCAGTAGGCGGCGCAATAGGCGACGAGGGGCAGGAGGCCCAGCCACAGCCCCGCCTCGATCAGCGACATCCCTTCTACCGGCGCGCCTTTTGAACTGGTGAGCAGCCGCCAGCGCGCCGCGTGCGCCCTTACCACCAGAAACGCGAGCCCCGGCAACATGGCAATCGGCGCCGCATTCCATTTGCAAGCGACAGCGAAACCCAGCGCCACCCCCGCGATCGGAAGGCGCCACCGGGCGGAGCGGTTGTGACGCACGGCCCCCGCGCACATCCAGATCCCCACCATCGCGAATGACAACATGAAGATGTCCAGCATCGCGATGCGCGATTGCACGAACAGGCCGAAACCGGTGGCGATCAGAACGCCCGTGGCCAGAGTGGCGAAGCGCGATTGCGAAGCGAACCACATTGCCCGCATTGCAGCAAACAGTGTCAGCACGCCGAACAGGGCGGACATGATCCTCCAGCCGAGGGTGTTGTCGCCCGCCAGCAGCATTCCCGCCGCGATCAGTTCCTTGCCCATCGGGGGATGTTCGCGGTTCAGCGGGTGGGACAGCTCCAGCAGAGTTCGCGCAGCAGGAAGATAATGAATCTCGTCGAAAAAAGGCTGAGTCGGAATGGTCAGCCGTACCCAAATCAGGGCAGCGAAAGCGGCGGTAATGGCCGCAATCCACCCGATCGGGTCAGCGGAATGGTGTGGGGCATGCACCGATGGCGGGTTCATCTGTGCGCCGGATAGGACCAGTTGAGTCCCGGTGCAAGGACAGCCGAATTGTGTCATGATATTGTGCGTTGCACCAATACCTGGCTTTTTTGGTCACAGTTTGGAGGACTCGTCACGATGATTAAGAAGATTGCTTTTGCTACGGCCGCTGGGGCGCTGGTCGCAGCTCCTGTCGTGGCCCATGCTGCGGCGCCCAGCCGCGCACCTGCCCAGACTGAAGATTCCGAAAAGCTTGGTGGCGGCCTGCTGCTTCCGCTGCTCGCGGCTGCGGCTGTGGCGGCCCTGATCGCTTTCGTGATTATTGATGACGATGACGCTCCGGCCAGCCCGTAGTTCGCGTTCTTTCTGATTGAAGGGAAAGCGGGGCCATTGTGCCCCGCTTTTTCGTTGCGCTTGCGGGGGCACCGCTCCTAGACGCGGCGGGCAATGAAAAAGACCACCGGCACCGATCCTTCGATAACTTCCCGCTGGCGCCCCGCCACCCGAGCTGTGCGCGCCGGTACCTGGCGTTCCGAACATGGGGAAACCAGCGAGGCGCTGTTCCTCACTTCCGGCTACACTTACGACGATGCGGCGACCGTTGCCGCGCGTTTCGCGGGCGAGGCGGATGGGATGACCTATTCCCGCCTGCAAAACCCCACCGTGGCGATGTTGGAACAGCGGATCGCCGCGATCGAGGGTGCTGAGGCATGCCGCGTTCAGGCGACCGGCATGGCGGCGATGACATCGGCCCTGCTGTGCCAGTTGCAGGTCGGCGATCATGTTGTCGCAGGTCGTGCGGCTTTCGGGTCGTGCCGCTGGCTGGTCGATACGCTTTTGCCGCGCTTCGGCGTCGAAACCACGGTGATCGACGCGCGCGACAATGCCGAGTGGGAGAGGGCGATCAGGCCGAACACGAAAGTGTTCTTCTTCGAAACCCCGGCAAACCCCACGCTCGACATCGTCGATCTGGCTGGGGTCTGCGGGCTCGCCCGATCGCACGGCATCACCAGCGTCGTCGATAATGCCTTTGCTACGGCCGAATTGCAGCGACCGCTGGATTTCGGCGCGGACGTAGTGGCCTATTCCGCGACCAAGTTGATGGAAGGGCAGGGCCGCGTGCTGGCGGGCGCAATCTGCGCCAGCCGAGAATGGATCGACAATGTGCTGTTGCCGTTCCAGCGCAATACCGGGCCGAACCTTTCACCGTTCAACGCATGGGTTGTGCTGAAGGGGCTGGAAACGCTGAGCCTGCGCGCCCGCAAGCAGAGCGAGAACGCGCTGGAAGTCGGCCGTTTTCTGGAAGATCGAGTGCCGGTGATGCTCCATCCCGGCCTGCCCAGCCATCCGCAGCACGATCTGGCGATGAAGCAGATGGACGCAGCGGGGGCGATCTTCAGCTTCGTGCTGGATGGTGGGCGCGAACAGGCGCACGCCGTGCTCGATGCGCTGGAACTGATCGATATTTCCAACAACATCGGCGATTCCAAATCCCTGATGTGCCACCCGGCCAGCACAACCCATGCCAACATGGGGGAAGAAGCCCGCATCGAGATGGGTGTGGTGCAGGGCATGTTGCGGATGAATGTCGGTCTGGAAGACCCGCAGGATCTGATCGAGGATCTGGATCAGGCGCTGGCGAAGGCGGGGCTTTAGGCCGCGCCCCGTAACCGGAGGGGCAGCGTTTTCCCACGCCGTTCGCCGCAACCGGTTTGACCGTCCCCGCAAAGTCTTTACGCTTGTTGCCATGCAGGATGTTCTCGCCAACCTGTTCCAGCACGCCGCGAAAACGCAGGGGATTACCGTCAGGGTGGCGGTCAATTTCATGCCGGACCAATCCCGCACGGCTGCGCACCGCTGGTTCTGGGTCTATCATATCCGTATCGAGAATCACCGGGACGACACCGTCCGCCTGCGCACGCGGCACTGGCGGATCACCGATGCGCGCGGCATCGTGAACCTGGTGGAGGGCGAAGGTGTGGTGGGGGAAACCCCGATCCTCGCCCCCGGCCAGACCTACGATTATGTCTCCGGGTGTGAACTGATGACCAACACCGGATCGATGGAAGGTTTTTACACCTTCACCGATGGTGACGATCAGTCGTTCGAAGTGCGAATACCGTTCTTCCCTCTGGCGGCCCCGGCATCAGCAGCCTGACCGGTACATCTAGCTCGGCGGAAGTTTCCTTTCTGCCCGCCACGCCTGGGGGGACGTGCCGAAAGTGGCGACGAACCAACGGGTAAAGGAACTGGGCGAGCCATAGCCGAGCAGCGAGGCGACCGTCGTCACCGGCCGATCCGAATCCGCGAGATAACCCGCCGCCAGACCCCGGCGCACTTCATTCAGCAGATAGCCGAAGGTCTGGCCTTCCTCATCCAGCCGCCGTTGCAGGCTGCGCGCGCTCATGCCCATGTGGGCGGCAACCTGATCCAGCGTGGTCCTGCCGCCGGGCAGCAGCTGGGCAATCGCGCGGCGGACCCCTTCGCTGACCATGAGCGGAGTTTCTTCCACCGGTACCATGCGCAGCAGGCCCCGTGCGTTGCGGGCCATGACTTCATCGGCCAGCGGGTTAGGTTCCAGCAGAGAGGCAGAAGAGCAGGACAAGCCATTGAAACTGTTTTCGAAATCCACACTCACCGGATAGAAGCGCCGCCAGGGTGCCAGATCCTGCGGCTGCTTGCGGACGAGATGCACGGCGGACGGCCGCCAGTGCCCGTGGGAGGCGCCGTGGAGGACGCGATAGGCGATCCCCACCATGAGGTCGGTCATCTGCACGCTCCAGAACCCGGGCACGAGGTCGAGCCGGATCACGGCGGTGCCGTCCGCCTCTTCCAGCGCGATCTCAGTTATGTCGTTCAGATGAGCGCGATAGATGATGCAGGCACGCACCACCTCGCGCAGATTGGGTAACCGTTCCAGCAACAGGCTGAGGGGGCCGAGCCGCGCGAAGTCGCGCCTTTCAGCCATGAGCAGGCCGAAACTGTCACAGCCCGACATTTCTGCGGACCGTTCCAGTAGTTTGACGAACGATTCCGCCGGCACCCGATTTTCCGGATCGGCCAGCGATTCAGGAGAAAACCCTGCATCACGCAGCATCCGCTGGCCGTCCAGCCCCACCGCCTCGGCGACTTCGATGTAGGCGGTGAGAATGATGGCTCGTACGCGATGCACCGGCCCCTCCGCTGCCGCCGGGCAAGTGCCGGTAAGTTGCAGCTTCATTCGCGCCCATCAGGAATATCTGCTTCCTCGGTCGGAAATGCAAACAGATTGGCGTGATTTGCCGCGCGGGTTTTGCGTTTGGGCGCTAGCGGCCCCGCTCCTTTCCGGGCTGAGGGGGAGAGCCTCGCGGAAGACATCCCACGAGGAAACGATGTCAGATACCGCGCCGCCGACCCCTGGCGAAGTTCGCGCACTTGCCCATCAGTTGCTGACCTGGGCCGAACAGCTATCCGCCCTGCCGCCGCGTGTCGCGGCGTTGTCGGATGACGACCGGCATGAATTCGTCCTTTCGCGTGCCGAAACACTGCGCCGCGAAGCGCGCTTGCGGGCGCGGCTGTTCCCGGGAGTTCCGTTCGGCAATGCCAACTGGGATCTGGCGCTGGAACTTTTCGTGCGTGAGATGGCGGGTTTCCGCGTGTCGTTGGAAGACCTCGCGGGCGATGACATACTGCCCAGGGAAGTAATCGTCCGCTGTGTCGATTCGCTGGCGGAACTGGGCTTCGTGGATCAGGTTTCCGACCGCTTCGATTCCCGCATTTCGTGGATTTCGCTGTCCGATGCGGGCAAGAAAAGCATGACCAGGTTCCTGCTTGAATCCGCCCGCTCATCCGGATCCCTTCACGAAAGCAGCGCGCTTGCCGTTTCACCGGAAAATCATGAAAGCGATCCGGAAATCAGGACGATGCCGTTCAGCCGCTCGGCCTGATTGCGAACACGCTGCCGCCCAGCGTCACGATGTAGAGATTGCCGGCCTCATCCTCTCCAAAGCTGGTCACACTGTTCAGTGAACCCGCGTTAGGGGTGAAGGCAGCGTTGCGATTGGTGAACACGCCGGTGGAAGCGGTCGCCCCGAACGGCATGGTGCCGATCGGCGCCGACCAGATGTTGCCGCTGATGAAATCGGCAAAGATATAGAGGCCCTGCAACGCTTCGACTGGCCCGCGATAGACGTGGCCGCCGGTAATGGAATCGCCCTGCAAAGGGCCGCCACCGTGGCCATATTGGGCCACAGGCATCGTCAGCCCGGCGGGATTGGTCCCCAGCAGGGGTTGCGTTCCTTCAAACAGCGGCCAGCCCATGTTCAACCCCGCGTCGCTGGTCCGCACGCGATTGATCTCTTCTATCGTGCCCTGGCCCACATCCGCGATCCACAACTCGCCCGTTGCGCGGTCAAAGCTGTTCCGGAACGGATTGCGCAGGCCGTAAAGCCATACCTCCGGCGCTCCGCCAGATGTGGCGAAGGGGTTGGACGCGGGAATGCCATAATCGCGGTCGGGATCCCCGGGAAAATCGTCGCGCGTCACATCGATTCGCAGCATCTTGCCGAGCAGAGTGGAGCGGTTCTGACCGTTTCCGTCGGGATCATTACCCCCGCCGCCATCGCCGGTGGCCATGTAGAGCAGCGCGTCCTGGC
Organism: Croceibacterium sp.; assembly: GCA_035555595.1. Lineage (GTDB taxonomy): Bacteria > Pseudomonadota > Alphaproteobacteria > Sphingomonadales > Sphingomonadaceae > Croceibacterium_A. Next base: position 24,987 of record DATMGK010000053.1, on the reverse strand, counting down.
CAAAACCCAGCCAGCCGCCGTTATGGTTGTTGCGCGGATGTGGGATGGTCATCAGCCGGTCTGCGCTGGAGGGATCGAGCGTGGTACGCCCGGCCGCGCTGGCGACGTAGCGGCGCAACTCTATCGATCCGTCAGGCGCGGTCAGGTAAACGTAGGCACGGCCGCTGGTCATGAAATCAGGCGCCAGCGCCACGCAGAGCAGTCCTCTCTCGCCATCGGTGGAGACTGCGCCGGTGATATCGAGAAACGGCGTAGCCGCTACCTCGCCGTTGGATGGATTGAGCAGGCGGATGCGCCCGGCGCGCTCCACTACCAGCACGCGGCCGCTGCCATCGGGAAATGCGGTCAGAAATACAGGCTGGGAAAGACCGGTAGCGACTCGCTGTACGATAAAGCCGCCACCGGTGACGTCGCTGATGGTGATCCGCAGGGTCAGCACCGTATTCGCCCGCCCGTCGCTGGCGATCACGCCCACTTCGTAGATGTTGTCGCGATTGGCGTCGGCAGGGGCGTCGAAATCCGGCGGGATGGCGAACGACAGCGCACCGCCGGCGGTGATCCGCAGCAGCGCCGAATCCCCTCCGCCTGCCAGAGAAAACGTCACCGCATCGCCATCCGCGTCGGTTGCGGCGGCGGTGTAGAAGGTGCCGGAGGTGTTTTCAGGGACGGTCACCGTGGCGGGGGAGGTGATGGCTGGCGCGGAGTTGGAATTGCCCCCTCCGCCGCCGCTATCACTGCCGCCGCCCCCGCAAGCGCCAAGGCACAGAGTCATTGCGGCCACGCCTGCGCATCGTGAAATCGTCCAGTTCCGCATGCCGGCTCCCTTTCCGGTGTATCTGTGCCGCAACGCCCGACGGAGGAGAAGGCTCCGAAGCGGTGTTGCGGGTGCATGAGACAGGCCCTAAACGAGCGGCGGCATGAAGCGCACGCATCTCCCCCTGAACGCTCTGCGCGTATTCGATGCGGCGGCGCGCCATCTCAGCTTTACCCGCGCGGCAGACGAACTGGCGGTTACGCCCGCGGCGGTCGGCCAGCAGATTCGCGCGCTGGAAGATGTGCTGGGCGTGGTGCTGTTCCGCCGCACATCGAAAGGGCTTGAGCTTACTGACGAGGCAGAGGCGGGGCTGGATTCGCTGCGCGAAGGTTTCCTCAGCTTCGAGGAAGCTGTGCAGGCCATGCAGGCCGGCCAGTCGAGCCATTTCTATACCATCGCCGCCCCGCGCGAATTCTACGCCCAGTGGCTGGCGCATCGGCTGGCGGCCTTTCGTCGCGCCAACCCTGAAGTGCGCTATCAGCTGATCGGCGGAGAAGAAGTCGATTTTACCGAGGCCAATCTCGATATCGCCATCAGGCTGGTAGAAGGGCCGGGCGATCTGGAAGGGGTGGAACTTGCCCCAGCGCAGCGAGTGACCGTCGCCGCCGATGGCGCGCCGGATGACTGGATCGGCTGGTCGGGTGCGACTCTGCCTGATGGCGTCGAACCGGCCATTCAGGCGGGTAACGCGGGTCAGGCGCTGGCCAGCGCGGTTGCCGGGCTGGGCAAGGCTGTGCTCCCTCTGCTGCTGTGTGAAGAAGCAATAGAGGCTGGCACCCTGAAAGTTCTGGAAGGGCCGGAAGAAGGCCGCCGTGCCTACTGGCTGGTCGCGCCGCGGCCACAGTGGCGGCAGAAGAAGGTCAGGACGCTGGTGGCGTTCCTTACAGGCGAAGATTGATCCATCCGGTGCGGGTCCAGCACGGGGCAGCGGATAAATAGCGAAGGAAGAAGCATGCAAGGTCATACCGTGCGGCGTTGCGCCCGCCTTTTCGCGACGGCCGTGGTGGCCCTCGCGATTCCGCTGACGGCGGTTTCCGCGCAGGACCGCGATCTCGATCGTGAAACGCCGCAAGGCAAAGTTTTTCGGGCCGAGATGCGCGAAGACGGCGAACCAGCGCGGTTCAGGCTGACGCTTCAGGGCGGGCAGGGGCTGGAATTAACCGCAGCGCAGGTGGGCGGTTCCGACCCCTATCTGCGGGTGTTTGATGCGGACAGTGACGAGCTTCTGGCCGAGAACGACGATTCCGCCGGATCGCTTTCGGCCAGTACGCGGCTTTTCTTTGATGAAACGAAGCGGCTGCGGATCGAAGTGACTAATGCCGTTGGTGAAACGGGTGGCCGCCGCTTCGATCTGATCGTCCTGCCATCCGACTATCGCCCCACCCCGCCGCGCGATCTGGCGATTGGTGAGACGCTGTCGGGCGAACTGTCGGATTCCGACGGCCAGCTGTTCCATGTGCGGGCAGAGCGTGGCCAGATTCTGATCATCGCTATGAATCAGGCCGATGGGTCGAATGTCGATCCCGGTGTGGAGATATATTCCGGCAACAACGCCACGGGCGAAGCTCTGGCCAGTGACGACGATGGCGGCGGCGGCCTGAATGCGCGTCTGCGCTTCACTGTTCCGCAAAGCGGGCGCTACACCGTGCGCGCCTATGGTGTCGGCGGAAGCACCGGTGCTTATTCGATTGCGATCAATGGCCTGCAGGCAGCAGATATCGCGCCGAAGGAAGTGCAGCTTGGCAGCACTACGCGGGGCTCCCTCGACAGTGACGTTCGTGAGAGGTTGTACAAGCTGGACCAACGCAGCCGCACTTCGCTGGCCAACGGTTCCGGCTCGCTTGTCATCGAGATGCGTTCGACGGGTGCGAGTGATGACGAGGAGGGCCTCGATCCGGTGGTCGATGTCGGCTTCGAAACCCCGATCGGGTTTTCTTCGATGGCACGGGACGACGATGGCGGCGGCGGCACTGACGCGCAGCTGGTTTTCGACGTTTCGGAACTGGACGCTGACTGGTTGAGTCGGTTGCTGATCAAAGCCAGCGCTTATGGCGACAACGGAGGCGAATACGCGCTAACCGTGAAGCGGGAGGACGCCGAATGAGGCGGTATCCCATCGCGCTTTTTGCGGTGATGCTACCTTCTCTCGCGCTGGCCCAGGCCGCGCCAGACCCCACCGCTGAAGACAAGTTGCAGGACATTGTCTGGCATAATCAGCAGATGCTCGCGCTCGCCAGCCGGCAGGCGAGTGACGGCTGGTATTATCTCCCTGGTGGCGTGTTATGGAAACGCGTTTCCGGTGATGGATCGGGCGCGCATCCCACGGTGCGCGACACTGTGACCCTGCATTACGAAGGCAGCTTCGTGGATGGCGAAGTGTTCGACAGTTCGTGGCAGAGGGGAGCGCCTGCGACGTTCCCCCTTTCGGGCCTGATCCGCGCATGGCAACTCGCCGTGCCGCAGATGGCTGTTGGCGACACGATCGAAATCGCGGTCCCTTCCAGCATGGGTTATGGCCCCGTGGGGCGGGGGCCCATCCCAGGCAACGCGACCCTGTTGTTCAAGATCGAGCTGCTATCGATCGATAGCTAAGCCTTTCGTGGCTCAATGCTAGTTCGCGACGCTCCGGGGATTTTGCCTGACGGTAAATCCCCGGAGCTGATCTGTAAGGATCGTCAATCCCGTGAAGGGGGCGGTCCTTCAGGGGCCGGAGCAACCGCGGGATCGCGGTCGAAGATTCGGGCCCACTGAGCGCGGTCATCGGGCGCATTGGCATCGGCCGTTCCGGCGGCCACCGCTTCGCGATGGGCGCGTGATGCGCTGATGTAGTCGCGGGGCATCCGATTGCCTTCATGGCAGGCATATTCAAAGAACGCGTAGTCGTCGTCGCGGATCCATTCGATGCGCGTGGTCCACGGCGCGGTGAACACTTCCGGGTCCGAATAGGTCAGTTCGTGTATCAGGCTGTTCGGCCCCGTCATGGTCAGCCGTTCGACTGTTTTGGCCTGCGAACTGGTGGGGATGGTGTTGAACGGCGGCACGGCCTGCGTGGCGATGTTCAGCGGCGATCCGTTGCGCGCGTAGGCATCGTCGGTAGCGCTGTCGCCGCTCTTGATATTGGTGGTTTCGATGACCAGCGTGTTGCCTTCCCACCAGCCCACGCTGTTACCCAGATAGGCCTCTACCGGCTTGGCCCAGTGGCTCGGATTCTTGCTGTCGCGCAGCGGGATGACCCGCGTGCCCAGCATTTCCAGTGCGATGGTGACATAGCCGGGTGACTGGAACACACGAATGCCATTGTTGTAGCGGAACGGGTACATCGACGCTGGGAAACCGCGAGTGACGCAGCGATCCCAACTGTCGAAATCGCTGACCCAGTCGTAATCGATGCCGGGCACCCAGCCGGATCTTCCGGCCTCGTGCAACGCCTTGCCTTGGGGTGTGAAGGCCGGGATTTGCCCGTCCGCAGGGCTGACCAGCATGGAGGTGCGATAGGCGAAGGGTGAATTCTTCACCCAGTCGGCCAGTCCTTCCGTCCCCGACGTGCCGATGCCGCGATCGGAAGCGGCCGCGTAGCTGGAATCGGAACGTTCCGCAGCGGTCACCCGGCGGGCGTGTTCCTCGTCCGTCTGCCAGAAACGGTTACCGTATTCGGTCGGCCGCTGGAACAGGATGCGCGCGTTGTTGAGATATTCGATCTGCCAAGTGTGGCTGATGTCCGGATCGCCCCATTCGGTTTTTGGCGGTGCATAATCGGTGGGTACAGGCGGCAACTCGGTCAGTTCAGCGGGGCGGTTCTGCGCTGCGGCTGGAACGGCGCTCAACGCCGACAGGGTGGCAAATGCGGAAACGGCAAATGCCACGCGGGCGCAACTCAGGCGTAAGGTCTTGCGGCTCATTGGGTCCTCTCTCCCCGATGTTTGTGCGCAGTCTAGATTGCTTTCGACGACCTGACCAGTGTTGGTTGACTATGTCTGGGAAGGGAAGGGCCGATGTATTGGCGGGCAGGCCCTTGGCTGGCGCGCGTGCCGGAAGGACAAAAAAAGAAGGCGCCCGAAAGCGCCTTCCGTGACCTTGAACTGTGGCGAACGATCAGCCCCAGCGGCCGCCGAACAGCCAGTCCAGAAGATCGAACTGACGAGCTACATAGCCCAGAGTTGCGAGAAGCATGACAAAACCTCCACGGGGATGGAGGTTGGAAAATGCCATTAACCATGTTTGTTTGTAAACTGTTAACTATGCTTGCCGACGTGCGGAATCCCCATCGGTCTGCAATTCAAGGATATTTTTCTCTCGCATAGGTCGGTAGAGTCCAAACCCCTGGGCTACCCGGCATCCGAGTTCGTTAAGCATTTGCAGGGTGGCGTCGTCTTCCACCCCCTCGGCAACCGCGGTGATTCGCAGATCTTTGCCCAAGCGCAGCGCGCTTTTGACAATTCCGCGGGCTTTGATGTCGTCGTGTATCCGGGACACGAACAACCGGTCGATCTTGAGTTCGCCGAACGGCAGGCGGAGCAGCGCTTCGAAGCTTGCGGCCCCGACGCCGAAATCGTCCATGGATATCTTGGGGCCGAGCGCTGTGAGTTCGGCCAGAATCTCGGCGGCGATGTCAAAACTGGATATGCGATAGGTTTCGGTGATCTCCAGAGTAAGGTCGCTGGGGTTGAAGCCTGTCTCTGCCAGAACCTCATGCAGGGCCAGCACGATGGCCCGGTCGTTCAGCAGGGTCGCGGAAATGTTCACCGCAACCGGCAGCCTTCGCCCGTGTGCGGCAAACGACATTCCGGCGGAGCACGCTTCACGCAGCACATGGCGGGTCAGATGCAACATGCGGCCTGCGCTCTCGCACTGACGAATGAACAGGTCTGGCGCGATCATTCCGCGCTTGGGGTCATCCCAGCGGACCAGCGCCTCGACGCCGACAATATCCTTCGTCGCGATCGACACCTTCGGCTGGTAGACCAGATATATCTCGCCATTTTCCATCGCGGCATCGATCCGCGCTTGCAGCGAGATGCTCCACAGCAGATCTTCGTCGCTCTCGATCCGGGTCGCCGCGATCGGATTGTGCGCTTCGGTGGTTTGTTCGACAGCGGAGATGGCGGATGCCAGCCGTTTGGCCGTGCTGGGGGAGGGGCTGGTGTCGATGCTGAACGTCATGCTTGCATCAACCAATCCGTCGCCCACTCGCAGCGGTGCGGAGAGCAGGGCGCGCAACCCCTCGAGGTGATCCCTGATCTGTCGCAGATCGCGGTCCGGTATGCACCAGGCGAGATATTGCCCGTTTCCTATATAGAAGGTCTGGTCGCTGGCATTCAGCCGCAGTCGCTCGACGATGCGATTGACGTATTCGGCATGCGCCCTTTCCGGCAGCGTTCGTTTGACGTCGTCCAGGCGGTGTATCTTGCCGACAATGATGGTCGGCTGCGTGCGGGCGATCGATCGGTCGGCCTCCAGCGCGGCGAACGTGGGAAGCATCGTGTGGGGATCGACCAGATTCTGGCGGCTGCGCCATTTCCTGTTCGCCTGCATGATGAAATAGATGGCGAGGAAGGCAAGGCCCAGCGTCACGTCTATGCGCACGCCCGCCAGCGATGCGATGACGACCACCACGGGTATTCCCGCCACCGGAACCGCCAGTATGGGCACGGCCCATCGTTTCAGCGGGCGGGTAAGCGAAAGGCCCACGGCGAACACGCATATCGCCATGACGAGATAGCCACTGATCTGGCGCGAAAGCCCGGCCTTCAGCGTTTCGGCCGCATAGATCTGAAGGACCGATTTTGGGACATCGACGTGGCCGGGAATATTCTTGGTATTGCGGGCCGACAGGTCGGAACTGCCGATCAGGACGATGCGCCCGTCAAGCGTGCGATCGATCGCGGATGTTTCACCCTCTTCCGGCGTGATTTCGCCCAGATCGATCATCGGAATCGATGACAGCCTGAAGCTGTAGTTGATCGGAAAATCCCCGCCGCGATTACTCGTGACACCCGCCATCGATGCGGGAAGGCTTACCAGCGGATTTCCCAGTTCCGCCATGGAATAGGGCGCATTCCATGTGTATCCGAGATAGCTGAAATAGTTCGCTTTGCCGACCTGCTGGATACCGTCACCCAACCGCGGCATCGTCGCATGAAAACGACCGATCCCGTTCAGCCCGGTCTCGTAGCTCTGTACCAGATACAGCCGGTTACCGAGCCGTTGCATGGCTGCGCGCAAGGCATTGTCGGCATCGGCTTCGGATGGCCGCTCGAAGACAAGGTCGATATAGACTTTGGCGACGTTGGTGTCGGCCAGACGATCAAGGGCTTCGGCCACTTCGCGTCGACGATCTGGAAAGCGGGGATCGGTAAGGTCGGACCGCGAGTTTACGAAAACGATGTCGCCCGATGCGTCGAAGCTTCCGATCTTCGACTGGAGCGTCCAGACCAGCTGGCTGAGTGCGCCGGTCGCGCCACCGAACATCAACAGAAACGCAATTGCCGCTGCTGCGATCGCATCGCGCAGGCGCATGTCGAATCTGGCGGCAGTCTTCATCTGATATTTCCGGATGCGACCCGTTGACCCTCTTGGGCAGCGACCGGGCTATCAGCTAATGGTAAACAAGGTCTGATCACGCAGGCATGGAGCGCCATTCTCCTTGACCGCGGAGCTCTACCTCGCTAGTGGCGCGCCCATCCGCGGCAGGCCCCTGGCCCGCTTCGGGCAAATAGAGCTGAACATTGCCGGTCATGTCCCGGGGGCCTTCGCTGACGCGCAAGGCCTTTCTCTGTTGGAACCTGCGGGTTCTCGGGGCAGCCGTCAAAGTAACCCGGTGTCCTTGACGCGGGTGGAGTGTTTCAGGCTCGCTCTTGTGCGATCCCCGCGAAGGCGGGGCTCCGGCTGGCAGGCGATATGTCTGCTGTCAGAGGCTTTCCTCTTGGTGGGAAGTGCAGGGCGATCCCGGTCTTCACCCTTGTTCTGGTGGCGCCTACACAGGTGAAGAGTAACTTCATGCCGACGATCAACCAGTTGGTCCGCAAGGGCCGCGAGCCGAAGCCCGACAAGTCGAAGGTGCCGGCCATGGAGCAGAACCCGCAGAAGCGTGGCGTCTGCACCCGCGTCTATACCACGACGCCGAAGAAGCCGAACTCCGCTCTGCGCAAGGTGGCCAAGATCCGCCTCACGAACCAGCGCGAAGTCATCGCCTACATTCCGGGCGAAGGGCACAACCTGCAGGAACACTCCGTGGTGCTGATCCGCGGTGGCCGTGTGCGCGACCTTCCGGGTGTGCGTTACCACGTGCTGCGCGGCGTGCTCGACACGCAGGGCGTCAAGGATCGCAGGCAGAGCCGTTCGAAGTACGGCGCCAAGCGGCCCAAGTAACGGCTGTGAGTCCCTGCGCTGGCAGGGACCTCGTGCCAACTGGCCGAGCGGCGGCCTTCATGTCCGCCCGGCCGCAGGAGGCCTCCGATCTTTCGGGGGCTCACGGTTGAAAAAGGAATTAGTCCGATGTCACGTCGTCGTCGTCCCGAGAAGCGGGAAATCCTGCCTGATCCCAAGTACGGAGATCAGATTCTGTCGAAGTTCATGAATAACCTCATGCTCGACGGTAAGAAGTCTGTTGCCGAGCGTATCGTTTATGGTGCGCTGGAAACGGTGGAAACGCGCGCCAAGTCCGATCCTATTGCGCTGTTCCATGATGCGTTGAACAATGTTTCGCCGCAGGTGGAAGTGCGTTCGCGCCGTGTTGGTGGTGCGACCTACCAGGTGCCGGTCGAAGTTCGTCCGGAACGTGCGCAGGCGCTGGCAATTCGCTGGCTGATCACCGCTGCGCGCGGCCGTGCGGAAACCACGATGGCTGCCCGCCTTTCGGGTGAGCTGATGGATGCGGCCAACAATCGCGGCAACGCGGTGAAGAAGCGTGAAGATACGCACCGCATGGCAGACGCCAACCGGGCCTTCTCGCACTACCGCTGGTAAGCCGTCTTTAATCGGTAACATTGGTTACCATATGGGGGCTGCCTCACGGGGCGCCCCCTTACATCCGAGGAACTTTCCATGGCCCGCAGCCATCCTATCGAGCGCTATCGCAACTTCGGCATCATGGCGCACATCGATGCCGGCAAGACCACCACGACCGAACGCATTCTCTATTACACCGGCAAGTCCTACAAGATCGGCGAAGTGCACGACGGCGCTGCGACGATGGACTGGATGGAGCAGGAGCAGGAGCGCGGCATCACTATCACGTCGGCCGCGACGACCTGTTTCTGGCAGGCCGAAGATGGCGAGGGCCCCGAACATCGCCTGAACATCATCGATACCCCCGGACACGTGGACTTCACCATCGAGGTGGAGCGTTCGCTGCGCGTGCTCGATGGCGCCGTGGCCGCGTTTGACGGTGTTGCTGGCGTTGAACCGCAGTCGGAAACCGTGTGGCGTCAGGCTGAAAAGTATGGCGTGCCGCGGATGTGCTACATCAACAAGCTCGATCGTACGGGTGCGAACTTCTATTACTGCGTGCAGACGATCATCGATCGTCTGGGTGCCAAGCCGGCTCCGCTCTATCTGCCGATCGGCGCGGAATCCGATTTTGTTGGCTTGGTTGATCTGGTGAACAGCCGGGCGATCATCTGGAAGGATGAGAGCCTGGGTGCGAAGTTCGACTACGTCGACATCCCCGAAGATCTGGCTGACAAGGCCGCCGAGTATCGCGAAAAGCTGGTCGAACTTGCTGTTGAGCAGGACGACGACGCGATGGAAGCCTATCTCGAAGGCAACGAGCCTGACGTGGCGACGCTCAAGAAGCTGATCCGCAAGGGCACGCTGAACCAGTCGTTCGTGCCGGTGCTGTGCGGTTCCTCGTTCAAGAACAAGGGTGTGCAGGCGCTGCTCGACGCGGTTGTCGACTACCTGCCGAGCCCGGTGGACGTTCCCGCGATCAAGGGCGTGAAGCCCGACAGCGACGAGGAAGACAGCCGTCCTTCAAGCGACGAGGCTCCCTTCGCTTCGCTGGCGTTCAAGATCATGAACGATCCGTTCGTCGGTTCGCTCACGTTCACCCGCATCTACTCCGGCAAGCTGTCCAAGGGTTCGTATCTGAACTCGGTCAAGGACAAGCGTGAGAAGATCGGCCGCATGCTGCTGATGCATTCCAACAACCGTGAAGACATCGATGAAGCTTTCGCGGGCGACATCGTGGCGCTGGCGGGTCTGAAGGAAACGACGACCGGTGATACGCTGTGCGATCCGGCCAACCCGATCATCCTCGAACGGATGGAATTCCCCGAGCCGGTGATCGAGCTGTCGGTGGAGCCGAAGACCAAGGCCGACCAGGAAAAGATGGGTCTCGCCCTGTCGCGTCTTGCTGCCGAAGATCCCTCGTTCCGCGTTTCGACCGATCACGAATCGGGCCAGACGATCATCAAGGGCATGGGCGAACTTCACCTCGACATTCTCGTCGATCGCATGAAGCGCGAGTTCAAGGTCGAGGCGAACGTCGGTGCACCGCAGGTCGCCTATCGTGAGAGCCTGGCGAAGCCGGTCGAGCTTACCTACACCCATAAGAAGCAATCGGGTGGTTCGGGTCAGTTCGGTGAGGTCAAGGTCAAGCTCACCCCGGGTGAGCGTGGCCAGGGCATCAACTTCATCGATTCGATCAAGGGTGGCAACATCCCGCGCGAATACATTCCATCTGTGGAAAAGGGCATGCGCGAGACGGCCGAGACCGGATCGCTCGTCGGCTTCCCGATCATCGACTTCGATATCGAGCTGATCGACGGCAAGTACCACGATGTCGACTCGTCGGCGTTGGCGTTCGAAATCACCGGGCGCGGCGCGATGCGCGAAGGCGCTCAGAAGTCGGGCATCAAACTGCTTGAGCCGATCATGAAGGTCGAAGTCGTCACTCCTGAGGAATACATGGGTGACGTAATCGGCGATCTTAACTCCCGCCGGGGCCAGATTCAGGGCACGGATTCGCGCGGTAACGCGCAAGCCGTGGAAGCGATGGTCCCGCTCGCCAACATGTTCGGCTACGTCAATGAACTGCGTTCGTTCACACAGGGACGCGCGCAGTACACGATGCAGTTTTCGCACTATGACGAAGTGCCTGCGAACGTCGCGGCGGAGGTTAAGGAGAAGCTTGCCTAAGGCAGGTTGACCGTCTAGGGGCGGGCGCCTGATTCAGGGCGTTCGCCCAGTCCCCCGTCAGAACCGAGTTTCGAAGAACAGAAGGTTTTAGGAAATGGCCAAGGAAAAGTTCCAGCGGAACAAGCCGCACTGCAACATCGGTACGATCGGTCACGTCGACCACGGCAAGACCACTCTTACCGCTGCCATCACCAAGGTGCTGGGCGCGCCGGTTGATTTCGCAAACATCGACAAGGCGCCGGAAGAGCGTGAACGTGGTATCACGATCTCGACCGCTCACGTTGAATACGAAACCGACGCTCGCCACTACGCGCACGTCGATTGCCCGGGTCACGCCGACTACGTGAAGAACATGATCACCGGTGCGGCGCAGATGGACGGCGCCATCCTGGTGGTTAACGCTGCCGACGGCCCGATGCCGCAGACTCGTGAGCACATCCTGCTCGCTCGTCAGGTCGGTGTGCCGGCGCTGGTCGTGTACATGAACAAGGTTGACCAGGTCGACGACGAGGAAATCCTCGAGCTGGTCGAACTGGAAGTTCGTGAACTGCTGAGCAGCTACGACTTCGATGGTGACAACATTGCGATCGTCAAAGGTTCGGCTCTGGCCGCGCTTGAAGGACGTGATCCGGAAATCGGCGAAAACTCGATCAAGGCTCTGATGGATGCGGTAGACGCGCACATCCCGCAGCCGGAACGTCCGGTTGACAGGCCGTTCCTGATGCCGATCGAAGACGTGTTCTCGATCTCTGGTCGCGGCACCGTGGTGACCGGCCGTGTCGAAACCGGCATTGTGAAGGTTGGTGACGAAGTTGAGATCGTGGGTATCCGCGACACGCAGAAGACCACTGTCACCGGCGTTGAAATGTTCCGCAAGCTGCTCGACAGCGGTGAAGCTGGCGACAACATTGGTGCGCTGCTGCGTGGTACCGGTCGTGACGATGTGGAGCGCGGTCAGGTTCTGGCCAAGCCGGGCTCGGTTACGCCGCACACCGAATTCAACGCAGAAGTCTACGTGCTGTCGAAGGACGAAGGTGGCCGTCACACGCCGTTCTTCGCCAACTACCGCCCGCAGTTCTACTTCCGCACCACCGACGTGACCGGTGAAGTGATCCTTCCTGAGGGCACCGAGATGGTCATGCCGGGTGACAACGTCACGATCGGCGTGAAGCTGATCGCACCGATCGCGATGGACGAAGGTCTGCGCTTCGCTATTCGCGAAGGCGGCCGGACCGTCGGTTCGGGGGTTGTCAGCAAGATCACGAAGTAATATAGGCGCCGCTCCGGCAGGGATTCGTCTCTGCCGGACGGGATTTTCGAGGGGCCGCCCCCACGGCCGGATTAACCGGCGGGCAGGGCGGTCTCTTGTTTTTTGGATGATCCTCCAGGGTCGTCCGTGGCTCTTTCGCATCGGTAGTAGGACATGGAAGCTCAGAATATCCGCATTCGCCTCAAGGCCTTCGATCACCGCGTGCTCGACCAGGCGACCGGCGAGATCGCGGATACCGCGCGCCGTACTGGCGCACTCATTCGGGGCCCCATTCCCCTGCCGACGCGTATCGAGAAGTTCACCGTGAACCGCGGCCCGCACATCGACAAGAAGTCGCGTGAGCAGTTCGAGGTGCGTACCTACAAGCGGCTGCTCGACATCGTGCAGCCCAACGCCACCACTGTCGACGCGCTGATGAAGCTCGATCTGGCTGCTGGTGTGAATGTTGAGATCAAGTTGGCGTAAGTCAATTTGCAGCGACCCCAGTTGATGTGGGCGTCGTTGATCAGGTTGGTCCTGTCGGCCTGATGCCCCGATTTCGGGGTGCAAGATAAGGGATACCGCCGGTGTTTCGCCGGGCTGCGTCCCCCGTCTCGCTCTTTTTGGAGAGCACTCAGCCCGGACGGGGCGATGCATGAAAATCGGGCTGACAAGCCTGTCGGATGGTCCGGCAGGCCTCTGTTGAAGGAGTCTGATCATGCGCACAGGCGTGATCGCGAAGAAAGTCGGGATGACCCGCCTGTTCCAGGAGGATGGCCGCCATGTGCCGGTCACCGTTCTGGCACTGGAGGATTGTCAGGTGGTTTCGCATCGTACGGCCGAGCGCGACGGATACGTCGCGCTGCAGGTTGGTTCGGGTGAGGCCAAGCAGAAAAATGTCGCCAAGCCGCAACGCGAGCATTTCGCCAAGGCGCAGGTGCCGCTGAAGAAGAAAGTCGCTGAATTTCGCGTCGATAGCGAGGAGGCTCTGCTTCCCGTCGGTGCGACAATCAGTGCTGAGCACTTCGTTGCTGGCCAGATGGTTGACGTTTCCGGTCACACGCAGGGTAAGGGCTTTGCTGGCGCGATGAAGCGCTGGGGCTTCGGTGGTATGCGCGCGACGCACGGCGTCTCGATTAGCCACCGTGCTCACGGCTCTACCGGCAACCGCCAGGATCCGGGTAAGGTCTTCAAGAACAAGAAGATGGCTGGTCACATGGGTGACCGTCAGCGTACTCAGCAGAACCTGGAGGTTGTGCGCACCGACGCGGTCCGTGGTCTGATCTTTGTGAAGGGCTCTGTTCCCGGCGCAAAGAATGGCTGGCTGCTCGTTCGCGATGCGGTGAAGCTGCCTGTGCCGGAAGGGGCTCCGTTCCCCGGCGCAATTCTCGAAAAGAAGAGCTCCGCTCCCGAGCACGAAGAGGCTCCGGCCGGCATGGTCGAACATGCTGCTGAGCACGAGGTGCAGCCCGAGGTTTCGGTCGAGCAGCAGGAAGTTCTGCTTCACGAGCAGCAGGCTGGTGCTGGCGACGAAACGACCCCTGCCGTGGGTGAAAACAACGAGGCCGAGGGCGGCAAGCCCGAAGCCGACGCGAACAAGGAGGGCTGATCCGTGAAGGTGAAGGTCCAGAATCTCGACGGCAAGGCGGCCGGCGATATCGAGCTCAACGACGCCGTTTTCGGTGTTGAGCCGCGCGCCGACATCCTGCACCGCGTTGTCACCTGGCAACTCGAGAATCGGCGCGGCACTGCTCGCCCGACTCGCGAACGTTCGGATGTTGCGCGCACGGGTAAGAAGTGGGGTCGCCAGAAGGGCGGCGGTACGGCTCGTCACGGTGATCGTCGCGCTCCGGTATTCATCGGCGGTGGTAAGGCGCACGGTGCCCGCAAGCGCGATTTCGAACAGTCGCTCAACAAGAAGGTTCGCGCTCTCGGCCTCAAGATGGCTCTTTCCGCCAAGGCGAAGGACGGCCTCGTTGTCGTCGACAGTCTGGAGCTGAAGGACGCCAAGACCAAGGCTCTGGCCGCCGCATTCGGTAAGAATGGCTGGAACGGCAAAGTGCTGGTCATCGACGGCGATGCGGTCGAAGGCGGCTTCCAGAAGGCGGCTGGCAACCTGCCGGGCGTCAACGTTCTCCCCGCCGTGGGCGCCAACGTCTACGATATCCTGAAGCATGACACGCTGGTCCTGACCAAGGCAGCGGTCGAGAAGCTGGAGGCGCGCTTCAATGGCTAAGAAGCAGCAAGCCGACGCGCGTCATTATGACGTGATCCTCGCTCCGCACATCACTGAGAAATCGACTCTGCTCTCCGAGCATAACGCGGTCGTATTCAAGGTGGCGGGCACGGCGACGAAGCCGCAGGTCAAAGAGGCTGTCGAGGCCATCTATGATCGCAAGGTCGCGGGCGTGAACATCATCGTCCAGAAGGGCAAGACCAAGCGCTGGAAGGGTACACCCTACAAGCGCACCGACGTGAAGAAGGCGATCGTTACGCTGGCCGAAGGTCAGGACTCGATCGACATCACGAGCGGTATCTGAGGCCAAAGGGACACAGGAACGAACAATGGCACTCAAGAGCTATAACCCGACGAGCCCCGCACGACGCGGCCTGATTCTCGTCGACCGCTCTGCCCTTTACAAGGGCAAGCCAGTCAAGGCGCTGACCGAAGGTAAGCGCAAGACGGGCGGGCGTAACAACAAGGGTCACGTCACCTCGCGTGGCATGGCTGGCGGCCACAAGCAGAAGTACCGCTATATCGACTTCAAGCGTCGTAAGTGGGACATGGCTGCGACCGTGGAGCGGATCGAATACGATCCCAACCGCACCGCTTTCATCGCTCTCATCAAGTATGAGGACGGCGAGCTGGCCTACATCATTGCGCCGAACCGTCTCGCCCCTGGCGATCAGGTTATTGCCGGTGAGCGTGTGGATACGAAGCCGGGCAATGCGATGCTTCTCGGCCAGATGCCGGTCGGCACCATCTGCCACAACGTGGAGATGAAGCCGGGCAAGGGTGGTCAGATCGCTCGTTCCGCCGGGACGTATGTTCAGGTGGTAGGTCGCGACCGCGGCATGGTGATCGTGCGCCTCAACTCCGGCGAACAGCGCTACCTGCGTTCCGATTGCATGGGCACGGTTGGTTCGGTGTCGAACCCCGACAACCAGAACCAGAACTTCGCCAAGGCCGGTCGCAAGCGGTGGATGGGCGTGAAGCCGCTCACCCGCGGTGTTGCGAAGAACCCGGTCGATCACCCGCATGGTGGTGGTGAAGGCCGGACCTCGGGTGGTCGTCATCCGGTCACGCCGTGGGGTAAGCCGACCAAGGGCGCCCGTACCCGCAATAACAAGCAGACGGACAAGATGATCATCCGTTCGCGCCACGCGAAGAAGAAGAGGTAAGCGATAATGGCTCGTTCCGTCTGGAAAGGTCCGTTCGTCGAACTGTCTCTGCTGAAGAAGGCAGAGGACGCGCAGGACAAGGGTGGCCGTGCGCCGATCAAGACCTGGTCGCGCCGCAGCACTATCCTGCCGCAGTTCATCGGCCTGACGTTCAACGTCTATAACGGTCAGAAGTTCATCCCGGTGTCCGTCAGTGAGGACATGGTTGGCCACAAGCTTGGTGAATTCGCGCCCACGCGCAATTTTCCGGGCCACGCTGCCGACAAGAAGGGTAAGCGCTAATGTCCAAGCAGAAAGCACCCCGCCGCGTCGCGGATAACGAGGCGCTGGCTGTCGGCACGACCATCCGTGGTTCGGCTCAGAAGCTGAATCTCGTGGCTGGTCTGATCCGCGGCAAGAAAGCGGAAGAGGCGATGAACATTCTCGCCTTTTCGACCAAGGCGATGGCCCGCGATGCCCGCAAGGTTCTCGCCAGCGCGATCGCCAATGCCGAGAACAACCATGATCTCGATGTCGACGCGCTCGTCGTCAGCGAGGCTAGCGTCGGCAAGTCGATCACCATGAAGCGGTTCGCCACGCGCGGCCGCGGCAAGTCCACCCGCATTCTCAAGCCGTTCAGCCGGCTGAGGATCGTGGTGCGCGAAGTCGAGGAGGCCTGATATGGGTCATAAATCAAACCCCATCGGCCTGCGTCTGCAGATCAACCGCACCTGGGACAGCCGCTGGTACGCCGAAGGGCGCAACTACAGCCAGTTGCTGAAGGAAGACGTCGAACTGCGTCGCTATATCGTCGAGAACCTGCCGCAGGCGGCGATCTCGAAGGTGGTGATCGAACGTCCGGCGAAGCTCTGCCGCATCTCCATCTATGCCGCGCGCCCTGGCGTGATCATCGGCAAGAAGGGCGCGGATATCGAGAAGCTGCGGGCCAAGCTGGCAACCATGACCAGCAGCGATGTGAAGCTGAACATCGTTGAAATCCGCAAGCCGGAAATCGATGCCAAGCTCGTGGCTCAGGGTATTGCCGATCAGCTGATCCGCCGCGTTGCTTTCCGCCGCGCGATGAAGCGTGCGATGCAGTCCGCGATGCGTCTCGGTGCCGAAGGCATCAAGGTGATGTGCGGTGGCCGCCTTGGCGGTGCTGAAATCGCCCGCGTTGAGCAGTATCGCGAAGGCCGGGTGCCGTTGCACACTCTTCGCGCTAACGTCGATTACGCAGAAGCAGAGGCGCTGACCGCCTATGGCATCATCGGCATCAAGGTCTGGATCTTCAAGGGTGAGATTCTGGGTCACGATCCGATGGCGCAGGACCGGCTGATGATGGAGGCTCAGACCTCCGGCGTCCGCCCGGCGCGTTGAGCTTGAGGTAGAGTAAGCACCATGCTGCAACCGAAGAAAACCAAGTTCCGCAAGGCGTTCAAAGGCCGGATTTCCGGCGACGCCAAGGGCGGCACCGCGCTGAATTTCGGCTCCTACGGCCTCAAGGCTATGGAACCGGAACGCATTACTGCTCGCCAGATCGAGGCAGCGCGCCGTGCGATCACACGCCATATCAAGCGTCAGGGACGCCTGTGGATCCGTGTGTTCCCCGACGTGCCAGTGTCCAAGAAGCCGGCCGAAGTCCGTCAGGGTAAGGGTAAGGGCGCGATCGAATATTGGGCCGCGCGCGTTAAGCCGGGCCGTATCCTGTTTGAACTCGACGGTGTTCCGGGCCCGCTGGCTGCCGAAGCGTTCAGCCGCGCGGCGATGAAGCTGCCGATCAAGACCAAGGTTGTTGCCCGCCTCGGCGACAGCTCACACCTGGGAGGCGAATGATGGCCCAGCCGAAGTTCGAGGACCTGCGCGTCAAGACTGACGATCAGCTGGACGAACAGCTGACGGAGCTGAAGCGCGAGCAGTTCAACCTGCGTTTTCAGGCGGCCACCAGCCAGCTCGAGCGTCCCGCACGGATCAAAGAAGTCCGTCGCGAGATCGCCCGTATCAAGACGCTGCAGACTGAGCGTTCGCGCTCGGCTGCGCAGGCTTAAGGAGCTAGACGATGCCGAAGCGCATCCTGATCGGGACCGTCGTCTCCGACAAGACCGACAAGACCGTGACCGTGAAGGTCGAGCGCAAGGTGAAGCACCCGCTTTACGGGAAGATCATCCGTCGCTCGAAGAAGTATCACGCGCACGACGAGGCGAACGAGTTCAAGCCCGGCGACACTGTTCGCATCGAGGAAACTCGTCCGCTCTCCAAGACGAAGACCTGGAAGGTGCTGGACCGTGTCCAGGCTGGTAAGGGTCAGGCGATCGAAGCGAACCTCGATGTTGAGGCCGCCGGTAACTGAGCCTTGCGGCTCACGAGCTCCACTTCGGTAGGGCTCTGAAAGAATAGCGAATTTGGAACTGCCGGACTTGTTCCGGCAAGCCATTGAGAAGGAACCGGATCTATGATCCAGATGCAGTCCAATCTCGACGTCGCGGACAACAGCGGCGCCAAGCGCGTCCAGTGCATCAAGGTACTGGGCGGCTCGAAGCGCCGGACCGCGTCCGTCGGCGACGTGATCGTCGTCTCCGTAAAGGAGGCGCAGCCGCGCGCTCGCGTGAAGAAGGGCGACGTTCACCGCGCGGTGATCGTTCGCACGAAGAAGGACGTACGCCGCCCCGATGGCAGCGTGATCCGCTTCGACACCAACGCAGCGGTTCTCGTGAACAAGAACGAGGAGCCGATCGGCACCCGTATCTTCGGCCCGGTGGTGCGTGAACTGCGCTCCAAGGGTTTCATGAAGATCATCTCGCTCGCTCCGGAGGTGCTGTGATGGCCGCCGCGAAGATCAAGAAGGGTGACAAGGTTGTCGTGCTTTCGGGCAAGGACAAGGGCCGCACCGGCACGGTGACCCAGGTTCTGCCCAAGGTCGGCAAGGTGGTGGTTGACGGCGTCAACGTTGCCGCCCGTCATCGCAAGCCGAGCCAGACGAACCCGCAGGGCGGCATCGACCGCGCGCCCGCTCCGATGGCGATCAGCAAGGTCGCCGTGGCCGATCCCAAGGACGGCAAGCCCACCCGTGTCCGCTTCGAGGAGAAGGACGGCAAGAAGGTGCGCGTGGCCGTCAAATCCGGGGAAACGATCGATGGCTGACACCTATACCCCCCGCCTGAAGAAGGCTTATGACGAGCGCATCGCCAAGGCGATGACCGAGAAGTTCGGCTACAAGAACCCGCTTGAGGTTCCGAAGCTGGAGAAGATCACGCTCAACATGGGCGTCGGCGAAGCGAGCCAGGACAAGAAGAAGGTCCAGACCGCTGCCGAGGAAATGGAGCTGATTGCCGGTCAGAAGCCGGTCATCACCAAGGCGAAGAAGTCGATCGCGCAGTTCAAGCTGCGTGAAGGTATGCCGATCGGTTGCAAGGTGACCTTGCGCCGCGACCGCATGTTCGAATTCTTGGATCGTCTGGTGACCATCGCGATGCCGCGCATCCGCGACTTCCGCGGTGTCAACCCGAAGTCGTTCGATGGCAATGGCAACTATGCGATGGGTCTCAAGGAACAGATCGTGTTCCCTGAAATCAGCTACGATAAGATCGACAAGGTGCGTGGGCTCGACATTATTGTCACCACCACTGCCAAGACCGACGACGAGGCGCGTGAACTGCTGCGCCTGTTCGGTTTCCCGTTCCCGGCCGATGAGTCCGCCGAAGAGAAGGAGGCGGCATAAGCCGCTTCAGGAGAGCTTAAGTCCATGGCGAAACTGAGTTCCATCAATAAGAACGAGCGGCGCAAGGCCCTCGTCAAGAAGTATGCCGCGAAGTACGCGAAGCTTAAGGCGATCGCGGACGACAAGTCGCTCGACGAAAGCGAGCGCCTGATCGCGCGCCTCAAGCTGGCGGAGATTCCGCGCAACGGGAACCCCACCCGCGTGCGTAACCGCTGCGCCACCACCGGCCGCCCGCGCGGCTATTACCGCAAGTTCGGCCTCAACCGTATCGAGCTTCGGGACCTTGGCAACAAGGGCCTGATCCCCGGGTTGACCAAGTCGAGCTGGTGAGGACCTAAGATATGGCACTGACCGATCCCCTGGGTGATATGCTCACCCGCATCCGCAACGGCCAGCAGGCGAAGAAGGATTCCGTCCTTTCGCCGGCGTCGAAGTTGCGCGCCAACGTGCTCGAGGTTCTCCAGCGCGAAGGTTATATCCGTGGCTACACGCAGGACTCGTCGGGCAAGCACCCGGCGCTGCGGATCGAACTGAAGTATTTCGAAGGCGAGCCTGCTATTAAGCACGTGGCCCGCGTCTCCAAGCCGGGCCGGCGCGTATACTCTGGCAGCCGTGAGCTGCCGAGCGTCCGCAACGGCCTTGGCATCACCATCGTCTCGACGCCCCGGGGCGTGCTTTCGGATGCCGAAGCGCGCGCTCAGAACGTCGGCGGCGAAGTGCTGGCGGAGGTATTCTGATGAGCCGCATCGGCAAAAGGCCAGTAGAGATTCCGAGTGGGGTCACTGCTGAGATCGGCGAAGGCGTGCTGAACGTGAAGGGGCCGAAAGGTACTCTTTCGTTGGGTCTTTCTGATCTGGTCAATTACAAGATCGAGGACGGCTCGGTTTCGATTCAGCCGGCCAATGACGGCAAGGCCGCACGCAGCCACTGGGGCATGCAGCGGACGCTGGTCGCCAACCTCGTCGAAGGGGTGACGCAGGGCTTTTCGAAGGTCCTGGAAATCACCGGCGTCGGTTATCGTGCGCAGGCACAGGGCAATAAGCTGAAGCTTCAGCTCGGCTACAGCCACGATGTCGAACTCGATGTCCCGGCAGGTGTCGAAGTCAAGACGCCTGACCAGACCACCGTCGAGGTGAGCGGGATCGACAAGCAGGCGGTCGGCCAGTTCGCTGCCGAAATCCGCCGCTGGCGCAAGCCGGAGCCCTATAAGGGCAAGGGCATCAAGTACCGCGGCGAGTACATCTTCCGCAAGGAAGGGAAGAAGAAGTAAGATGGCCAAGCTTTCTCTTTTCGAACGCCGCCGTCGCCGTGTTCGCACGGCGTTGCGCAAGCGCTCCGGATCGCGTCCTCGGCTTTCCGTGCATCGCACGGGCCGCCACATTTACGCGCAGATTATCGATGATGCACAGGGCCGCACCCTGGCCGCTGCCTCGACGCTGGGCGTAAGCGGTGCGAACGTCGATGCCGCTGCGAAGGTAGGCAAGGACATTGCCGCAGCCGCTAAGAAGGCGGGTGTGACCACAGTCGTGTTCGACCGTGGCGGCTTCCTGTTCCATGGCCGCGTCAAGGCGCTGGCCGATGCCGCACGCGAAGGCGGGCTGGAGTTCTGATGATGGCAGACGAAAACAACACTCCTGAAACTGAGCCGACCGTGGCGGCTGAAACGCAGTCGACCGAGTCAGGCGACAATACGCAGCAGCGCGAAGGTCGGGGTCGTGGTGGTCGTGGACGTGGTGGCCGTGACGGCGACAATCGCGGCGGCCGTGGTCGTGGGCGCGACGATCGTCGTGGACGCGGTGGTGACGAAGACGGCGGTGAAGAGCTGATCGAGAAGCTGGTTCATATCAACCGCGTCTCGAAGACGGTGAAGGGCGGTAAGCGCTTCGGTTTCGCGGCGCTGGTCGTGGTTGGTGATGGCAAGGGTCGTGTGGGCTTTGGTCACGGCAAGGCTCGCGAAGTGCCGGAAGCGATCACGAAGGCTACTGCTTCGGCGAAGAAGAAGATGATCCGCGTGCCGTTGAAAGAAGGCCGCACGCTGCATCATGATGGCAAGGGCCACTTCGGTGCCGGCAAGGTCAACGTTCGCTCGGCACCTCCGGGTACCGGCATCATCGCGGGCGGTCCGATGCGTGCCGTGTTTGAAAGCCTGGGTGTGGCCGACGTCGTTTCGAAGTCGATCGGTACGTCCAACCCCTACAACATGATCCGCGCCACGTTCGACGCGCTGAGCACACAGGCTTCGCCGAAGTCGGTTGCCCAGCGTCGCGGCAAGAAGGTCGCTGACCTGCTGGGTCGCGGCGGCGCGAGCGAAGCGGAGGCGGAAGCCGCCGCTGAAGCTATCGCGGAGTAATCTGACATGGCGAAGATCAAGATCAAGCAGATCGGTTCCCCGATCCGGCGCCCTGAATCGCAGAAGAAGATTCTGGTCGGCCTGGGTCTCGGCAAGATGAACCGCGTGGTTGAGCTGGAAGACACCCCTGAGGTGCGCGGCGCGATCGCGAAACTGCCGCACATGGTTGTGGTGGTAGATTGATAAAGGATCGCCCCGCCGTTATGGCGGGGCGATTTTTTCAACCGCCGAGGGGCCGGTTAACTCCGGTGTCCGTCGGCGGCATTATTTTTTTTCAGCGCGAACATAGCGAAAGCGAGTGCAAGACATGAAACTGAACGACATCCGCGACAACCCCGGTGCCCGTAAGGGCCGTATCCGCGTCGGACGCGGTATCGGGTCGGGCAAGGGCAAGACCGGCGGCCGCGGCCAGAAGGGCCAGAAGAGCCGTTCCGGCGTTGCGATCAAGGGCTTCGAAGGCGGTCAGATGCCGCTGCACATGCGCCTGCCGAAGCGCGGCTTCAACAACCCGTTCGGCAAGGACTATGCTGAAGTAAACCTCGGTCAGATTCAGAAGCTGGTCGATTCCGGCAAGCTCGATGCCAAGAACCTCGTGGATCACGAGGCGCTGAAGGCGGCCGGCGTTGCGCGCGGTGGCAAGGATGGCGTTCGTCTTCTTGGCAAGGGTGAACTGACTGCAAAGGTTTCGTTCAAGGTCGCCGGTGCGTCGAAGGGCGCGGTCGCGGCGGTCGAGAAGGCCGGCGGCGCGGTCGAAGTGATCGTGGCGAAGGACCCGGCAGCCCTCGCTGCTGCCAAGAAGGGCACTGCTCGGGCCGCCAAGGCCAAATAATCCAAAGGATTCGCGCGGCGGGGGCTGTTGCATCCTCGCCGCGCGCCTATATGGCTGACCTGAACAGGGAGCGGGGCCTTATCCGCCCGGCCAGGCAAGGCATTTACCACCGATGGCATCACGCGCCGACAACATCGCGAGCAATCTCAGTCTCGCCAACTTCTCCAAGGCGACTGAGCTCAAGCAGCGCATCTGGTTCACCGTCGGTGCGCTGGTCGTTTTCCGCTTTCTGAGCTTTGTTCCCCTTCCGGGCGTCAACCCGCTGATTCTGGAAACTCTCTACGATCAGACTCGGGGCGGCATTCTGGATCTTTTCAATACGTTCTCCGGCGGCAGCCTGGAGCGTATGAGCCTGATCGCGCTGGGCGTGATGCCTTACATCACGGCGTCCATCGTGGTGCAGCTCGCTGCAGCGCTTCATCCTTCGCTTATGGCGTTGAAGAAAGAGGGCGAGGCGGGGCGCAAGAAGCTCAATCAGTATACTCGCTACGGCACGGTTCTCCTGTGCGCGATTCAGGGCTGGTTCCTTGCTTCCGGGCTTGAGGCTTACGGCGCACAGAGCGGACTTCAGGCTGTTGTGGAGCCTGGCGTCGGCTTCCGTATCATGGCGGTGATCAACCTGATTGGTGGCACGATGTTCCTGCTGTGGCTGGGTGAGCAGATCACCAGCCGGGGTATTGGCAACGGCGTTTCACTGATCATCATGGCGGGCATTGTCGCCCAGTTCCCGACGTTTACCGCGAACTTGTTCGAAGGCGGTCGCACCGGCTCCATCAGCGTGTTCGTGATCGTCAGTTTCGTGCTCATGATCGTCGGCCTGGTTCTGTTCATGTGCTTCATGGAGCGCGCCCAGCGGCGTCTGCTGGTCCAGTATCCGAAGCGCGCCACCGCGCGCGGCGTGATGCAGGCGGACCGCAGTCATCTGCCGCTGAAGCTTAACATGGCGAACGTGATCCCGCCGATCTTTGCTAGCTCGCTGCTGCTGCTGCCTCTGACGATCAGCCAGTTCGCCGGTAACTCGGTCACTACGGACAGCGCCTTCTATGGGGTCATCCAGACGCTGAACCAGTATCTGGCGCACGGACAGCCGATCTACATGATGCTCTATGCGGCAGGCATCCTGTTCTTCACGTTCTTCTACACGGCGGTTGTCTTCAACCCCGAGGAGACGGCGGAGAACCTCAAGAAGAACGGCGGTTTCATTCCTGGCATTCGTCCCGGCAAGCGCACGGCGGAATACCTCGATTATGTGCTCACGCGCATTACGGTGATCGGGGCGCTCTACCTGACGCTGGTGTGTGTTCTGCCTGAATACATGATCGCGCAGACGGGCATCCCGTTGTTCCTCGGTGGCACCAGTCTGCTGATCGTAGTCAACGTCACCGTGGATACCATAAGCCAGATCCAGTCGCACCTGCTGGCCCATCAGTATGGTGACCTGATCAAGAAGGCGAAGCTGAAAGGGCGGCTGCGCTGATACGCGCGCCGTCCGTGCAGGGGTAAGGCGATGAACATCATTCTGCTGGGGCCGCCGGGGGCGGGGAAGGGCACGCAGGCTACACGACTCGTCGATGGCCATGGCATGCGCCAGCTTTCCACCGGCGACATGCTGCGCGCCGCTGTGGCCGCGCAGACGCCGGTCGGGCTCGAGGCAAAGGCGGTCATGGATCGCGGCGAACTCGTTTCTGACGCTATTGTTACCGCGCTGATCGATGCGGAACTGACGGCGATGGGTCCGGATGTGGGCGCCATCTTCGACGGCTATCCGCGCACAGCGGATCAGGTCGATCAGCTCGATGGCGTTCTGGCCCGGCATGGCCGCAAGCTGGACCACGTGATCGAGCTGGAGGTTGACGAGGACGAACTCGTCCGCCGGATCGTCGGCCGCTACACCTGCGCCACTTGTGGCGAGGGCTACCACGACGAGTTCAAGCAACCGGCCGTGGCTGGCGTCTGTGATCGCTGCGGCGGGACGGAGTTCAAGCGCCGCAAGGACGATAACGAGGAAACCGTGCGGACCCGCATGGCCGAATATCGCGCGAAGACAGCGCCGATTCTGCCGCTCTACGAAGCGCGCGGACTGGTCGGTCGTGTGGACGGCATGGCGCCCATCGATGAAGTCAGCGTCGCGATCGAAGGGATTCTGGCCGATTCGTGACGTTCGGTGCTGCTGCGGCGCTCGAGGCTGCAGAGGGGCCTTGGCCTTTGACGGCGGGCGGAATTTCGGGTAATTACGCCTCAGATACTGGCTGTCCGGCGGTTGGCGCGGGATCTGTCAGGTGTGCAGGCGTTTCGTGGTTGACGCCGTCGGCGATTCGCCGTAAGCGCGCCATTCATTCGACACTTGCGGGGCAGTTCGGCGGGCGGGCCATTTAGCGCCAGCTCAACCGGGCCTTTTGCCGTTGGCAATGCGCCGCCCATGTCGATTGAACACCGCGATGAGATAGGGGGCGCGCCCCGCCTGCGGGCAATCAGCGCCGTTCCCCTGTGGAGCATGGAGAACTAAGTGGCT
>DATMGK010000052.1:0-4230 GCA_035555595.1 Croceibacterium sp. | reverse complement strand
TGGCCTTACATTCCTGCCGACCTGCTGCCGATCTTCATCGCGCTGGGCGTGAAGGCGGAAGGCCAGATGATGTTCTGGAACAAGGTCTACGAAGGCGGGCTGACCTGGCACACGGAACTGTCGCTGTTCGGCGCGCATACGCTGCTGTGTGATCCGCACCGGCTGATCACCTTCGGCGGCGCGCCGCTGGCGCCGGCAACGGTGACCAGCCCCTACATCATCCGCGTGGCGATCGCGCTGCTGATGGTTGCGTCCTCCATCGAAGGGGAATCGACCATTCTGGATGCCGATCCGATCCGCCGTGCACACCCGAACTTCGTGGACAACTTCGTGTCGCTGGGTGCGGACGTTCAGTGGGTTTCCTGACGCGGTGATGAAGCACGCCGCCGCCTGATCTATCCGCGGACTGAATAGAGAACGGGGCGCCCTCGGCAGAGGGCGCCCCGTTTCTTTTGCCTGTCTGGCGGGGCTCAGAGCTGGCCGAGCAGATGCTCCGCGCTGGAGACCTTGAAGTCGCCCGGCGCTTCGACGTTCAGTTCCGTCACAACGCCGTCGTCCACGATCATGGAGAAGCGCTGGCCACGCTTGCCGAGGCCGAAGCCGCTGCCGTCCATCGTCAGGCCCAGCGCCTCTACCAGATCGCCGTTGCCGTCAGCCAGCATGGTGATGTCGGACGATCCGGAAGCCTTGTTCCACGCACCCATGACGAATGCATCGTTGACGGCGGTGCCGACGATTTCGTCCACGCCCTTTGACTTGAGTTCGCCCGCCTTGTCCACGAAGCCGGGCAGATGCTTGGCCGAGCAGGTGGGAGTGAACGCGCCGGGCACGGAGAACAACGCCACCTTCTTGCCCTTGAAGTATTCGCCGGTCTGCACCTTTTCAGGGCCGTTTTCGGTCGCCTTTACCACGGTTACGTCAGGCAGCTTGTCACCCTTGGAAATCGTCATCGGAACTATCCTCCTGTTCCCGGTCCGGTTGCGTAGATAGGGGGTAGATGGCGGCGGGCAACCTTCTTCTTCGCCGAACTGATGCAGGACGCGGGGCAGGGGGATTTGCGTCGAACGGCTCATCCCGCTATGGCCCCACGACCCGGCGTCGGCATGGAGCCCCGGCTGCGCCTCACCCCAAAACTACAGGAGCGTTGCGCGTGGCCACTGCCGCTGTCGTCGAGAACGATTATGTCGTGAAGGATCTCTCTCTGGCCGAATATGGCCGGGATGAAATCAACATTGCCGAAACCGAGATGCCGGGCCTGATGGCCGTGCGCGCGGAATACGGCGCCGCGCAGCCGCTGAAGGGCGCGCTGATCACCGGATCGCTGCACATGACGATCCAGACCGCCGTGCTGATCGAAACGCTGGTGGCGCTGGGTGCACAAGTGCGCTGGGCGACCTGCAACATCTTTTCCACGCAGGATCACGCCGCCGCCGCCATCGCCGCGCGCGACATCCCCGTGTTCGCGATCAAGGGCGAAAGCCTGGCCGATTACTGGGACTATGTCGGCCGTATCTTTGACTGGGGTGACGACACCACCTGCAACATGATCCTGGACGACGGCGGTGACGCCACCATGTTCGCGCTGTGGGGCGCGCGCGTGGAAGCGGGCGAGGCGCTGTTCGAACCGTCCAACGCGGAAGAGATCGAATTCGTCCGCGCGCTGAAGGACTTCCTGAAGCGCAAGCCGGGCTATCTCACCAAGACGGTGCAGGCGATCAAGGGCGTTTCGGAAGAGACGACCACCGGCGTCCACCGCCTCTACAGCCTTGCCAAGCAGGGCAAGCTGCCGTTCCCGGCGATCAACGTGAACGACAGCGTGACCAAGTCGAAGTTCGACAACCTCTATGGCTGTAAGGAATCGCTGGTCGACGCGATCCGCCGCGCGACCGACGTGATGCTGGCCGGCAAGGTCGCCTGCGTGGCGGGCTTCGGTGACGTGGGCAAGGGTTCGGCCGACAGCCTGCGCAACGGCGGCGCGCGCGTGATGGTGACGGAGATCGATCCGATCTGCGCGCTGCAGGCGGCCATGGAAGGCTATGAAGTCGTGACGATGGAAGAAGCGGTGAAGCGCTGCGACATCTTCGTCACCGCCACCGGCAACGAGGATGTGATCACCGCCGAGCACATGAAGGCGATGAAGCCGATGAGCATCGTGTGCAACATCGGCCACTTCGACAGCGAGATCCAGATCAGCGCGCTGGACAACTATGACTGGAAGGAAGTGAAGCCGGGCACCGATCTGGTCACTTTCCCCGATGGCAAGCAGATCATCATTCTGGCCAAGGGCCGACTGGTGAACCTGGGCTGCGCCACCGGCCACCCCAGCTTCGTGATGAGCTGTTCGTTCACCAACCAGACGCTGGCCCAGATCGAACTGTTCACCAAGGGCGACGAGTACGAGAACGACGTCTACGTCCTGCCCAAGCATCTGGACGAGAAGGTCGCCGCGCTGCACCTGGACAAGCTGGGCGTGAACCTGACGAAGCTGAGCCAGCGGCAGGCCGACTATATCGGTGTGCCGGTGGAAGGCCCGTTCAAGGCCGACCATTACCGTTACTGATCCGGCACTGCCGATCTGACCGGTCACCCCGCGCCCTGCGGCGCGGGGTTGACACCTGTGACACGGTTCAGCGCCAAATCGGGCGGATTCCGTCACTTTTCGCGCGATCCGCGTCACTTTGCGGCGTGCGCCTGTCGCTTTCGCGGCGCGGGTGACGCCTTTGGCGCGAGCGTGCGTCACTTTCCGATCCCGAATATGTCGCTTTCAGGCGCGATCCTCGTCGCCTTTTGCGCGGCCCGTCGCCTTTCGAGGCGCCTTGCGCGCGCCTCTTCAAGCGCCCGGTCCCAGACTTTGGCGAACAGGGAATCCGGCCCCAGCCGACCACGCAGGCGATACGCGGACTGTCGGCTCATGCCCACCACGCGGGCAGCCTGCGTAACATCGGCAAGATCGGCCAACGCGCCGAGAAATACCTGCGCCTTGCAAGTGGTCCAGTGATAGCTCGGATCAGGAAGGGCGGCCTTGCGCGATTGAGGGGTGTCCATCGCGCAGGGTAAGGCACAGGTGATGGCCTGTAGGAAAGAGCGGCCGGGCAAAACTTGCCCGCGGCGGGCAGGTTGCCTAGATTCAACGGCGTGATCCGTATCCGGCATCCTTTTCCCGCGTTGCAGGCGCTTATCGTCCTGCTGCTGGCGGTTATGGCGCTGCAGGCTCTACCGCCTCAGCCGCTGCCGTTGCAGGCGGATAACGGCCCGGCGTTCAGCGCAAGTTCGGTGGAAGTGGCCTTGCCGGCGCGGCGGCAGGTGTGGGTGGAGCAGAAAGTTGCGCCTGTTCTCCCGCCGTTGGCCGATTGGCCGGATCAACCGGTTGCGGTGCCCATTGCGACGGCCATTGAGGCTGGCGGCCTGCGGCGTGTGCCGACGCGCATTCCACCGCCCTCGCAAAACGTACTGGAACCCTCTGCGCCGCCAAGGGCGCCGCCCGTCCGCTGATCTTCGCCACCGTCCCGGATTTTCGGGCAAATTCAAGCGAATATCGGAACAAGACATGACTGAAGATGAAAAGGGCGCCCCCACCGGCGCCGACGGAATCGCGCGCACGGCCGCGCTGCTTAAACGCTATCCGGAAATTACGGGTGACGAACTGGGCTCGCTGAAGAACTGGTTCGCCAAGGAGGCATCCGCGCTGGATATCGGCACGCTGGCGAGCGATCCGGCCATCAGCAGCGGCTATGCCCGTTTCCGCAAGGAGCACATCGACAAGTTCGGCGCCCGCGACATCGCAATACTTGTCGTAGCGCTGGTCGTGGTGACGGGACTGATCTTCTGGATCGTAAGATAAAAGTAAAATGAGGGATGGCGCATTGCGTCATCCCCTATTGGCGCAGGCATTGCGAATATTCCCCACGGGTATTAAGCCGTAAATGGGGGATTTATGAAAATATATAATATCGCTTTGATTCCGCTAGTTTTATCTGGCTGCGGAGGGCTGTCTGATCACTTGGCGGAGTGTGATGATGCGATAAAGGCGTCGCTGGACGATCCAGCGTCATATGCGCGGATTTCCGCCAGCGGGGATTATCGCCCCGAGTTCGCGCGGTATGCGGTTACATTCTATGGGTTGAGTGGGGTTGGCGAACGGATGCGGGGAGAGGCTGTCTGCGCGTTTGATGGCGGCGATGCGATCATAACGACCAACACCGCCCATTCGTGGGATTAGCCTGGGGACGA
>DATMGK010000051.1:0-3170 GCA_035555595.1 Croceibacterium sp. | reverse complement strand
ATGCCCGATTGCAATATCCGGAACGGCCGACGCCATTCGGCCGCCAATGCCTATCTTGATCCCGTCAAGGCGCGCCCGAACCTGCGGATCGAGACCGGCGCTTTCGTCACGAAGGTCATTCTTGAAAATGGCCGGGCGGTTGGCGTTGCGTTCGAGCAAGGTGGTCAGCAGAGGATTTTGCGCGCCCGCCGGGAGGTCATCCTATGTGGCGGCGCGTTCAACTCGCCCCAATTGCTCATGCTGTCCGGCATCGGCCCGGCGGAGGCGCTGAAGGCGGCCGGGGTCGAGCCGGTGGTGGATCGCGCGCGTGTCGGGGCCAATCTTCAGGACCATCCCATCGCGTTGAACTTTTGGGCGGCCGCCCAACCGATCACGTTCGAGCGGGATCTGCGGCTCGACCGGCTGGCGTTCAATGTCCTGCGCTGGAGCCTGACCGGAGAGGGGACGCCGGCGCAAAGCCCGTTGACTGTTCAGGGGTTCATCCGGTCGAGCGCGGATGAAGACCGGCCGGACATCCAGTTTCAGGTCAGCCATGTGTCTTATGAGGCGCGGCCGTGGTTTCCCGGCGTGCGCAAGGGGGCGGGGCATGTGCTTTCTGCCGGTGCACTGTTGCTCAGTCCGGAAAGCCGCGGGCAGGTGTCGCTGGCATCGCCCGATGCCCATGACCGGCCGATGATCGCGCTGAACTTTCTCTCGGCGGAGCGGGATCGCCTCAGATTGCGAGCCATGATCCGGTTTTCGCGGGCGTTTTTCTCCGGCACGGCACTGCGTGACTATGTCGCGCAGGAACTGGCGCCGGGCGCTGACGCGCAGAGCGACGACGCAATCGATGCATGGCTGCGCGCCAGCGTGATGAGCGGGGGCCACCCCACGAGCACCTGCGCCATGGGGCCGGATGCGGACGCCGTGGTGGATGGCGAACTGCGCGTGCGGGGTGTCGCGGGGCTGCGTGTCGTCGATTGCTCGGTGATGCCCACGATCATTCGCGGCAATACCAATGCGCCAGCCGTGATGGTTGGCGAAAAGGCGGCCGATATGATCCTGGGGCGCCCGGCCTTATCTCCGGAACGGACTATGACAGCGTCGCCAAGCAGCTCATGACGGGCTGCGGCTCGCCCGGGAAGCACCACGCGGCGGAAGCCCGGCGCCCTCATTTTTCGGCTGCGCGCAATTCCCAGATGTGGATGATGCCATCAATGCCTTCCTCGATCGATTGGTCGATCTGGTACAGCGCGTCGATCCGTTCCCACACGCGCGAATGATGGAAGACGGACCAGCCAAGGGTATAGGCCTGGATGTCCGAATAGGCGCGGTGAAAGATCTCGCGATCGACATCATAATGCCGGCGCTGCTGCTCGACCAGATTGGTCGCCAGCTCAACGACGCTTTCGTCGTTGAGTTCAGCGGACTGCAACAGGAGCATGGCATAGGGCATGTTCCGGTTGGTTGCCCACAAGGTTGTGCCAAATGCCTTCAGCCAGCCCTGCCATGAGCTGCGTTGCGGCGTGCGCTCGACCATCGCGACGATGAGCGACTTGATGACCTCCCGCAGGATCGAGCTTCTGTCCGGGAAATACCAGTAAAGCGTGGGCGCCCGGATCGCGAGGCGTGCGGCCAGCTTCCGCATGCTCAGCTTCTCGATCCCTTCCTCCTGAAGCAGCGCCAGTGCTGCTTCGACGATCTGCTTCTTGTCGAGTTTGCTCTCTTCCATGGCCTCTCATTGGGAGCTGAACGGTGTTTGTCCAGCGCACTTCGTTAATGAGCGTCTATTGAAGAAAACCCTCCCCGCAGGCACGGGGAGGGCTCTATTTTCTCTCTATTTTATAGAGCTGGGCTTCAGCTTCAGAACTTGAAGTTGGCGCCCAGATAGAAGCGGCGACCCATCACGTCATAATAGGACGCGTTGTAGCTGCCGCCCGACAGATTGCCGCCCGTCGGAGCCGTGTTCACACCGAACAGCGGCGGCGCCTTGTTGAACAGATTGTCCACACCGAGGCGGAACGACGCATCGCGGGTTACCTTGATGTTGGCGCTCAGGTTGAACAGGTCATAGGCGCCGGCACCCGCGATCGGGGTCGTGGGGATGGTCGCCGCCGTCTCCGTGCGAACACGCGGCAGGTGGCGCCATTGCAGGGCCAGATCGACCGGACCGACCGAGTAGCCGAACGTCGTGAACAGCTTCCAGCGGAATGCGCCGCCGTCGAGACCGTTCTGCGTCGGACCCGTCGTGCCGACATATTCAATCAGCGGCAGCTGGGCGAGTTCAACCGACTTCATCGAAATGACGTAGTTGAGCACGCTGTTCAACGAGAAGCGGCCCGGGCCGATGTCCTTCGCCCAGTCGAGCTGGAAATCGAGACCGGACGTCTGGAAACGGCCGCTGTTCAGATAGGTCAGCGACAGATTGCCCAGTGCGCCGCTCGAGTTGCGGGCCACTGCATTACAGGCAGCCGCGTTCGCATCCAGCGTCGGGTTGAAGAGCGTGTCGAAGCACTGACGCTGCACGATATCAGCCGTCTGGGCACCGATCGCGTCCTTCACCTTGATGCTGTAATAGTCGACCGCGAACCGCAGACGGTTGAGCCACGGCGAATCGAACGGCGACGTGATGACCGCACCGAGCGTCCAGGTGTCGGCGACTTCCGGTTTCAGATCCGGGTTGCCCGTGAGAGTCGGGAACACGTAGGACGCGCCCTGACCCTGGGTGCCGCCATAATAGGTGGACGCCGCCGTGGAGCTTGCACGATCCATGAGGGTGACGCAGAGCGCTTCGACGTCCGCAGCGTTGGCGGCAGTGTTACCGGCAGCGTTGGGATTGGCCGACCATGCCAGGCCGTTCAGACGCGAGCAGACGTCACCACCCGAAGCCGACGCGAAGGTCTGCTGGGCCGCGAGGAACAGCTCCGCGATGTTCGGAGCACGCTCAGCGCGGTTGTAGCCGCCACGGAAGCGCAGCCAGTCGGTGACTTCCCAGGTGCCCAGCGCCTTGTAGGTGTAGCTCGTGCCGGTCGTATTGTAGTCGGAGACACGACCGCCCAGTTCCAGCTCCAGATTGCGAATGCCCGGAATGTCCGCGAGGAGCGGGATCAGCAACTCGCCATAGACTTCCTTCGCCGTGATGCGGCCCTTCGAGTTGCCCGACGGATAAAGACCGAGAACCTGGTCGTTAA
>DATMGK010000050.1:0-22610 GCA_035555595.1 Croceibacterium sp. | reverse complement strand
CCGGCAGACGGGTGGCCGCTGGCATGGGATGATGTGCGCTTCACCGCACAATGCACCCCGTTCCGCCACCTTGGTTTCTTTCCTGACATGGCCCCGGTCTGGAACTGGATGCGCGGGCAATTGTCCGGGCGCGATCAGGCGCAGACGCTCAACCTGTTTGGCTACACCGGTGTCGGCACTCTGGCGCTCAGCGCCTGCGGCCCCGTCACCCATGTGGACGCCAGCAAGAAATCCGTGGCGCAGGCGCGGGAGAACGCGGCGCTGGCTGATATGGCCGATCGCCCGGTGCGTTGGCTGGTGGACGACGCAGCGAAGTTCGTCGCGCGCGAAGTGCGGCGCCAACGGCGCTATGACGGAATTATCCTCGATCCGCCAAAGTTCGGACGTGGTCCCGATGGGGAAGTGTGGCGGCTGGAAGAAGGCCTGCCGCCCCTGATCGCCGATTGCCGCCGTCTGCTCGATGGCGACAGCCGTTTCCTGTTCCTGACGGTCTATGC
Organism: Croceibacterium sp.; assembly: GCA_035555595.1. Taxonomy (GTDB): domain Bacteria; phylum Pseudomonadota; class Alphaproteobacteria; order Sphingomonadales; family Sphingomonadaceae; genus Croceibacterium_A. The sequence continues at coordinate 22,113 of DATMGK010000050.1, read as the reverse complement.
CGTGCGGATGAGCAGCCTCGCACTGGCTGGTTTGCTGGCCGAACATTTCGCCGATCTGCCCGGCATGATCGAGCACGGCGATCTGGCGGTTCGTGAAGAGGGGGAGGGCGGCCGCCTGCTCCCCACCGCAATCTTCGCGCGCTGGTCGAATCCGGAGTAAGGGCGCGCGATGACCGATTCGCTCATCCTCGAACTCGCCGATTTCGAACATATGGTTCACACCGGGATTTATTCCGAAGAAACCGGCCAGCCTCAGCCGCTGCGGTTTACGGTGCAGATGCGGCTGAAGCCAATCCCGCACTACGATGCGGAAACCCCGCTGGATGCCAGCAAGAACTACATGGACCTGAAGTTCGCCTGTTCCGACGCTCTGGGTGACACGCATTTCAAGTTGATCGAGGCGGTGGCCGATCATGTCGCCGAAACGCTGTTCGTGCAGGATACGCGGGTTGAAGCGGTAACGGTCAAGATCATCAAGCTGGCGCTGAGCGAGGCGGATGAGAAGATCGGCATCACCCTGCATCGCGAGCGGCGGTGACACGCATATGCATGCTGCGGGTGGAGGGGCTGCCTGATAGCCCGCTGGATGCAGCGCGCGTGTTTCATGACGATTATCTGCCGCAAGTCCGGGGCAACCCGGAAGGCGCGGATCTGATCGTGGTCTGCTTTCCGCTCGCCGGGCATCAACATCGCACATGGCGGCTGGCGGGCATTCAGGAACTGGCCCGCGAAGTGGCCCCCGCGCGGGCCAATGCCGTGGTCGGCGCGGACTCTGCCGCACTGGATGAAACGCTGGATTTTCTCGCGCACGCGCCGGGCGTTACGGGGCAAATCCTCGCCGTGGATGGCAATCCGGGCAAAAATAGTTAGATACGGGAAGTATGAGCTGTTCCGCTCCTCTCGTTGACGCGTTTAACCGGCGCATCAGTTATCTGCGCCTGTCAGTGACTGACCGGTGCGATCTGCGCTGCGTCTATTGCATGCCGGAACGCATGCAGTTCCTGCCGCGCAAGGAAGTGCTGAGCTTGGAGGAATTGCACAAGCTGGCGCTGGCCTTCATCGATCGGGGCATCACCAAGATCAGGCTGACGGGTGGAGAGCCGCTGGTCCGGCGGGATGTGATCGATCTGATCCACGCGCTGGGCCGCAAGCTGGGCGATGGGCTGGATGAACTGACGCTCACCACTAATGGTACGCAACTGGCTGAATTTGCGGGCGATCTCGCGGCGGCAGGGGTCAGGCGAGTGAACGTCTCGCTCGACACGATGGATTCCGCCCTGTTCGAACGGCTCAGCCGCCGTGACCGGTTGAGTGATGTCCTGCGTGGCATCGCAGAGGCGCATCGGGCCGGGCTAAAGGTCAAGCTCAATACCGTGGCGCTGAAGGGATTGAACGAGGGCGAGATTCCGTTCCTCGTCGAATGGGCGCACGCTCACGGCCACGACCTCACCCTGATAGAAGTCATGCCGTTGGGTGAGGTGGATGGCGAGCGGGTCGATCATTACCTGCCGTTGACGGTAATCCGCGACGAGTTGGAAAAGCGCTGGACGCTGACGGAAAGCGGGCACCGTTCCGGCGGACCGGCGCGTTATGCCGATGTGGCGGAGACGGGCGGGCGGATCGGGTTCATCACCCCGCTCACCAATAATTTCTGTGCTTCATGCAATCGCATTCGGGTGACGGCGACCGGCCAGCTTTACGCCTGCCTCGGCGGGGCGGAGCAGGTCGATCTGCGCGCTGCCTTGCGGTCCGATGCGCCTGACGCGCTGCTTGCCGCCGCTTTGGATGAAGCGATGCGGATCAAGCCGGAACGGCATCATTTCAGCATAGAGCGCGGCAGCGGCCCGGCGCAGCCGCGCCACATGTCGCTTACCGGGGGCTGACCCGTGGCCGTCACGCTGGTATTCCTCGGCAAGCTGGCCGATCTCGCCGGCGCGCCGGAGCGGGAAGTGCCGGCCCCGCTCGACTGGCCTGCGCTGGTGGCTGCGTTTCCCGGCCCGCTGGGCGATGCACTGGCGAGCGACAAGGTGAAGCTGGCTCTCAACGGTTCCGTGCTGGCCGATAAGGCTGCGCTGCGTGCGGAAGACGGCGACGAAGTGGCCCTGCTGCCCCCGGTCAGCGGAGGCTGAGGTGAAGGACGTTCGCCTGCTCGAAACCGCGCTGGCGGCAGAGACCACGCTGGCGCAGTTCGGCGCTGCTCATCCGGCAGCCGGTGGTATCGCCAGCTTTCTGGGCAAAGTTCGGCCGGATGGCGGGGTGGAGGCGCTGGAGCTGTCGCATTACGATCCGCTCACCCTGCCGGGCATGGACGCGCTGGCGGATGAAGCTCTGCGGCGCTGGCCGCTCGATGGAGTGCTGATCCGCCACCGGGTCGGCGTCATGGCGCCGGGCGATCCCATCGTGCTGGTCGCCGCCGCCTCCCGCCACCGCCGCGCCGCGATAGAGGCGGTCGATTTCACCATGGATCATTTGAAAAGCGATGCGTGGTTCTGGAAGCGTGAAAAACGCGCCGGCATCTGGTCGTGGATAGAGCCGCGGGGGGAGGATCACGCCGATCTCGCGCGCTGGAAATAACCGCCCGTCCTGATCGGCATTTCCCCGTTTGACCCCCGTCAAAGCGCATCCTTGGCGATGCGCGCATTCCTGTCGTCACAGGCAGGAGTTGATCAATGGCCGAACGTCTTACCAAACCGCAGATCGCCGAAAGGGCGATCATTCACGAAGCCCCGGCAGCGCAGGCTCCCGCGAAGGCGCCGATGGCGGTGGATCGCAGTTTCGAACTTCCGACGGCGCTCTATGCGCTTACGGCGTTCGGCTATCTCACGTTCCTGGGGCTGACGGCACTCGCTTTCGGTAATCCGGGGCTGATCCTGCCGATGGCGGTCTTCGTCACTTTCATCGTCATGGCCTTCGGCGTGAATGCGATGTGGGTGCGGATGAAACCGGAAAACGCGCCGCGTCCGCTCAGTTGGGGACGGTTCGTCGCCAATGGCGTGCGGACCCATACCGGGCCGGTCACGGCCGCGCAGGCCAGCGTTCAGGTGCTTATCCTGCCAGCCCTGATTGTCGCATGGGGCTTCGCGGTGGTCACAATCGCCGCGCTGGTCCGCTGAGGGGCCGAGCTTGGGGGCTCAGGCGACCCGACCTTCGGCGGACAACCCCAGCCGCGCGGGATCGATCAGTTCGATCCCGCGCGCACCTATTCGCCGGATCGCGCCGTCGCGCTCGAATCGGGTAATGGCGCGACTGACGGTTTCGATCGTCAGCCCCAGCATTCCGGCAATCTCGCCTCGTGTCATCGGGAGCTCGAAACGCCGGGCCGGATGGCAGGGGGAATCGCTGGCCGCCTCGGCCAGACCCATCAGCATCGCACCGACTTTTTCCGCCGCGCTCCGCCGCCCGCTCAATGCCAGCAGGTCACGGCTCTGGTGCAGGTCTTCCTGCGATCGGCGCAGCAATGCCTGCGCCAGCTTGGGGTGCGACTCGACCGCACGGCCCATCTCGCTTCGCGGGAAAACGCACAGCTCGCTGTCGGACAGAGCCACGACATCGTGATGCGCGAAGGGCGTGAACAGCTCTCCGATAAAACCAGCCGGGTGAACCAGCGCCAGGATGCGCTCGGTGCCTTCTTCATCCACCGCCGCCACTTTCAACGCACCACTGATCAGCGTGGCGCAGGCGGCGTTCTGGTCACCGGCGGCGAACAGCAGCTCGCCTCGCTTCAAGCGGCGAATGCGACCTGATCGGGCGAGGGCGACGCGCTCATCCGTATCGAGGACGGAACAGGCAGCACGGTCGCGCACCGGGCATCCGTCGCAGGGCAGGGCCATCAGCGAAGCTCCTGCGAAAGCGTGGCGATAGTGGCGTCCTGTTGCGCCACCTGGGTGGCTACTGTGTCGCGGGCGGCCGCGATGCGATCGGTCTCACCACCTTGCGTCGCGGCATCGATGTAAAGCTGGTCCAGATCCGCCAGAGCCATCGTGGCGGGGCCGCGCGCGGATTGAAGCGTGGTCAGCGCCACCTGCGCCCGTGCCCATGCCTCGCTGCCCGCTTCCGCTCCGCCAGCCGCACTAACGGCGGCGCGAGTCTGCGGGGTAGCAGCAAGAAACGCAGCGTTCGCCTCGGTCGCCTGCGCTGAAAGCTGCGCCAACCGGTCCATCGTCGCTGCGGGGATGGGGGGTGGAACATAAGGTTCCGGATCAACCGGGCGCAACGCCCCGCTAGCCCGTTCCGCATCGCGTAGCGCAAGGCTGGGATAACGATCGGCCGGGGTGGCACATGCTGCAAGAAGCGGCAGAAGCAGAAAGGCGTGATTGAAACGCATCGCGATAGCTCTTAGCTGCACGGGGCCGGGGTTTCCAGCCACGCCGATCGGGGCGAAATCCGATGGCGGAGCGTTGACAGCCAGCGGTGGTTCCACTAACGGCGGCGCTCTTACGGTGCCCTACCGGGCGCCTCTTTGCCGTTCGTATGGGCATGCCCAATCGGAAGGCAGTTAAAAACGAAACGGAATTGAAGACCATGTTCGCAGTCGTGCGCACGGGCGGCAAGCAGTATCGCGTCGCCGCAGGAGACAAGATCGCGGTTGAAAAGCTGGCAGGTGATGCCGGTGATACAATCGTGTTGGGCGATGTCCTGCTCGCCGGCGATGGCGACAAGCTGGCGGAAGCTGGCAAGGTCACCGTTTCGGCTGAAATTATCGCTCAGGCGAAGACCGAAAAGGTCATCGTTTTCAAGAAGCGTCGCCGTCACAACTATCGCCGCAAGGCCGGGCACCGCCAGCAGATGACCCTGCTGCGCATCGTCGCGGTGGGCGATTCGAAGGCTGAGAAGAAGGCCGCGCCGAAGAAGGAAGCCGCTCCCAAGGCTGACCATGAGGCAGAGCGTCAGGAACCGGCCAAGGGTGTCGAAGTGACGAAGGAAACCAAGGCCCAGAAGGCGGCGCCCGTTAAGGACGGTGCCGATTCGAAGCCTGCGGCCAAGAAGGCTCCGGCGAAGAAGCCGGCCGCCAAGAAGGCCGACTAAGAGCAAGTTCCGAGGAGTAGTTCGAGATGGCACATAAGAAAGCAGGCGGCAGCTCGCGCAACGGTCGCGATTCGGCTGGCCGCCGCCTCGGCGTGAAGAAGTTCGGCGGTCAGGACGTGATCGGCGGCAACATTATTATTCGCCAGCGCGGCACGCGCGTCTATCCGGGCGTCAACGTGGGCATGGGCAAGGACCATACCCTGTTTGCTCTCTCTGCAGGCAAAGTGCGATTCCACGATGGCAAGCAAGGCCGCAAGTATGTGTCGGTCGATGCCATGGCGGAAGCCGCCGAATAATCGGATGATTCAGTGAAAGGGTCATCCAACGGGATGGCCCGCCGGACGCCAGACGTCCGGCCTTGAAGGGAGACCGGGCCAGCCCGTCTCCCTTTTTTCGTCTCCCTCGCAAAGACATCGTCATATCCGCGGGTCATGGGGCCGGCGGACGGGGCGAGGAGGAGGACGGAAATGTTCCTGCGCACTGAAAGACTGTTTCTCAGACCCGCGTGGATGGAAGACGCTGCGGAGCTGGCCCACGCGATCGGGCACGAAGCGGTCGTGTGCATGCTTTCGCGCGTGCCGTGGCCTTACGGCGAAGAGCACGCGCGCGAATGGATATCCAGGCCGCGCGATCCGGCGCTGCCCGATTTTCTGGTCACCCTGCCCGAAGCTGGCGGACGAATCGTTGGTGGTTGCGGCCTTCATCTGAACGATGGACAGGCTGAGGCAGGCTATTGGATAGAGCCGGAATTCTGGGGACGGGGTTACGCGACGGAGGCATTGCGCGGCGTCGTTTCGCTGGCGCAGGCTGCCGGGCACCGGCGTCTGGTCAGCCGCCATGCGGCAGATAACCCTGCCTCTGGCCGCGTTCTCCGCAAGGTGGGCTTCCACCCGACCGGGCGGCGCGGAACGATCAACAGCCTTGGCTGCAATGCCCTGCTCGAAGCGCCGGAATACGCGCTGGAACTCGGCGAAGCCGACGGACCGCAAGACGCGCCGATGCCCAAAGCGGCCTGAGCGTTGCGGGAAAGTCTCTCTCGATCATCGCTACGCCCCGGGCTTTGCGCCGGGGGTAGCGATGTAGGGAGATGCTCTCCGTACGCGCGGCCGAGTTCGCAGTGAAGCCGATGCCGGAAGCCCCGACATACCTATTCCGCAGTCCGAGCCGTTCCGACTTGCGGTGGGGAGACAGTGATCCTGCTGCCGAGATAAAGAGTCCCTGAATACAGGGGGTTGTCGGCCTGCAATTTCAACTCATGGGCATGCCCTCGTCCCTCGTCCATATGCGGATGAGGGCCGCAATCTATCGGCTGGCCTTGGCAGGTCCAGCTCTCACCGCCGTTTGGAACTGCATTGAAACTCAGCGTCGCCTGTCGTGGCAAATGACCAGCCATCCCAACAAACCCGGGCCCCCATGACGCTTCGGCCAGCATCGCGTGAAAACCGCCAGTCAGAACGAGCACGACGGAATCAGGTTGCGCTGCCGCTTCAATCAGCCTCGCCATGCTTTTTTCGTAATCGGCCTGGTTGAAGTTGGCCATCACCCTCTCGGCCTCGGCTTGAGTCGAAACCCCTTCGAGCAGCGACGGCTGAAACGCGATGACCGACAGTATCAGGCCCTTGGCACGCATTTGCCGCAAGGTTTCGAACAGGCGGAAGGATGCCTCGCTGGAGCGCCCGTCCTTGGCCGGTTGATTCCACATTCCCGCACTCAGGAAAGCAGCCTTTGCCGCCGCGCCGCCATCCGAATTCATGAATGCGTCGATCGCACTCTGATCGGCTGAAAGCTGCTCGACGCCCACCACCACGCGGCGAGAGCTTGCGGTTAAACATACGGCATCCGCGAAGATGGCCGGAATCTCGTTCGTGCCGTGAACCTCACCGATCACGATCCAGCGAATTTGCTCATCCGCGACGACGTGTTCCCATCCCGGGATGGGCGCACACCCCGGTGAAGCGGTCGTTCCCGCAGCCAGCAGCAGCGGCGATAGCAAGTTGAACAGGCCCATGCTGCGACCTCCCCACGGGAAAGGTCGCATGGAAGCGGAATATCCGCAATCGTTGGAAAAACCGGCTCCGGGCCAGCAACCGGCCTAGCGCTCTCCCGCCCCGGCGCCGATCATCGCCAGTGGGTTGCGTTGTGGCCCCGATACGCGCCGCAGGCGGCTGTGATCGCGGTGGTTGAACGGCGTATCGGTGCCATGCACCATGAGCATGGTTTCCTGCACATAGCTCCACGAATCGTCGCCGTGGATCGTTACCTCGATCGTGTAGGAATCGGTGCGGAATGCCTGTTCGAGAAAACCGGTGGAGCAGATGCCGTAATCGGTCTGCCCGCGCCGCGCTGTCAGCACCAGTTTTCGCGCATCGGCGGTGGCATGGCCTGCAGCCATTGCGATCTGGCCGCGCGGGATAGCCAGGGTCTGGATCACCAGGCCAGTCGCCGGTTCCCACAGCCAGAATCCCACCTGATCGTGGAACGTGATGTCCTCTTCCCGTGTGTTCACATGCTGGTGGTAACGCAGGCCATAGAACAGTTGCGGGCCGTTCGCTTGGGGATCGATCGGCTCCATCACGATGCGTTCGAAGTACTTGCGCGTATCCGGCCCTTCGGCCTTTGGCGCCACGTCCACCCCGTGCAACCCCTCCCACACGCCAGCCAGATGGCGCAGGGGCCCCAGATTGTTCAGGGTTTCAGGATCGACGTCTTCCGGTTCGGTGAAGATATCGTCGGGAATGTTCACGTCTGCCGCCCTCTGTATGCCGTTTCAGCCGTCATAGCGGCTGGTTTACGGTTGGCCAGAGCGCCGTGAAGCTGTCACCCCGAACGATGGACGAAACGGTCGACCACCTCTCGGGCAAGGCGAGCAGGGCGTAGCGTTTGCGCGTCAAGGCAGCACCAACTGCTGTTCACTTCCGCGATCACGTCCTCGCCCCTTCGGAACAGTGTGCTGAAGAATGTGCGTGCCCCCTGTGCACGCTGTGCCACCACTTCAGCGATCACTCCGTCGCCCAGAAAGGCAGGGCGCATATAGGAAATCTCGTGCTTCAGGGCGACCCACAGGTGCCGCGCTATGGCGTCGGGCGGGGCGACCGTTTCCCAGTATTGCACCACGGCTTCCTGCACCCAGCGCAGATAGACCGCGTTGTTGACGTGGCCCATGTGGTCGATGTCGGTCGGTTCGATAGCGATGGAATGATGATACACGGCCGCCTATCCCATCACCGCAGCGGCATAGTCGCTGTCGTACTTGCCGATCAGTGCCCGGTCGTCGAGCCTCCAAGGGTGAAACCCTGGCAGGAAATAGGCGCACCATGCCGGGAAGATACGCCGCAGCACACCCGGCGTGCCGACCAGATACCACAACAGCCGCATCCGCGCGCGCCAGCCAGAGATGCCGTCTTGCACCAGCAGTTCAATCGTGTCCTTAAATCGATGGACCACGAAGCGGCGGGCGATCACCAGCATCAGCAGGCTTTTCACCTTCCACCGCTTCCAGCGGCTCCAGCCGCGCGTTGCGTGCAACCAGGTGTCGAACGCGACGCCTTTATGCTCGATCTCCTCCACCGCGTGCCAGCGCCACAGTTCCGCCTGTTCGGTATCAGAACCGGTGAAGTGCTGGGGATGGCTCAGGAATTCATGCGCGAACATCGCGGTGAAGTGTTCCAGCGCGATCGTCACCCCCAGCCATACGTGCGGCGGCGCGGCGTAGATTTCGTCCAGCAGCTTTGCCACCCGCGCATCGATCGCGGTGAAATCGTATCCGGCTGCCTCCGCCGCGCGGTTGAAGGCCAGATGTTCGCGGGTGTGGTTCACTTCCTGCTTCACGAAAGCGCGGATTTCTCCGGCCAGACGGGGCGGAGCATCATCACGGAACGCCTTTACTGCATCGATGAACAACGTTTCGCCGCGCGGGAATGTGGCCGAAAGCGCGTTCAGCCACGCTGTCGCCACCGGGTCGCCGCCCGCCCACCAGCGGCGCTGTGCGCTGTCGCGGCCGAACCGGCGGTCACGCACCGTGATCGCTGGCTCAACGTTCGCCTCTGGCGCGATTTCGGTGTAGGCGTTCATGGTTGGAAAGATGAAATGAGCTGACATCTATGTCAATAAGAAAGCGTCTGCCACCACAAGAGAGCCGCCTGATCGCGCTGGAAGCAGCACGGCATCTGCTTATCGAGGCCGGCCCGCAGGCGGTGACGCTGAAGGCAGTGGCCACGCGGATCGGCCGCACGCACGCCAACCTGCTGCATCACTTCGGCTCGGCGGCAGAGTTGCAGAAGGCGCTGGCGCAATATCTGGCGAAGGCAGTGTGCGAAGCGATCGGGGAGGCAGCCCGCGCCGCTCACGCGGGGATCGGCAATCCCCGTGAAGTGGTCGATCTCACGTTTGATGCCTTCGATCGTGAAGGCGGCGGGGCGCTGGCAAGCTGGATGATGCTGTCAGGCAACGAGAACGCGCTTGATCCGATTGTCGAAACCATCGACCAACTGGTGGACGATCTCCATCCTGAAGAGCGGGAACACGGCGTGCGCCGCGTGATGCACGAGGCGACTCTGACGCTGGTTCTGCTGGCGTTGGGCGATGCGCTTATGGGCGAAAGCCTTGCCGCATCTTTCGGCGTGCGCCGTGCCACCGCCCGCGATCGTGCGGAAAGCATGCTGATCGCCTCTTTCGTGGAAACAGGGATCACCCCCGCCTGATCGGGCGGGCAGGGGCTAAACCAGATCCCCCGTCAGCCACACCGGCAGCAGCGCTTGGTCGACATCCTCCGTCCGCAGGTGATCGACTGCATGGCCCAGCTCGGGATAGGCCGCCTTGCGTCGCTTCTCATCGGATTGGTCCAGCGGCACAACCAGCAGCCTGCGGTTCACCTTCTGCCGCCAGTTCATCCGCGCGGTGTTTTCCTGCCCGATATAGCAGCCCTTGGTGAAGGACACGCCGTTCAGTTCCGCAGCATTGGTTTCGAGCCACAGAACATCGCCCATTTCGGCCCGCCCTTCCGCCACGCCCAGCGCCAGCCGATGTTTCAGCCACGCTGTGTCAACTGCGATATCATTATCTGATATCGCTGCAATCCACCTTTGGCCCAGCGAGTGAAGGCGTGGATCGGGCGCACCGCCATCACCCTGTTCTGCCTGCCAGTAAACGCCCAGCGAGGGATCGACCGAGATCAAGATTTTTCGCCGCAGCCGATAGAGCGACAGGCGCTTTACCAGGTCCTCGGCTACCTCTGCCTCGCAATCCAGCAGCAGCGCGCCGTGGCCACCGGGCCAGACGATGAAATCGAACATCGCCTTGCCCTGCGCGGTCAGCAGGGCAGCATAGGCGGGCAGTGTGCCGGTGACATCGTTGGTGACAAGGCCCTGAAGGAACTGCGCGGCATCTTCCCCCGCATCCTCAGGCGCGACGCGCACGATCGCGCGGGAAAACAGACGTTCGTTGGCCATGCCGGCAAGTTGGCCCGCCACTGGCGATAGTCAAGCCACTGTGCCATTGCCACGACGATGACTGATCGCCTGACTATTCGCCGCCCTGACGATTTCCACGTCCATCTGCGCGATGGCGATATGCTGCACGCCGTGGCCCCGCACACCGCGCGCCAGTTCGCCCGCGCTCTGATCATGCCCAACCTGTACCCGGCGGTGAAGCAGGCGGCAGAAGGTGCGGCCTATCGTGAGCGGATCATGGCCGCGCTTCCGGGCCATGCGGACTTCACGCCGCTGATGGTCTGCTATCTCACCGACAATACCGAACCGGATGACCTCGCTGCCGGTTTCGCCGATGGCGTGTTCACCGCGGCCAAGTTCTATCCGGCGGGCGCGACCACCAATTCCGCCAGCGGCGTTACCGACATCGCCAATATCCGCCCGGTGCTGGAACGGATGCAGGATATCGGCATGACCTTCTGCGTCCACGGGGAAGTGACCGATTCCGATGTCGATATCTTCGACCGGGAGGCGGTGTTCATCGACCGTATCCTTGCCCCGCTGGTGCGCGATCTGCCGGGACTGAAAGTCGTGCTGGAACATGCCACCACGGAAGAAGGCGTGGCTTTTGTCGAAGGCTCCGGGCCGAACGTCGCGGCTACGATCACCCCGCAGCACCTGCATATCAACCGCAACGCCATGCTGGTCGGCGGCATCCGCCCCCATGCCTATTGCCTGCCCGTCGCCAAGCGGGAGAAGCATCGGCTTGCGCTGCGCTGCGCCGCTACGTCAGGCTCGTCGAAGTTCTTCCTCGGCACCGACACCGCACCGCATGCCCGCCATACCAAGGAAACGGCTTGCGGCTGCGCAGGCATCTTCAACGCGCCCTATGCGCTGGAAAGCTATATCGACGTGTTCGAAGCGGAAGGGGCGTTGGAGCGGTTCGAAGGGTTCGCCAGTGAAAACGGTGCGCGCTTCTATGGACTGCCTTTGAACGAGGGCACGGTTACCCTGGAACGGTCGGGCACAGATGTCCCGGCAGAAATCGCCGGCGTCGTGCCGTTCCATGCAGGTGACCGGCTCAACTGGCGGCTGGTTTCCTCCGGTTTCTGACCATATCCCAGGTGAACAGGGCTGCCGCCGCCCATATCAGGACATAGCAGGCCAGCTGCGCCGGGTGCAGTTCCTCGCCGAACACCGTCAGCCCCAGCAGGAACACGATGGTAGGTGAACTGAACTGCAGGAAACCTATCACCGTATAGGGCATCCGCCGCGCGGCCGCCGCGAACAGCATCAGCGGCACCGCCGTCATCGGTCCGCTCAGCGCCACGGCCAGCGCAGTCGCTGCGCCGTGTGTCATCGCTGAACCGGCAGGACTGGCCCAGTACCACCCGGCCAATGCTAGCGCCGGGGGATAGAGAATCATCGATTCGACTGTCAGCCCCACCAGTGCGCCCGCCGCCACGGTTTTGCGCAGCAGGCCATATATACCGAACGTGATCGCCATGGTCAGGCTGACCCACATCGTCGTCAGTGCGTCGAACGCCAGTGCGCCCACGCCAACGGCCGCCAGCGACACCGCCGCCCATTGCGGCCGGGTCAGCTTCTCGCCCAGTACGACAAGGCCCAGCAACATCATCATCAGCGGCAGGATGTAATAGCCCAGGCTGGCCGCGTAGATGTGCCCGGTCTGGATTGCCCAGACGTACAGCCACCAGTTCACCGCCACCACCGACGCGCTTCCCAGCAGGGTCAGCAGCGTCCGGCGATCACGCAGCACCGCGCGCAGTTCCGCCCAGCCGCGCATCACGGTCACCAGCGTCAAGCAAAGTGGCAGGGTGAAGATGACTCGCCAGGCCACGAATTCCAGCGGCTCAACGTCCCGCACCAGCAGCAGGTAGAGCGGCATAGAGCCCCAGAAGACATGGGCGCCGAGCGCGAGGAACAGGCCGTTCCGGGTCGTCTGATGGGCATTCACCGATGAGGCGTTAGGCTGGTGCGGCGAACCGCACAAGCGCGGCCAATAAATCGTATTTCTGAACCGCCTGGTTGCAAGCCGTTCAGAAATGAAGCCTTAAACATGAACCATCGAACACGCAGATAAAAGCATGGAGGCGACTATGATGACCCTGTTCAAGACTTCCGCGTTGGCTATCGCCGCTGGCGGCATGGCCCTGACCGCGGTCCCGGCTTCGGCGCTGGATTTCAACGCCCCCGGCTATAGCTCGGCCTCGCACGAGGATAGCTGGGATCGCAGCCGCCGCGACCGTCACCGCGATCACGATCGCTACGGCCGGGATCGCCGCGGCTATGACGAACCTGTCTATCGCAACACCCGCGTGTGGCGCGGTAACGACGGCCGGACTTATTGCCGCAAGAAGGACGGCACCACCGGCCTGATCATCGGCGGTGCGGCGGGCGCGCTGCTGGGCCGCGAGGTCGATAGCCGTGGCGACCGCACGCTCGGCACCGTACTCGGCGCTGCCGCCGGTGCGCTGATCGGCAAGTCGCTGGATGACGGTGTCCGCTGCCGCTGAACCGGCGCGGAGCGCGGCCTCTGGGTCGTAGTTACAGAAGCCGCGCAGAGGCGCCCGTCGGTCTCCGGCGGGCGTCTCTCTTTTTGCGCGGGCACTCCCGCCCGCGCATTTTTTTGGCCTAGCCGTTGTTGAAACCCACGCCCGGCGCGGCACGGGGCTGCTCCATCTCGCTGCTGGCGACCGGATAGGCGCAGTAATCCGCCGCATAGAACGCCGCCGGACGATGGTTGCCCGACAGCCCGATGCCGCCAAACGGCGCGGCGGACGATGCGCCGTTGGTGGGCCGGTTCCAGTTCACGATTCCCGCGCGGATATTGGCCCAGAAGCGGTTGTATTCCTGCGGCGTGCCACCGATCAGCGATGCGGACAGACCAAAGCGGGTATTGTTGGCCTCTGCGATCGCCTGATCGAAATCGTCCACCCGGATAACCTGCAGTAACGGGCCGAACAGTTCCACGTCGGGCCGGTTGTTGATCGCCGTGGTATCGATCAGCCCCGGCGAAATGAACGGGCGGCCTTCCACTGGCCGCCGCATGTGACAGATCGGCCTGCCGCCGTTTGACAGTAGATAGAGGAAACTCTCGGTCAACTGATCCGCCGCCTGTTCGTCGATCACCGGGCCCATGAACGGGGCCGGTTCGTCAAAAGGTGCGCCCACGATGATGCGGTCGGTCAACCGCTTCACTTCTTCTATCGCCTGATCGTAGAGGTCTGACTTCACGATCAGCCTGCGCGCCGCCGTGCAGCGCTGCCCGGCGCTGGTGAATGCCGACTGCACGATCAGCGTCGCCGCATCGGGCAGCTTGGGCGTCTGCCACAGAACGATCGGGTTGTTGCCGCCCATTTCCAGCGCCACGATCTTGCCGGGCTTCGCCGCCAGCTTCGTGTTGATCGCCACGCCTACTTTGGCTGATCCGGTGAACAGGACGCCGTCCACGCCATCGTGGGCCACCAGCGCCTCACCCTCGGCCGGGCCGCCGATCAGCAATTGCACCACGTCCGGCTGGATGCCTGCCGCATTGAAGCATTTGACCAGCAGTTCACCCGTCGCGGGCGTCTTCTCGCTGGGCTTCAGGATCACCGCGTTACCGGCGATCAGCGCGGGCACGATGTGGCCGTTCGGCAGGTGCGCGGGGAAGTTATAGGGCCCCAGCACCGCCATCACGCCATGCGGCTTGTGGCGCAGTGCCGTGGTGCCCTGCAGCGCGCTGTCCAGTTTGCGCTGACCGGTCCGCTCCGCATAGGCGCGGACGGAAATCTCCACCTTGGCGATTACCGAATCCACCTCGGTGCGCGCTTCCCACAGCGGCTTGCCGGTTTCGCGCGCGATCAGTGTGGCGAACGCCTCCTGCTCCTTGCGGACCTCGTTGGCGAAGCGGCGCATCAGCTCGATTCGGGTGGCGAGCGGCTGGGCGGCCCATTGCGGCCACGCCCGCCGCGCCCGCGCGACCGTTTCGTTCACATCGCCAACCTGCCCGCGCCACAGCTCGGCGCCGGTGGCGGGCTCATAGGAAATGATCTCGGTGGTGCTCACGATGGAAAACGGCAATCCAGCTATGTGGTGGTGGGGGACATAGCGATTAGGCCTTAACCATTCCACCCCGGCGCATGGCCCGCAGGTGCCGGCGCCTCGCCATGCGCGCGACCCATCTCGCGCAGGGCGGCCACTTTGGCTTCCAGCGGCTGCCAGTCGTCCCGTTCCGCAATGGCTGCCCAGATCGCCTCTACTTCGTCGATCAGCATGGCCTCTGGCGCAGGGCCGGACCAATAGGGATGGTCAGAGGGGAGGGTGGCATAGCCCGTTAGCACCTCTCCCAGTTCACCCTCCGCCCCGCGTCCGCCGCGATGGGTGAAGAAGAACGCATCCGGCCCGATTTTCCCTTCACGCATTACCCGCTCGGCGGCTTCGATCAGGGCGAAGTCGGCCTCCAACCCACGGCTTTCCACGCCCAGCCGCCAGGTGAACCGCCGCGCCATCGCCGCGTGATAGAGCGCTGGAAAGCGATCCAGCGCCGCGATCAGCGGAGGGGCTTCCACCAGTTGCCGCAGCGAAATCGCCAGTTGTGCCAGATTCCAGCGGATCGCCTCCGGCTGTCGGCCAAAGGCATAGAGACCGCCGTGGTCGAAATAGGCCGCCGTGAAGGCCGGGTCCCATGTGGGCAGCCAGCGCCATGGGCCATAATCGAAACTCTCCCCGGTCACGTTCATGTTGTCGGAATTGAGCACGCCGTGGACAAACCCCGCGACCATATAGCTGGCTGCAAGGTCCGCCAGCCGCTCCACAGCCTGATGCATCAGCACAGTGGCCGGTTCCTCCCGTCCCGGTGCATCTTCAGGTGGGGTAGGGCCGGGAAATTCCGTCAGGCAGTAATCGACCAGCTCCGCCATGTGTCCGGCTTCCTCCAGCGCGGCGAGCCGCTGAAAAGTGCCGATGCGGATATGCGAATGGCTCAGGCGCACCAACACGGCTGATCGCGTGGGAGAGGGCTCGTCCCCCCGCACCAGTTCCTCCCCGGTTTCGACTACGGAGAACGTCTTGGACGTATAGACGCCCAGCGCCTCCAGCATCTCGGTCGCCAGGATTTCCCGCACCGCGCCTTTCAGCGTCAGCCGCCCGTCCGCCGTGCGGCTATAGGGCGTCAGTCCGCTGCCCTTGGTCCCCAGATCGAGCAGGCGGCCAGCGCCATCGCGAAGCTGGGCAAAGGTGAATCCCCGTCCGTCGCCTATTTCTGGGTTGTAAACGCGGAACTGGTGCCCGTGATATCGCAGTGCCAGCGGGTGCGGCATGTTGTCCGGCAACGGATCGAACCGCGCCATGTGCCGCACCCATTGCGCGTCCGTCAGCGTGCCGAGGCCCACCGCCTTGTCCCACCTGCGATTGCGGAAGCGTAGTTCCGTCTCTGGAAAATCAGCAGGTTCCACAGCATCGCCCAGCCATGGGGCCAGCGACAGGATCTTCGGATCGGGGCGATAGGGGGCGTCTTGCGGTTCGGCGCGCATCTGACCATTAGTGGGCGTTCACAAGCACGCGCACAAGGCGCAGCGGAAATCCGGACGGGGTAATGGCAGACTTGGCCTACAGCGAAGGCGAATGGGCCAGCAGCGACGCGTTGACGCTGCGATACCGGGACTATCCAGGGCCAGACTGGCGTCCGCCGATCCTGTGCCTGCCCGGCCTCACCCGCAATGCGCGTGATTTTGAGCCTGTTGTGCAGGTATTTGCAGGGGATTGGCGCGTTATCTGCGCGGATTTGCGCGGGCGCGGGCAAAGCGATTATGCGAAGGATTCCGCCAGCTATAACCCGGTGCAATATGTGGCTGACGTTATCGCTCTGCTCGACAGTGTCGGGATCGATCGCGTGGTCGCCCTCGGCACGTCGCTGGGCGGAATAGTCACCATGTTGCTCGCCGCGCAATCGCCGGATCGGATCGCGGCGGCGGTGCTCAACGACATCGGCCCGGATGTGGAAGCGAAAGGGCTCGCCCGTATCCGTGACTACGTGGGGCAGGGGCGCAGCTTCCCTACATGGATGCACGCCGCCCGTGCACTGCGGGATCAGGCGGGCGCGATTTATCCCGATTTCGCGATCGCCGACTGGCTGCGGATCGCCAAGCGCTGGCTGGCGGTCAGCGGTAACGGGCGCATCGTGTTCGATTACGACATGCGGATCGCCGAACCGATTCATCAGGCGGACATTACCGCCCCCTCGTTCGACATGTGGCCCGCCTTCCGCGCTCTGGCGGGGCGCCCGCTATTGGCCATCCGGGGCGAATCGTCCGACATCCTTTCCGCGCGAACGCTGAAACGGATGGAGCGGGAGGTTCCGGGGATGGAGGCCATCACCGTGCCCCGCACTGGCCACGCGCCGACGCTGGAAGAACCGCCGGTTCAGGCCGCGATCGCCCGCCTGCTGGCGCAAGTGGCATGACCGGGGCAGAGCGCCGCCCGCGCATCCTGCATATCCACGCCGCGTTCGATCGTAGGGTGGCGGAACTGCGCTGTGTGCGGCTGATAAATGCCTTCACGCAGGCCGATCACGCGGTGGTTTCCGGCGATCTCGTCAGGCGCGGGGCTGCCTCGCTGATCGATCCGAAGCGCACCGTCAGCTGGCCCGTGTTTCCCTCGCTGGCGGGCAAGCCGCTTCCCGGGCGGCTGAAGCGGCTGGCGCAGGCCATGGCGGGTTACGACCTCGTCTGCACTTACGGCTGGGGGGCGATCGATGCGGCCATGGCGCACACCCTGTTCGCCGACGTCTACAAGCTGGCGCCGCTGATCCATCACGAACAGGGCTTCGATGATGACGATACCGGCACGCTGAAACGCACACGCACGCTCTATCGCCGCATTGCTCTGGGCCGCAGCGCGGCGCTCGTCGTGCCTTCTCGCGCGCTTGAACGGGTGGCGCTGGAAAGCTGGCAGCAACCGCGTTCGCGCGTGCGGCTGATTCCCGATGGCATCGATTCCATCGCCTATGCCCGCAAGCCGAAGCGCGATGCCTTCCCCCGGCTGATGAAGCGGCCGGGCGAACTGTGGGTCGGCACGCTGTCCGCATTACGCAAGGGGGATGATCTTCCCGCACTCGTCCGCGCGTTCGCCGCTTTGCCGGAACCCTGGCAACTGGTGATAGCGGGGGATGGGCCAGAACGCGCCGCGATACTCGCGCAGGCGGAAACGCTGGGCCTGGAAGATCGCGTTCACCTGCCCGGCGCTTTCGCTGATCCCGCGCGGGTTATCGGCCTGTTCGATATTTTCGCATCGTCCGCGCGCGTCGCGCAGTCTCCGGTATCACTGGTGCAGGCGATGGCCGCCAGCCTGCCGGTCGCTGCCATGCGGGCCGGGGATGTCGGATCGATGATTGCCAGCGATAACGGCCCGTTCCTTGCCGCGCCGGGTGACGAAGCGGAGCTTGGTCAGTCGTTGCAGCGTCTTGCCGCCGACCCGGCCCTGCGCCGCCGCCTAGGGGAAGCCAATCGCCAGAAAGCCCGTGCCGAATATGATGAAGCGACCATGGCGGAACGTTATGGCGCGCTCTATCGCGCCATGATCGGCCTCAAAAAACCGGCCTGATGCTGCTCCCGGTCTTCATCGGTTGTTCACGCTGGCGGGGACAGGCTCTACCTTGGCAATTGAAATGGCTTGGCGCACCGCCTAACAGCGCCTCGACCGGATAACAGCACCAGAAGCGACCCATAGTGGCCCTCAAACCCGATTCCGAAGATACCCGCACCCGGCAACGCGCCCAGCTTGAAGCGGCCGAACAAGGCGCGCTGATGCGTGAGGTGGACGAAGCTGTCCGTCAGGACGAGGTCAGCACGCTGATCAGGGACCATGGCATAAAGATCGGCGCAGGCGTGCTGCTTTTGCTCGCTGCGTTCGGTGGTTGGCTGCTGTGGTCTGACCACAAGGAATCCGGGCTGGAGGCGAAGTCGGAAGAATTCGTGACGGCGCTGGACCGGCTGGAAGCCGGACAGATCAAGCAGGCCGATGAACAGCTGGCCGCTCTGGCCCAGAATGGCGATGCCACCGGCGCATCCGCCCGCCTCACCCGCGCCGCCATCGCGCTGCGCGAAAACCGGCGGGATGACGCGGTGAAGCTGCTGGAGGAAATCGCGGCCGATTCCGGCGCCCCGCAGGCCTATCGCGATCTCGCCACGGTGCGCGTGGTCGCCGTGCAGTTCGAACAGTTGCAGCCGCAGCAGGTCATTGACCGGCTGAAGCCGCTGGCGACGCCGGGCAACGCATGGTTCGGCAGTGCTGGCGAACTGGTGGGCATGGCCTACCTTGCACAGGGTAAGGAAGATCTGGCGGGGCCGCTGTTCGCGTCCATCGCCAAGGATGAACAAGTGCCGCAGACGCTGCGTTCGCGCACGCGGCAGCTCGCTGGCCTGCTTGGCTATGACGCCGTGGGCGATGTGGACAAGACTTTGGCGGAAATGGGCGGTGAAACCGCCGACCTGCCGCCCGCCGCTCAATAAGGCCTGCGCAATGAGGATGATCGCCTGATGGATTCGTATCTGCGCCGCCGTCCCAACCGGGCCCGGCTTGCCCTGCTGCCCGTTCTCGCGGCCAGCCTTGCCGCATGTGGCGCTCTTGGCGGTGGCGGCAACAAGCCGACTACGCCCACTGTCGGCAACCGCACTCCGGTGCTCTCGCGCATTTCCAGTGAGATCAAGCCTGATCCCGCGCTGGCAAGCGTCGCCGTGGTCGTGCCTGCCGCGCAGACAAATGCCGACTGGCCGCAGGCTGGCGGCAACGCGGCCAAGTCTACCGGCCACCTGACGCTGAGTGCTGCGCCCACGCGGGTCTGGACCGCCAGTATTCCCGGCAGCAGCGTACGTCGCCGCCTTGCCGCAGCTCCGGTTGTCGGGGGCGGCATGCTGTTCGCGGTCGATTCCGATGGGCAGGTCCACGCGTTCGATGCCGCCACCGGCGCGCGTCGTTGGACACATCAGGTCGATGTCGCGCGCGAACTTCGCGATGCCAATTTCGGCGGCGGCGCCAGCTACGCCGATGGCAAGGTATATGTAACCAGCGGTGCGGGCGATGTGCTCGCACTCGACGCGCAGAGTGGGAATCAGCTGTGGCGCGTCAAGCCAGCCGGCCCTCTGCGCGGATCGCCCACTATCGCCTTCAACGCTGTCTATGTGATGACGCAGGATAACCAGATCCACGCGCTCAACGTCACCAACGGCGCGCCGATCTGGAGCGACGCTGCCGCTACCGCCTCTTCCGGCGTGTTCGGCGTGGCCGCCCCGGCAGCAGGGCAGGGCACGGTGATTGCCGGTTACTCGTCCGGCGAACTCGTGGCCTATCGCTACGAAAACGGCCGCAACTTGTGGTCTGACGCACTGGCGCGCACCTCTATCTCCACGCAGGTCGGCGCCCTGACGGATATCGATGCCGATCCGATTATCGACAACGGCCGCGTCTATGCGCTGGGGCAGGGTGGCCGCATGGCTGCCTATGAGTTGTTGACCGGCCAGCGCATCTGGGAACTCAGCCTCGCGGGTATTTCCACGCCGGTTATTGCCGGGGAATGGATTTTCACCCTGACGGACGATGCGCGCCTGCTCGCCATCGCCCGTGCCACCGGCCGCGTGCGCTGGGTCACCCAGCTTGCCCAGTGGCGGAACGAGAAGAACAAGACTGGCCCGATCTTCTGGACCGGTCCGGTTCTGGCCAACGGCCGCCTGTGGATCGCCAGCTCTGAAGGTGAAGTGAAGTCGGCCGATGTGACCGACGGGTCCGTGGCGCCGTTCACCGATCTGAAGGAGTCGGTGTCGCTGCCCCCGATCGTCGCGGGCAACACTCTCTACATTCTGGATGACCGGGGCCGCATCACCGCTTGGCGGTAATTCGGCCCTCGTCCGTCAGGCGTTGCCGACCACCAGACAGGCGGCGGCAACCAGCAGCCCGGCAAAACGATTCGATCTGAACCGATCCAGCGGATTGGCCGGATCGGCTGGATTCAGCGTCAGGGCCTGCCACAGCAGATGCCCGGCGGCAGGGATCAGCGCCAACAGGGCGATCCAGTCTTCCCGCAGCAGCCAGAACGCCAGCGCCCACAGCGCCAGCGCCAGCCCGTAGAACGCCAGCACACCCCCGCGCACATTCTCGCCAAGGCGCAGCGCGCTTGACCGGATGCCCGCCAGCGCGTCGTCCTCCCGGTCCTGCAGGGCGTAGATCGTGTCGTATCCGATGCACCAGAAGATCGACCCGGCATAAAGCGCGGCTATCACCTCCAGCCGGTCGCCCCGCAGCGCCGTCCATCCCACCAGCGCGCCCCATGTGAAGACGAGGCCCAGCCACGCCTGCGGCCACCATGTGATTCGCTTCATGAACGGATAGGCGGCGATCAGGGCAAGGCTGCCCAGCGCGACAAGCTGCGCCTGCCACCTCAGTTGCAGCAGCACCACCAGCCCCACCCCGCACAGCGCCAGCAGCCAGATCCACGCCGCCTTGCGGCTCACCCGCCCGCTCGCCACCGGGCGTTCGGCGGTGCGCGCGACCTTCCGATCCAGATCGGCGTCAACTATATCGTTATAGACGCAGCCCGCGCCGCGCATCGCCACCGCGCCCAGCAGCATCCACAGCATCAGTTGCCATTGCACGCCCGCGCCCGCCAGCCACACGCCCCAGGCGCAGGGCCAGAACAGCAGCCACCAACCGATAGGCCGGTCAAATCGGGCCAGCAGCGCGAAGTCGGCCAGCCGCCGTGGCAGCCGGGCGATGATACCGCGATGCTCGCTGTCGGGTACGATGGCTTGCGTCATGCTTGCGTCCTAGCGGCGTGGGCGGATAGTGACCAGCCATGCCCGCCACTCCCGCCTGGCCCCCGCGCAGCGCACCGCGCCTGTTCGTAGCCGGATCGATCGCTCCGGATGTTCAGGTCCACCTCGACGGCCCACAAGCTCATTACCTCTCGCGAGTAATGCGGATCGGGCTGGGTGATATAGTGATATTATGTGATGATATCACTGGCGAATGGGCTGCCAAAGTGGCCGCTGTGGACAAGCGCCAGGTCACTCTCCAGCCAGTCGATCATTTGCGCGAACGAGAACCCGTGCCCGATTTCTGGCTCTGCCCCGCGCTGTTGAAGAAAGACCGCTTCGATCTGGTGCTGGAAAAGGCCAGCGAACTGGGCGTCGGCCGTATCGCGCCCGTCCTCACGCGCCGCTGCGTGGCTGACAAACTCAACCTCGATCGCGCCCGTACGATTGTGGTGGAGGCTGCCGAACAGTGCGCCCGCACCGCTCTGCCGCAACTGGCCGACCCGGTGAAGCTGGACACTCTGCTGAAGTCATGGCCCGCGGATCGCGCCCTGTTCTTCGCGGACGAACAGGGCGGGGCGCCCGCCGCCGCCGCTTTCACCGCCCACACCGGCCCGGTGGCGCTGCTGATCGGCCCCGAAGGCGGCTTTGACGATGCGGAGCGTCAGGCGATCCGCGCTTTGCCGCAGGCTCGCCCGATCACGCTCGGCCCCCGTATCCTGCGGGGCGAAACTGCGGCCATTGCCGCCGCCGCGCTGTGGATGGGGCTGGCTGGCGACTGGGCTGGTTGAAAACTTCGCTAACGATAGAACAAATTGCGCTGGCGCCGGCCCCCGCCGTCGCCTAACGGCGCG
>DATMGK010000049.1:0-16013 GCA_035555595.1 Croceibacterium sp. | reverse complement strand
GGTTGGGGGATCGATCGGGGCAAGCCCTGTCAATCGATCAGGCGGGCCCGGCGATTTTCGCCAGCGCGCTCGCTGAAGCCACACGGCAAGAGCGGGATCGCGTGGTACTGTCTTTTCCCGACGGACAGTTCGCGCGCCTGTTGCTGTCGCTGCGCGCGGCTGGGCTGGACCAGACAGCGGTGGGGCGGCAACTGCTGTTCCTTCACCCTGACCATGATCTGCCCGGTGAATTCGCGGAAATCGACGCCGACAGGGCAGCCGCGTTGCTGGCAGCGGCCGGATGACGGGCCGCGCACCCTTTACCGTTCGGGCGAAAACGGATTCGCGCGACTGGCTGGTCGAGGCCGACGAACCGCTCGCGGGGCTGCAACTTCGCAGTGGGGGCGAGTTGCCTGGGGTGATTGCCGCACCGGCGCTGCTGGAACTTGTAAGCAAGGCGCGCACCTATGGCTTGCGGCTGGCGCGGACGATTCATGCCCAGGACGATCACGAGCAGATCACCGCATGGGCCGAAGTCTTGCCGGAGGAAGGCGGCGGGGGCTGTTTGATCAGCCTGAGCAACTGGCAGGCGACGCCGCTCAATGGCGATGGGGAGCGGATAGCGGCCCAGACGCGGATCGCGGTTGCGCGCCATCTGGCGGAACTTTCCGCACGGCTGGGGCCGCAGCAGGAATTGCTTTCGGTCGATGCATCTTCGGCTGAACTGGAGCCCGTCGCACAGCGGATGCGTGATGCGCTGGGATCACCCTGGACAGAGTTCGTAACGCTGGAAGGCAACGCGCATCAGCAGCCGCTTCACTGGCGCCTTCTCGATGGTGCGCGCCTGCGCCTTGCCGGGTCAGACCGGCACTGGAAGGCGCACCTGGTCCCTTTGGGCGTGGCGGAGGCAGGCAGCGCGGGGTTTGAGCTGCATCTGGTGGCGGATGAGCCACCGGCGGAAACCGTGCTGCCAGAAAGCGGCGCGAAACCGGGGCTGGGTGCGGCGATCGGGCGGGACATTGCGCCTGTTCTGCGCCAGCCGATTGCGCGCATCATCGCCAATGCGGAAACCATTCGGACGCAGCTGGCCGGGCCGCTGGCCGAAGAATACAGCAATTACGCCGCCGACATCGCCAGCGCGGGGGAGCACCTGCTGGCGCTGATAGACGACCTGACCGATCTGGAAGTGGTAGAGGACGAACAGTTCGTTACCGCGCCCGATTATATCGATCTGGCCGATGTCGCGCGCCGGGCGGCCGGAATACTGGGTGTCCGCGCGCGGGAGCGGGGCATTGCGATCGATGCGCCCAAGCCGGGTGAGCGCGCGCCCGCGATCGGCGAGTTTCGGCGGGTTCTGCAGGTTCTGCTCAATGTGCTGGGTAATGCGATCCGCTATTCACCCGAAGGGTCGCAAGTATGGCTGCGTGTGGAGCAGGAACATGGCCGTTCCCGCGTGGTCGTCGCCGATCAGGGTGAAGGGCTGAGCGAAGACCAGCAGGCCCGCGCTTTCGGCAAGTTCGAGCGACTGGGCCGCAGCGGCGATGGCGGTACGGGCCTCGGCCTCTACATCTCACGCCGACTTGCTCGGGCGATGCAGGGTGACCTGACGGTGGAGAGCGCGCCGGGGCAGGGCGCGCGTTTCACGCTGGACCTGCCAGCGGATATTTCCGTGGAAGCCTGAAAGCAGCCCCCGCCGAAGCGGGGGCCGAGATAATCAGCGCTTGTCGAGCGGAACGTAATCGCGCTGCGTCGGGCCGGTGTAGAGCTGGCGCGGACGGCCGATCTTCTGGCCGGGGTCGGAGATCATCTCATTCCACTGCGCGACCCAGCCCACGGTGCGCGCGAGGGCGAACAGGGCGGTGAACATCGTGGTCGGGAAACCGATCGCCGACAGGATGATGCCGGAATAGAAATCGACGTTGGGGAACAGCTTCTTTTCGACGAAATAATCGTCGTGAAGGGCCAGTTCCTCCAGTCGCAAAGCGGTTTCGAACAGCGGATCGTCAACCTTCAGCGCATCGAATACCTCGCGCACGGTCTTCTGCATCACCGTGGCGCGGGGATCGTAGTTCTTATACACGCGATGGCCAAAGCCCATCAGGCGGAACGGATCGTTCTTGTCCTTCGCCCGCTCAATGTAGTGCGGGATCTTGTCCGGCGTGCCGATTTCCTGAAGCATGTTCAGCGCGGCTTCGTTCGCGCCGCCATGGGCAGGGCCCCACAGGCAGGCGATGCCGGCCGCGATGCACGCGAACGGATTGGCACCCGAGGAACCGGCCAGACGCACGGTGGAAGTGGACGCGTTCTGTTCGTGATCGGCGTGGAGGATGAAGATGCGGTCCATCGCCTTTTCGACCGCCGGGATTACCTCGTATTCTTCCGCCGGCACGCCGAAGGTCATGCGCAGGAAGTTGCCGGTGTAGCTGAGCCGGTTGTCGGGGTAGAGGAACGGCTGCCCCACGGAATACTTGTAAGCCATCGCGGCGATGGTCGGCATCTTCGCGATCAGGCGGTGCGAGCTGATCCGGCGGTGATCCGGATCGGAGATGTCCGTGCTGTCATGATAGAATGCGCTCAGCGCGCCCACGACACCGCACATGATCGCCATGGGGTGCGCATCCCGCCGGAACCCGCGATAGAATGTGGCCAGTTGTTCATGCAACATGGTGTGGCGGGTGATCGTGCGATCGAATTCTTCCAGTTCCTGCTTGTTGGGCAGTTCGCCGTTCAGCAGCAGATAGGACACTTCCATGAAGCTGGAATTTTCGGCCAGTTGACCGATTGGATAGCCGCGGTGAAGCAGGACGCCTTCTTCACCGTCGATATAGGTCAGCGCGCTCTCGCAACTGGCCGTGGAGGTGTAACCGGGATCATACGTGAACATCCCGCTCTGGCCGTAAAGCTTGCGGATATCGACGACGTCGGGGCCAGTGGTCCCTTCGAGCACCGGCAGGTCGAACTCTTTGTTTCCGACCGTCAGCTTGGCGTGCTTGTCCGACAAAACGCGTCTCCTCGTTCGATATATTCTAGCCGGCGGCCTGTGCATCGATCCGCGCCAGGCTTTCCTCTTTACCGAGAAGAGCCAGCACGTCGAAAATCCCCGGCGAAGTGGTCTGCCCCGTCAGCGCCGCGCGGAGCGGCTGGGCCAGTTTGCCGAGTCCGAGCTCTTCAGCCTCGGCGTAGGCTTTAAGATTGGCTTCCAACGACCCGGTTGTCCAGTCCTGTTCATCGTGCAGCAAGGTCGAAATCCTTGCCAACAGGGCGCGGGCATCGTCTGTAATCAGGGCCTGGGCCTGGTCCGTGAGGGCCAAGGGGCGGGTCTTGAACAGGAACGCCGCGCCATCAGCCAACTCGTTGAGATCGCGGGCGCGTGTCTTGAGCACCGGCATCGCGTCGGTCAGCAGGGCGATATCGGCGTGCGAGCCGATCCGTTCTGCCACCATAGCAGCCAGCCGGGCATCGTCTGCCTGCCGGATGTAGTGGCCGTTGAGGTTGAGCAGCTTCTTCATGTCGAAGCGCGATGGGCTTTTACCCACGCCCTCAAGATCGAACAGCTCCGTTGCCTCGGCCGCCGTGAATTCCTCGCGGTCACCATGGCCCCAGCCGAGCCGGAGCAGGTAATTGACCAGCGCTTCCGGCAGAATGCCCAGTTCGTCGCGATAGGCTTCCACCCCGGTGGCACCGTGGCGTTTTGAAAGCTTCGCGCCGTCCTGCCCATGGATCAGCGGAACGTGGGCGTAGATCGGTTCTGGCCAGCCCATCGCCTGAATGATCGCCAACTGGCGGAAGGCGTTGTTGAGGTGATCGTCGCCGCGAATGATGTGGGTCACGCCCATGTCGTGATCGTCCACGACGACGGCGAGCATGTAAGTCGGAGTCCCGTCGGAGCGGAGCAGAACGAAATCGTCGATTTCCGCGTTCTTCACCGTGACGCTGCCCTGCACGCGATCATCGATCACGTTTTCGCCATCGCGCGGCGCCTTGAGGCGGACCACGAAGGGGCCTTCACCTTCCTTGTCCGCATCGCGCCAGGGGCTTTCAATGCGGAACGGGCGGCGTTCGGCCTGGGCGCGGGCGCGCTGATCGGCCAGTTCTTCCTGCGTCATCCAGCAGCGATAGGCATGGCCGTTCGCCAGCAGTTCATGCGCCACTTCCGCGTGGCGGGCCCAGAACTGCGACTGGTAGTATTCGTGTCCGTCCCAATCGAGGCCGAGCCAGCGCATTCCATCGAGAATCGCGGCGATGGCCGGTTCGGTGGAGCGGACGCGATCGGTATCCTCGATCCTAAGCACGAAGCGGCCGCCGTGGCGGCGGGCGTAAAGCCAGTTGAAGAGTGCGGTGCGCGCGCCGCCGATATGCAGGAAGCCCGTGGGCGAGGGGGCAAAGCGCGTGACAATCGGCGTCGCGCCCGTCCGGGCCGTGTTCGCCGCCGCTACGCTATCGCTTGCCATCGATGGATGCTTCCTCTTCTAAGTCGCCATGGCTTCACGGCATCTGCCGAACGTTCCGCTGGGGGAGGAACCGGGCGATGCTGCGATGCAGCGTGGGCCTTGGCGAAACCGCGCGCGATTGTCCAGCGTGGCGGATGGTTTTGAGGCGTGGCTGGCGGCTGCGGGTTTTGATCGAGGGCCCTGGCTGGTGGTGGCGTTCGGGGCGGGAATTGCCACGTGGTTCATGCTGCCTGCCCGGACGGAATGGCTTATGGCGGTGGCGCTGCCGTTGTTTGCGGCGGTGGGAGCAGTCGCCCTGTGGAAGGGGCGCGACGACCGGATACGTTTGCGTCAGGCGGCCGTAGCTATCGGACTGGCAGTGGCGGCGGGCGTGCTGCTGATCTGGGCAAGATCAGAAGTGGCGGGCGAGCGGGCCATCGAACGACCTGTTTCCGCAGAGTTGACCGGTCGCATCCTCGAACGGATCGACCAACCGGCGGAAGGCCGTGTGCGCCTGGTGCTGGCGACGCGGGAACCGGCGGGTCGCGACGGAGCGGGTGGACGGGCGATCCGGGTGCGGGTCAACGTTCCGCTGGCTCAGGCGAGCCCGGCGATGACGGAAGGAGCGACGGTGCGTTTGCGGGCGCGGCTGATGCCGCCTGCTTCGCCGATGCTGCCCGGCGGATACGATTTTGCCCGCGCCGCATGGTTTCAGGGCCTTGCCGCCACCGGCAGCGCGCAGGGGGATGTCGAGATGCTCGAACACGGCGGCGGCGATGCCCCGCTGGCGGCATTGCAGAGACGCCTTTCAGAGCATGTGAGATCGCGGCTGACCGGTTCGCCGGGGGCCATTGCCGCCGCCTTCGCTAGCGGGGACCGAGGGGCGATCGACGTGGCTGATGACGATGCCATGCGCGATTCCGGGCTTACTCACTTGCTGTCCGTCAGCGGTCTGCACGTCAGCGCGGTGATTGCGCTGTGTTACCTGCTGGCGATCCGGTTGCTGGCGCTATGGCCCTGGCTTGCGCTGAGGGTGCGATTGCCCTTGTTTGCAGCGGGCGTGGGGGCGGCGGCGGGCATCGGATATACGCTGCTGACGGGTGCGGAGGTGCCGACGGTGCGAAGCTGTATCGGCGCGTTGCTGGTGCTGATCGCGCTGGCGATGGGGCGAGAGCCGCTGTCGCTCAGGATGCTGGCGACGGCGGCCTTTGCCGTATTGCTGTTGTGGCCCGAGTCGCTGGTGGGGCCGAGCTTCCAGATGAGCTTCACCGCTGTGCTGGCCATCGTGGCACTGCACACCAGCGGGCCGATACGCGCCTTTCTGGCGCCGCGTGACGAAGGCATGGTGGGGCGTGGCGCGCGGCAACTGGCCATGCTGCTGGCGACCGGGGTGGCGATTGAGCTGGCGCTGATGCCGATCGTCCTATTTCATTTCCACAAGGCCGGGTTTTACGGGGCGCTGGCCAACGTGATTGCGATCCCGCTGGTGACGTTCATTTCCATGCCGTTGATCGCGCTGGCGCTGGCGCTGGACGTGGTGGGCGCTGGTGCGCCGGCGTGGTGGATGGCGGGCAAGTCGCTCGATCTGCTGCTGGGTATCGCCCACTTTACCGCAGGGCAGCCGGGAGCGGTTACGCTGGTGCCGCAGATGAGCGCGCTGACCTTTGCGCTGTTCGTGATCGGCGTGCTGTGGATCGCGATGTGGCGGGGCAGGGCGCGGCTGCTGGGGCTGGTGCCCGCGGGGATGGCAACCGTGATGCTGCTGGCAACGCCGGTGCCCGATGTCCTGATATCGGGCGACGGGCGGCAGGTCGGTGTAGTGAGCGGCGATGGGCGGCTGCTGTCATTGAGGGAGACGCGCAGCGAGTTCACGCGAGACAACCTGCTGGAACAGGCCGGCGTGACGAGTGAGCCCGTTCCGCTGGATCAATGGCCGGGCGCGCGGTGCAGCCGCGACTTCTGCGTGCTGTCGATCGATCGCGGGGGCCGGGTCTGGCACCTGCTGATGAGCCGCAGCGCCAGCATGATCGAGGAACGTGCGCTGGCCGCAGCCTGCGAGCGAGCGGATATCGTGGTGTCGGACCGTTGGTTGCCCCGAAGCTGCCGCCCGCGCTGGATCAGGGCCGATGCGCGATCACTGGCGGAGACGGGTGGAATGGCAATCGTGTCCGACGGGCAGAAGGTGCGCACCGTTGCCGAAGGGCAGGGCGAACATGGCTGGTGGCGGGGACGTCGGGGCCAGTGAGGTCATCCTGAGACCCCGCCTTCGCGGTGGTCAGTGGTAACGACGCAAGAGACCGGCCAGCTTGCCCTGCACGACAACTTCGTCAGGCCGATAGACCTGCGGGTCGTAGAGTGCATTCGCCGGATCGAGCCGAACCATGCCGTTTTCGCGGTGCAGGTACTTGAGCGTCGCTTCCTCGTTACGGACGAGAGCGACCACGATCTCTCCATCGCGGGCGCTATCAGTGCGCTTCACCAGTGCATAATCACCGTCGAAGATACCCGCTTCGACCATAGAATCGCCGGATACCTCCAGTGCGTAGTGGTCGCCGGGGCCGAGCAGCGCGGCGGGTACGGGCAGGCTACGATCGCTTTCCAGCGCTTCGATCGGCACGCCCGCCGCGATCTTGCCGTGGAGCGGTATCTCTATCACGTCATTGGCCGGCTGCGGCGCGGGCATGCGCGGAGGAGCAACGACAGGAGAAATGTCGTTGGCCGCCTTGCGCGTGGTGAGGTTTTCAGGCTGTCGCAGCACTTCCAGAGCGCGTGCGCGATTGGGAAGACGGCGGATGAAGCCACGTTCTTCCAGCGCGGAGATCAGCCGGTGAACGCCCGACTTGCTCTTGAGATCGAGCGCTTCCTTCATTTCTTCGAATGAAGGGGAAATACCCGTATCTTCCAGCTTGCGCTGAATGAACAGCAGAAGCTCGTGCTGCTTTGCCGTCAACATGAAGCAACCTCCACAGATGTTCCAGTTCGGGAACGAACGCGGAACAATTAGGCAACTTCAATCAGCCGGTCAAGCGATACCGCCATTTTCGAGCGGATACACCGTGGCGAGTTCTCCAGCCTGTGCAGGTGGTGCGTCTATTTCGCGGCGGATAAGCGCGTCGCTTAGGGCGAGGGCGCGCAGGGCGCTGCTATCCTGATCGCCGATGGGCGCCACTCCGCCGTCAGTAATGTGGGCACGGATCAGTTCCAGCCGCTGCCCGCCCGCGGAGACACCGCGGCGTAGCGGCAGGCGCAAGGTGCGGGGGGCAGGAGCTGCCGCACCGGCGAGGCGACGGAGCAGCGGCAGCAGGAACAGGAAGGCGGTGACGTAGCTCGACACCGGATTGCCGGGCAGACCGAGGATGAAGGTTTCGCCTTTGCGCGCAACCAGAAGAGGCTTGCCCGGCTTGATCGCCACGCGCCAGAAGTCGATTTCCGCTCCCCATGCCTGGAGAGCCGGACGGATAAGGTCGTGATCGCCAATCGATGCACCGCCGCTGGTGACGACGACATCGGCGCCCGAGGTAGCTTCAAGAGCTTCGGTAAGCGTTTCCAGCCGGTCAGGCACTGGGCCGAGCCGGTCCACCGAAGACGCGAAGGGGGCGGCCATGGCGGCGATCATCGCGCCGTTGCTGGCAGGGAGGCGGTGATCCTCCCACGCATCGGCCGCCCGCGCCAGTTCGTCGCCGCTGTCGATCACGGCCACGCGAGGGCGGCGGCCCACCCGCAGCGGTCCCGCGCCGTGCCCGGCGGTGATCGCCAGCGCCAGTTGCGCGGGGCCAATGCGAAGGCCCGCGTCCAGAACTGAATCGCCTTGGTGGAAGTCGAACCCGCGCCGCCGGATGTGGCGTGCTGCGGGGGCGGCACCGGGAGCGGCCGAGAGTTCAGCCTCCTGCCGGATCGCTTCCTCCTCCAGCAGCACGCCGCCGCTACCTGTCGGCATGAGCGCGCCGGTGCTGATCCGCACGGCTTCACCGGGTTGCAGCGGCAGGGCATAAGGGTGTCCTGCCGCACTCTCACCGACTACGTGCCAGTGGCCCGCATCCAGATCACCGACCGCATAGCCATCCATCGCGGACAGGTCGGCGGCGGGTTGGGTGCGGCGGGCGACCACGCTTTCGGCGAGATAGCGGCCTAGCGCCTCACCCACCGGCACAGCTTCCGCGCCGAGCGGCGTGGCGAGAGCCGTGAGCCGCCGCTGCGCTTCTTCCAGCGGGAGGGCGGCCCTCATTCCGCGCGCCAGGTGCCGCTCTTGCCGCCGGTCTTTTCGAGCAGGCGCACCCCTTCGATGACCATGCCTTTGTCGATCGCCTTGGCCATGTCGTAGATTGTGAGCAGGGCCAGCGAAGTCGCTGTCATCGCTTCCATTTCCACGCCTGTACGCCCGGTGAGCGAGGCTCGCGCCGTGGCGCGTATCGCGTCATCTTCAAAGGTGAAGTCCACTTGCACCGCATCAAGCGAAAGGGGGTGGCACAGCGGGATCAGGTCGCCGGTTTTCTTGGCGGCCATGATGCCGGCAATGCGGGCGGCGGCGAGCACATCGCCCTTGGGACCGCTGCCATCACGCACGGCGATCAGCGCGGGGACGGACATGCGGATTCGGCCAGTGGCGGTGGCTGCACGCGCGGTTTCCGCCTTGCCGCCGACATCGACCATGCGGGCCTGCCCTTGAGAATCGAGGTGAGTGAGATTGTTCATGATATCGGCCATCAAGCTGAATGGTGTTGACACATGTGACACGGTCCAAGGGGCGCTGTCACCTTGGCGTTCGGCAGTGTCACCTTGCAGGAGAGAACGGCGGATTTCTGCGGTCTGGACGTGTCAGGCATGTCACCTTCATGGCAGATATGCGCCGCGTAGGACAGGCTGACCGATCATCATCAGCGATAACGGGACAGCCGTATCAGGCGGCGTTGGACACGCCGATGCTCGATTGCGAACGGGGCCACCCGGTGAGCAGCCGGGGAACCTCCGATCCGGGAATAGCTTCTGAATACAGAAAGCCCTGGCCGGTGTTGCACCCGAGTTCGAGCAGTTGGGTGACCTGCGCTTCCGTCTCGATCCCTTCCGCGACCACTTCCAAACCCAGAGAGCGGCCGAGGTTGATGACCGCGCACGAGATCGCTTCCGCATCGGCGCTGCGGCCAAGAAGGCCGATGAAGGAGCGGTCGATCTTGAGCAGATCGACGGGAAACTGGTTGAGGTGTGACAGAGATGCGTAGCCCGTGCCGAAATCGTCCAGCGCGATCCTGACGCCGTGGCTGCTGAGGGCGCGCAAAGCGGCTTCGACATGGCTGGAATTGTGGCCGAGAAAGACGGTTTCGGTAACTTCGATCTGGAGCAGCGTTGGCGGGATCGCCCGCTGGGCCATAGCGGCGATCATCGAATCGGCAAAGCCTTCACGCCTGAGATCAGCGGCAGTGGCATTGATCGCGACGTGGCCAAAGGTGACGCCCGCTTTCAGCCATGTCCGCATCTGGTCCAGCGTATGTTCCAGCATCCGTTCGCTGAGAGCTGCGCCAAGCGAGGGATCGTTGAATGCGGCCATCACCTCGTCCGGACCGCGCACGGCGTCTTCTGTATCGGTCCAGCGCATCAGAGCCTCAAAACCGACGATCCGCGATCCGCGCAAGGAGACCTTGGGCTGGAACCACGGAACCACGCGATCGAGTTGCAGCGCGAGGCGAGCCGACGCCATCATCGCTTCGCGACGTTCGACCTCTGCCTTCATAGACGGTTCGAAAATCTTGAGCTGTCCGCGCCCGTTAGCCTTGGCAGCATAGAGGGCGATATCGGCGGCCTTCATGATTTCCGAACGGGTCGAACCATCACGGGGAATAAGGCTGGCGCCAATGCTGGCACCACAATCAAGCGTGCGGCCATCGTGAACGAAAGGCTTTGCCAGAACATCGTACACTTCCTGCGCGATTTCCACGACATCGGCATCGTTCGCCGCCTCCACGATAAAGGCGAATTCATCACCACCGGTGCGGGCGACCAGATCGCGTGGCCGCAAGGCGCTGAGCAGCCGGTCGGCGAATACGCATAGCAACGCGTCGCCGGCATCATGGCCCAGCGTATCGTTGATGGTTTTGAAGTTATCGACGTCAACAATCAGCAGTGCGGCGCTGACGCCACAGCCATTCTTCATCAGCAGCGAATCAAGCCGATCCTGCAAAACGGCGCGGTTCGGCAGTCGCGTAAGCGGATCGTGCCGGGCCATCCAAAGGGCCTGTTCCTCGGAATTCTTCTGATGCGTGATGTCTCGCGAAACGACGATCACCCTTCCGGACCCGTCGAAAATGGGGCTGGCGATAACGTCAAACCAGCGGATGTTCCCACGCTCGTCAGGAGAACTGATGACGAAATTGCCGCGTCCGCCGTTAATGGCGGCAGAGAACATATGCCGGGCAGCCTCCTGATCTTCATCAGGGAGGAAGGAAATCCAGTTGGCGCCGATAAGCGATGGCGAGTTGATCGGGCCGGGACTTGGCCGGTTGCAGAAAATGATCTCACCCGTTTCGCGCACGATGAGCGTGTAATCCGGGCTGGATTCGAGAATCGTGCGGCTGAACCTCTCGCTTTTCTCCAGAGCCTCCAGCGCCGTCATCCGCGATACCAGCATCCTGTGCAGGGAGAACGCGGCGGCGAATATGGTGATCGTGAAAATCGGCAGCTGAATGCTGATGATCATCATCACCGGTTCTGTCGTCATCAGACCGGCAATGGCGCTGGGCGCAAGCATCAGCATCGCCATCAGGGCCGCCAGCCTTGGGGTCCCGAAATTGCGAAGGCATATGCCGCACACCATCGCTGCAGCCGAAAGGCAGACGATGCTTGCCAGAATCCAGTCCCCGCTCGTCAGGCTGATGAAGGCCCCGTAACCGACCGATGCAGACCAGGCGCAGGCCAGGCAGGTGGCGAGAGTGGCCGGGTGAGGGCGGCCGGCGGTTATGGCCCGCTGTCCATGAACGACGATCGGCAGGCGCAGCAGCCCTATAACGATTTCAAGCCCGAGCCAGGCGAAAAACATCTCGTTCGGATGACGCCATGCGGCAATCGCGGCGATCGCTACGCTGTTGAACACGCCGCCGAAAAAGATCGGCAGCGAGCTGTAGAGCCCCCCTTCAAGCTGCGCCTTAAGCGGGGTGGGGACGGGCTCTTTCGTTCCTAGGATCCAGCGCACCGGGGAAAACGAGGGGCGATGCGGGGCGTTCACTTGGAGTCGGGTTCCCGGCTGGTGGAAATCCCGTTCCGATTAGGTCGAAAAGGTTAACAATACGGGAGGTTTACGACAGATTGAGGACGCCGAAACGGCTTTTCGCCAGCACCCGTCAGAACAGTCGCCCGCCATTGGGAACGGGGGCGGAGGGGGCGATCAGAATCACCTTGCCGTCAGCGTCGGGGAAGCCGAGCGTCAGCACTTCCGACATCATCGGGCCGATCTGCCTTGGGGGGAAGTTGACCACCGCCGCGACCTGACGGCCGATCAGGTCTTCCGCGCGGTAATGTTCGGTGATCTGGGCAGAGGAACGCTTGCAGCCAATCGCGGGGCCGAAATCGATCGTTAGCTTGTAGGCGGGCTTGCGCGCTTCCGGGAACGGTTCGGCCGCGACAACGGTGCCAACGCGAATGTCCACCGCAAGGAACTGGTCGAAAGAGATTTCCGGCTGGGCCGGGGCGGAGGGATCATGGGTAACGTGCACGGCTTTACCCCGCGTCACCCGTAAGGAGGTTGCGAGTCGCCGCTTCCACATTATCCTGGCGCATCAGGCTTTCCCCGACGAGGAACGCGCGGACGCCGCATTGAGCCAGCCGTTCGAGATCGGCGTAGGTGTTGATTCCGCTTTCGCTCACCAGCAGTGTATCGGCAGGAGCGATCGCGGCGAGGCGTTCGGTTGTGGAGATATCGGTGCGGAAAGTCCGCAGATCGCGATTGTTAACGCCCAGCAGGCGGGAACG
Organism: Croceibacterium sp.; assembly: GCA_035555595.1. GTDB lineage: Bacteria > Pseudomonadota > Alphaproteobacteria > Sphingomonadales > Sphingomonadaceae > Croceibacterium_A. The sequence continues at coordinate 3,648 of DATMGK010000049.1, read as the reverse complement.
CAGGCGCAGGGCGCGCTCCATCTCCGCCTCGTCATGCACCTCGACCAGCACATCCATTCCGCGTTCGATCGCGGCGGATTCTATTTCGACCATCTCGCTGTCGCCCAGCGCGGCGACGATGATGAGGATGGCGTCAGCGCCGATCGCACGGGCTTCGGCCACCTGCCACGGATCGACCATGAAATCCTTGCGCAGCACCGGCAGAGTGCAGGCCGCGCGGGCATCCATCAGGTAATCCTCGTGCCCCTGAAAATAGGGGGCGTCGGTGAGGACGGAGAGGCAGGCCGCACCGCCATGCTGATAGGCGAGGGCGTGCTCAGCGGGGCGGAAATCTTTGCGGATCAACCCCTTGGATGGCGAAGCCTTCTTGATTTCTGCAATCAGGCCGAAGCCAGCGGCGGCCTTTGCAGCAAGCGCGGCGCGGAAACCGCGCGGGGCGGAGGCGCTGGCTGCCGCCCGATCGAGATCGTCGATGGTCGCGTCAGCCTTGCGGGCGGCCACTTCAATGCGCTTGGTGGCGCAGATTTCTTTCAGCTTGTCAGTCATTGGCCGTGGGCAATCCAGCAATCCAGCAGCGCCTTTGCCAATCCCTTGTCGATGGCTTCGGCGGCTTCTTCCACCCCGTCTTGCCATGTTTCGACTTCGCCGGCGACGATCAGCGCACCGGCGGCGTTGAACAGCACTGCGTCGCGGTAAGGGCCGGGCTCACCCGCCAGCAGTTTACGCAGTTCCGCCGCATTGTGCACCGGATCGCCGCCCCGGATCGCGTCGACGGGAGCGGAGGGCAGACCGGCATCGGCCGGGGCAACACGCATCATGCGGACTTCGGTGCCCCGGATTTCGGCCACTTCGTTCCCGCCTGCGAGGCTCAACTCGTCGAGCCCCTCATCACCGGAGATGACGAAGGAATGATCGGTGCCCAGACGGGCCAGCGCCTCCGCATAGATCGGCACATAGGCTGGGCGGGCGATGCCGACGAGCTGGCGGCTGACGCCTGCCGGATTGGCAAGCGGGCCCATGAGGTTGAAAATCGTGCGGCGGCCGATCGCCTTGCGGATCGGCATGATGCGACCCATCGACGGGTGATGCCGCCCGGCGAACAGGAAACAGATGCCGAGATCGGCCAGCGTTTCTTCCGCCGTTTGCATCGCCCGGTCGAGATCGAGGCCCAGTGCCTCCAGCGTATCGGCTGCGCCGGCCTTGGAACTGGCGGCACGGTTGCCGTGCTTGGCCACGGGCACGCCGCAGGCGGCGACGACCAGCGACACGGCAGTCGAGACGTTGAGCGTGTGATGTCCGTCGCCACCAGTGCCACAGACGTCGATGGCATTGGCAGGCGCTGCGATGGGGATCAGGCGAGCGCGCATGGCCCGCGCGGCCCCGGCGATCTCCGCAGCGGTTTCGCCACGGTCGGACAGGGCGATCAGGAACTTCGCAATGTCTTCATCCGAAGGCGCACCGTCCAGCATCGCGCCGAACGCGGCTTCCGCCTCCGCTTCATCCAGCGGGTGATCGACGGGGGGGAGTGCGCTCATGCGAGCGCCTTTGCCTCGATGCCGCAAATCGCGAGGAAATTGGCCAGCAGATCGTGGCCATGTTCAGTTGCGATGCTTTCCGGGTGGAACTGCACGCCGTGTATCGGCAGATCGCGATGGCGGAAACCCATCACGCTGGACCCGTCCAGCCCCGGCGTCTCGCTTTGTGCGTTGACGATCAGGGTTTCGGGAATGTCTTCCACGATCAGCGAGTGATAGCGGGTGGCGGTGAAGGGATTGGGCAGGCCCGCGAACAGGCCGGTGCCATCATGCGTGACCGGCGATGTCTTGCCGTGCATCAGCCCGCCGCGCGTTACGCGCCCACCGAAATACTGCCCGATAGCCTGATGGCCCAGGCACACGCCCAGCAAGGGGCGCGCTGCATCGGCGCAGGCGGCGACGAGATCGAGGCTGATCCCGGCCTCGTTCGGCGTGCAGGGGCCGGGGGAAATGAGCAGACCCTTAGCACCGCTGGACAACGCCTGCCCGGCGCTGATCGCATCGTTGCGGACCACCTCCACCTCTGCCCCCAGTTCCATCAGATAATGGACGAGGTTGAAGGTGAAGCTGTCGTAGTTGTCGATGACGAGGATCTTGTCTTGCAGGCTCATGCCCGGCCTACTGCCCGAAACCCGCTTCGCCCGCAACGCGTGCGGCCTCTTTAGCGGCGGCGACAAGCGCGCTTGCCTTGTGGCGGCATTCGGCGGCTTCGTAGGCCGGATCGCTGTCCGCCACGATGCCCGCCCCAGCCTGAACGTGCATCACGCCGTCTTTCACCACCGCCGTGCGGAGGACGATGCAGGAATCGACGGAGCCATCGGGGGCGAAATAGCCCACGCCGCCCGCGTAGGGACCGCGCGTTTCCGGCTCCAGCCCTGCAATGATCTGGCAGGCGCGAATCTTCGGCGCGCCGGATACTGTTCCCGCAGGGAAGCCCGCGAACATGGCGTCGAGCGCATCCTTCGACGGGTCCAGCCGCCCGACCACGTTGCTGACGATGTGCATGACGTGGCTGTAGCGTTCGATGGCGAAGCTGGCGGTGACCTTCACACTGTCCGCCGCCGCGACGCGGCCCACATCGTTGCGGCCCAGATCGAGCAGCATCAGATGTTCTGCGCATTCCTTCGGATCGGCGAGCAGGCTGGTTTCGTTCTCGCGATCCTCCTCGTCCGTCTTGCCGCGCGGGCGGGTGCCAGCGATCGGGCGAATGGTCACTTCGCCATCGCGCACGCGGACGAGGATTTCCGGGCTGGAACCGACCACCGCGAAACCGGGCAGGTCGAGGAAATAGAGGAACGGCGAAGGGTTTACGCGCCGCAATGCGCGATAGAGCGCGAAAGGGGGCAGCGGGAACGGGCAGGTGAAACGCTGGGCCAGCACGACCTGGAAGATGTCGCCAGCGAAGATGTATTCTTTCGCCTTTTCCACCATGGCCGCATAATCGGCTTCGGCCATGACCGGGTTCAGCGCCATGTCGGGCAGCGCCACATCGCGCACCGGCGCGGGGGAGGGGGCGAGAGCGAGACGGCTGAGCGCCTCGTCAATACGTTCCCCCGCATGTTCGATTTGCCGATCCGGGTCTGTGCCGTCAGCCCACAAGGGGGCGATGCAGAACAGTTCGTCCGTCAGCCCGTCGAACACCAGCAGCAGGGTGGGGCGGGCGAACAGCATGTCTGGCACAGAAAGGTCGCTCTGCGGTGCGCGGGGCAGATTTTCGACAAGGCCGATCGTTTCGTAGCCGAAATAGCCCACCAAGCAGGCGAGCGCAGGCGGCAGCGCCTTGGGAACGTCGATACGGCAGGAACCGGCGAGGGCGCGCAGTTCGGCAAGGCTGTCACCCGGCAGCGGATCGAACGCGTCGCGATCATGTTTCCACGCGCGGTTTACCTCCGCAGAGTGGCCGGTGGCGCGGAAAACGAGATCAGGGTCGAGACCCAGCAGGCTGTAGCGCCCGCGCACCGAGCCGCCTTCCACCGATTCCAGCAGAAAGTCGCCGCGATCCGGCTCGAACAGCTTGAGGGCAGCGGAAATGGGCGTGTCGGTGTCGGCAATCTGCCGCCGCCACACCAGAGCGGATTTGCCCTGCGCCAGCGCCTCGCGCGCGGTCGCGATG
>DATMGK010000048.1:0-7377 GCA_035555595.1 Croceibacterium sp. | reverse complement strand
CGGCTGACCAGCACGTCGATGCTGCGGTCGCTGGCGTCGCTGATGCGGCCGCGGGAGAGCTCCAGCAGCCTCTCACGGCTCAGCGTCCGTTGCGGATTGCGCAGCAGAGTGAACAACAACTCGTACTCGGCGGCGGTCAGGATCACCTCCGCCCCGGAAGGCGCGATCAGTTCCTTGCGCCGCGCGTGATAGGACCATCCGCCAAAACTGAACTTCGCCGCTGCCAGCGCCTCTGGCGGGATATGCGCGGTCTTTGCCCGGCGCAGAACCGCCCGCACCCTGGCCAGCAGTTCCTGCCGCCCGAACGGCTTGGCGATGTAATCGTCCGCGCCGGTATCCAGACCCGTGACACGGTCGGATTCCTGCCCCCGCGCGCTGACCACGATGATCGGCACGGCGCTGGTCTCGCGCACCTTGCGGCACAGGGACAGCCCGTCCTCACCCGGCAGCATGATATCCAGCAGGATCAGGTCGATCGGTTGTTCCTGAATTCGCCCAATCAGCTGGTCCAGTTCCGCCCCGTCGCCCACTCCAGTCACTTCATAGCCGCATTCACGTAACAAACGGCTGACCAGCGCGCGCAGGGGCGCGTCGTCTTCCACCACTACGACATGGCTCGGCCGATCATCAAACAGAGCCCCAGGGGTCTCGTTGGCCGCGGGCGATTGTAACAAAGTATTGCTCCCTCATTTCCCTCAATTGACGCTGGGCCCCTCTGTCGACCACTGGCGGCGCCAATCGCTGCAAATGCGATCAATTATCAATAGCAGGGGTATCTATGTTCGATTTCGTCCCATCACGCAATGCGCGGCTGCTGGTCGGCGCAGGCGTCGCGTCACTTCTCATGGCTGCGGGGGCGCCGGCCATGGCTGACGAAGCGGCTGAATCGCCTGACACCATTGTCGTAACCGCAGCCGGGTTCGAACAGAAGATCACCGATGCACCCGCCAGCATCAGCGTCATCACGGCAGAGGATCTCGCCTCTCGTCCGTATATGACCCTGCTTGACGCCGTGCGCGATCTCGAAGGCGTCGATATCGGCGAAACTCGCGACAAAACCGGTCAGGGCACGGTCAGCCTGCGCGGAATGGGTTCTGATTACACGCTGATCCTGATCAACGGTCGTCGGCAGAACAACCACGGCGATATCTACCCCAACAACTTCGGCGGCAACCAGTTCAACCACATTCCGCCGAAGGACGCCATTGAACGGATCGAGGTGATCCGTGGCCCCGCCTCCACCCTCTACGGCGCGGATGCGATGGGCGGCGTCATCAACATCATCACCAAGCGCAATCTCAACCGCTGGACCGGCTCCATCACCGCTGCTCGCACATTCGAAACGAAGAGCGAATATGGCGACGACACCACGATCGACGCCTACATCAACGGCCCCATCGTCCCCGGCCTGCTCAGCCTCAGCGCACGGGGCAGCTGGTACAAGCGGGATGCGTCCAACCCGGTCTATGATTCCATCACCGATCCCTCGGGCGCCGTTCGTCTCCGCTCGCTTGGCTTTGGCGGCGGTGGCAAGACGGTGGACAACGAGAATATCGCAGGCGGCTTCGCTCTCACCCTGACGCCCACCGATAACCAGACGATCACGTTCGATTACGATACTTCGCGCCAGAAGTACGACAATGAGATCAAGATCAACGACAGTGGTGCCGAGGAATATCCGGTCGGCACCGTGGATGGCATCAACAGCATCTGGTCCGCCGGTAACGTCTGCATCGGCGGTTCAGGCAGCAACGCCACCGCCTGCGCCAACAGCGGCGGCGTGTGGTCACGCCGCGCCAATCCGCGCGTTGGCTATGCCCCCACCCAGAAGTTCACCCGCGACGCATGGTCGCTGACCCATCAGGGCGAATGGGGCTTCGGCAACAGCATCGTCACCCTGTCGCACATCGCGACGAACAACGAAGGGCGCACGATCCCCTTCAGCGTGGAAGAGCGTGAACTACTGCTGGAAATGATCGACGGCGCCGGCGACTATGCCGGGCTTACCGTCGACGAACGCCGCGCCATCGCGGAAGAAACCTTCCTGCCGCGCCCGGCTCGCACGCTGGAAAGCGCGCAGTACACTCTCGATGCCAAGCTTGACGTTCCGTTCGAACTGGCTGGCCGCCACACGGCCGTGCTGGGCGGCCAGGTCATCCGCGGCGATCTGACCGACGGTGTGTTCGGGCTGGAGGCTGGTACTCCCGGCCTGAAGCAGGAACACAACATGTGGTCGCTCTTCGCTGAAGACACGTGGTACGTGTTCACCCCGCTCGCGATCACGGGCGGCCTGCGTTACGATCGGCACGAGCTGTTCGGCGATCACCTCAGCCCCCGCCTCTACGGCGTGCTGAACGTCAACAACCAGTGGACGATCAAGGGCGGCATCAGCACCGGCTTCAAGACCCCGAAGACCACGCAGCTTTATGACGGGATCACCGGCTTCGGCGGTCAGGGCACCACGCCGCTGTTCGGCAACCCCAACCTGAAGCCGGAAACCAGCGTCAGCAAGGAACTGGCGGTTTACTGGAACCACCCCGCCGGCCACAGCTTCAACGCCACCGCGTTCTACAACACCTTTGACGACAAGATCGCCAGCCAGCCTTGCGGCCCCGGCACGACGTTGGCCTGTTCCGACGTCGGCGAATATGCCGATCTCGGCTACACCACCAGCACGCGGGCGACCAACATCGACAAGGTCGTGATCAAGGGTCTGGAACTTGCCGGACGGGTGAAGTTCTTCGACGGGCTTGGTCTGCGCGCCAACTACACGCTGACCGACAGCGAACAGAAAAGCGGCGCCGAAGAAGGTCTGCCACTGGGCAACAGCGCGCGGCACATGGCCAATGCCTCTATCGACTGGCAGGCGACCAACCGGCTCAGCTTCCTCCTCACGGGCGAACTGCGGTCGAAGCGTTATCGCGGCCTGCACGCCCTCACGGGTGATGAGCTCTATTACAAGAGCTACACCGCCTTCAATCTGGGCGCCGCTTACGAAGCGACCGACTGGCTGACCGTTAACGTGCGCGTGAACAACCTGCTGAACGAGGATTTCACGACTTACGATACCGAATTCAACGATCTGAACGGCGACGGCGACTATCTCGATACCAACGAGACGTTGTTCTTCGATCACTACAACAACAAGGACAAGGCCCGCAGCTTCTGGGTCAGCGTCAACGCCCGGTTCTGATCGGACCAGTCAGGCAAAGAAAAACCCGCCGGGGCACTGGCCTCGGCGGGTTTTTCTTTGACTTCGCTCGCGCCCGTCAGCGCATCAGGACCAGTTCTTCCGCCATCGATGGGTGCAGCGCGATCGTCGCGTCGAAATCGGCCTTGGTCAGTCCGGCCTTCACCGCGATCGCCGCCGCCTGCAGGATTTCGGGCGAATCCGGGCCGATCATGTGGATGCCCAGCACCTTGTCGGTCCGTTCGTCCACGATCAGGCGGTAAAGCCCGCGCTCGGCCCTCTCCGAAAACAGGTTCTTCATCGGGCGAAAATCCGACGAGTGTACCTTCACCTTCGGACACACTTCGCGCGCCTGCTCTTCAGTCAGGCCCACGCTGGAGATCGGCGGCTGGGAGAATACGGCGCTGGGAATATGATCGTATTCCACCGTGCGCGGATTGCCGCCGAACACGCTGTCGGCAAAGGCATGTCCCTCGCGGATCGCCACCGGGGTCAGTTGCACCCGGTCCGTCACATCGCCCACGGCATAGATGCTGGGGCAATTGGTGCGGTTGTATTCATCGACGTGGATTTCACCGTGATCGCCAGTGATAACGCTGGCGTTCTCCAGCCCCAGCCCCGCTGTGTTCGGGCGGCGGCCGGTGGCCACCAGCACCTGATCGGCGGTGAGGGTCTGCCCGTTGATATCCAGCAGCAGCGATCCGTCGGCCGCTTTCTCCACGCCGCACAGCTTCGAATCCATCATGAATTCGATGCCGCGCCCGCGCGCGATGTCTTCCAGCCGCTTCACGATTTCGCGGTCATATCCGCGCAGCAGCACGTCGCTGCGATTAACCACCGTGACCCGGCTGCCCAGCGCGTTAAAAATTCCGGCGAATTCCAGCGCGATGTAACCGCCGCCGATCACCACCAGATGGCCCGGCTGTTCTTCCAGATGGAACATCTCGTTGGAACTGAGGCACAGGTCCGCGCCGGGAATATCCGGCATCATCGGCCACGCGCCGACGGCAATCAGGATATACTTCGCCGTCACCTCGCGGCCCGAAGCCAGCCGCACTGTGTTGGGGCCGGTTACGGTCGCCCGTTCGCGGATCACCTCGACGTGGAAGTTGTCCAGTGTCATGCCGTAAAGGCCTTCCAGCCGGTCAACATCCGCGTTCACGAAATCGCGCAGCTTCGCCCAGTCGAAATGCTTTTCGCCCAGCGTCCAGCCGAACTTTTCCGCGTGCTCCAGCTCCTCGGCGAACATGGAGCCGTAAACGAGCATCTTCTTCGGCACGCAGCCGCGGATCACGCAGGTGCCGCCGACCCGGTATTCTTCCGCCACCGCCACCTTCGCGCCATGAGAGGCGGCGATGCGGCTTGCCCGCACGCCGCCCGATCCGGCGCCGATGGTGAAAAGGTCGTAATCGTATTCGGCCATGTGGCAGCTCCCGTCTGTGCCAGCGCATATGGCGGGCCAGACGGGGCTTGCCAATAACTGGCCGAAGCTAAGCCTCGATCAAACCTGCGCTGATCGCTGCCCGCCACGGCTGCGGCGACGACGGTTGCCGCCCTGCCCGCCGGGCTTGCCAGCGCCCTGCTTGCCCGCACCCGGACGGCCCTGGCCTGACGGGCGGTTGTTACGCCGCTCGCCGCCGTTCTGGCCGCCGCGCGGCTCAACGCGCACTTCGCCGCGTGCATCGCGCTGCGCCTCTGTGCGCGTGTCGCGGCGCGATCCACCGCCGCCACCGCTGTTCCGGCGCGGTTGCGAACGGGGGCCGCGAACCGGCTCCACATGCCTGGCCACGATTTCCACCTCGGCGCGCAGCCCTTCTGGCAGCGGCACCTGATCCAGCGTGACGCGGGTCAGCTTCTGGATGTCGCGAAGGTAATCACGCTCGTCCTGCGCGCAGAACGACAGCGCCACACCCTCACGCCCGGCGCGCGCGGTGCGGCCGATGCGGTGGACGTATTGTTCCGCCACATTGGGCAGCTCGAAGTTCACGACATGGCTCACGCCCGGGATGTCGATCCCGCGCGCGGCGATGTCGGTCGCCACCAGCACGCGCACGTCGCCCTGCCGGAATTCGGCCAGAGCCTTCTCGCGCTGCGGCTGGCTCTTGTTGCCGTGAATCGCGTTGGAGCGGATGTTGGACTGGGCCAGCTTCTTCACCACCCGGTCCGCACCGTGCTTCGTGCGGGTAAATACCAGCACGCGGTCCATTTCGCCGGACTGCAAACCCTTACGCAGGGCCATCGTCAGCAGCGCCTGCTTCTCGCTCTGGCCGACGAAGCACACATACTGGTCCACCCGCTCCGCCGTGGTGGATTGCGGCGCGACCGAAACCTGCGTCGGATTGTCGAGGTACTGGCCAGCCAGCTGCTTGATCGCGTTCGGCATCGTGGCCGAAAAGAACAGCGTTTGGCGTTCCTTGGGCAGCAGGCGCACGATCGCGCGCAGCGCATGGATGAAGCCCAGATCCAGCATCTGGTCGGCCTCGTCCAGCACCAGGATTTCCACCTGCGACAGGTCCAGCGCCCGCTGATCGGTCAGATCGACCAGACGACCCGGAGTGGCGATCAGGATATCGACGCCGCGCGCCACATCCTGCCGGTTGCGGTTGACGGACGTGCCGCCGAACACGGTGACAACCTTCAGATGCGCGAACTTGGCATAATCACGCGCGCTGTCGGCGATCTGGCCGGCCAGTTCGCGGGTCGGCGCCAGCACCAGCATGCGGCACGAACGCGGCCGGGGCCGCTTGTCAGAAGCGACCAACCGGTCGATCGATGGCAGCATGAAGGCCGCCGTCTTGCCGGTGCCGGTCTGCGCGATACCCAGCAGGTCGCGGCCTTCCAGCACGTGCGGAATGGCCTGGCTCTGGATCGGCGTCGGCTGGTTATAGCCCTTCAGCTCGAGCGCCTGGAGAACGGGCTGCGACAGCCCGAGTGTTTCGAATGTCATGTAACTTGTTGAACTCGCAATATATGCGTCGGCGCACAGCCGGTCAGGGCGCGCGCAAACGCGGGTTCCTGAACGACCCGCGTGAAAAGGGAAGCTCTTCGCAAAAAACGAGGCGCGGCCGGGGCGAAATATCGCCAGTTCACGCTGCCTGGGCGCCTCGATGGCGGGCAGATGGGGCGCAAGGGGCATTTTGTCAATCGAATCTTGCCCGAACCGGCAAGATTCGAACCTCTGCACGCGCGGCCCACATCATACCCGCGCCCGCTTTCCTGCTGAGGCATTAACCACGCCCCTAAACCTGCCGGAAGCCTTGTCGCCCCTATTTCGCAGGCGGGCGCAGCCACTGGATTCCTAAAGGATTTCAACGGCTGGCGACAGGTCCGGCCGCCGGGGAACGGGACGTTGATCGAAATCGAAATCCAGAACGAAACGCACCAGAACCAGGTTCGCCTAAAGTTTCTAGCCGTTCCGCGCATTGGCGAAGGCATCCGCCTGCAAGCCCCCGATGGCGAATGGGCATCCTATGACGTGCTGGACCTGTGGTATCAGCGCGCCGAATACGGCGACGTCTGGGTGCCCTTCATCCACGTGCGCCTCACACCGCCGGATAACGATTTCGGCGCCGTGCTCCGCCCCGATTTCTCACAGATCCGCGTGACCGAACTGGCTGAGGAAGACGAAGAGGAGCCCGAGGAGGTCGAATAAACCGCGACCCGCCCCGGACACTCATTGGCCGATCGCGTTACGCCAGCCCAGCGGCCTTCAGCAGCGCCTCTGTGCTGGCATCGAAGCTTTCACCGCCAGCTTCGATCTTCTTGGCGATTTCCTTGCCCAGTTCCACGCCGAACTGATCGAACGGATTGATCCCCATCAGCACCGCATTGGCAAACGTCCGATGCTCGTGGAACGCGATCAGCGCGCCCAGCGTCGCCGGGTCCAGATCGTCCAGCAGGATCGTCGTGCTCGGCCGGTCGCCGGGATAGGCGCGCGCGGCATCGTCACTGGCCTTGCCCGCCATCAGCGCCGCCCCTTGCGCAAAACAGTTCATCAGCAGGATGCGGTGATGCGCCCGGTCCAGATCGTCCCCGGGCGCAATGCTGGCGATGAAATCGATCGGCACCAGATGCGTGCCCTGATGCAGAAGCTGGAACACCGCGTGCTGTGCATCGGTGCCCACCCCGCCCCATGTGATCGGCGCCGTCGGGCCGTCCACCGGCGCGCCGTCCACCGTCACGCGCTT
>DATMGK010000047.1:0-10912 GCA_035555595.1 Croceibacterium sp. | reverse complement strand
GGTTGGGTTGCGGGGACGACCCACAATACCTAGATTTCCGCTGTCATCGAACTGACGCGGGAATCAGCGTGTTTCGCGTCCCTGCAAGGCCCGGCTGGGGACAGTTGGGGGATAACTAATCCCCCACTGGTGCATGCGGGATGATAGGCTGGCGATCCGCCTGCTGATTCGAACACATGCGGAACATTCGGCATGATCCGGCACTTGTCCGGTACGATATTCGAGGGCGGCGCAGATGGAATTTCGGAACGGGGATGATGCGGCGATGGGGCTCGGCGAATTGGGCGCGGCGACATTGGAGGCAGAGGCACCGGTCGCTCGAAACACGGGCAATCATGCTTCGGACAAGGCCATGACTATGGATCGCAAGGATTCTGGCAGCGATGATCTGGTCGCCGGCGCGGCGGCCGGTGCCATGGCGGGCGCGATGGCCGAAGCGGTGAAGGCTTCGGCGAAAAGCGATTCGAAATCGGTCAATCCGCGCCGCTTCACCATCGTCACCGATGGCGAACGCGATGCGCTGCTGACGGAATTCGGCAAGGAAACGCTGATCGACCGCTATCTGCTTCCCGGCGAAGGCTTTCAGGATCTCTTCGCCCGCGTGGCCGATTGCTATGCCGACGATGCCGATCACGCCCAGCGGCTTTACGACTATATCTCGAAGCTGTGGTTCATGCCGGCCACCCCGGTGCTGTCGAACGGCGGCACCAATCGCGGTTTGCCGATCTCATGTTATCTCAATTCCGTGGACGACAGCCTGGAAGGGATCGTCGGCACCTGGAACGAAAACGTGTGGCTCGCCAGCCGTGGCGGCGGCATCGGCACCTACTGGGGCAACGTGCGCGGCATTGGGGAGCCGGTTGGCCTGAACGGCAAGACCAGCGGCATCATCCCCTTCGTGCGCGTGATGGACAGCCTGACGCTGGCCATTTCGCAGGGCTCTCTGCGGCGTGGTTCGGCCGCCTGCTATCTCGATGTCAGCCACCCGGAGATCGAGGAGTTCCTCGAAATCCGCAAGCCGTCAGGCGATTTCAACCGCAAGGCGCTCAACCTGCACCACGGCGTGCTGCTGTCCGACGCTTTCATGGAGGCGGTTCGCGCCGGTTCCGAATGGAATCTAACCAGCCCCAAGGACGGTTCGGTTCGCGCCACGGTGGATGCGCGCAGCCTGTTCCAGAAACTGGTCGAAACCCGCCTCGCTACGGGTGAACCCTACATCGTGTTCTCTGACACGGTGAACCGCACCATGCCCAAGCATCATCGCGATCTGGGCCTGAAGGTTTCCACGTCCAACCTGTGCAGCGAAATCACGCTGCCGACCGGGCGTGACCATCTGGGTAACGATCGCACGGCGGTCTGCTGCCTGTCCTCGCTCAACCTTGAAAAGTGGGACGAATGGCAGAGTGAGAAGGCGTTCGTGGAAGACGTGATGCGCTTCCTCGACAACGTGCTGCAGGATTATATCGACCGTGCGCCGCCGGAAATGGCCCGCGCCAAGTATTCGGCCAGCCGCGAACGGTCGGTCGGCCTCGGTGTCATGGGCTTCCACTCGTTCCTCCAGTCGAAGAACATCGCCATGGAAAGCGCGATGGCCAAGGCGTGGAACCTGCGCATGTTCCAGCACATCGCGGCCAAGGCGAACGAAGCGTCGATGGTCCTCGCTGAAGAACGCGGCGCCTGCCCCGATGCGGAAGAAATGGGCGCGATGGAACGCTTCTCCTGCAAGATGGCGATCGCGCCCACCGCGTCGATCAGCATCATCTGCGGCGGCACCAGCGCCTGCATCGAACCGATCCCGGCCAACATCTACACCCACAAGACGCTGTCGGGCAGCTTCGTGGTGAAGAACCCCTATCTCGAAAAGCTGCTGCAATCGAAAAGCAAGGATTCGGTCGCGGTGTGGAACTCGATCCTCGAAAAGGGCGGATCGGTGCAGCACCTCGATTTCCTCAAGCCAGAGGAAAAGGCCGCGTTCAAGACCAGCTTCGAGATCGATCAGCGCTGGCTGCTCGAATTCGCGGCTGACCGCGCGCCGTTCATCGATCAGGCGCAGAGCCTCAACCTGTTCATCCCGGCGGACGTGGACAAGTGGGATCTGATGATGCTGCACTTCCAGGCGTGGGAGAAGGGCATCAAGTCGCTCTACTACCTGCGGTCAAAGTCCGTGCAGCGCGCCGGTTTTGCCGGCGGGGTGGAGGCGGACAACACCGCCGACGCACCGAAGATCGAACTGTCCGCCAGCCCGACGGATTACGAGGAATGTCTGGCCTGCCAGTGACCCCATCTGCCGCTCTCCCGGCAGGCGCGCGCCTTCTCGCCGCGGCGGCGCTCGCCGCGCTCCTCACCGCTTGCGCGCATCAGGTGCCGGAAGCGGTGGACCGGGCGGCTGATACTCCCGGTTTCCTGCTCGGCCTGTGGCATGGCTTCGTGTTCCCGTTCGCGTGGATCGGGTCGCTGTTCAGCCCGGACATCGCGGTTTACGCCGTGCCCAACAACGGCGGCTGGTACGATTTCGGGTTCTTCCTCGGTATTACCGTGCTCGGCGGCGGCTCGTGGTTCAGTTCGAAGCGCGGCCGACGGGATTGAGCTTTACGCCAGCGGTTAATCCCGCGATTTCAGGCGGTACCGGGGTGCGGTAACCGAATCTTGACCAATTCTGAGGCATCTTCCGTGCATGTTCTGGAAGGGCACCCTCCCGAAGATCTACGGCGAAGCGCCGGTAGCAGCCAGCCGCTATTTTGCGCTCTATGCGGCGCAACTGGGCTGGCTGGCGCTGGGTTTCTACCTGCTCAGCCACGCGGTTTGGCCCTCTACGTGTGAACCCGGCAACCTGCTGGAAATCTACAGTTGCAGCGGCCGTCTGGCGGATCAGCGCGGCTGGCTGGAATCCGCGTTGATGACATGGCTGTGGACCACGCCGATTCTCATCGCGCTTGAGATAAGCCGCCGCTTCAGCAAGCAGCAGCGTCGCCCGATCCTCGGCCGCGACTAGAGCGATTTCCCGGCGTTTCCGCCGGCTCTCTGCCCGCGTTTTGTCCCTCGGCCGCCCTTGCTTCGGCCAAGCGCTTCGCCACCAGAGCCGCGGCTGATCTTGTCCTGAACTGTGCCCCGCACTGCTGCTGCTGCCGCATGGTCGTCCACATGGCGAAGGCCTCCTTCGGCCATGCAATCCGCGGGGGCGCCCGCCAGTTCCGGCCCCATGCGACGAACCGATGGACAGGCGCGGGTTATCCAGCGCAAATCGTCCATTCGACCTTCGCTTTTTGGCCCGGAATTGCCTATATTGGCTGTTCGCGCCCAATCACGGAGACACAAGATGTCGTTGCTGGAAGCCCGCAAGACCTACAAGCCCTTTGAATATCCTTGGGCTTACGAGTTCTGGAAGCGGCAACAGCAGATTCACTGGATGCCAGAGGAAGTTCCTCTGGGCGAAGATTGCCGCGACTGGGCGCAGAAGATCTCGGAGCATGAGCGGAACCTGCTTACCCAGATCTTCCGCTTCTTCACGCAGGCCGACGTGGAAGTGCAGGATTGCTACCACGAAAAATACGGCCGCGTGTTCAAGCCGACCGAAATCAAGATGATGCTGGCCGCCTTCTCCAACATGGAGACGGTCCATATCGCCGCGTATTCGCACCTGCTCGACACCATCGGCATGCCGGAAAGCGAATATGGCGCTTTCCTCGAATATTCGGAACTGAAGGACAAGCACGACTACCTGCAGAAATTCGGCGTCGATACGGACGAGGATATCGCCCGCACGCTGGCCATGTTCGGCGGCTTTACGGAAGGGGTGCAGCTTTTCGCCAGCTTCGCCATGCTGATGAACTTTCCGCGCTTCAACAAGATGAAGGGCATGGGGCAGATCGTCAGTTGGTCCGTGCGTGACGAATCGCTGCACTGCGAGGGGATCACCCGCCTGTTCCACGCCTTCTGCAACGAACGTGATTGCCTGACGAAAACGGTGAAGGACGATATCGCCGACCAGTGCCAGACCACGATCCGTCTGGAAGACGCTTTCATCGATCTCGCGTTCGAAATGGGCCCGGTGCCCGGCATGACGGCGAAGGAAGTGAAGAAATACATCCGCTACATCGCGGACTGGCGTCTGGGCCAGCTCGGCCTGAAACCGATCTACCTGATCGACGAACACCCGCTGCCCTGGCTGACTCCGCTGCTGAACGGTGTCGAACACGCCAACTTCTTCGAAACCCGCGCAACCGAATACTCAAAGGCCGCGACCAAGGGTAACTGGAACGACGTCTGGTCCAGCTTCGACGCCCGCAATAAGGCCCGCCACAACGAAGCCGCGAACGAGATCGAAGACGAAGGCCCCGGCCTGTTCGGCGACACCGGCGGCGTTCAGGCGGCGGAGTAAGCGCACCTCCCCCCTTCCTCACTTTTGGGGAAGTGGTGGGGCAGAAGTCCTTGTCAGGGTCAGGATTTACCTGCGGAAGTGCTAGCCGCGCTGGGCGTGCATTCGCGTGCTGTCCGGCGCCGGTTTGACATTGGCCTGTCGCGTTGGCACCCTAAGGCCTTCCCCAAGTCAGCCCCTTTTTAGCAGCTACAAGGCGGTGCCTCGTGCCGTTCGGCGTCGAGGCATCGAAGAATCATATGAATTTTCCCACCCTCGCTTCCTCCTCCGGTCCCGAAACCGTGAACCGCTCGCTGAACCTGCTCCCCGGCTCGCCGCCGTGGGCAGAGGCGTTGCTGGGCATTGCGCTGTTGGGGTTGGCCGCGGCGGCGGCCAACTTCATCGTCAAGCATGTGATCCTGCGGGTGGTCGGGCGGATCGTGCCGGGCGAATGGCCGGTGCCGGCGGTCATCGGTGCACGGCTGGCCAATATCGTCCCCGCGCTGATCGTGTCGGCGGGGATCGCGTTCATTCCCCATCTGCCGCACTGGATCGTGGCGGTGACGCGCAACGTGGTTGGCGCGTTCATCATTCTCACCATCACGCTGGCGATCAGCAGCGCGCTGACTTTCGCCAACACGATCTATTCGCATCGGCCAGACGCGGCCAGTCGTCCGATCAAGGGCTACATTCAGGTGGCCAAGATCGTGCTGTTCATCGCGGCGGCGATTCTGATGATCGCGGTATTGATGGAACAGTCGCCGCTGCTGCTGCTTTCAGGCCTCGGCGCGATGGCGGCGGTGCTGATGCTGGTATTCCGTGACACCATCCTGTCGCTGGTCGCTTCGGTCCAGCTTACCTCCAACGACATGCTGCGCGTGGGGGACTGGATCGAAATGCCAGCGCTCAACGCCGATGGCGACGTGATCGATATCGCCCTGCACACCGTGAAGGTGCAGAACTGGGACAAGACGATCACCACCATCCCCACCCACCGGCTCATTTCCGAAAGCTACAAGAATTGGCGCGGGATGCAGGAATCGGGCGGGCGCAGGATCAAGCGGTCCATCGCGATCGATCAGAACAGCGTTCGCTTTCTTGATACCGAAGAAGCGGCAAAGCTGCGGCGCTTCTCGCTGCTTGACGACTATGTCGAACGCAAGCGGGATGAACTTGATCAGTGGAACGGCAAGCTGGCGCGGGCCGGGCGGGATCCGGTCAACGAGCGGCGGCTGACGAACGTAGGCACCTTCCGGGCCTATGTCCTCGCCTATCTCCGCGCGCATCCGCGCATCGCCCAAGACATGACTTTGCTGGTCCGCCAGCTAGACCCCACCGCGCAGGGCCTGCCGCTGGAAATCTACTGCTTCACTTCGACCACCAACTGGCGCGATTACGAAGACATCCAGGCGGATATCTTCGACCATATCCTGTCGGTCGTTCCGCTGTTCGATCTGCGCCTGTTCCAGACCCCCAGCGGGCTGGATCTTTCGCGGATGGTCGCGCCGTCCGGCGATGACAGGCGGGAAAGCCTCGCCGCCTGATCGCTTTACCTCAGCGCGCTCCACACGCTGTAGGCACTGGTCACTGTCAGCACCACGCCGACCATGATCAGCAGCGCGCGTGCGGGCACTCGCTTCGCCACGATGGCGCCAAAGGGGGCCGCCACCACGCCGCCGATCAGCAGGCCCAGCACCGGGTTCAGGAACTCGCTGTCGAACCCTTCCATGCCCAGATGGAACAGGAACGAGGCGGAAATGGTGATCGTCAGGAAGAATTCGGTCGAATTGACCGTGCCGATGGTGGTGCGTGGGGGCGAACCCTGGATGATCAGGTTCGATGTAACCACCGGGCCCCAGCCGCCGCCGCCCGCCGCGTCCAGAAAGCCGCCGGCCAGCCCGAGTGGCGCCACGATCTTCGGCTCGCGCGGATGGATCGGATAGCCCATGCCGCGGTACAGCAGATAGAGGCCGATGCAGGTGAGATAGGCCATCACGAACGGGCGCGTTATCGATGCGTCCAGCGACGACAGCACATAGGCGCCCAGAATACCGCCGATCACGCCGGGTATCAGCAGCCGGAAGAACAGCTTCCAGTTGATATTGCGATGGATCGCGTGGCTGATGCCCGAAACGCCGGTGGTGAAACTTTCCACGATATGGACCCCGGCTGAAGCCGTTGCGGGCGGCACGCCCATCACGCCGACCAGCAGAGTGCTGGAAATCACCCCGAAAGCCATGCCCAGCGCTCCGTCCACCAGCTGTGCGGCGAATCCAACGGCGATGAAGGGGATCAGCGTAGCAAGATCGAAGTCGCTGAAATTCATTCAGTCAGGCCCTTTATCCAATGCCGGATCGCTACGGGCGCTTTTCTCAACCAAAAAGATAGAGAATCAATCCGACACTGAAGTAAGGCTATTTCCGCCAATTGCGGCTTAACTGCGGCGGAAGCGGAAATACCAGACTTCATGGCCCAGGCTGCGGGCTTTCGCCTCGTATCGCGTTTCGGCCCAGCCGCTTGGGCGGCGCTGCCAGCTTTCGGGGCCTTCCACCAGCCATTCGAAGGCGTCGGCATGGCGGCGCATGACCATCAGGGCGTGACGCAGATAGATCGGATGATCGGTGCCGAACCGGAACTCGCCGCCCGGTTTCAGCTTGTCGGCGAACAGGCGCACGGGCCCGTCATTCATCATTCGCCGCTTGGCGTGGCGGGCCTTGGGCCAGGGATCGGGATGGAGCAGGTAGAGGAAGCTCAGCGACCCGTCCGGTACGCGCTGCAGCACTTCCAGTGCGTCTCCGTGATGCAGGCGTATGTTGGCCAGCGGCGGGTGCGCGCCGTGATCGCCGCTGGCATGAACCAGCGTTTGTGCCACGCCGTTGACGAAAGGTTCGCAGCCGATGAACCCGTGATCGGGCAGCATGTCGGCCCGCGCCGCCATGTGCTCGCCCCCGCCAAAGCCGATTTCGAAATGCAGCGCGCGGTCATCGCCGAACAGCCGCTGGGCTGTAACCGGGCCTTCCAGCGGTACGGCGATCTGGGGCAGCAGGTCGTCCACCAGCGATTGCTGGCCGGCGCGCAGGGCCTTGCCCTTGGATCGGCCATACAGGCGGTTGAGCGTGGTCGGATCGCCGGGCTTGTGTGCGGTCATGCCGCGCTCCGCTAAAGAAAAACCGCCCCGGGGCAAGGCCCGGAGCGGTTCTTCAGTATTTTAGCAGGGTTTTGGTATCGAGAATCAGGCCGCTTCGACTTCTTCGCCCGGTTCGCGCAGCACATAGCCGCGGCCCCAGACGGTTTCGATGTAGTTCTCGCCACCGCAGGCGCTCGAAAGCTTCTTGCGCAGCTTGCAGATGAACACGTCGATGATCTTCAGTTCGGGTTCGTCCATGCCGCCGTAAAGGTGGTTCAGGAACATTTCCTTGGTCAGCGTGGTGCCCTTGCGGAGCGAAAGCAGCTCCAGCATCGCGTATTCCTTGCCGGTCAGGTGGACGCGGGCGCCATCGACTTCCACGGTCTTGGCATCCAGGTTCACCGCCAGCTTGCCGGTGCGGATCACCGACTGGCTGTGGCCCTTGGAACGGCGCACGACGGCGTGGATGCGGGCGACCAGTTCGTCCCGGTGGAACGGCTTGGTCACGTAATCGTCCGCTCCGAAGCCGAAGCTGCGGATCTTGGAATCCATTTCGGAAATGCCCGACAGGATCAGCACCGGCGTCTGCACCTTGGCGACGCGCAGTTTCTTCAGCACGTCGTACCCGTGCATGTCAGGCAGGTTCAGGTCGAGAAGGATGATATCGTAATCATAGAGCTTGCCGAGATCGAGCCCTTCCTCACCGAGATCGGTCGAGTAGACGTTAAAGCCTTCGGCCGTCAGCATAAGCTCGATCGCCTTGGCCGTCGTCGGCTCGTCTTCGATCAGCAGCACGCGCATTGTCAGTCCCCCTGCAACCGTGTTTACAACCCGCTAAGAGGTGTTGATCGGAATTAACCAACCCATCTCTCAACGAAAAAGGTTAATTCTCGGTAAACACCCTTACTGCGGCGACAGAGTCCTTTCCGCAACACTTGCTCGCCAGCGTGCGCGAAACGCCGCCTATGCCACCCGCGCCAGCTTCTTCTGCCGCCGCCGCTGGACGGAACTGCCGATGCCGATCGCCTCGCGGTATTTCGCCACCGTGCGGCGGGCCAGGTCGAAGCCCTTGGCGCGCAGCAGTTCGACCAGCTTGTCGTCGGACAGGATGTCGTCCGGACTTTCGGCTTCGCACAGTGCGCGGATTTCCGCCTTTACCGCCTCGGCCGAAACCGCGCCTTCGCCATCGGCAGAGGCCACGCCGCTGGTGAAGAAGTATTTCAGTTCGAAAGTGCCGCGTTTGCAGGTGAGGTACTTGTTGGAAGTCACCCGGCTGACCGTGCTTTCGTGCATCCCGATCGCTTCGGCTACCGTCCGCAACGTGAGCGGCTTCAACTGCGAGACGCCGCGGCGGAAGAAGCCTTCCTGCTGTTTAACTATTTCGGCGGCGACTTTGAGGATCGTCTTCTGCCGCTGGTCCAGCGCCTTCACCAGCGCGCGGGCATCGGCCAGCTTCTCGCCCAGCCAGCTTCGCGACAGCTTGTCGATGCACGATCCACGCAGTTCGACGTAGTAGGACCGGTTGATGACGAGCCGGGGCAGGGTCGCCTGATTCAGCGCGATGTCCCATCCGCTGTTTGCATCGCCCGTCACCAGCACATCGGGCACAACCGCCACGCGCTCGTCACCCCCGCCAAAGCGCAGGCCCGGCTTGGGATCATAGCCGCGGAGTTCCGCCAGCATCTCGGCGAAATCCTCGTCATCGACGTCGCACATGCGCTTCAGCCGGGCAAACTCGCCCCGCGCCACCAGCTCCAGATTATCGATCAGGCGGGCCATGCACGGGTCGTAGCGGTCGGCTTCCTTCGCCTGCAGCGCCAGACATTCAGACAGGGTGCGCGCGCCGACGCCCGTGGGATCGAGCGATTGCACCAGCGCCAGTGCCTCTTCCACCCGCGCCAGCGGCGCGTCGAGGGTATCCGCCACTTCGCGCAGGGACGTGTGGAGATAGCCCGCCTCGTCCAGCAGGTTGATCAGATGCCGCGCGATGAAGGCCAGTTGCGCGCCGCTGCTGGCGGCCCCGGCCTGCGCTTCCAGATGCTGCGCCAGCGTCGGCCCGTCGCCGCCCCGTTCGTCGATGCCCGGGCCTTCCTCGCCCCCCCCGCCCATGCCGCTGGCGGACCAGTCGCCGGTGTCGCGATCGCGGTCGAGCGCGCCGGGGTCGATGTCGAGCGGGGCGTCCGCCTCACCCTGTCCGCGCATGATCAGTTCGTCGGCGGTCGGTTCGGGCGGTGGTTCGTCCGGGCTGTCGGTGGAAACCGGCGTTTCGCCGCGCAATTCCCCTGCTTCGAGCAGCGGATTGCTGTCCAGCACCTCGCCGATGAAGGTCTCTATCTCAAGGTTCGACAGCGCCAGCAGCTTGATTGCCTGCTGAAGCTGCGGCGTCATCGTCAGCGTTTGCGACTGACGCAGATCGAGACGGGGACCCAGCGCCATCGTCAGTGCGGGGTAACGGCCGGCACGGCCGGGCGCGACGCGGCTCCGTTCACAGGGTGAAGCTCTCGCCCAGATAGAGCCGGCGCACGTTCGGATCGGCGACCAGATCTTCGGGGCTGCCGGCAAAGAGGACCTGCCCGCCATAGATGATGCAGGCGCGGTCCACGATATCCAGCGTTTCGCGCACGTTGTGATCGGTGATCAGCACCCCGATGCCGCGCCGTTTCAGGTCTTTCACCAGTTCACGGATATCGCCGATCGACAGCGGATCGATCCCGGCGAAGGGTTCGTCCAGCAGCATGATCGAAGGCCGGGCCGCCAGCGCGCGCGCGATTTCGCAGCGCCGCCGCTCACCGCCTGAAAGTGCCATGGCCGGGCTGTCGCGCAGGCGGGTCAGGTGGAATTCGTCCAGCAGCCGGTCCAGTTCGGCCGCCCGCGTGTGCTTGTCCGGCTCTGCCATTTCCAGCACGCACATGATGTTCTGTGCCACCGTCATGCCGCGGAAGATGCTGGTTTCCTGCGGCAGATAGCCCAGGCCCAGGATCGCCCGGCGATACATGGGTAAGCGGGTCACATCGACGCCGTCCATCAGGATGCGGCCCGAATCCGGCCGCACCAGCCCCATAATCGAATAGAAACAGGTCGTCTTGCCCGCGCCATTGGGGCCAAGAAGGCCCAAGACCTCCCCCTTGCCCACTGTCAGCGATATGTCGGTCAGCACCGCCCGCTTGTCATAACTCTTGGCGATGGAGATCACCTCCAGCCCACCTTGCGGGATCGGTGGCGCGGCATTGACGGGCGCTTCGGCCATGGCTTCCGCCAGGCTGCGTGTGCTGGCGGCGGCAGTCTCGGTTTCGCTCATGAAAGCGGATGTAGCATCAGGTTGCGCCGATTGAACCCCGTCTGGCAGGATTCATGCATGGCGGCCCGATTGGTGTGGGGACTTGAACACAGGGGAACCGAATGAGATAGTCCCGATTCGGGGGAGCAGAGGA
>DATMGK010000046.1:0-19581 GCA_035555595.1 Croceibacterium sp. | reverse complement strand
GGATTGGCATGCTTGACGATGACCACCGCCGGATCCTGCCCGGCGAATTCCGACACCAGTTCCAGCGCGGCATCGGCATCATTGTAGTTGTTGTAACTCAGTTCCTTGCCCTGCACCTGCTCTGCCTGGGCCAGCCCGCGCACGTGGGGGCCGACCGGGGTGTAGAGCGCCGCCTGCTGATGCGGGTTTTCGCCATAGCGCAGTTCCCCGGCCAGACGGCCGTTGATCGCCAGCATTTCTGGGAACTGCTGCTGCTGATCGGCGAAGGCGAACCACTGGCTGATCATCGAATCATAGGCGGCGGTGGCGGCGAAAGCGCGGGCGGCCATGCGTTTGCGGAAGGCCGGGCTGGTCGCGCCGTCGTTGGACGCCAGTTCATCCAGCAGAGCTGGATAGTCCGCCGGATCGGTGACGATGGTCACGAAAGCGTGATTCTTGGACGCGGAGCGGACCATGGCAGGGCCGCCGATATCGATATTCTCGATAATCTCGTCCCGGTCGGCGCCGCGCGCGACCGTTTCTTCGAACGGATAGAGATTGACGATCAGCAGATCGATGGCGCCGATATCGTGCGCATCCATCGCCGCCGCATGTTCGGGATCGTCACGCACAGCCAGCAGGCCGCCGTGGATCAGCGGGTGCAGCGTCTTCACCCGGCCATCCATCATTTCTGGAAAGCCGGTAACGTCCGAAACATCGCGCACGGGCAGCCCGGCCTCTCGCAAGGCCCGGGCGGTACCGCCGGTGGAAACCAGCTCTACCCCGCCCTTCGCCAGCCGCGAGGCGAGTTCAACCACACCGGTCTTGTCGGACACCGAAAGCAGCGCCCGCCGGATCGTCACATTTTTCATGAAACCTTACCTAATCTTCTTGAGCAGCCACGAGAAGCTGGCACCGCCGCGAGAGGCCAGCCCCTGCATCACCAGTTGCTGGACCGGGTGCGGCCGACCTTCGCCATCCACCCACAGGCTTTCGTCCACTTCCAGTTCGTGATCAACCGCGATGAATTGCCAGTACCCGCCATCTGGCAGGGCCAGTGTCGCACCGCGCCCGCTGCCGGAAAGCGCAACTTCCACGCCGGTGCCGAGATGGAAGCGGACAGCATAGGGCACCTTGCCCCGCTTGCCCTTGCGACCGGCGGGAACCAGCAGATCTTCCCCGCGCAGTTCGGTGCCGTCATCACGCAGGATCAGGATGCGGCGATGGACCAGGCCGAAGCGGCTGACATAGCCATCGTGGCTGGCTTCCAGCCGAGTGGCCACCGCGCCGCCATCTGCCGTCAGCATCCGCCGATCGACCTCGACCTCCCCAACGCCCTGCCCCAGCTTGCCCGCGACCAGAACCGCCGTGGAGTTGGCATCGCCCAGCACCAGCGTGGAGTGCGCGGCCGTGGCGCGCAGGCCCTGTTCGATACGCGCCGGGATCTGTCCCCCGGCCAGCGCCGCACCGCCGCAATTGACGATCAGCCGGTGTTCGCCCTGCGAGAGCTCAAACGCGAGAGTGGAAGCGCAGCCGTGGCGCGCATGACGGGCGAGCGGCGGCGGAGCGGCATCGAACTGCAACACCGCCTTGCCCGCGGTGACGCGCTGATAACCCCATTGCCGCGCATCGCGCAGCGGGCGGGTTCGCACGCCGCTTGCTTCTACCAATGCGGCGATACGCGATGCCGGAACAGCGCCAGCACCCTGCCAGTTGCCCAGTGCGCCATCGCTATGCGTCAACGCCAGCAAGGGCGGCACGAGGGTTTGCAACATTGACGTCACGGCCTGAGGCGGATCGCGCCGCGTCGCGCGGTAGCAGGCGGACAGTTCCGTCAGCAGCGCAATCGCCTCTATCTGGGCCAGTGGACTGCGCGACAGCACGCCGCCATCGCCGCCGATCAGTTCACCCAGAGCGCGGGCCAGCCCTGCCTCTCCAAACAGGCGGCGCGGCTTGCCGTCGGGCATCAACAGCCCGGCAGCGACAATCGCGCACCACCCGGCCAGCGCATCCAGCGTGTCGGACGATTTACCCACGTTGCGATCCAGCCAGCGCGCCGTTTCCTCTGCCGAAGCGAGAATGCGAGCGCGCAGGGCCTTGTCCGGGCTGGAGAGAATCAACGGCGCATGAACCAGCCAGTTGAGCAGGCGATGGCCCGCACTGCCGACCTTCCATGCGATACCCTTGCCGGGCGTGCCGTTCACATCGAGCCAGGCCAGCAGCACCCGTTCCGCCGTGTGGGTGCATTGGGCGCGCGGTGGGCTGGCTTCCAGATCGCGCAGCCAGGTGAAGCCGTGGATCACCCGTTCAAACGGAGGGGCAAGCTTGGCAGCAGGCGAAAAATCGACCTGCGCGATCGGCGTCTTGACGCCAAGCACCAGGAAATGCCCTGCGCGCAGGGCCATACCCGCCACCCGGTCGCCAGCCAGCGGGCTTTCCACCGTGGCCAGCAGGCGCAGCCGGGCAGGCTTGCGAAACGGTGCGGTGAGCGTCGATCCGGGAACACCCAGCCGATAGGCCAGCCGCACGATGCGTTCGCTGATTGTCGTTTCCGGCGGATGATAGTCGGTAACCGCCAGCGCGCGACCCGGTTCAAGCGGCAGGTCGGCGGAGGGGGCTGGATCGGTCAGAGGTTCAACCATGGGTTCCGCCGCAGTTTCGACCAGTTCTTCCGGCTTCTTGCTGTCCAGCGGAATCGCCATGGCCTGCGGTTCTCGCTTCTGCGCCGCCGGGTCTGTCACAAAACGGTTCCGGGCGACGGCTTCGTTCATCCCGCCCCCCTGAGAGCGGCGATATTGGCGGCATACCGATCGGGGCCACCAGTGAACGTCGCCGATCCGGCGACCAGCACATCGGCACCTGCATCGACGCATAGCCGCGCCGTTTCGGCATTGATGCCGCCGTCCACTTCCAACCGGATATCGCGGCCGGATTTCTCGATCATCCTGCGCACCGCCTCAATCTTGCGGAGCTGGCTGGAAATGAAGCTCTGCCCGCCGAAGCCGGGGTTGACGCTCATCACCAGAACCAGATCGACATCATCGATAAGATAATCGAGCGTTTTGGCGGGCGTTCCGGGATTGAGTGAAACACCGGCCAGCTTGCCCAGCGCCTTGATCGCCTGCACGCTGCGATGGATGTGCGGCCCGGCTTCCGGATGAACGGTGATGATGTCCGCCCCCGCTTCCGCGAAAGGAGCGATCCACAGGTCCACCGGCGACACCATAAGATGCACATCGAACACTTTGTCCGTGTGCGGGCGCAGCGCCTTAACCACCCCAGGGCCGATCGTGAGGTTCGGAACGTAGTGCCCGTCCATCACGTCAATATGAATCCAGTCCGCCCCGGCTGCGTCGATTGCGCGCACTTCTTCCCCAAGCCGTGCGAAATCGGCGGAAAGAATAGAGGGAGAGATCAGCGGATCAGCCATAGAACTGACCAAGGTGACTAGGCCGGGCGCACTGTGTTAACAACAGATCAACCACGCCTTTTCCACACGGCTGGGATGTAACGTGCGCTTGCGGAGAGTTCAGGGATCGTTCACAGCCGTAATCACACTTTTGGCCTGCCCACGCCGCCACCGCCGCGACGCATGTGTCGCAACGCCGGTTCCCCTTCCAGCATCGCACGGAGAAGACGCAGGCATTCGCATGGCTGACAGAACACGAAAGACCGGCGCCATTGCGCTGCTGGCCGCAACTGCCCTGACGGCGGGCGGGCCTGCGCAGGCGCAAGTGCAGTATGGCCAGGAAATCTCCAACGACATGGCCAAGTGCCGTGGCAACGGGCCTGCCGTCCGCATCAGCCTGACAGAGATCAAGGCCGGGACCGGAACCGTGCGCGTGCAGCTTTACCGCGGCACGCGAGAGGATTGGCTGGCCACGGGCCGCTGGATCTATCGGATAGAGGTGCCGGCACGCGCCGGGACGATGACCTTCTGCATGCCGGTGCCACGCGCGGGCAACTATGCCATCGCCACCCGCCATGACATCAACAACAACGGCAAGACGGACCTGACGCAGGATGGCGGCGGGATGTCCAACAACCCCAGCATCAATGTGTTCAATCTGGGCAAGCCGGGCGTCAACAAAGTGACTTTCCCGGTGGGGGAAGAGGTGAAGGCCATCTCTATCCGGATGCGCTACCTCTAGTTCAGTTCTGGTAGTTCAGTTCTGGCGGGGCAGCGGCGGATTTCGGCGGGCGCGCCACAGGTGCGCGGCCAGCGCGGGCGCGGCCAGCAGCGGGAACCGTTCGCGCAGCGGCGTGACCTTCACCGGCATGCCGGTATGCCGTTCAACCTTCCACGCGACATAGCGCATAGCACCGTCGAAAGTCGCCGCCGCGCGCACGAGGCGGACCATGTTGAGCGGCTTGCCCAGAGATCTGCGGCGACGCCACCAGCGCATGACCTGCACCCGTGTGCCCGCGTCGAGTTGCGGCATAATCTCCCGCGCATCCTGCGTGAAAGGTATCCCGGCGGCGGCCAGCGCGGCGGGAAGCAGGCCGTCGAAATGCGCGCGATTGGCGGAAAGGATCGATTGCTCCCGTCCCGGCGGCTCCACCCGCAGCTCTGCCCGGTAGGTGGCCCGGAAAAGCGCGGCCCAGAAAGCATCTTCCGTTCCATGATCGGGGCCGACGGTCACAGCCAGTCGCGCGGCGGTGATTGCGGCGGCTTCCAGCGCGGCAAGAACCTGCGCCCGCGCACCGTCATCGCGTGCCCAGACCAGTGCGCTCGGCTGAACGAACCGCGCCCAGATCGTGGTGTCCAGCGTTTCGCCGGTGGCCGCGGCGGCGAATGTGGCGAGGTTCATCGTGGCGATCTTGGCCCGCAGGCATGCACCCTCATGATCCCATTCGCGATAGGAAACGCGCGGCCACAAACCCCGCTCTCGCGCACCCGGCAGCAGGACGTAGAAATCGAGGACGCCTTCGAGCGAACCCGTCCGCAGGTTGGAGCCATAGAACAGCACGGCGAGCGCACCGGCATCTTCCGCCAGCCGCCTAGCAAAATCAGCTACGGCAGGGTCGACATTACGGTCCAGCGCGGCGGCCACGCGCGCGGCCAGCGCGCCCGTCACGGGACGACGAAGCGCAGCTTGGGTCCGAGCGAAATGTCGTAACGCCCCGGCGGGAACGCCTCCCCATCAAGGATGAAGGGCCCGTCCACGTCCAGGCGGAACTTGTCCAGCGAGAGCACGTCGTAGCCGCGTCGCCGCATTCCATCGCTCACAAACCCGCGGAAGATGAAGGGCAGGCGAAGCAGCAGTCCCAGGCGGGAATTGTCCACCACGCAGGCACGCAGGATGCCGTCGACATGAGCGAACGGGCGCAATCCGGCCGGGAAACGCGACAGGGTGGAAGCGAACAGGAGGTAACGTTCGTCCTTCCGGCCCACGCCACTGTGGGGAAGCTCGTTACCCGCATCGTCATAAAGGCGCATCGGCGTGCCGCGACGCCATACGTTGCCAGCGCTGCCAAACAGGGCCTGCAGGAAGCTCCACGCAACGGTTACGGCAACACCCAGCGCGTTGAACGCACCGCGCCGGTGCGCGTCCTGCCCAAGGCCGATCGCAGCCGTGAACGCACCCGCGCCGAACACGAAGCCGTGGACCTGCGCCTCCGGCTTGTCGCTTTGCGTAACGATCAGCGGATGGCGCGCTTCCAGCCGGCCGCTATGGATCGCTTCCATGGCATCGCCCAGCGTCCACTTTACCGGCAGGCCCAGATCGGCCGCGAGCGCGTTGGTCTTGCCGTTGGGCAGCACGATAAGCGGCGGCCAGCGATCGCCGAAGATGCCCGCGCCGCAGGTCAGTACATCGCGCACGGTGCCGTCGCCACCATCCACCACCAGATAGTCGATCCGGCGTTCGGCGAAGCGGGCGATGATCGCCTGCAATTCGCTGCGGCGGTCGGGCGTTTCCACCAGCATGCTGCCGCGACCCGTCCATTCAGGTGGATCGCCAGCGTTGCGATGGCTACGCGGGTTGCGGATCACCCCGATGAGAGGCGCCTGACGCACGACAGAATCCAGCCCCGCAAGCGGCGAGGCAGGCCGAGAGACTTCCGGCAGTCTATCGAAAAGATGGACAGTCCCGTGCATTCGCGCCGCCAATAACCCCGAACCCAGGAAATACTACGGTTTTCGTGCGGAAACCAAACCTTGTCGTAAATCCGCAACAGTGCCGCGATCCGTCACCTTGCGGCTCAACTTGCCACTAGAATTGGGGATTGGACGCGGGCGTTGCAAGGCCATAGACGCATCTTTGTTGCGCTGCGGCATAGAGACGCGGCGACACGAGCGATGCGCAAGGTCGAAGATTGGCGTTGCGGCCCTGTTCGCGCTAGAAACCCCCGATGCTCGCCGAACACCTCCTCGATCAGGCGCTGGAGATCGCGCCGCGTATCACCGCCCTGCGCCGCGCGATCCATGCGGAGCCGGAGCTGGGCCTCGAAACCCCGCTGACGCTGGCCAAAGCGCAGGCGGAACTGACCGACCTGCCCCTGGAATGGCGCGAAGGCCCATCCTGCACCGGAGCCGTCGCCACGCTGAAAGGGGCACGCCCCGGTCGTTCCGTCCTGTTGCGGGGGGATATGGACGCCCTGCCCCTGCAGGAGGAGACGGGGCTGCCCTTCGCCTCCGCCATTGCGGGGCGGATGCACGCCTGCGGGCATGACACCCACACGGCCATGCTGGCCGGGGCGGCGCGCCTGCTGGCGAACCGGCGAGGGGATCTGTCCGGCGAAGTGCGGTTCATGTTTCAACCGGGGGAAGAGGGCTTCCACGGTGCGCGGCACATGATCGAGGACGGGTTGCTGGGCACTGATGCCGCAACTCTGCCGGATGCCGCATTTGCTCTGCACATCATGCCCAATTCCCGCCACGGCATGCTGGCGGCGCGGGCCGGGGCAATGCTCGCCGCGGCCGACATGCTGGAAATCGTGGTGGAGGGACGGGGCGGACACGCATCCATGCCGCATCAGTCGCGCGATCCCGTTCCCGTGGCGTGCGAGATCGTCATGGCGATCCAGTCCCTCGTGACTCGCCGGTTTCAGGCGTCAGAGGCCACGGTCGTCACCGTGACGCAGCTCGAAGGTGGACAGGCCCACAACGTGATCCCCGATCGGGCGCGGCTGAAGGGCACGATACGCACCCTTTCGCCGCAACGCCGCGCGGAAGTGCGCGATGCCCTGCGGACGCTGGCGGAAGGCATCGCCGCCGCCCACGAATGCCGCGCGACGGTGATCGTAACGGAAGGCTTCCCGCCGACCATGAACGATCCGCGCGCCGTTGCCCTGTTCGAAGCAGTGGCGAGCGAACTACCGGGCGGCGCATTCGAGCGCATGGAACACCCGATCATGGGCGCGGAAGATTTTTCCTACGTGCTGGAGAAAGTGCCCGGTGCGATGGCGTTTCTGGGCGTGGCGGCTGAAAACACGGGCTGGGCAGGATGCTGCGGCATCCATTCCAGCCACATGATGGTGGACGAAAGCGTCCTGCCACGCGGTGCGGCGATCCTGGCGGGATGCGCGCTGCGCTTCCTCGATAGAGGTTGGGAGTAGAGCTGCCGGCCGCCGACGAGCGAAAACGATACGGACGTCAGGGCGCAACCGCGCCTGATTGGGCGGATTGTGCAGGAAACGACGGGGCGACGGCTGTCCCCTGATTTGACGACGAGGGAAGCGAGAGATTGGCACGCGTTCGGTCGGGATATGAATCCACCGGGCCGTAAACTTCTGCGGGTTCGCTCTCTGCGGTGGCGAGCGCGAAGGAACTCGGGTTAGCGCGGGGCGCTGCCACCTCAACGTTTTGCCCGTCTCGTGAAGCCATTTCGGTGTTTGGAGCACCCTCTCGAACAGCAGCCTGGGCTTCAGGGACAGTTGGCTGTCGAGGAGCGGGGCGGACAGCTTCCACCAGCGTGACAGTCACCGCTTGCGGCCTATCAATCGCAGGACCCGAATATTCAACCTGTCCGGAATTCAGTGTCTTTTCGGAGTGGCCAGAACTCGTGTTGGCAGCAAGCCGGACTTGCCCCACCGACGGCGAGATGGGCGACACTCCGGTTCTTTCCGGCCCAGGCCAAGTGAGCAGTAGAGCCAGGCTGGCCGCGATCGCCCCGCCCCAGCCCAATTCGTTCATTCCAATATTACGCGGCCAGCGGGTATGCTGCATTGCAAACGGCGCAGTGGCCGCAGCAAAATCCGGCCGCCCGATCTGAGGCAGGCAAGCGGTACGCACCACGATCCGCCGCGCCAGATCGGGCGCGGGCACAGGCTCTTTGCGCGAGGCGAGCAGAAGGTCCAGCCGGGCGTTGAACCGGCCGCCCTCAGCTATCATGCGAGCAGTTCCAGATCGGCCGGCACAACATCAGCCAGCGCAAGCAGTGCGCCGAGTTTCTGGCGGGCACGATAAAGCAGCGACTCGAAAGCCTTTATGTCCATGGACATCAACTCCGCTGCGGCCTTGTTAGGCAGGCCTTCATAGTAGGTCAGCACGATAGCCGCCCGATGATTGCCCGCCAAGTCTCCTAGACAGCGTTCGAGAATATCCTTCATCTGCCCCTGCTCCAGCAGCCTGTCGGCCCCTAGAGAGCTGTCGACAAGTTCCGGCAGTTCCTCCACCCGCCAGCGGGCTTTCCTGCGCAGGCGATCCAGACAAAGATTGGTACAGACACGTTGCAGCCACGCCGGCACGCCACTGCCGGATGATTGCCAACCGGGCGCCATTTGCCAAAGCCGCGCAAAGCATTCCTGCGCGATGTCTTCCGCCTCTATGCGGTCGTGCAGGAACCTGTACCCGGTCCGGAACACACTGGCGACATGCCTTTGGACCAGCGCGGTGTAGGCAAAGATATCGCCACGCGCGGCACGAAGCATCAGATCCTGATCGGAAGTTTCGGGTGCCATGGTCTCTCCCGCAATGCCGGAATACCGGCGGTCAAATACCAAGCCCCCGCCTGACCTATTATGCGGCAGGCAACCGCGTGGGTGGGTAAAGAGTCCGCATTCGAAGTGTAAATGTTTCGACAAGATGCCCCGGAGACGAGACGAGCCCTGGGCAACATGAAAGGGGCCCCGCTATTGGCGAGGCCCCTTCCCAATTCCGTGCGGACTGACGATCAGAACCGCATGCTGGCGCCAAGATAGAACCGGCGACCGTTGGTATCATAATAGCCCGACGAGAAGCCGCCGCCGATCAACAGCCCGGTGGAGGACGCATTGGTGTTGGCGGGGTTGTAGTTCGTCAGCGGCGGAGCCTTGTTGAACAGGTTGTCGATGCCGAACCGCAGACGCACATCATCGGTGATCGTATAGCTGCCGTTGAAGTTGAACAGGTTATACGACGGTGCGCCCACCGTGGTCGTCGGGATGGTAGCCTCGCTTGAATCCTCAACCGAGGGCAGGTGCTGCCACTGGAGCCCAAACCCGAACTTGCCCACGCCATAGTTCAGGCTCGTCAACACACGGTATTCATAGGCACCGGTATTGAGCCCGTTCTCGGTGGTGCCGAAAGTGCCGACATAGTCGACCATCGGCAGCGACGACAGAGCCGCACTCTTGTACTTGAGCAGGTAGTTGGCAACGACGTTGAGCGAGAGCGTACCCGGCCCGACATCACCCGACCAGTCGAGCTGGGCGTCGATACCCTGCACATGGAAGCGGCCGCTGTTGGTGTAAGTGGTGTACACCGTGCCCTGCGCGCCGGTCTGGTTGCGTTTAATGTTCTCACAGAAGAACGTATCGGCCGCGGCTGAAGTGTCCGTCAGCACCAGCGGGTTGAACGCCGGATCAAGACACTGCTGAAGCGCGGCAGCTACGGTCAGCGGCGCGATCGCATCGTTGACCTTGATGTCGAACCAGTCGACCGACAGCTTCAGGCGCGACAGCAAAGGGTTGGTGAACGGAGAACTGATCACGAAGCCGGCAGTCCATGTATCTGCCTTTTCCGTCGTCAGGTTCGGATTGCCCACCAGCGTCGGCCATGCATAGCCGAAGGTCGCGTTGGACTGCGGCCCATCATAGTACTGCGTCTTGGCATCGGGATCGCCTGAACGATCCATCAATTCCTGACACAACGCCAGCACCGCACCACCATTGGCATTGCCGGGATTTGCCGACCACGACAGAGGATTCGCCAGCGAGCAAGGATCGCCCGCGAAGTTGACTCCAAACGTCTCCTGCGATGCCAGGAAAAGCTCGCCGATGTTCGGCGAACGCTCGGCCCGGTTGTAGCCGCCGCGGAAGCGCAGCCAGTCGTTGACCTGCCAGTCGCCAAGCGCCTTGTAGGTATAGCTGGTGCCGGTGGTGCTGTAGTTCGACACGCGAGCGCCCAGTTCCAGCGAGAGCGACTGGATCAGCGGCAGGTCGGACAGCACGGGAACCAGAAGCTCGCCATAAAGCTCCTTGGCATCGTAGTAGCCGAACGAATCCGCACTCGGGTAAATGCCGAGAGCCTGATCCTGGAACGAACTGCCCTGACTGGTCAGGGTGTCGTTGATGAATTCGTATTCCTGCTCGCGATAGCTGGCGCCGAATGCCGCCCGCAGTTCACCGGCCGGGAGTTCGAGCACGCCGCCCTGGAAGTTCGCTTCGACGATCGTCTGGCGCAGCGCGGAACGGTTCTTCAGGTCCGCGCGGATGGCATCAAGGCAATCCTGCGAATATCCGCCCTCTGGCACGATGAAAAAGTTGAGCCCGCTGGTGCAGGTCGCGGTGGAGGCGCCGAAGCCACCATCCTGCGCATTGCCCGTGGCGGTGAACCCTTCACCGAAATTGCCCGAGTTGAGGACCGTGCGAAGCCGTTCGAGCGAATAGATGCCGGTCTGACGCGAGGACGTGACGGAAACACCGTGATTGACGGAAGCATCCCACGTCCACGACGTACCGGGAATCGAACCTTCAAGACCAGCAAGCAGATTGTAGGTGGTGACGTCCGTGAAGCCTTCGCGGTCTTCCGGCATCATCGTGGTCAGCTGGAACGGTGCGTTGGCATCGGGCCGGCTGTTGAGCAGGGTCCACATGTCCGAAGGAAGCTGATCGGCATCGAGCTTGGTCGGGTCGATGTAGACGCTCCAGCCGCTCGTGATCGGGCCCGGCTCCTGCCGGGTGTAGGTGCTCACATGGCTGAACAGGCCCTGCGCGAACACGCCGATCCAGTCGTTGATCTCGTAATTGCCCCGGGCGAAGAAGTTATACCGGGTCAGCGGCAGTATCAGATAGGAACTTGTGTTGTTCTGGCTGAGCGTGCCGGCATTGCTGACCTTGTATTCATAGCCATCGGCATTGCCGGTGAAGCCTTCGAAATAAGGAGTGTAGACACCGTTGTTGGTCCACGAACCGTTGACGAAGGGCGAACCGTCGGCATTCGTATAGACGATGTAGCCGCCAGCTGGTGGCAGCGACGAATTCGGGAACATTCCGCTGGCAGCCGTCGGCAGGTTGGCATAGCCGAAGTTGATGCCTGGCGCCTCGATGAAGAACTGCGTGCCCGCGACATCGGGATTGGCCCAGAGATCGCGATACCACGTGCGATCGCGCTGATAGCTCGCCTCACGCGTGTTCATCGACGCCGCGAAGCTGATGTTACCGCGGCCATCGGCAAAGTCTGCACCCATGATGCCGGAGAACTGGTATTCGAACCCATCACCCTTTTCGGTGAGGCCGATCTGTCCGTCGAGTTCGAGACCCTGGACATTCTTCTTCAGGATGAAGTTGGTCACACCCGCAACGGCATCGGCACCATAGGTAGCCGAGGCGCCGCCGGAAATGATCTCAACCCGTTCGATCGCGGCGCTCGGAATGGTCGAAATGTCGACCACGCCGGAAGCGTTGCTGGGGGTGCTGCGACGGCCATCGAGCAGAACGAGGTTACGGTTGGCGCCAATACCGCGCAGCGAAACAGTCGCCGCGCCGGGAGTGTTCGTAGCGGTCGGCTGAATGTCGCCACCTGCAGTCGGCGTTTGCGCCGGCGAGAACTGCGGCAGCTTGTTGAGGTTCACTTCGAGCGCAGCCGTCGCCGAGTTCTGCAGCAGGCCCTCGTCAACCGACAGAGTGGGGCTGTTCGACACGTAGTCCGGGCGCGCGATGCGCGATCCGGTGACAATGATCGCACCCGTCTCGGCTTCGTCCGCATCCTGAGCTTCCTGCGCCAGTGCGGGCTGGGCCATCGCACACAGCGCCACTACCGAAATGCAGGACTTCAACAGGCCGCTCTTACGGCGCACGACAGAGCTGGAGGTAAATTGTCTCATGAGCACTCCCTTTGCTTATGTTCTGTTTCCGCAGCTTGAGCTGCTTTGCGGCACTGAAAGCCGAAGCCCCGCAATTCGCCGACAAGCGTTTCCGGGATTTGTCCGATCGTGACGCTGGTTTTCGGCGACACGCCAAAGGCCGTCACAAACCGCCATTTTGTGGTCGAATGGCCACAGCCCCAGCCACACCCCAGGCCTCCGGTGAGGAGGACCGGAAGCGTGCGGAGGCTGGCCTCAGGGCGTATTTGCGCAGGGGCAGGGGTGTGGTGCGTGCATTCCGCGTGAGCGACGCAAGGTCAGGTGTTGCAAATAGGCAACCCACTTCTCTCGATTGCCATACGAGCAAACGAGCCAGCGGATTCTCCGGACCCCCGCCAGTGTGTCAGGCCGTCACACTGGCTGGCATTCGATGGCTTCTACCTTGGCCGCAAACATATAGCCTTCGCTGCGGACAGTGCGAATCAGGTCGTCGCGCGAGCGGTTGCGCAGTTTACGACGCAACCGACTGACCTGAGTATCGATAGCGCGGTCGAACGCATCGCTATCCGGACCGCGCGCGTATTCCAGCAGTTGGTCGCGCGTCAGCACGCGCTGGGGCCGCTCGACAAACGACCGCAGCAGAGCGAACTCACCATCGGAAAGCGGCACTGCCCCCCCTGCGGGATCACGCAGCGTCCGCCGCTCAACATCGAGTCTCCATCCCGCGAAGCGATAGCCCCGCGTTCCTTCACCCTGCTCGGCAACGTCGCGGACGCGTGCCGTCCGCCTGAAAACGGCCCGAATTCGGGCAAGCAGTTCCCTCAGCGACAATGGCTTGCCGATATAATCGTCGGCACCAGCCTCAAGGCCGACAACCCGATCGATTTCACTCGCCAGTTCTGAAATCAGGATGACCACCAGATCGTTACGCACCGACAAGGCGCGCGTAATCGCCAGACCGTCCTCGCCCGGAATCAGGACGTCAAGGATGACGACGTCGGGCATGACATCGGCAAGCAACGACCTCGCCACTTGCGCGGATTCCGCTTCGAAGACGGCGTAGCCATGCCTTTCCAGAAATTGCCGGACTGTCGCCCGCCATCTTTCGTCGGCGTCGGCGACCAGAACCTTCGTCTTGATTGAGGGCGCAACGGTTACGACGCTTACAGATTCGTCGTCTTCGCAGGAAATCTCGTCGGGGTGAGCCGTTGTTTGCAGCATGTGCGACCACGCTTTCTAAAGTTCATCCAACACGAACCGGATGGTCCGCACTTCATATTTTCCCCCGCCCGGATAACGTCCGCGCAAACAATACCCTTCGCGCGCCTGAAATTTTTCGGCCCCGTAGCGAA
The DNA here is from genome assembly GCA_035555595.1 of Croceibacterium sp. Classification (GTDB taxonomy): domain Bacteria; phylum Pseudomonadota; class Alphaproteobacteria; order Sphingomonadales; family Sphingomonadaceae; genus Croceibacterium_A. The sequence continues at coordinate 6,023 of DATMGK010000046.1, read as the reverse complement.
AAACGCGAGGCTTCACACCCACCAGATCAGCCGCACCTCGCAAACGCTAATCATTTACGATAATGTTGTAACCATGTAAGAGAGCGGGTTCGAGATTTGCCCCAGACAGGAGCAAGGATGGATTCGACCCCCGAAAACAAGGCTGCGTGCCCCGCTCTCCAGATCGGCGATATCGCCCCCAATTTCCGTGCGCGCACGACTGTGGGCGAAATGAGCCTTTCCGATCATCGTGGCCGCTGGGTCCTGCTGTTCTCTCATCCGGCGGATTTCACGCCCGTCTGCACCAGCGAGTTTGTGGCACTGGCCAGAGCCAGCGAGCAGTTTGACGCGCTCGATTGCCAACTGATCGCGGTTTCGGTCGACAGTCTCTATTCCCATCTCGCATGGGTAAGGGCGATCCACGAGCATTTCGGCGTGACAGTTGGCTTCCCGCTAGTCGAGGACCCATCCATGGTGATCGGCCGCGCCTACGGAATGCTGGCGGAAGAAGCGCCCGACGCCGCCACATTGCGATCCACCTTTTTCATCGATCCAGATGGCATCATCCGTACGATCCTGAACTATCCCGCGACGATCGGCAGGTCGGTGGACGAGTTGTTGCGCGTGCTCGGCGCCTTGCAGCGCGTAGATAGCGGCAATGTGGTGACGCCCGAGGGATGGCGCCCCGGCGACGACGTGTTGCTGCCACCGCATCAGGATCAGGATTCCGCACTGGGCGCAACGGGTGATGCCTGCTGGTTCCATCGCACCCAACCCGACCGGTATCGCGAGGCGGGCAAATGACAGCCTTTACCGACAGCGAATTGGAGGCTGCCACCGATGTGCTGAAGGCGCTGGCGCACGACGTTCGCCTGAAGCTGATGCGCACTCTGCTGGAAAACGGCGAGAAATCGGTTGGCGAGCTGGAGGCGTTGACGGGTGTGGGGCAGCCCGGCCTTTCACAGCAGCTCGCGATCCTGCGCAAGGCGGAACTGGTGCAGACCCGCCGCGATGCGAAGCTGGTGTTCTACAGCCTGTCGCCGGAAAAGCTGACAGGCACCGCGAGGCTTCTCTGTGCGCTGTCGGGAATTACCGCACCGGACGACCGGTCCAGAATGAAAGACCTGCAATCGAGGATGCTGGGGTCAGCCGCGACTTTCGCCAGACTTCTGTAACCAGCTTTACCGCCCCAGTTCGACGATGCGCCCCTTTTCCGCAAGCGCCAGAAAGGCGGGGCGGTGACTAACGACGATCAGGCCTGTTCCCATCTTTTCGAGCCAGCGATCCAGCCTTTCACGCACGCGGGCTTCCGTCGCCATGTCCAGCCCTTCGCTCGGTTCATCGAGCAGCAGCCAGGGGCTGCCTGCCAGAAGCGCGCGGGCGAGCGACAGTCGCTTGCGCTGGCCGCCCGAAAGGCGCGCACCACCATCACCCACCCACTGATCCAGCCCGTGCGGCATCGCGCGGACTTCATCCGCGAAGCAGGCCACGTCCAGCGCGGGCCACAAGTCCTCGTCGGCAAGACCAGCGCGCGCAACCCGCAGGTTGTCGCGCACCGTGCCGGACAGAAGCTGGGCGTCCTGCGGTGAGAGAGCGAATGTTCGCCTGAGACTATCCGATGGGAAAGCGGTGAGCGGCTTACCGTCGAGCGACAAGCCGCAGTCCTCCAGAGCTGGCCGAATGCCCGCGAGCGTTTCCAGCAGTGTAGTCTTGCCACTGCCGGATCGACCGGAAATGCCGAGGCGCGAACCTGCCTCGAGCTGGACGCTGACACCATTGCTGTCGATGGCGATTGCACTTGCCATTGACGGGGGTGCCGCCCCCGCCCCGGCGGAGATCGACTGGTCCGCCGCCAGCACTTCCAGCCGGGAAAAGGCCGCAGCTACCAGTGCATTACGAGATACTCCGCGCACATACGCGGCGAGAGATTCGATGGCTCCCGCAGCGGCGAGGACAGCCAGCACCGTTATCGGCAAGGCGGCATCTGAAATCGCGAGCACCGCGCCCATCGCAAGGCCGCCGCAAAGCGTAAGCCCGCCATCGATGATCGCCTCGCCCCGGGCGAAACGCCGCCTTGCGCCATCAAGCGCGGAGGTTTCCTGGGCAAGCACCCGCCCGATCGCCGGGGCCAGATCGTAGGCGAGGATTTCCGGTGAAGCGGATGCATGATCCACCATGCTCCCCTTTAGACGAGCCAGCGCATCCGCCATTTCGTCCGCCGGTCGGGCCAGCAATCGCGGAGCAGCCAGATGCGCCCACAGCGCAAGTCCGGCGAACAGTAAGAGCAGAACGGCGCTGGCCCAGGGGCTGGCCAGCCATGTCAGGCCAAGGCCCACCAGTCCCCCGGCAATCGCGGCGGGCAGCGCCGGTTTGCGGATCAGGCTGTCCTCCAGCGCGCCGATATCCTGGACGAGGCGCGATACGGCGTCGCCAGCCGAAACCGCCCGCACATCATGCGCCGTCATAATACGATCGAACAGGCGCGCACGGACGCTCGCCAAAGTCATCAGCGCTGCACGATGCCCGCACAATCGCTCACCATAACGGGATGTCGTGCGAATAATCGCGAGCAGGCGTATCCCCGCGCTCGGCAGCAGATAGTTGAATGTCTGCACCGCCAGCACCCCGCCATGGCCCGCGAGTGCCGCGCCCGTAATGAACCAGCCCGACACACCGAGGAGGAGCACCGCCGAAATGGTTGCGACGGCCGCCAAAGCCCCTGCCAGACGGAAAGCGGACCGTTCCGGCGCAATGGCCTGCTTCAGCACGTCTTCGATGCCCGCGCGGTTCATGCCAGCACCACTTCATGGTCGGCAATCGCAGCAAGCTCTGCGCCATGCGTAACCATCAGAATAGTGCGGCCCCTACCCGCCGATGCCAGTATTCCGGCGATATCCGCTGCCGATTGCCGGTCCAGATCGGCCGTCGGTTCGTCCAGCAGCCAGAGCGGTGCATCCTTCAGCAGGACCCGCGCTATCCCGACACGGCGGCGTTCACCGCCTGACAGGCCCGATCCGCGATGGTCCAGAGGCAGGGCGATACCATGCCCCCGCGCGGCCATCATGTGCCCCAGACCGGCGCGGAGAGCCGCGGCTTCCACCGCTGCATCGTCGGCATCCGGGCAGGCGATACGGATATTGTCCGCCAGCGTGCCGGGGATCAGCGCCACTGCCTGCCCCGCCCAACCCACGTTTCCGGCCAGAGCGACATCCGCCGCGTCCTGCCCATCGACCAGGATACGGCCCCCGCCCACAGGCGCGAGGCCGATCAGGGCGTGAAGCAGGCTGGATTTGCCGACCCCGGTGGGTCCGCGCAGCGCAAGGATGGTCCCCCCCGGCACCTCGAGCGTGAAGGGGCCGATGGCCGTATCGCCATAGTCGACGACAACCGCTTCGAAGCGCAGCGCGGGCGGCTGTTTCAGCGACTGCCGGGTCGCAGATGGCTGGGCAGGCGCGAGGGCTTCGAGGCGCTCAACAGCCGCCTCTCCCAACTGCTTGTCGTGATAGGCGGCGGCAAGGCGGCGCATGGGGAGATAGAATTCCGGCGCGAGGATCAGGACGAACAGCGCCTGCCCAAGAGTGAGGGTTTCCGGGGCCGGAAAGGGGAGGATTCCCAGCAGGTTGAACCCGCAATAGAGCGCAACCAACGCGACCGAGAGGGCAGCGAAGAATTCGATCACCGCACTGGATACGAAGGCCACTTTCAGAACATCGACGGTCCGCGTAGCGACCTCTCGCGTAGCGTCAGCCAGATGGCGGCCGATCCTTTCCTGCGCGCCGAAGCCGACAATCACCGGAAGCGCGCGCAAACGGTCCACAAAGAGCCCGGAAAGGCGCGAAAGAGCGTCCAGCTGACGCGCAGCGGCGCGCGAAGCGGCCGTTCCGGCAAGCATCATGCCCAGACCGAAAGGCAGCAGCGTGGCCAGCATGATCGCCCCGGCCACCCAACTGCCCAACATGGCCGCAAACGCGATGATAATGGGCGAGGTCACCGCCGCGCCGCGCAATGGGACGAAACGGGCATGGAAGCCGCCCAGATCCTCTATCCGGTCCACCGCATCGGCGATCGTTTCGCCCAGCATCCGGCGGGCACCCGGCGCGGCGACCAGAACGCGCGGATAGATCCGTTGCCGCCAGCCGCCCTTGGCGGCGATCGCTGCCAGTTCCCCCCTGTCGACGGCGCCAATCTGGAATGCGGCGCGCAGCATAACGGCAGCGGCCAGACCGGTCACGGCAGGCAAAACCGAGCCCTGCCCACCCGGCATCAGAGCCGATACACCCGACGCCAGAGCGGCCGCGATGAGAACGGCCGCACCGCCATCGGCGATCCAGAATAGCCCCGCGCCCCGCCTATCAAATGGGTTGCTCATATACTCAGTTACGACTAGTGGCTAATCATAGTTCTTACAACCGACCCCGCCGATTGTGGCGGTCCCGGTCGGACCGCGAAGGAGCCGCGCCATGGATATGGCCGTGATAGAACTTTCACGCCTCCAGTTCGCACTGACTGCGCTCTATCATTTTCTGTTCGTGCCGCTGACTCTGGGGCTCTCCTTCATCCTGGTGATCATGGAGAGCATCTATGTGATGACCGGGCGCGAGATCTGGCGCACGATCACCCGGTTCTGGGGCAAGCTGTTCGGCATCAACTTCGTGCTGGGCGTTGCCACCGGGATCACGATGGAATTCCAGTTCGGCACGAACTGGTCCTACTTTTCCCACTACGTCGGCGATATCTTCGGCGCGCCGCTGGCGATCGAAGGGCTGATGGCCTTCTTCCTGGAAGCCACCTTCGTGGGCCTGATGTTCTTCGGCTGGGACAAGCTGTCGAAAGTGGGCCATCTGGTGACGACGTTCATGGTCGCGCTCGGCTCCAACCTGTCGGCGCTGTGGATCCTGATCGCCAACGGCTGGATGCAGAACCCGGTCGGATCGCGCTTCAACCCCGAAACCATGCGCATGGAAGTCTCGGATTTCATGGCGGTGCTGTTCAACCCCGTGGCGCAGGCGAAGTTCGTCCACACGGTCAGCGCCGGTTATGTCGCGGCATCGGTCTTCGTTCTGGGCGTTTCGGCGTGGTATCTAGTGAAGGGCAAATGGGTGCCGCTGGCGAAGCGCAGCTTCACCGTGGCCGCCGCCTTTGGCCTCGCTTCATCTCTGTCGGTGGTCGTGCTGGGGGACGAGAGCGGTTACGCCCTGACCGACAACCAGAAGATGAAACTCGCCTCTCTGGAAGGCATGTGGCACACCGAGCCCGCCCCTGCCGGCATCGCCGTGATCGGCTTTCCCAGCGTGGAGGATCGCGAAACCCGGTTCGAGGTCAAAATCCCCTATGTTTTGGGCCTGATCGCAACGCGCAGCCTGACCGGGGAAGTAACCGGCATCAACGATCTGGTCGCCAAGGCGCAAGATCGCATCGGGCACGGCATCCTGGCCTATGACGCGGTGGAACGGCTGAAGATCGACCAGAAGGATCCGGCCGCCCGGGAACAGTTTGAACGGCACAAGCACGATCTGGGCTATGCCATGCTGCTGAAACGCTTTGTCGCCGACCCGCGGCAGGCGACGCCGCAGGACATCGAACAGGCGGCGTGGAGCACGGTGCCGAACGTGCCGGTGATGTTCTGGGTGTTCCGCGTGATGGCGGGACTGGGCTTCTTCTTCATCGCCTTCTTCGCCGCAGCCTTCTGGATCGCATCCGTGCGCAAGGTGCAATGCGACAGCGGCTTCGCCCGGTTCTTCATGCGTATGGCCGTGTGGGTGATACCCCTGCCGTGGATCGCGATAGAGTTCGGCTGGATACTGGCCGAGGTCGGCCGCCAGCCGTGGGCCATCGAAGGGGTGCTGCCGACATTCCTCGCCGCATCCAGCCTCACCGTGGCGCAACTGTGGACGACGATCATCGGCTTCACCGTGATCTATGGCGCGCTGGCGATCGTCGAGGTGCGCCTGATGCTGGCCGCAATCCGCAAGGGGCCTGACCAGAAGCACACGCCATCGCCCGCGCTGGATGCACCGGCCGGTTATGCGCCCATCCCTGCCGAA
>DATMGK010000045.1:0-72251 GCA_035555595.1 Croceibacterium sp. | reverse complement strand
ATTGATCGTCGTCGCGCCGCTGTAGGTGCTGGCGCCGGTCAGCGTCAGCGTGCCCGCTCCGCTTTTGGTCAGGCCACCGCTGCCGGTGATACCGCCCGCATAGGTCTGCGCGGTTTTCGCCAGGACGGTCAGCGTCCCGCTGCCCAGCGCGATCTCGCCGCCGGTGCCGCCGAGCGACGGCGTGGTCAGGTCATGGCCATTGAGGTCGAGCGTGCCGCCGTTGACCGTGAAACCCGTCGTATTGCCGAAAGCAGAAGCATTTCCGGCTCGCAATATCCCGTTATCGACGGTGACCGTGCCCGTATATGTGTTCGCGCCGCTCAGCACCCAGGTCCCGGCGCCGTCACTGACGAGGTTGCCGTTGCCGGAGATGACGCCCGAGACGCTGTTGACGCCCGAAAAGCTGCCGCCAAGGGTCAGGTTGTCGGGATTGGGGCTGCTCGTACTGAAAGAGAGATCGCCGCTCAGATCGAGCGCGCCGCTGCCGTTGTTCAGAATGCTGCTCGCGGCATTGATCGTCCAGGTGCGATCGCTGCTCGCGCCGCTGCCCGTATAGCTGAGCGTGCCGGCGTTGACGTTGATGTTGGTGCCGGTTCCCAGTGAGCTGGCGGTGCCGATGTCCGCCAGCACAGAAGCCTGCACAAGCCCGCTGACGCCTGCCGTGCCCGTGAAGGTGTTGGCAGCGCCCAGGGTGATCGTGCGGCCCGCATAGGCGTTGAAACTATAGGATCCTCCGCTCAGAACGCCCAGCAGTTCATAATCGGCGCTTTCGGCGTTGAAAGACCCGGCCGACGAGATGTCGATATCCCCGGTCAGGATCAGGGTGCCTGTGCCCTGATTGCGGATGACCGCGCCGCTGCTGTTCAGATCCCAGTTCCTGTTGGAACTGTCGCCATCACCAATGTAGATGAGACTGTCGGAATATTGGCTGGACTGATTGAAGATGATCGTGCCGTCGGAAACCGTGGTTGGCGCGCCCAGCGAACTGGCTACGCCAAGATCCGCAATCGAGGAAAAATAGGCGCTGCAGACGCCATTGCAGCCATTGAAGATCGTCGCGCCGGTGTAGCTGTTGGCGTCGTTCGTCAGCCGAACGATCGACACATTATTGTTCGATGCACCGACATACACCCGGCCATTGCCGCTGATCAGCGCCGAGCCGATACCGGCACCGGATACCCGCAATGTTCCGCCATCGCCGATCGTGATGGATCGCGCGGTTCCCGCGCCGTCGATTCTCAGGGTGACATCGGCGCCCGCGGCCGTGGAAATCGGGTTGGATGCCGCGCCGAGCGCGCCATCGGTCGCGGCATAGAGCGATCCGGCAAGCAGGGCGATGTCGCCGCTGAAGCTGTTCGCGCCATAGAGTTGCAGGGCCCCGCCCCCTGTCTTGACGAGACCCGAAGCGCCGGCGACGACCGAGTTGATCCGGGTCGTTCCGGTCGTGACGGAGATTGTCGGCGTCGAACCGCCAAGCGTCAGCGTGCCGCCATCCAGCACATAACCGTTTGTGTTGAAGGTGATATCATGGACCGTAATCGGAGCGCCCAGAGTGACGGTCCCGGCGACACCCCCGAAGATCGCGTCGTCGAGCGCACTATTGTCCCATGGATCGACGTAAGGACCACTGACGCCGTCGCCATTGGGACTCCAGTCGAGACTGGCGAGATCCCATGTCCCGCTGCCACCGCTCCCCACACCGGTTGCGTTCGCGTCCCAGTGCCGCTCCTCGGCATGAACGGAGAGGGGAACGCCTGTGGCGAGGACCGCAAAGAGCGAAGCACTGCAAAGGAGGCTGCGCGGCATGATTCGCGACACCGGGTGGCCGCTGCCCTGCCTGCCGGATTGAATCATGAATCTCCCCCTTCGCAAAAAACAGCACATCGCCACACACCGCGATCCGACGCACCCGAGGCTGATTGGACGTCGCCAAATACATCATAACGATGTGTTTTTCTACACCATAACGATGTAAAATCCTTACCATCTGGTTAAGGCAGGCAGATGCAGGCAAAAATTATTGATCCCAGATCAAATGCATATGGCGGATTGAGGATGTTGGCGGCCAGCGGCATGAAGGCGAGATGAGACCATTCCAATGAACGTCCCTGCGGCCGTCATGCGGGCGCTCGAAGCCGGAGATCTGCCGCGAGCCGAAGCGCTTGTCCGCGCATGCCTGGCACGGATGCCGCGCGATTCAGATGCCTTGCGCCTTCTTGCGGCGATCGCGATCCTGACCGGCCGCCTCGCCGAAGCCGAGCGGTTTCTTCTGGATAGCGCGATCGACGAGCGGGCCTTCATCGGCGCCTGCGCGGACTTGTCGTCATTCCTCTGCCGGCTCGGCCGGGCCGATGGCGCCATCATGTTTCTCGATCGGATGATCGCTGCGGACCCGAAGCGCCTCTGGCCGCTCTCCATCAAATCCGGCGTGCTGTCTTCGGAACGCCGCGCCGATGAGACGCTGGAGATCGATCGGCAGCTCGTTGAACGGGAGCCGGGCGCCACGGTTCTGTGGATGAATTATGCGAACAGTCTCAAGGTTACGGGCCGGATCGAAGAAGCGCTCGAAGCTTACCGCCGCGCCCTCGAACTGGACCCCGCGAACGGCGCCGCATGGTGGGAACGCGCCAACATCCGCACGATCCCTCTGGGTGAGGAGCACATCCGGGCGATGGAACGGGCGCTACCGGGACTCCGCGATCCATTCGCGAAAGTCCAGATGATGTTCGCGCTCGGCAAGGCCTATGGCGACCTGGGGAAGTTCGACCGGTCCTTCGCGCATTACGAACAGGCCAATGCCTTGCGCGGGAGGCTTGTCCCCTATGATCCCCGGATCATCCGGGAGGGAGTGCGTGCGCATGAAGACATGCCGGCATCCGCTTTCGAAACCGCGCGGAGAGAAGCGGGCGGCCAGGGCGAGGGTGTGATCTTCATCTTGGGCATGCCGCGTTCAGGGTCGACGCTCGTCGAACAGATTCTCGCCAGCCATCCGGACATCGAAGGGCTGGGCGAACGCACCGAACTTGGGGAGATTGCCACCGCTCTCCTCGATCCCGCAGGCACCCATGCGGATCTGCCCCATGCTCTTGCGGCATGTTCCCCTGAAACCCTGGAAGCCCTTGGGCAGCGCTATCTGGACCTCACGCGGCGCCATCGAAAGACGCAACGTCCCTGTTTCACGGACAAGATGCCGGCCAACTGGCGCCTTGTCCTCCTCATTCATCTCGCCCTTCCGCGCGCGAAAATCATCGATGTCCGCCGTCATCCGATGGCCTGCTGCCTTTCGGTCTTCTCGACCTATTTCAATCGAAGCACATCCATGCCGACCACTCTCTCACAGTTAGGGCAGTATTATGCCGACTATGTGCGGTTGATGGACTGGATGGATGCGACCCGTCCCGGACGAGTGTACCGAATCCATCATGAACAGCTGATCGAGCGACCGGAAACAGAAATCCGCCGCCTTCTGGCCGGTCTCAATCTCGATTTCGAACCGGGCTGCCTGCGATTCCACGACAATCCACGTCCCATTTATACGCCGAGCGCTCAGCAGGTTCGTAGCCCGATCAACCGGCACGGACTGGAACGCTGGCGTGACTATGAGCCGTGGCTCTCATCGCTCAAGGACGCGCTCGGCCATGCGGGCCAGGGTTGAAGAGGCGCCCGGCCCCGAACATCTCAAGCATCATGGGACGCGAATATTCCAACAGGCCGGCTATCATGCATTCCCCTCCTTCAGTACCGCCTCAAGCGCACCGATGGGATTCAAATCCAGCACCCGGGCGACATCGACATACTCCATGATGTCCAGACGCCTACCGCCCAGTTCATAACGGGACACGAACTGTTGTGGACGCCCCAGTCTCGCCGCGACTTCGCCCTGAGAAAGCTGCATTTCCTTCCGTGCTTCGACCAAGCGTCTGAGCAATCGGCGATATCGCGAATCTGAAATCCCTTTGGGCATTGTGGACCTCCTCGCGGCGCATCTGAAAACCGTCCTTACCACAAAACCATGACCATAACGCCATGCAAACCCGGCGGAAGCAGCGGCATATTACCAACTCTCAACCGAATCATTCGCACCATTTTCTCAAAAACCCGCAAGGCGGCAAACGCGGCGCTGCAGGGCTGTCAGCCCAGATGCAGCGAGCGCCGGATGAAAGGGATCAAAGGTGGCGGCGGGCCTCGCAGGGGGGGCTTCAAATATGGAAGTTTGACATGAGCGGCATGGACAACGCCCGGCAGGGCCGCACCCAGGATGAAGACGTGCGGTAGTGCAACTGGATCGAGTCCGCGCCATGCAGTGCCGGGAATGCGAGGCTGCTGAAAGCGCACGGTATTTGGTGCTGGTCGGAACGCTGTTTGTTATCGTCGCGTTCAAAGGGGATCGATACTTCGACAGTTGAGCTCGACACGCCCGAACAGAGCGTGATGGTCATACCCATCGCCACCCGCGTCGTGATCAGTCGCGCGCGAATGCGCAACGCAGCCCGATCGATGTGCGTTGCGGACGCCTTCATATGAACGCGCTTGAACCAGCCGGTACGGGCAAGCTGAGACAATCCTTCGGCGTCGTGCACATCACTCTTGTTCACACGGGCCGCCAGCACGCCTTTGGCATGACGGGCGCAGATGCACTCGACCGGGACGCCCCGCTCGACCAAGCCATGATACAAAAACGTCGATAGAGGGCCGGTCTCCAGCACCACGCGAGCCAGCCCAGGACAATGCTTGCCGAGCCACTTGGCAAGTACCTCGGGGTCGCTAGCCACAACGTCGCGCTTCAAAACGATGCCGTCTGCATCGACCACGCAAAGATGGGTGGTCTTGTCACTCACATCCAAACCAGCAAGTATCGCCATCGGTCACCCTCCTGCATTGAAGCGCCAAGGCGACTTCGTACCATCCAGGAGGGTGGCTGAATCAATTATGCGGTGTCCAACATGGCGGCCATCCTGCAAGATGATCATAGCGGGATAGCGTAGACGTAGTGATCATCACTATCGGTCGCGGCCCGCCATTTCCCGCTCAGCGAGCTTGCGGCTCTTCTTCCGGAATACTGACGGCCTTGCGGTCCTTGTGTTTGCGCGGCTTTGGCCGGGGGTGGTGATCTTCCAGGCTGGGGTTGGTGCTGCGGTCAAACAGGGCCGCCTCGGAATCGATTTCGTATTCCATCGGGCTCTCCTCGCCCGTGAAACGCGGGATGCAACGCCCGGTTCCGAGGACGGTTAGAGGGTTTCGACGTGTCGTTCCTCGATCAGCCAGCGGCCGTCCTGCTTCACGAAATGATCCTCGGCCGAACCGATCAGGGATATGGCGACCCCGCCCTCCTTCTGCGCCACGGCGAACATCCAGTATGATCGCATTACCGCGTGGTTTGCATCCCTGAAGTGCAGCGCCGTGTTGGTCACGATATGGCGCGTACCCCTGTCCGTGGCGGTACCATCGGCCGCGCGGCGCAGGCGGTTTTCCATGACCGGGCGGACATAGTCGGCGATCGCCTGCTTGCCGTGATAGTTGCCCTCTTTCGAGAGAAACCGCGCGTCATCCGTCAGCGTCGCGAGATAGGCGTCGAGATTGGAGCCATCGAGCGCGACGATGTAGTCGTGCATCGTGTTTTCTATGGCCAGCCGATCCGCCGCAAGCGTGGCGTCGCCCTGCTGGGCTGATGCGGCTGACGGTGAAGCCGCCGCCAGCATCAGCGCCAGAGCAAACCCGATAACCTGCCTCATCCTCGCAAGCCCTCCCCCGGCCTATGCGTGTGGTCAGATATGCAGCGCCCTGCCGTAAGCGGCGAGCACGGATTCGTGCATCGATTCGCTAATTGTCGGGTGCGGGAACACGGTTTGCATCAGTTCGGCCTCGGTCGTTTCGAGAACCTTGCCGATGGTGAAGCCCTGGATCATCTCGGTCACTTCCGCGCCGACCATGTGTGCGCCCAGCAGTTCGCCGGTCTTGGCGTCGAACACGGTTTTCACGAAGCCTTCCGCTTCGCCGAGGGCGATCGCCTTGCCGTTGCCGATGAAGGGGAAGCTGCCGGCCTTGACCGAATAACCAGCCTCTTTCGCCTTTGCTTCCGTCAGGCCCACGCTGGCGATCTGCGGGCGGCAATAGGTGCAGCCGGGAATGGCGTTGCGATCCAGCGGGTGCGGGTGGACATCCTTGTTGCCCAGTTCCTTCGCAATGGCTTCGGCGGCAGTGACGCCTTCGTGGCTGGCCTTGTGCGCCAGCCACGGGCCGGGCACGCAATCGCCGATAGCCCAGAGGCCCTTGCTCTTCGTGCGACCATAGGGATCGATCTGGACGAAGCCGCGATCCATGTCGGCCAGCTTTTCCAGCCCGATATTCTCTGTGTTGGGGACGATGCCGATAGCGACGATGACATGGCTGAATTCAGAGCTCTCGACTTTGCCGTCCTTGCCCTTGATCTTCGCGCTGACGCCCTTGTCGGTGACCTTCAGTTCTTCCAGCGCCGCGCCGGTGCGGATCGTCATGCCCTGCTTGGTCAGCGCCTTTTCAAGAAAGGTGGAAACGTCCGCATCTTCCACCGGCACCACTCGGTCGAGCATTTCGACCACGGTAACATCGGCACCCATGTCGTTGTAGAAGCTGGCGAACTCGATTCCGATCGCGCCCGACCCGATGACGAGCAGCTTCGTCGGCATTTCCGGGGGCGTCATCGCATGGCGATAGGTCCACACGCGCTTGCCGTCTGCCGGAGCGAACGGGAGATCGCGGGCACGGGCGCCGGTAGCGACGATGATGTGCTTCGCGGTGAGCTTTTCCTCGCCCTTGTCACCCTTCACCGTCAGGCTGGTGGGACCGGTGAGCGTGCCGGTGCCCATGTGGACGGTGATCTTGTTCTTCTTCATCAGGTGCGTGACGCCCTGATTGAGCTGTTTTGCGACGCCGCGGCTGCGCTTCACCACCGCTTCAAGATCCGCGCTGATTTCCTTCGCGGCAAGGCCGTAGTCCTTGGCGTGCTGCATGTAGTGATAGATCTCTGCCGAACGCAGCAGCGCCTTGGTGGGGATGCAGCCCCAGTTGAGGCAGATGCCACCGAGCAGTTCCCGCTCCACAATGGCGGTCTTCAGCCCGAGCTGCGCGCTGCGGATCGCAGCCACATAGCCGCCGGGGCCAGAGCCAAGAACGATGACGTCGTAATTTTCAGCCATTGGGTGCTCCAGATAGCCCCTCTCCCCTGGCGGGAGAGGGGTTGGGGAGAGGGGGTTCAAGCGCGGCGAGAATAGCTGTCGCGACCCCATCGGGATTGGTCAGGATATCGTTGTTCCAGAAGCGCAAAATGCGGAAGCCCTGCTGCTTCAACCACGCGTCTCGCTCGGCATCGGAAGCACTGTCGGCGTGCTGCGATCCATCAGCTTCCACTATGAGGCGAGCGGAGAAGCAAACGAAATCCACGATATAACGGTTATCGACTGGCTGCTGCCGCCGGAATTTCCAGTCAGACAAGCGTTTCGCGCGAAGGACCGACCACAATCTGCGTTCGGCGTCCGTTCCATTGCGTCGCATGTTTTTTGCGTTGGCAAGTGCGCAGGCACTCGGGCCCAAGGGGCGCCCCCCTCTCCCTCCCACGCCTCTGGCGCGGGCCCCTCCCTCTCCCGCAAGGGCAGAGGGGGCGTCTTGAAGTGCCGACTTGCTCATCCATCCACCGGGCGGGGGCGGCCCTGATCGTCGATGGCGACGAAGGTGAACTTCGCTTCCGTAACCTTGCTGGCGTTTTCGCTGTGGCGTTCGCGGCGCCATGCCTCAACCTCTATGGTCAGGCTGGTGCGGCCGACGCGCAGGATTTCGGTGTAGACGGAAACCTCGTCCCCCACCTTCACCGGCTGGTGGAAGACCATGCCATCCATCGCGACGGTGACGGCCCTGCCCTTTGCCCGGCGCGCCGCCGTGAGGCCCGCTGCGCTGTCCATCACGCTGAGCAGCCAGCCGCCGAAGATATCGCCATAGGCATTGGTATCAGCGGGCATGGCGGTGACGCGGATGGCGGGATCGCGGTGGTCAGTCATGATGGCCGCCTGTTGACGCAGATTGCAGGTTTAACACCGGTGGCAGGACCCCGCCTGTATCCGTAAATCGACCGGATTTCGCGCATATGATGTGGACTTTGCATTGCGAACCCCTGCCTTGCCCCAGCGACGCCATGCCGTGCTGTGACACCTTGCGGAGGAGATAGGAAAGCGATCAGGCCACCAGACCCAGCGGCTTCTCGCAAATCTCCTTGAACGCCTTCATCATTGCGGCCCCGTCCGCACCGTCGATGGCGCGGTGATCGAAGCTGCCGGTAACGGTCATCACAGTGGCGATCTGGAGCGCGTCGTCGATCACATAGGGGCGCTTCTCACCCGCACCGATGGCCATGATCATCGCCTGCGGCGGATTGATGATCGCATCGAAGTGCTTGATGCCGAACATGCCCATGTTGCTGATCGAGGCGGTGCCGCCCTGATATTCATGAGGCGCCAGCTTACCCTCGCGCGCACGCTCCGCCAGATCCTTCATCTCGGTGCTGATGGTGCTGATCGTTTTCCCGCCCGCATCGGTGATGATGGGGGTGATGAGGCCGCCGGGGATGGAAACGGCCACGGAGATATCCGCGCGCGTGAACTTCAGCAGGGTATCGCCCGCGAACTGGACGTTGCAGCTCGGCACCTGAAGCAGGGCTTGCGCCAGCGCCTTGATCAGCAGGTCGTTGACCGAAAGCTTCACCCCGCGCGCTTCCAGCGCCTTGTTCAGTTCACCGCGCAGCTTCAGCAGCGGATCGAGGCGGATATCCACGGTGAGGTAGATGTGCGGGATCTGCTGCTTCGCCTCTGTCAGGCGGCGGGCGATCGTCTTGCGCATGCCGCTGAGTTTTTCGACCTCGTGCGGGATGCCGAAATCCTGCGCGGCGGCCGGTGTGGCAACCGGTGCTGCGGCAGAAGCGGCAGCAAGAGCGGTTGCTCCGGCCTTCGCGCCTTCCACATCGGCCTTCACGATGCGGCCGTTGGGGCCGCTGCCCTTGAGCGTGGAAAGATCGATTCCCTTGTCCGCGGCGATGCGCTTCGCGAGGGGAGAGGCCACCACACGGTCGCCGCTGGCGGCAGGCGCCGGGGACGGCGCAGGTCGGGCTACCGGTGTTGGAGCGGGTGCAGGGGCAGGAGCGGCGGTTTCTGCCTTTTCTTCCGATGCGGGAGCAGGCGAAGGAGCCTCTGCCTTCTCGTCCCCGCCAGCGGGCTTCACGCTGGCTGCATCCTCACCCTCTTCCGCAAGAGTGGCGATCACGGTGCCGACCTTAACGCCTTCCGTCCCTTCCGGCACGGCGATGTCAGCGATCGTGCCTTCATCGACGGCTTCGAATTCCATCGTCGCCTTGTCGGTTTCGATTTCGGCCATGATGTCACCGGCGGAAACCTTGTCGCCGACTTTCACCAGCCATTTGGCCAGCGTCCCTTCCTCCATGGTCGGGGACAGGGCGGGCATCTTGATGGCGATTGGCATGGCGGGGCAAGGTATCCTGTCAGGCGAAATTGTGAGCCCGTCTAAAGACAATTTGCGAGGCCAGAGCAAGGTTCTTGCGCCATGATTGCGTTAGGCGATACCCTTTCGCCCAGTGGGAGGGCCTGATGCGCGTCTATCTGGTGGTCATCGATGAGACGCAGGAAGCGCACAGCGCCCTGCGTTTTGCCGCGCGCCGTGCGATCGATACGCACGGATCGGTGCATATTCTGGCGCTGGTGCCGAAGCAGGCGTTCAGCGCCTTTGGCGGCATTCAGGCCACGATCGAGGAAGAATCACGCGACCGGGCGGAAGTGCTGGCGAACAGCGCCGCTGGCGAGTTGATGAGCGAAAGCGGCCTGATGCCGCAGATTTCCGTGAAGCAGGGCGACGGCAAGACGGTGATCGGCGAATACCTGGCCGAGCATCCCGAAGTCGCCGCGCTGGTGCTAGCCGCAGCGGCGGAAGGCGCGCCGGGGCCGCTCGTGACACACTTTTCCGCTTCGTCCGGACGCCTGCCCTGCCCGCTGTTCATCGTGCCGGGCGCGTTGAGCGATGAGGAAATCGACCGGCTGAGTTAGCGCCTGACCGCTATTTCCGGCGGCCCTGGTGACGAATGTTGGCGGGGCGGCCGCGTTTGCCCTGCATGTGCTTCGGGCGCCCCTTCTTCGCCAGTTGCGGGCGTGCGCCGCGCGGTTCGACAGCTGAACCGTCGGAGGCGAGCGGTTCGAACTTCAGCGCGCCGGTTAGCGGGTTCGCTTCCGCCAGCTTCAGTTCCAGCATGTCACCCACCGCGTAGCGCGCGCCGGTGTGTTCACCGACCAGCGCGCGGGCGGCTTCGTCATAACGGAAGTATTCGCGGCCGAGCGTGGAAACGGGAACCAGCCCGTCGCCGCCGAGATTCACGATGGTGGCGAAGAAGCCGAAGCTCTGCACGCCGGTAATGCGGGTGCGGAAAACCTCGCCTACGCGGGCGGAAAGCCAGGCGGCGACATAGCGATCGATCGTGTCACGCTCCGCCTCCATCGCCCGGCGTTCGGTCAGGCTGATGGCATCGGTGACTTTCGACAGATCGGCGCGATCCAGTTCCGAAAGGCCCGAATCGGGCGGTAGCTTGGATTGCGGTTTTGGCTGTTCAAGCTGAAACGCATCACCCAGCGCGCGGTGGACAAGAAGGTCGGCATAGCGGCGGATCGGTGAGGTGAAGTGGGCATAGCTGCCCAGAGAGAGGCCGAAGTGGCCGGCGTTCTTCGGGCCATAGAAAGCCTGCGTCTGGCTGCGCAGAACGGCTTCCATCACCAACGCCTTTTCCCCTTCGTCCGCGATATCCTTGATCATGCGGTTGAACAGGCCGGGCGTGATGACCTGCCCCAGCGCGAGTTTCTTGCCGATGCTGTCGAAGTAATCGCGCAGGGCGATCAGCTTTTCACGCGTGGGCGGCTCATGGATGCGGTAAACCACTGGGCTGGTTTTGCTTTCCAGCGCCTTGGCCGCAGCGACGTTGGCCGCAATCATGAAATCTTCCACCACGCGGTGCGCGTCGAGCCGTTCGCGCACGGCGATTTCGGCGATGCGGCCCTTCTCGTCCAGCATTACGCGGCGTTCGGGCAATTCCAGTTCCAGCGGATCGCGCGCCTCACGCGCCTTGAACAGCAGGCGCCATGCAGCCCAGAGGTGCTTCAGATTATCGCCCGCCTCTCCTGAATCGATGCGAGCCTGCGCGTCCTCGTAGGCGATGTTTTCCGAAATGCGGACAATAGCGCGGGCGAAGCGCCATTCCTTCACCCGGCCATGGGAATCGATCCGCAGGTGGCAGGTCATGGCCGCGCGATCCTGACCCTGCTTCAGCGAGCACACATCGGCGCTGAGCGATTCGGGAAGCATCGGCACGACGCGATCGGGGAAATAGACCGAGTTGCCCCGCTTCCGAGCTTCCCGGTCCACCGCGCCGCCGGGGCGGACGTAGAAAGCGACATCGGCGATGGCGACAACGGCGCGGAAGCCACCCTCGTTTTCCGGGTCAGGTTCCGCCCAGATCGCATCGTCGTGGTCGCGAGCGTCGGCCGGGTCGATGGCAACGATAGGGAGATGGCGCAGATCTTCGCGGTGATCCTCGCTGAGCGGCAGGCTCGTCGCCAGTTCCGCCTCTGCCAGCGCCTGTTCGGGGAAGATGTGCGGGATGCCATACTTGTGAATGGCGATAAGACTGAAGGAACGCGGGGCGAGCGGATCGCCCAGCACCTCCACCACCTTCACGCCCGAACGCGGGGTACGGCCCGGTTCCGCCAGCACAAGCTGGCCCGCTTCCGCACCGCCAAGATCGGCGATGGGGGAGGAACTGCGAACGCGCTTGTCAGTGGGGGCGAGCCACGCCTTGCCCAATCCGTCCAGTTCCACCACGCCAAGCAAGCCTTCCCCGCGCGAGGGAAGCTTCTTCATCGGATGTGCGGTCCAGCCCCGCCCGGTTTCCTCCGTGCGAGCGAGGACGCGGTCGCCGGTTTTCAGCGCCCCGCCCTTCTTGCTTTCGACAAGGCGCAGGCGCGGCGGCGGCGTGGCATCATCAGGATGCCAGGAATCGGGAATGGCGATAGCTTCCCCGTCCTCGACATCGACGACGCGCAGCACGGTCACCTTGGGCACACCGCCCATGCGATGAAAGGCGGTTTTCTTGCCGTCGATCAGGCCCTCCTCAGCCATGTCCTTCAGCAGGCGCTTGAGCGCAATCTTTTCCTCGCCCTTCAGGCCGAAAGCCTTGGCGATTTCCCGCTTGTCCGCGGGCTTTTCCGACGACTGGATGAACTCGACGATCTGCTCGCGCGAAGGCAAGCCGGGGGGCGTTCTGAGGCGCTTCGCCAAGTCAGTAGGCCCGGGCGACGTAGATGCGTTCCACCGCCGGTTCCCCGGTGAAGAGGCACGCACCGTCCGCAGGTTCGGCATCGATGGCGACGTTGCGGAAGGTGAGCTTGCGCGCCTTCAGCTGTTCCACCACCGCATCCAGCGCGGCGCCGCTGGGGCGCGACCACTGCACTTCAACCCAGCCGGGATAGCGCACATCGTCCGCATAGAACGCGTCGAGCGCGGCCATGCTGTCGATTCCGCGAGTGATGTTGGCGTCCCGCCGATCGCGCGCTTCAACGAACAGGCTTTGCTGGATTTCTTCCAGCAGCGCACCGATCGCGGGAGCGACCGCATCGCGCAGCGGCGCCTGGAACGCGGGCTTGCCATCAGCGCCCCACAACGCATCGCGGCGCAGCAGGCTGACGGTGCCTGCATCCATGTCACGCGGACCAACCTCGATAATGACGGGCACGCCCTTGCGAACCCAGTCCCACCGCTTCGCGGCAGACTTGCCCGGCTTCGTATCGTGCAGGACGCGGATTTTTTCGCCGAGCGCGGACTGGACCGATATCGCGGCTTTCAATGCGTCGCAGTAATCGATCAGCGCCGCATCGCCTTCGTTTTCGCGTAGCATCGGCAGGATCACGACCTGATGCGGGGCCACGGCGGGCGGCACGCGCAGCCCGTCATCATCGCCATGCGTCATGATGAGAGCGCCGACCATGCGCGTGGAAACGCCCCAACTGGTGGTATGTGCCAGTTGTTGCCCGCCTTCACGATCCTGAAAGCGGATGTTGGACGCTTCGGCGAAGCTGGTGCCGAGGTAGTGCGAGGTGCCGGCCTGAAGCGCCTTGCCATCCTGCATCATCGCTTCGATCGACCATGTGCTGACCGCGCCGGGGAAACGTTCGTTCTCAGGCTTCTCGCCAGCGACCACCGGCAGCGAAATATCCTCTTCCGCGAAGGCGCGGTACATTTCCAGCGCGCGCATGGTTTCGCGCATCGCATCCTCGCGGCTGTCATGCGCGGTATGGCCTTCCTGCCAGAGGAATTCGCTGGTGCGCAGGAACATGCGGGTGCGCATTTCCCAGCGCACGACGTTGGCCCACTGGTTGAGCAGCAGCGGCAGATCGCGCCACGACTGGACCCAGCGGCTCATGGCGTCGCCAATGATCGTTTCCGACGTGGGGCGAACGATCAGCGGTTCTTCCAGCTTTGCATCCGGATCGGGGATCAGCCCGCCCTTGCCATCCGCGATCAGGCGATGGTGGGTGACGACCGCCATTTCCTTCGCAAAGCCTTCGACATGCGCGGCTTCGCGTTCAAAATTACCCAGCGGGATGAACAGCGGGAAGTAGGCGTTTTCCACCCCGGCCGCCTTGATCCGCGCATCCAGCAGGCGCTGCATCCGTTCCCAGATGCCCCAGCCCCACGGCTTGATGACCATGCACCCGCGCACGCCCGATTCCTCGGCCATGCCGGCGGCGGAAACGACTTCCTGATACCACTGCGCGAAATCATCTGCGCGTTTGACGGAAAGGGCGTGGCGAATGGCGGACATGGATTACCCGTGTTGAAATATGGAGCCGCGCCCTACGAGGGATTCCCGGTTCTTCCAACCCGCATTCCGGCGGAGGATGGAATCGGACCCTACTTGCCCAGCTTATCCAGTTTACGCTGCATTTCCGCCATCTGTTCGCGCAGGGATGTAAGATCATCCTGCGGCTCAGACGAAGGGGACGGAGGGGGTGCAGGCGGCGTCACGCTATCAGGCATGAAGGCGCTGGCCGCAGCCTTGAACATCGCCATGTTGGTTTCCGCCAGACGCGTAAGCGCGTCGGGGTTCATGCTGGCCTGCCAGGTTTCCTGCAACTTGCGCTGGTTGGCGCGGAAATTATCCATCGACGCTTCGAGGTAATGCGGCATCATCGCCTGCATCGAATTGCCGTACATGGAGATAAGCTGGCGCAGGAAGCTGACCGGCAGCATCTGTTCGCCATGTGATTCTTCTTCCATGATAATCTGGGTGAGGATCTGGTGGGTAATATCCCCGCCCGTCTTCGCATCAAGAACCTGAAAATCCACACCTTCACGCGTCATCCGTGCCAGATCATCCAGCGTGATGTAACTGGATGACCGCGTATTGTAGAGCCGCCTGTTGGCGTACTTCTTGATGATAATGGGATCTTCGTCCCGCGTTTCTTTCCCCGCCATTCAACCCCTCCGGCAAATGCCAAATGTTGCAGCGGGACACACTTAGCATTTGCAGTATGTGCAGCGCAACAAATGCGGCAAATTGACGGTCAGTTGCGAAGAAACCGCTTACCCAGCAGTGTCAGCAATTCGTATTGCGACAGTCCACTCTGTTCGGCGGCGACAGGCAGATCGAACGGAACGTCGAGCCAGTCCCCTTCCCGAAGATCGGGCGCCATCGTGCAGTCCACGGTCACAAGATCCATCGACACCCGACCGAGCAGAGGCAATTCCACGTCGCCGTAACGCAGCGCGCCCTTGCCCGCCCAGCAGCGCAGGAATCCGTCTGCATAACCGAGCGAAACCGTGGCCGTCCTCATGGGATGATCAGCCGTGAACGTCGCGCCGTAACCCACTGTGTCGCCGGGCGAGAGGTGCCGCAATTGCAGCACCGCGACCTGCGGATAGGCGACCTGCAGAATATCGCCCTGCATCTCCGGCCGGGGCACACCGCCATAAAGCGCCAGACCGGGACGAGTGACATCGAACGCGAAGCGACTGCCGAGCGCGATTCCGGCGCTGTTGGCGAGGCTGCGTCGCTGCGCGGGAATTACCTGCACCGCTTCGGAAAACCGGCGATGCTGTATTTCGTTCTGCGCAACATCCTCGTCAGCTGAGGCGAGGTGCGACAAGAGAGTATGAACTTCCAGCCCGGCGACGAGGGGATCGCCAATCTCATGCATGGAAAGGCCCAGCCGGTTCATGCCGGTATCGACCATCAGATCACACGGCCCGCCCCCGGAATCGAGCCACAGGGTGGCCTGATGCAAGCTATTGATAACCGGGCGCACGCCCGCTTCACGGGCGAAGCTTGCATCTTCGGCACGCAGGGGGCCATGCAACACCGACAACTGGCCGGGATCGACGTGGCGCATCACGGTAGCGACTTCCGCCCAATGGGCGACGAAGAAAGTCCGCGCCCCTGCATCGCGAAGTACCGGCACGACACCGTCGGCGCCAATGCCGTAGGCGTCAGCCTTCACCGCCGCGCCAGCCTGCGCAGAGCCGGAAAGGCGATCAAGCGTGCGCCAGTTCGCGGAGAGTGCCGCGTGATCCAGCTTCAATCGTAATGTAGGGGATGACAGATCAAATCTCTTCGGCGAAGTCGCGGGGCGGACCGGATGGCAGGCCCCACCAGGAAACGACAAGCGCCATCAGTACGACGATCCACGTGTACCACAACCCCGAATAGGGATTACCGGTTTCCGCGACAATGGCGGTGGCGATCAGCGGCAGGAAACCGCCGAAATAGCCCGTACCGATGTGATAAGGGATGGACATCGAACTGTAGCGGATGCGCGGCGGAAACATCTCCGTCAGCAGGGCCGCCACAGGGCCGAACGTCGCGCCGGAAATCGCCGCCAACACCAGAATGACGCCCACGATCACCGCAGTCGCGGTGGCATCCGGCACGATGCGGCCATCCGGGCCGGCGGCCTGCAGCGCAGGTTCCAGCACCCAACCGATCGCCCAGTAACAGGGGAACATCAGGAGCAGCATCATGGCATAGCCCCAGACGATCGGCTTCTTGCGGCCCACCCTGTCAGACAGTGAGCCGAAGTAGAGGAAGAACCCCATGCCGACGAGAGCGGTAAGGCCCACGGTGATCTGCGCGACGGTTTCATCCAGCCTCATCGGCCCGGAGAGGAACGAAAGCACGGAGAAATTAGCGGTGTACCAGATGACGGTAAGCCCGGCGGCGATGCCGAACAGGGCCACGCCGATGCGCCTCTTGTTGCCGGGGTAGGTAAAGCTTTCCTTGAACGGATTGGCGGAAAGCTGCTGTTCCTTCTTCATTTCCTGGAAAACGGGGCTTTCGGAAAGCTTGATCCGCATCCACAGCGAAATCGCCAGCAGCAGGATCGACAGCAGGAACGGCACACGCCAGCCCCATTCCGCCCAGACTTCCGCGCTCATCGCAGCCTTGCACCCCAGCACGACGGCGAGGCTGAGCACGAAGCCGCCCACGACGCTGGCCTGAATAAACCCGGTGTAGAACCCGCGCTTTTCCGGCGGACTATGTTCGGCGACATAGACCGCCGCACCGCCATATTCGCCGCCCAGCGCCAGCCCTTGCAGAATACGCAGGAAGATGACGATGGCGGGCGCCCACAGGCCGATGGAATCCACCGACGGAACAAGGCCGACACCGGCTGTGGCGATCCCCATCAGCGTGACGGTGACGAGGAAAGTATATTTGCGGCCCAGACGATCGCCCAGAAATCCGAACAGGATCGCGCCCAGTGGACGGAAGCCGAAACCGACCGCGAACCCCGCCCATACGGTGAGCTGGCGCGCGAGTTCATTGTCCGAAGGGACGAACGTGGCGCCAATGATGGTGGCGAGCGTGCCGTAAATGAAGAAATCGTACCATTCGAACACCGTGCCCGCAGAGGACGCGGCGATGACCAGTTTGATATCCTTGTTCGCGGGCGCCTTCGCCTCCGCCGGCTCTGCCACACTTGCCATACGCCACCCTCTGCCCCGTGCTCTCTCCGAGCCGGTGGTTAGCTCGCAGCCGGCACCGTGGAAAGAGCCGCCAACGCAGCCTTCCACGGCAGCAAAATCGCACCGTGGCGACCGGGATATGCACGAGCAGGAGCGATGAGCGCGAGATCGGGCCAGTCCGGCTGGGGCTCGTCATTCGTCAGCCACGCGTCCAGCGCATCCACGGCGGCGGCAATGTCGGCAAGATCGCGCCCGGCCGCGTGACGGGCAAAGATCGCCGCTGCGGCCTGACCAACGGCGCACGCACGCACGCGCATGCCGATACGATCGATCCGAGCGGCGGCATCCAGCGTCAGGTCCACTGCCAGCGTGCTACCGCAAGTGGGCGAGCGCGCCTCTGCCGCAGCGTCGGCGCCATCCAGCGGTGGAACATTCGCCAGTTCCACGGCCAACGCCAGGAGTTCAGGGGTATAGAGACTCGCCGCGCTCATGGCGTTTCGTCGCTGTGGCCCGCGATAACCTGATCGCCGATCATCAGGCGAAACTGGCGTTCACGGATCAACTGCACCAGCGCATCGGCGCTGGCATTGACGAACGGGTATGTGCGCGCCGTAGTCATCCAGGTGGGGCGCCCTGCGGGACCCCATACGCTGTCGTAGCCCAGCACGAGCATCGAGAACGCAAAGACGACAATGATCGCCCCCTTCACCGCCCCGAAGCCGAAGCCGAGCACGCGGTCCATGGGGCCAAGCACCGATTTGCGCGATGCACGGCCGATGTGTTTCGCGATGAGCTTTATTGCTGCAAGTGGGATCACCAGTAGCAGCAGGAACGCCAGAACCGCGGCAGCGGATGGGGTGCCGATCCAGTCGTTGAGAATAACCGTCAGGTCCGTGTGGAGATAACGCACCGCCACGATCGCGCCAGCCCATGCCAGCAGAGACAGCACTTCCTGCACGAAGCCGCGCACGAAGCCGCCCACAGCGGCAACGCCCACGACGAACAGCACGATGATGTCGAAACCCGTCATTGGCCCGGAATTTAGGAGCCGCCCATGATACGGTCAACGAGGTTGGGCAGTGCAGGCAGGGCGGAATAGCGCAGGGCCTTGCCATCCGGCGCGTTGTCCTGCGGGCCATGGCCCATATCGAAACCGAGCTTTGCCGCTTCTCGCAAGCGCAGGGGAGCGTGGGCGACGGGGCGAATTTCTCCGGACAAGGAGACTTCGCCAAACCACACCGCGCGCAGCGGCAAGGGCTTGTCGGCCAGCGCCGAAACGAGCGCAGCGGCTACCGCGAGGTCGGCCGCCGGGTCTGCCAGACGATAGCCGCCTGCGACGTTCAGATAGACTTCCGCCGAGGAGAAGCTGAGCCCGCAGCGCGCCTCCAGCACAGCGAGTAGCATGGCGAGGCGTCCACTATCCCACCCCACGACCGCGCGGCGCGGCGTAGCGCCGGATTGCAGGCGCACGATCAGCGCCTGAACCTCCACCAGAACGGGCCGCGTGCCTTCCAGCGCGGGGAAGATGGCGCTGCCCGCAATCGGCTCTTCCCGGCCGGACAGGAACAGCATCGATGGATTAGGCACTTCGGAAAGGCCCTGCCCTTCCATCGCGAAGACGCCAATCTCGTCCACCGCGCCAAAACGGTTCTTGAGCGCGCGCAGGATGCGATACTGGTGGCTCCGCTCCCCCTCGAAGCTCATCACCACGTCGACCATGTGTTCCATCACACGCGGCCCGGCGATTGTGCCGTCCTTCGTGACGTGGCCGACGAGAACCAGCGCAACGCCGTTTTCCTTGGCATAGCGGATCAATTCGAAAGCGCTGGCGCGGACCTGGCTGACCGTGCCGGGCGCGCCTTCGATAGTGTCGGAATGCATGGTCTGGATCGAATCGATAACCAGCAATGCAGGTGGAGGGCCGGAATTGAGTGTGGTGAGGATATCGCGCACCGAAGTCGCCGCAGCGAGCCGCAGCGGGGCATCCGCCAGCCCCAGTCGCGCCGCGCGCATCCGCACCTGACCGGTCGCTTCCTCCCCACTGATATAAAGCGCCTGAGCGCCCGAGCGTGCGATCATCGCCGCGGCTTGCAGCAGCAGGGTGGATTTGCCGATCCCCGGCTCTCCCCCCATCAAAATGGCGGAACCGGGTACGAGGCCACCGCCCAGCGCACGATCGAATTCCGCCAGCCCCGTGCTACGCCGCGTCAACGGTTCGATCGGGGCGTCGAGCGTTTCCAGAGCGATTGGGCGCCCACCGGTGGAAAGATGATGCTTTGCCGAAAAGGGCGTTTCCGGCGCTTCTTCAACCAGTGTGTTCCACTGGGAGCAATCGACGCACTGCCCCTGCCAGCGTTGCGAAACGCTGCCGCATTCGGTGCATACATAGCGTCGTTTGGGCTTGGCCATAGCCGGCGCGTATCAGGAACGTATAGGGAACACAAGTGGGGAGCGCCCCGTCCCTTTCCCAACCCTCTCCCCCGCAGGGGAGAGGGCATGAAGGAGTTAAGCCCCGAACGCGCTCTTCAGCTTGTCAAAGAAGCCCCGGCTCTCGGGACATT
The DNA here is from genome assembly GCA_035555595.1 of Croceibacterium sp. GTDB lineage: Bacteria > Pseudomonadota > Alphaproteobacteria > Sphingomonadales > Sphingomonadaceae > Croceibacterium_A. The sequence goes on along the minus strand of DATMGK010000045.1, from coordinate 52,653 downwards.
CCTCGCCGGTTTCCGTCTCGCGGAATTCGCACAGAAGTTCCTTTTGGCGGGCGGTGAGCTTCGTGGGGGTTTCGACGGCGATTTCTGTGACGAGATCGCCCCGGCCGCGCCCTTGCAGCACCGGCATGCCCGCACCGCGTTTGCGAAGCTGCTTGCCCGACTGGATGCCGGCAGGAATGTCGATGGTGTGCCTTTCGCCATCGAGGCCGGGCAGTTCTATCGATCCGCCAAGCGCCGCAGTGGTGAAGCTGACCGGAACGCGGGTGAACAGCGTAGTGCCCTCGCGCTGGAAAACCGGGTGCTGCTGCACATGGACGAAAATGTAGAGATCGCCCGGAGGCGCACCCATCGGCCCGGCCTCTCCTTTACCAGAGAGACGGATGCGGGTGCCGTTATCAACGCCGGGCGGGATCTCGACGGCGAGAGACTGGACCTTGTCCACCCTGCCCTCTCCGCGACATTCACGGCACGGCTTTTCGATAACCTCGCCCCGGCCATGGCAGCTGGGGCACGGCTTTTCGATTACGAAGAAGCCCTGCTGTGCGCGGACCTTGCCGTGGCCGCCGCACAATTCGCACCGACGGCGTGAGGTGCCCGGTTCGGCACCCGATCCGCTGCACGGATCGCAGGCGACGGAAACCTCGACCTTTATCTCGGTATCCTTGCCGTGGAAGGCATCTTCCAGCGAGACCTGCATGTCATAACGCAGATCCGCGCCCCGGCGCGCCTTGGCACGGCCACCGCCGCCGAACGCACTGCCGAAAATGGTTTCGAAAATGTCGCCCAGATCGCCGAAATCGGCCTGCGGACCGCCCCGACCGCCACCCTGCGTAAAGGCGGCGTGACCATACTGATCGTAAGCGGCGCGCTTCTGGGGATCTTTCAGGCAGTCATAAGCGACGCTGATCGCCTTGAAGCGCGCCTCGCTATCCTGACAGCCCGGATTGCGATCCGGGTGATACTGCATGGCAAGCTTGCGATAGGCGGACTTGATCGTCCCCCCATCGGCGGTGCGCTCCACCCCCAGCAGCTCATAAAAATCGACTTCCGTCGCAGGCATGTCCAGCCCCTCAGCCCTGCCCGCCGCCGACCCGGATTGGGTCAGCGGCGGTGGGGTGTCCTATCAGGACTCAATCAGCCCTTGTTCTCTTCGTCCACTTCGGAGAACTCGGCGTCCACGACTTCCTCGTCACCCGACTGCGGCGCTTCGCCTTCGGCCGGTGCGGCGGAAGCCTGTTCCTGCTGATAGATCTGCTGACCCATCTTCATGGCGAGATCCGTCAGCGACTGGCTCTTGGCCTTGATCGCTTCAACATCGCCGCCTTCGATTGCGGTCTTCGTTTCCGCCAGCGCGGTTTCGATTTCCGACTTCAGGCCAGCATCGATCTTGTCACCGTGTTCCTGAAGCTGCTTTTCCGTGGCGTGAACCAGGCTGTCGGCGTTGTTCTTCGCCTCTGCCGATTCGCGACGCTTCTTGTCTTCGTCAGCGAACTTTTCGGCATCCCTGACCATCTGATCGATGTCGGTATCCGAAAGACCGCCGGAAGCCTGAATGCGGATCTGCTGTTCCTTGCCGGTGCCCTTGTCCTTGGCATGAACGTTAACGATGCCGTTGGCGTCGATATCGAACGTCACCTCGATCTGCGGCACGCCGCGCGGCGCGGGCGGGATGCCGACCAGATCGAACTGGCCGAGCAGCTTGTTGTCAGCCGCCATTTCACGTTCGCCCTGGAACACGCGGATCGTCACCGCCTGCTGGTTATCCTCAGCAGTGGAATAGACCTGCGCCTTCTTGGTCGGGATCGTGGTGTTGCGGTCGATCATCTTGGTCATGATGCCACCCAGCGTTTCGATACCCAGCGAAAGCGGGGTCACGTCGAGCAGCAGCACGTCCTTCACATCGCCCTGCAGCACGCCCGCCTGAATGGCGGCGCCCATGGCGACGACTTCGTCCGGATTGACGCCGGTGTGCGGTTCCTTGCCGAAGAATTCCTTCACCGTCTCGCGCACCTTGGGCATGCGGGTCATGCCACCGACGAGCACGACATCGTCGATGTCGCTGGCCTTGAGGCCAGCATCGGCGAGTGCCTTCTTCATCGGTTCCTTGGTGCGTTCGATCAGACCCGCGACCATCTTTTCGAGGTCGGCGCGCGTCACCGTTTCCACGAGGTGCAGCGGCGTGGTGCTGCCGCCTTCCATGCGCGCGGTGATGAACGGCAGGTTGATTTCGGTGGTCGCGGTCGAGGACAGCTCGATCTTGGCCTTCTCGGCCGCTTCCTTCAGGCGCTGAAGAGCGAGCTTGTCGGTCTTCAGGTCCATGTTTTCCTTGGCCTTGAACTTGTCGGCCAGCCATTCGACCAGCTTGGAGTCAAAGTCCTCACCACCGAGGAAAGTATCGCCGTTGGTGGACTTCACCTCGAACACGCCGTCGCCGATCTCAAGGATCGAAACGTCGAAAGTGCCGCCACCAAGGTCGTAAACCGCGATCGTCTTGCCATCGTTCTTCTCAAGCCCATAGGCGAGAGCGGCAGCCGTCGGCTCGTTGATGATACGCAGCACTTCAAGACCCGCGATCTGACCGGCGTCCTTGGTCGCCTGACGCTGCGCATCGTTGAAGTATGCGGGAACGGTGATGACCGCCTGGGTAACGGTTTCACCCAGATAGCTTTCGGCGGTTTCCTTCATCTTCTGCAGTATGAAGGCGCTGATCTGGCTGGGCGAATAGTCTTCGCCGCCCGCCTGGACCCACGCATCGCCGTTCTTGCCCTTCACGATGGTGTAGGGAACGAGTTCGGTATCTTTCTTCGTCACCGGATCGTCGAACCGGCGGCCGATAAGGCGCTTCACCGCGAACACCGTGTTGTCGCCGTTGGTAACGGCCTGCCGCTTGGCGGGCTGACCGATCAGACGTTCGCCATCCTTGGTGAACGCGACGATCGACGGCGTGGTGCGTGCACCTTCCGAATTTTCGATGACCTTGGGCTTGCCCCCGTCCATCACCGCAACGCAGCTGTTGGTCGTACCCAGATCGATACCGATTACTTTGGCCATGGTTTCCCCACATCCCTTCACAGATTGGACGCCGCCTGTCGGCTTCCCCGATTGGGCAAAACCCCTCGGCGGCTCGATTACGCGGCGGATATAGGGGCGCTTCGGCTTGGCACAAGAGCGCCGTGCAGCTACAAAAATGCGCGAAAACACGGGGAGACGGCAGATGAGAACAGGGTTCTGGATGGCGGCGGTGCTCGGCATCGCCACTGTGGGGCTGGCAGCTTGCGGAGAAACGCCCGAACAGGCCGATGCGTCACCCGACGCTCCCGAGGGGATTTCGGTGACCAACGCCCGGCTCATGCTGCCGGCAGTGGCCGGAAATCCGGCAGCCGTTTATTTTGAGGTGAAGAACGACAGCGGACAGAACCGCATGATTCGCGCCGCATCGGTCGCAGGCTCGGAAAGCACTGTGCTGCATCAAATGGGCACGTGGAACAACGCCCCCTCGATGGACGAAATTTTCCAGGTAGATGTTCCCGCCAACGGGGAACTGAAGTTTGAACCGGGCGGACTGCATGTGATGGCCAATAATCTGGCCGATACCGTGACCGCTGGCGGAACGGCGGAAGTGACGCTGACTTTCGTGGGCGGTGACAAGATCAGCTTCCCGGCCGAAGTACGCGCAGCTGGCGACGAACGCTGATAAGGGTTTCCCGCTGACGGTGGTGGACGCCATCTGCCCTGTTGGCGGGGAACGCCACCTGACCGAAGGTGAGATCGCGCTGGCGCGCGGTGTGTTCGGCAATGCGATTGACTATGCCCGCGTCACGATCCGGCGGCGCAAGTTCTTTCCGCTGCAACCCCGGCGCATCACGATGGCTCCGCGCGGGCACCTGCATTTTCATCCGCTTGGCGATGCCTATTGCGATGATTTTTCAGGTATGAACGCCCAGCGGCAGGGTCATTTCATTCATGAGATGACGCATGTGTGGCAGACCCAATCACGGGGCGACTGGTATCTGCTGCTGCATCGCCATCCGTTCTGCCGATATGACTACAGCCTGAGGCCGGGGTGGAAGCTTGAGAAATATGGCATCGAGCAGCAGGCTGAGATCGTGCGCCATGCATTCCTGCTACGGCAGGGCTATCGCCTGGCGGGGGTCGGCGATCCGCAGACCTATGATCTGTTGGTGAACTTTCCGGGCGCGCAATAGGCGGCGGAGAATTGGCCCCACCGCCCAGTCAACCAGAGCCTACGTGATTAGCGGCGACGGCAAGATACCTCGTATTCACGCCCATCGCGGTCACGGCGATAGCACTTGCCATTCTTCTCGATGAGCGCACCGCCCACCGCACCCGCAGCAGCACCAACGGCAGCGGAAGTAGCGATATCGGCATCGGTCACGGCGCCAACACCAGCGCCCACCGCGGCACCTGCCAGCGCGCCTTCACCCGCGTAATTACCGGCGCAACCGCCCAGAGCGACTGCTGAAACAAAGAGCACAGCAGGTGCAGACAGAATTCGAATATTCATGATTTTTCTCCGTTCACTGTTTGAAATGACGGTATCGCCAATAGAGTTCCACGAGCCGTCGCGGCACACGGGCGGCCTAGCGTTCATGAATGCTGCTGCGCGCAGGCCGCAGTCGTGCTAGCCGTGCGCAGGAAGGATGGGCCAAATGGACGTAGTGCGCGACAGTTTTCGTTCGTCTTTCGGGGGCTGGCTGTGGGGCACCGCAGCAGGTCTGGGCACCTTGGTGGCCGGGCTTGCCGGTATCGTCTTGACGGTGGCGACGGCAGGTGACTGGGGCGCATGGCCGCTTGTCCTGACAGGTCTGTCTTTGCTGGCGGTGTTGGCGCGGTGGCTTCAGGTAATGAGCGAGCACTATCAGCTCACCGACGAACGCCTGATCGTGCGGCGCGGTATCGTGTTCAAAAGCATCGATGAAATCGAACTTTACCGCGTGAAAGACGTTCGGATGAATTTCAGCCTGCTCAACCAGGTGGCCGGCATCGGCACCATCAGCCTGGCGTCAAGCGACGAGACCACACGCACCGCCAATCTCACCCTGCCCCATATCCCCGGCGCACAGGCCCGCCGCGAAGAATTGCGCCGCCTTGTCGACGCCGCCCGCCGCAAGCGCGGTGTGAGAGAGATCGACATGGTCGGCGACCATTTTTGATTTTGGAGATCCGGCCGCGCGCTGCAGATTAATCTGGATTTGGAACGAACGGCCTTTGGTTGTTTTGCAACAAGGCGATGGAGAGCGCAAACAGCAGAAGTGCAGCCACAGACATTAACATCACGCCCCCGGACTGTCCGAGGATCACGGGCATTCCCGACAAGCTCTCGATTGACGACGGTCGTAGCGTAAAAATCAACATGGCGACGATCAACGCTAAACCGTACCGCGCAGGCAGGAAGCAAACGGCAAGAACGGTCGCTGGCAAAAGCATCGCAAAGTCATAGTTATGCAGCGGCACCAGCGCGCATATCCCTGAAAATAGAAATGCTAGCGCAGCCAGCCCCTTATCACGCCTCATTAAAAGGCCCGCGATCCCACCGACGACAATGACCATCAGATGCTGGATAAACTGCGGGAAGGGAAGGTTGAGTCGAGCGAGCAGATGGCCCGGTCCACTCAAAGTCAGCGGAGAGTTGACCTCATTGAAAACTCGCAGGTTCCCCAACCATTCCAGTACTGAGGTAATCGGTCCGTGGGCGAGGAACTGAGGCAGGGCTAGCAGAACGGATATCAGGACGGCTGCCACGACAGACCGCCGTAATTCCGGCACAAGCGCAAAAGCGATATAAAGGCTCGCCCCTATTTGCGGCTTTAAGGCTACGAAAACCAAGCCCGCAGTCAGCAGCCAATGTTTTCGATCAACGTATCCACAGACGATTAATGCAAGACCGAGATAGACAAAGGGCGGCGACACCTGCCCGGCCGAGAGTATTACAGCGACAGGATCCGACCACATCACGGCAGCACATCCGAATGACGCAAGCATCAGTCGAAACGAAGCTGTGAACTCGCGCGTCAAAGTCATGATCAGCGCGACCGCACCGAATATATAAAACAATGTCGCGACCAACCGCCAAACTGTAAGCGAGGTTTGCAGGTCGGTAATGGCCAGTGCGCTGCATATCAGCGCCCAATTGGGTGGATAGAGCCAGTGGTAAAGCCTGTTTCCGTCAGGAAGGCTTGCATTACCGAGTTCAAAAAAATCCGATGTATATGGATCCAAACCATGATTCCACATCCAACCGGCAAACCAGAAGACGCGGAAATCTACTTCAGGATGTTGATCAAAAAAGATCTTCCATATCGGATATACCAAAGCAAGGGCAGAAAATACCAATACCAAAATGGAAGATCTAACCTTCCATCTACCCGCGAGAACTGAAAGCTCCATCAAGAACACCCCCCAGTGCAACGTTGCAGGTATCCGGCTATGCGAATAGCGTCAACGCGACGAATATTTCAGCGCCATTTTAAAACAGCGCTGTTTTTAAACATCAGGGGAATGTGCAGTGATTAACCCGGCTTCTTGGCCACTCCCACCATTGCGGGGCGCAGCAGGCGGTCCTTGATCATGTAGCCGGCCTGCATTTCCTGTACCACGGTGCCCGGTTCGGCTTCATTGGTGGGAATTTCCAGCATGGCCTGATGCTGGTTGGGGTCGAGCGGCAGGCCCTTGGCGGCGATGCGGGTGACGCCGTGCATGCCGAAGACCTTTTCGATCTCGCGCTGCGTGGCTTCGATACCGGCAAGGAAGTTCTTCAGCTTTTCGTCTTCGCGCAATTCGGCGGGGACGTGATCGAGAGCGCGGGCGAGGTTGTCTGCGACCGATAGGATGTCACGCGCAAAGCCGGTGGCGGCGTAGGCGCGCGCATCCTGCACATCCTTTTCCATCCGCCGGCGCACGTTCTGCACCTCGGCGCGGGCGTAGAGCACTTCCTGCTCCGCCTTTTCCAGATCGCCGCGCAGCACGCTGAGCGCATCTTCCAGCGAGGTTTCAGCTACCTTTTCGAGCAGTTCTTCGGGCACGCCCGCGAGTTCCTTCGCAACGGTTTCGTCCTTCGGATTGTCGTTATCGATCATGATATTCCCGGTTTTCAACCAATCAGCCTGCCCAGCGAACGGGCAGTGAAATCCACCATGGGCACGACCCGCGCGTAATTCAACCGCGTGGGGCCGATAACGCCCAGCACTCCGACCACCCTGCCTTCCCGATCGCGATAGGGCGCAGCGATGACCGACGAACCGGATAACGCGAACAGGCGGTTCTCGCTCCCGATAAAGATCCGCGTCGCTTCTGCATCGCGCGCCTGATCCAGCAGTTCGGCGATTGCCTGCTTGTCTTCCAGATCGTCAATCAACGAGCGGACGCGCTCTATGTCGTTCAGCGCGGTGTCGTCGAGCAGCTTGGACTGGCCGCGCACGATCAGCACGGGACGTTCGGCGGCATCCTCGCTCCACACCGCAAGCCCCCGCTCCACCAGATCGCGGCTCGCCTCGTCCAGCGCCGAACGGCCGGACGCGATCTCGGTTCGCATGGCCCCGGCAGCTTCGCCCAGGGTGCGGCCGCCAAGACGGGCCGTGATATAGTTCGACGCTTCCTGCAGCGCCGAAATGGAAGTGCCTGGGGCGAGGTGCATCACGCGGTTCTCGATCGATCCGTCCTCTCCGACCACTACCGCCAGAGCGCGTCCCTGATCGAGCGGAACGATATTCATCTGCGCAAGGCGTGGCTCACGACGCGGAACCATGACCATGCCGGCAGCACCGGATATGTCGGAAAGCACCGCGCTGGTCGCCTCCAGCGCAGCCTCGATCGGGCCTGCGGCTGACAGCCTGCGTTCAATGGCGGCGCGCTCGTCCGCAGTTGGCTCCGCCACCTGCATCATGCCGTCAACGAACAGCCGCAAGCCCACCTCCGTGGGCATACGGCCCGCGCTGGTGTGCGGAGCGGCAAGAAGGCCCAAGGCCTCAAGCTCTCCAAGGACGGAGCGGATCGAAGCAGGGGAAAGGTTCATCGTCCCCCCGGCCGAGAGAGTTTTCGAGCCGACCGGGCTGCCGCTGGCGATGTAACCTTCCACCACTAGGCGAAAAATGGCGCGGGCGCGTTCCGTCAGTTCGTTTACAGGGGGAGAGGCCATGACAGCGGCTTATCTAGTCGCTACGGCGGCCACGGGAAAGCACTCCCGAACGGAGCACCTCATGAGACCTTCCGGCCGCGCGCCCGACGAAATGCGCGCTATCGAAATCATCACCGGCTTCACCCGCCATGCGGAAGGTTCGGTCCTTGTCAGCTTTGGCGATACCCGCGTGCTGGTAACCGCCAGTGTGGAGGAGCGGGTTCCCCCGTTCCTGCGCGGCAAGAATCAAGGCTGGGTAACGGCCGAATATTCCATGCTACCCCGCGCCACGCACACGCGCGGCCAGCGTGAAGCGGCCAAGGGCAAGCAGAGCGGACGCACTCAGGAAATCCAGCGCCTTATCGGTCGTTCGCTGCGGGCGGTTACAGATATGGCGAAGCTGGGCGAACGGCAGATCGTATTGGATTGCGACGTGATCCAGGCGGACGGCGGCACGCGCACGGCGGCCATTTCCGGCGCTTGGGTAGCCCTGAGGCTGGCAGTGGACGGGCTGATGAAATCGGGCGCGATCACCGAAGATCCGATCGAGGCCAAGATCGCCGCTGTAAGCTGCGGCATCCATCAGGGCGTGCCGGTACTGGATCTCGATTATGTCGAGGACAGCTCTGCCGATGCGGACGCCAACTTCGTGCTGATCGAAGGCGGCCGGATTGCGGAAGTTCAGGCCACTGCCGAGGGCGCGACTTATGACGAGGAAGGGCTGCTGCGGCTGCTGCGCCTCGCCCGTATCGGTTGTGAGCGGATCTATGCTGCGCAGGCGGAGGCCGTTGGTCGATGACCCGGCGGCTCGGTTCCGGCAAACTGGTGATCGCCACGCATAACGGGGGCAAGCTGAAGGAAATGGGCGCTCTTCTGGCCCCCTATGGGCTGGAGTGCCTTTCAGCCGGATCGCTGGGCCTGCCGGAACCGGCCGAAACTGGGAAAACCTTCGTCGCCAACGCGCTGATAAAGGCGCAGGCCGCTGCCGAAGGGTCTGGCCTGCCCGCGCTGGCGGACGACAGCGGCCTTTCGGTTGCTGCGCTGGACGGCAAGCCCGGTGTGTGGACGGCGGACTGGGCTGAGCGACAATGGTTCGAAGGCGAACCCGGCCGGGACTGGTTCATGGCCATGGGCAAAGTCGAAGGCATGTTGCAGGCCAAGGGGCCCGGTGCGCCGCGTGATGCGTGGTTCACCAGCGTGCTGGCGCTGGCGTGGCCTGATGGCGAAACTGCGGTCTATGAAGGTCGCGCCGATGGTACGCTGATCTGGCCACCGCGCGGTGACAAGGGTTTTGGCTATGATCCGCTGTTCGTACCGCAGGGTTACGACCGGACTTTTGCCGAGATCGAACCGGAAGAAAAACACCGCATCAGCCACCGGGCCAACGCGTTTGCGAAACTGGTGGCCGATCAGTTCAGCTGAAAATCAGTAGGGCGTTTCGCCGCGCCAGTTGCCGGCGGGCCAGTAGCGGCAGACAAGGTATTCCTTGTCCACACCCTGCGCGACGGCACAGCCGACTTCGCGCGTACCGCGCCATACGACCTGCGTATAATGGCCCACGTCCTGCCAGCGGCCGGTGCGTGACACATTGGGGAAGGTGCCGTGCTGATAGTACTGCCGTTCCTTCACGAAGGCGTCGACCATCGATTCGGGGGCGAAATATCCGGCAGTGCCCATCCACAAATTCTCGCCAGCGCCGCGATTTTCGCTTTCGCTCGCGTGTTGGAAGGTGCCGGTATTCGCCAGATTTTCCGCCCAAGATTGGGCTTCCCCGGCAAGGCGATCGCTCCATGCAAGGCGAGGAACGCCCGCGCGATCACGCTCACGATTGTGTTCGGCCAGCAGACGTTCTGCCAGTCCGTCAAACGTAGCGTTAGCAATACGTGGCGCGTTTTCCGCCAATGCGCCGCCCGCCACCCCGGTGGCCAGCAGCACCCCAAGCAACCCGATCATGAAAGGTTTCTTGCTCACGAGTCGATTCTTGACAAGGAGTCGTTAAATCTTTGTTTCTGAAATCGTGGCGCACGCTCTCTACATCCATTGGCCCTTCTGCCTGCGGAAATGCCCCTATTGCGACTTCAACTCGCACGTTCGGGCTGGAATCGACGTGGACGAATGGCGCACGGCGTTGATCGCCGACATGCGGCACGAGGCAAAGACAGGCGCGCGGGAGCCGCTGGCCTCGATATTTTTCGGCGGCGGCACGCCTTCGCTGATGCCGCCTGCGCTGGTCGAAACGCTGCTGGGCGAAGCGGAAACACTGTGGGGGTTCGATCCAGGTGTGGAAATTACGCTGGAGGCCAATCCCTCGTCCGTGGAGGCAGAGAATTTCGCGGCGCTGGCGATCGCCGGGGTAAACCGCGTCTCGCTGGGTGTGCAGGCACTGGATAATGAAGCCCTGCATTTTCTGGGGCGGCTTCACGACGTTGATGAGGCGCTGGCCGCACTGGACACCGCACAGAAGCATTTCGGACGGGTCAGCTTCGATCTGATCTATGCCCGTCCGGGCCAGACGGCGAAAGAATGGGATGCGGAACTGACGCGGGCACTGGGTTTCGGCACCGGCCATCTTTCGCTTTATCAGCTGACGATAGAGCCGGGCACGCGCTTCGCCACCGATGTAAGGCGTGGGGATTTCATGCCGCTCGAAGATGATCCGGCGGCGGAGCTGTTCGCGCTGACGGCGGAAAGAACACAGGCAGCCGGCCTACCCGCTTACGAAATCAGCAACCACGCGCGTCAGGCTGAGGAAAGCCGTCACAACCTGACTTACTGGCGATATCAGGATTATCTGGGCATCGGCCCCGGCGCACATGGACGGCGGGGCGGCATGGCGACGCAGCGGCACAAGAAGCCAGAAAATTTCCTGAGCGCGGTGACCCGCAATGGGAACGGCATGGCGGAGGAACGCCCGTTGGCCCCGCGCGAGCAGGCGGCGGAGGCGCTGCTGATGGGGCTGCGGCTGCGCGAAGGTTTGGACCCGGCGGCTCTGGCGGAGCGCTTCTCCCTCTCAGCGGCGGAACTGATGGATAGCGCCAAGGTGGCGTTTCTCGAAACGCTGGGGCTGGTCTGGCAGGCGGATGGACGCGTTGGTGTGACTGGTCAGGGAATGCCGGTTCTGGATGCCGTGCTGGCCCAGATCGTGCCCGATGCGCTGGCGGCGGCATGAGCCGCGCCGAATTGCTCGAACGATGGGGCCAGCACCTTTCCGCGTGCCGTCGCCGATCGCCGCATACGGTGCGTGCGTATGTCGCCACGGCCACGCGCTGGCTGAACCGTATTGAGGGCGAAAGCTGGGCCGCCCTCGCCCGGCTCGGAACCGCCGATCTGCGAGCCCAGCTGGCGGCGCGGCGAGCGGACGGTATCGGGAATGTTTCCGCCGCGCGCGAGCTGTCGGCGCTGAAGGCGTTTCTGGCCTTCGCTCGGGAACAGGCAGGATTCGCGGATGGTGCGCCGCCGCGACTGCGCGGACCACGCATCAAGAAGGGCCTGCCGCGCCCGGTAACGCCGGATGATGCGGCCAATGTCGCGGACATGGTCGAAGCTCTGGCGGCGGACGACTGGATCGGCTCGCGCGACCGCGCGGTGCTGCTGCTGATGTACGGCGCGGGGCTGCGTATCGCGGAGGCGCTTTCGCTTACCGGCGGCGATCTGCCGCTGGGCGAAACGCTGGTCGTGACCGGCAAGGGCGCGAAGCAGCGCGTGGTGCCGATCCTGCCAATCGTGCGGGCCGCGGTGGCAGACTATGCTGCGCGGTGCCCCTGGCCGATTGCCAAGGGAGAACCACTGTTTCGCGGCGCGAAAGGTGGGCCGTTGGGGCAAGGCATGGTGCAGAAGGCGATGGCCCGCGCCCGGTCCGCACTCGGCCTGCCCGCAACGGCTACTCCCCATGCCCTGCGGCACAGCTTCGCCACGCACTTGCTGGGCGCGGGTGCGGATCTGAGGAGCCTTCAGGAACTGCTGGGCCACGCAAGCCTGGGTTCGACACAGATCTATACGAAGGTAGACGCGGCGACGCTGCTCGATACCTATCGCGCCGCTCATCCGCGCGAACGGCGTTAATCCTCGCGTTCGTGGCGGGGTTTCCATGTCACCACGCGGTAGATGTAGCTGGCCAGCAGGATGACGCAGAGAGCGATGATCGCCCAGCTAGCGTATTCTTCGTATTGCGCGATCAGGGGTGCGAGCCGCCGACCGCCTTCGACGAGGAGCACGTTCCAGATGGCCGCACCGGCAAAAGTATAGGCGAGGAATTTCCACAGAGACATGTGCGCTAAACCGGCAGGTAGCGACACAATGGTGCGAAGAAACGGGGAGAAGCGTAGCAGGAACACCACCCATTGCCCGTGCTTGCGGAAGAACCGGGCCGCGCGTTCGATGTCCTCAAAATCCAGCGTGATCCAGCGGCCGTGCTTTTCCACCAGCGGCTCGAGCCGTTGGTACCCCCACTTGTCGCCGATCCAGTACCAGAAATAATTGCCGGCCGTGGCCCCGGCGGTGCCGATGGCGATCAGCCACCAGAAATCCATCTCGCCCCGGGCGACGAGAACTCCGCCGATGCCCATGATGACTTCCGACGGGATTGGCGGAAAGATATTCTCTATCGCCATGAGGAGGAAGATTCCGAAGTATCCTCCCCAGGCGATGGCATCGACGATCAGTTCGTACATTGTGATGGTAACGCTCGGCAGCGGTCCCGGTGCCGCGGCTACCGATCCAGCCTTCGTTCAATCGCATCCAGAATGCGCCCGGCGGTGTCGGTGCCATTGAACTTGTCGATGGCGACGATGCCGGTGGGGCTGGTGACGTTGATTTCCGTCAGCCAGTGGCCGCCGATCACGTCTATGCCCACGAAGATCAAGCCCAGCCGGCGAAGCTCTGGCCCGAGGGCGGCGCAGATTTCTTCCTCTCGCGGGGTCAGAGTGGCGGCTTCGGCATAGCCGCCCTGCGCGAGATTGGACCTGAATTCGCCCTCCCCCGGCTTGCGGTTGATGGCGCCAGTCACCTCGCCATCCACCAGCACGATGCGCTTGTCGCCTTCCGACACTTCGGGAAGGAAAGGCTGCACCATGTGCGGTTCCGGCCAGGTCTGGTTGAAGACTTCCACCAGTGCGGACAGGTTCTCGCCACTTTCGGGAATGCGGAAAATCGCCTTGCCGCCGTTACCGTGGATCGGTTTCACCACCACGGAGCCATGCCGCGCCATGAAATCACGCACTTCGCCCGCGCTGCGCGTGATCAGCGTGGGCGGCATGAAGCGGCGGTAATCGAGAACGAAGACCTTTTCCGGCGCGTTCCGCACGCTGACGGGATTGTTGACCACCAGCGTTTCGCCCTCGATCCGTTCCAGCAGATGGGTGGCGGTGATGTAACCCATGTCGAACGGCGGATCCTGACGCATCAGCACCACGTCCACATCGCGCCCCAGATCGATCCGGCGCGGCTCGTCAGCTTCGAAATGATCGCCCACGACACGGCGCACACGCACCGGGCGGGCGACGGCGTGAAGCCGATCATCCTCGTCCAGCGTAAGGCTGCCTACGTCGTAGTGAAACACTTCATACCCGCGCACCTGCGCCGCAAGCATGAGGGCGAAACTGGAATCGCCTGCGATATTGATGCTTTCAAGCGGATCCATCTGGACCGCGACACGCAACGTCATTCCCTCTCCCTTCAGGGTTGCCAGGCGTTGACGATGTGGCGCGGCCAGCGCCCCGGCGCAAGCAGCAGCACGTCAATTCGCGTGGAGTCGCCCGGCCCGGCATAGCGATGCGCGACCGCTTCGGCGGCGGCAGCCACGCGGCGCAGACGATGAGCGTCGATCGCGGTATCGAGACCGGTGGCGGTGGCGCGCCACTTCACCTCTACGAAAGCGACCTGCCGCCAGCGGCGTGCGATCAGATCAATTTCCCCGCGCGGGGTCTTCACGCGCCGCCCGACGATGCGCCAGCCCCGCACCCTGAGCCAGAGGGCGGCCAGCCCTTCCCCCTTGCGGCCGCGCTGTTCAGCAATCCGGCGGTTCATTCGCCGCGCAGTTCGAGCGCGCGGGCATAAAGCGTCTTGCGGTCCAGACCCGTAACCTTCGCCACCTGTGCCGCCGCCTGCGACGGCTTTTCGGTTGCGAGCGCCTGACGCAGCAGGGCATCGGCATCGAGCGGACTGGACGTCCGTTCATCCGGCGGCCCGATCAGCAGGACGATTTCTCCGCGTGGCGGATGCGCCTGATAATGCGCGATCAGTTCCGACGCGCTGCCGGTGCGGCATTCCTCGTGCAGCTTGGTCAATTCGCGCGCGACGGACAGTTCCCTGCCGGGCAATACTTCGTCGATCGCTTCGAGGGATTTCGCCAGTCGCGGCGCGGTTTCAAAGAACACCAGAGTGGCGCGCAGGCCCGCCAGTTCCTCCAGCACTTCGCGCCGTGCCTTGTCCTTCGCGGGCAGAAACCCGGCAAAAAGGAATCGGTCGCTGGGTAGGCCGGAAAGCGTCAGCGCCACCACAGGCGCGCTGGGGCCGGGTATGCTGGTTACCGTGATCCCCGCCGCCTTCACCTCTCTTACGAGACGGAAACCGGGATCGGACACCAGCGGGGTGCCCGCATCGCTTGCCAGCGCGACCGCGCGGGTGCGCATGGCATCGATCAGGCGCGCCCGGTCATTTTCCCCGCTATGGTCATCATAGCGCCACAAGGGTTTGGATATGCCGAGGTGCTTGAGCAGCTTGCCCGTCACGCGAGTATCCTCGCACGCCACCGCGTCACAGCGTTCAAGCGTGTCTATCGCACGCCGGGTCATGTCGCCGAGATTGCCAATCGGGGTTGCAACTATATACAGCCCAGAGGGCAAAGGTTCAGGCCGTTCGTCGCTCACGCGGCGCTTTTGGCCCACAATATGAGGAAGCCGCAAGCATGTTGGCGATAACCAGGCGCGGCCTTGCCGTGGCCATGCTCACAATTTTCCTGGCGGCGTGTAAGGTTGTGCCAGATGCAGGCCGACCCGGCCCCGCCCCCGGTCCTTCGACCGAGACAGGGCCGAGCGAAGCCCTGCCGACGGATACCGACCGGCATCGGGTGGCCCTGCTGGTGCCGCTTTCGGGCGACAACGCGGCGGTCGGCCGATCGCTGGCCAACGCCACGACGATGGCGCTGCTGGATACCAATGCCGAAAATCTGCGGATCACCACTTATGATACCGCCACTGGCGCGCGCAGCGCCGCCGCGCGGGCGATTGCAGACGGCAACAAGCTGATCATCGGCCCGCTGGTGCGCGAAGATGTCGCGCCTGTGCTGGCCGCGGCGCGCCCGGCGGACGTGCCGCTGATCACCTTTTCCAACGACACCAGCGTCGCAGCGCGCGATGTGTTCGTGATGGGCCATGTGCCGGAACAATCGGTTGCCCGCACCGTCAGCTATCTTGGCGCGCAAGGCGTCAAGCGGTTTGCGGCGCTGGTTCCAAACGGCGACTATGGCAGCCGCACCGAAGGGGCGCTGTCCCAGGCCGTTCGTGGAATCGGGGGCTCGGTCGTGGTGGTGGAACGCTATGACCGGGGCAACACATCCATCGTCAGCGCGGCCGAACGGCTGAAGGCGCGCGGCGGATATGACGCGGTATTGATTGCGGAGGGCGCGCGCCTTTCCGCTCAGGCTGCGACCGCGTTGAAAGCGGGCGGCGCGCAGGTCGTGCTGCTGGGTACGGAACTGTGGAGCGGCGAATCGAGCGTGGCCGCATCCGCACCCCTGCGCGGGGCGGTGTTCTCGGCCGTGTCGGATGCGCGGTTCCGGCAATTCGTGACCAGTTACGAAAGCCGCTTTGGCGAACAGCCGTTCCGCATCGCCACGCTGGGTTACGACGCCGTGCTGCTGACCCTGCGTGTTGCACGTGAATGGCAGCCGGGACGAGCCTTCCCCACGGCGCGAATGCTGGGAACCGACGGCTTCCTGGGGCTGGACGGACCGTTCCGGTTCCGCAGTGACGGAGTGGGCGAACGGGCTATGGAAGTGCGCCGTGTAGGCACCAGTTCCGTAACTGTGGCGGAAGAGGCACCGGCCCGGTTCCAGTGACCGGCCGGGACGGCGCGGGGGGAAATGTGAACACTCTGCTTGAACCCCCGCGAATCCGCGCCCTATAGCTAGGCCCTATGTCAGACGACCTCTTCGAAAAACTGCCCGATGGCAGCGGTGATTACGATGCGTCCGCGATTGAGGTTCTGGAGGGGTTGGAGCCTGTCCGTCGGCGTCCCGGTATGTACATTGGCGGCACCGACGAACGGGCGCTGCACCATCTCGCGGCCGAAGTGCTGGACAACGCGATGGACGAGGCGGTGGCTGGTTACGCCAACCGTATCGAGGTCACGCTGGAACCCGGCCCGCCGGGAACGGCCGGACGGCTGACGATCTCGGACAACGGGCGCGGCATCCCGGTGGACGAGCATCCGAAGTTCCCCGGCAAATCCTCTCTCGAAGTCATTCTGACCACGCTCCATTCCGGCGGCAAGTTTTCCGGCAAGGCCTATGCCACCAGCGGCGGCCTGCACGGTGTGGGCGTCAGCGTAGTCAACGCCCTGTCTCAGCAGGTGCGGGTGGAAGTCGCCCGTAACAAGGAAGTGTTCGCGCAGGAATTCTCGCGCGGGCATCCCACCGGGCCGTTGCAGCGGGTGGGCAGCACCCCCAACCGGCGCGGCACGACAGTGGCCTTCGTGCCGGACCCGGAGATTTTCGGGGACCGCCAGTTCAAGCCGATGCGGCTGTTCAAGCTGACCCGATCGAAGGCCTACCTTTTCGCCGGGGTGGAAATCCGCTGGAAATGCGATCCGTCGCTGGCTTCGGAAGAAGTTCCGGCGGAGGCGGTGTTCCAATTTCCCGGCGGTCTGGCAGATCATCTGGCCGAGCAGATCGGCAGCCGCGAATGTGTGACCAGCCAGTTCTTCACCGGGCAGCAGGATTTCCCGGCGGACGAGAACGGCGTTTTGCAGGGGCGCGTTGAATGGGCGGTGGCATGGCCGCTGTGGTCTGACGGCGCCTACAGCTATTACTGCAACACCGTGCCGACGCCCGATGGCGGCACACATGAGCAGGGCCTGCGCGCGGCGCTGGCCAAGGGCATCCGAGCTTTTGGCGAGTTGACCGGGCAGAAGAAGGCCAAAGACATCTCTGCCGATGACATCGTGACAGGCAGCGAAATCATGCTGTCGGTGTTCATCCGCGATCCCCAGTTCCAGAGCCAGACCAAGGACCGCCTGACCAGCCCGGAAGCCGCGCGTCTGGTAGAGAACGCGGTGCGCGATCACTTCGACCATTTCCTTGCCAACAATATGGAGCGTGGGCGCGCTCTGCTGGGCGCGGTGATGGAGCGGATGGACGAGCGCCTGCGCCGCAAGGCGGAGCGCGAGATCAAGCGCAAGACCGCCACCAACGCGCGCAAGCTGCGCCTGCCCGGCAAGCTGACCGACTGTTCGGGCGAAGGTGACGGCGAGACGGAACTGTTCATCGTCGAAGGCGATTCGGCGGGCGGCAGCGCCAAGCAGGCGCGCGACCGCAAGACGCAGGCCATTCTGCCGATCCGGGGCAAGATCCTGAACGTCGCATCCGCAACGGCGGACAAGATCCGCGCCAACAGCGAAATCGCGGACCTGACGCTGGCGATGGGATGTGGCACGCGCAAGGACTGCGACCCCGATCAGTTGCGTTATGACCGGATCGTCATCATGACCGACGCCGACGTGGACGGCGCCCATATCGCCACCCTGCTGATGACGTTCTTCTTTCAGGAAATGCCGGAGCTGGTCCGGCGCGGGCACCTGTTTCTAGCCCAGCCCCCGCTCTATCGCCTGACCGCTGGCAAGGAGAGCGCCTATGCCCGCGATGACGCGCATCGGGCGGAGCTGGAGGCGACGGTGTTCAAGGGCAAGAAGATCGACGTAAGCCGCTTCAAAGGTCTGGGCGAGATGAACCCGCAGCAATTGCGGGAAACCACGATGAGCCCGGAAACCCGCACCATGACGCGCATCACCCTACCGCCCGAGCATGAGCAGCGCCATGCGGTGAAGGAACTGGTTGATCAGTTGATGGGCCGCAACCCTGAACACCGCTTCAACTTCATCCAGAACCGCGCCGGTGAAGTAGACCGCGACCTGATCGACGCCTGAGGCAGATCAGATAAGGTAGCCGAGTTCGTAAACACCCCATTTGCGCCCCGCGAAGACCAGCGGCACGAACACGCTGCGCAAGGCGCGGAAGCGGCCTTCGCCCAGATCCTGCCGATAGGCGAAAAGGAAGAATTCCCCCTCGCCATCCAGCGCGCGGCGGGTCTGCGCGTCCATGAATATCTGGCGGTTGCGGCTGAATTCCAGATTGCGGCGCCGCTGATCCGGGATCTGGCCCTGACTGCGTTCGGTAATATGCGTCGGCAGATAGCCGTTCATATCCACCAGACAGCAGCCGACCACCGCCTTGTTCCCATTGGTGTAGCGATCGAGGATCGGACGAATGTGGCGATCCGCAAAATCGGCGAAGCCATTGTCGTACTGCACAGGATCGGTACCCGGACGGGGCAGATAATCGGTATCGAACAGGGCGGACAGAGGCAGTTCCGGTCCGCCTAGATTGCGCTCTATCAGATCGGTTACTTCACGCGCGCCCTTCAGGGCCAGATCGATGAATGGGGTATTGCGCGTTTCCAGCCCGCCATGCGCCACCTGATCCAGCATGTCGTTGGCGTGGCATTCCAGCGCGTCCAGTTGTTCCCGCGCCTGTTGGGCCCGGCGGGCGCTCTGTGCGGCGACCTGGCGGAATTCGATCAAACCAGCGTCGACTTTCGCAACGTCAGCTTCCGCCCGTTCGTTGCATCCGGCAATCGCCTGCGAACGATCGTGGAACTGATGCACGAGCGCCGCCATCTCCGTAAGGGTCGCGCCCAGCGTGTCGATATGGCGCGTGGTCTGTCGCCCATCGGCGATGTGGTTCTTGAGCGCACCTATCAGCGATCCCGCCGTTTCCTCGATACGTGCGGCGTTGCCGCCCACTTCCGCCGCCGACTGGCGCGTGGTCAGGGCAAGGCGGCGTATCTCGGTAGCCAGCACTTCGAAAGGAGCAGTCGCCTCCCCTCCCCGCGCGGCCTCTATCCTGGCGTTGAAGCTGAGCAATTCCGTCTGTTCGGCGATGTCCGTCAGCGTGCGGGTAATGCCGCCGATCGTGCCAAGCGTATCGAGGAAAATCTGGAGCTGGCCATCCAGCCCGGTGATATCGGCGATAAGGCGCGACACCTCACCCAATGACTGCACGGCGACCTGATTGCCGCGTTCCAGAACGCCCCACGCAACCTCTGCCGTCTGCAACAGTTCGGCGGTGGCGTCACGGCTTTCCGCCTGCCCCTGATTGAGCGATTCCATCGCTTCGGCCAGATCGCCAAGCCGGTCAGCCTCTGCCGAAATCTGCCTGTTCAGGCGGCCGACGATGCCCCCGGTGTCGATGCACTGCACCGCAATGTCGCCGGCCTGTTCGCCAAGGCGCGCCAGCAGGCTGTCCATCGATGGCGATGATACTGATGAATCCCCCATGCGCGGCAAGAATGACGCACCGCAACATGAAACGCAAACCAATTTGCTGCGACGCAATATTGCTATGTTCACAGAACGCTAGCTGGACGCGCGGCGATCTCTACTGCACCATTTGCCGGAGGCGTGGGGATGGTGGCGTGATCGATCGAAAACCGCAGCATACCCGGTTCGCTGCTGTCCGCGCACGCCTTGAACACTTTGCGCCACGAGCGGGATGGCCGAGTTGGCTCTACGAGTTCCTGCTGTTCGGATTCAAACAGGGCTGGGCCTGCCTTTTCGGGGCGCTGATGCTCACCCTATTGCTCGGCACCCATCTGTTTTATCCGGCGGATGCGCCCCTTGCCCGCTACGACTTTCTCACCCTGTCCGCATTCCTGATCCAGATCGGTATGCTGGGCCTGAGGCTGGAAACGTGGGAAGAAGCGAAGGTAATTCTGGCCTTCCACGTCGTCGGCACGGTGATGGAACTGTTCAAGACGAGCGCCGGATCATGGCTCTATCCCGAACCCAGCGTGCTGAGGATCGGTGAGGTGCCGCTGTTTTCCGGCTTCATGTATGCGGCGGTCGGCAGCTATATCGCACGCGTCTGGCGCATCTTCGATTTTCGCTACACCCATTATCCGCGCCGATGGTGGACCTGGGGTCTGGCCACGGCGATCTACATCAACTTCTTCGCCCATCACTGGTTGCTAGACATCCGCTATGCGCTGTTCGCAATGATGGCGCTGCTGTTCTGGCGCACCAGGATCTATTTCACCGTCTGGCGGCAACCGCGTTGGATGCCGCTGATGGTGGGCTGGCTGCTGGTGGCCCTGTTCATCTGGTTCGCGGAGAACATCGGCACCTTTGCCCGGGCGTGGACATATCCGGATCAGGCTGGAGGCTGGACCATGGTTTCCCCTGCCAAGCTGGGGGCATGGTATCTGCTGATGTACATTTCCTTCGTGCTTGTCTCGGTAGTGAACCCACCGAGACAAGCTGAAAAGGAAGCCGCGCCCTAGGTTCAGGGGCCCTAAACCTTCACTTCCTTCGTTTCGTGCACGATTTCGCGCGGCACTTCGGCAAACATCTGCTGCACTGCGGGGCGTGCGTTGATCTGTTCGATCCAGCGCATCAGGCCGGGCGTGTCATCCTTGTTCACCAGTTCGGCGAAGCCATACTGCATGCCGTTGGCGATGGCGAAATTGCAGATATCGGCGAGCGTGTACATTCCGCCAGCAAGCCATTCGTTGTCGCGCAGGTGTTCGTCCAGCTTCTGCACGGAAACGCCGATCTTGCGCATTTCTTCGTCCAGCATGTCCTGCGGGAAGCCCGCGCGTGCACGGCGCCATTTGACCTGCTGTTCCGGCACCGGAATGGCCTTCACCTTCTCTTCGAATTCCTCGTCACTCAGGCCCTGCACCATCTTGCCGACATAACGATGCCAACCGATGGTGGAGACGCACCAGCAAAAGTATTCGTCCACCCACTTGGTCCACACGCGCATCTGCGCGCGGTCATAGGGATCTTCGGGACGCAGCTTCACTTCGGTGGGCCATGCGTCTTCCAGATATTCGCAGATCACCGTGCTTTCGGTGACGATCCTGCCGCCATCTTCCAGCGCAGGGACCTGCCCGCGCGGATTGATCCCCTTGAACCAGTCGGAATGATGTTCGAATTTCGCCGGGTTGAGCTGATGAACCTTGAACTCGCGATTCAGCGTGAACTTTTCAAACAGGGTGAGCATCGGCTTGAGCGAATTGGCGCCGGGCCCAAAGCTGTACAGCGTTAACATCCATGTCTCCCGTTGGTTCTTGCCGAACTCTCTAGCGGACGGACAGAGTCAATAAAAGCGCGCGTTAGTACATCAGCAGGTCCGCAACCTCGTTGCGCCACCGCGCTTCGTCGGTGGCCGCGATACGCTCCAGATCGCCAGCCTCCGCCCCCGGATCATCCACCCATTCCCGCAGGGCCGGACCACCGTTGATCACGTCGATCGCCAGTCGGTCAAACTCATACTCGTAGGGAAAATCGCGCCACAGGGGATAGTCGGGATAAAGCCGCCGCACGGCCTTGAACGCCAATGCCTGCAAGCGCCACGGACGGAACGCGGAGTGATCGTAGAACGCGCCTTCCGCGTGGATCATCAGCGCATTGCACAGTTCACCCGCGTGTTTGTGGAACGTGGGCGTAAACCAGCATTCGCGCACCGCGCACCCCGCCAGCCATTGCGGTGCCACGCGGCTCATTTCCGCCAGCACTGCGCCAGCGTCCACGTCCGGCGCGCCGAACAATACCTCCAGCGGGCGGGTGGTGCCCCTGCCCTCGCTCAGCATCGCACCTTCGAGCATGACGGTGCCGGCATAAGCGCGCGCCATGTTGAGGCTGGCCGCATTGGGGCTGGGATTGATCCAGATGCGGCTTTCGGGCCAGCCGAAGCCCGGCCCGGCTTCAGGCAGCCAATCGTGCATTTCGACCACGCGGTATTCCACATCGAGGCCGAAATGCCGCACGAACCACGCGCCCATTTCGCCCATGGTCAGCCCATGGCGCATCGGCATGGGGCCAGCGCCAACGAAGCTTTCCTGCCCCGGCAACAGCAGAGTTCCTTCCACGGGACGCCCGGCAGGATTGGGACGATCGAGCACCCACACGGCTTTTCCGTGGCGCGCCGCCTCTTCCAGCAGATAGAGCAGCGTGGTGCAGAAAGTGTAGATGCGGCAGCCCAGATCCTGCAGGTCGAACAGGAACACATCCGCCGCGTCCATCATCGCATCGGACGGGCGGCGCACTTCCCCATAAAGGCTGAAAAGCGGAATGCCGTATCGCGGATCGGTCTCGTCCGCGGTTTCGACCATGTTATCCTGCTTGTCGCCCTTGATCCCATGCTGCGGGCCGAAGGCGGCGGAGACGTTGACCCCGGCGGCGATCAAGGCGTCCAGCGAATGCGTCAAATCCAGCGTCACCGATGCCGGATGCGCAACCAGCGCGACACGCCTGCCCGCCAGCGATTGTTTCAGCGCCTGTTCTTCAAGCAGGCGGTCGATCCCGAATTTCATGCGGCGTGGGGTGCCGGAAGGCTGGCGGTGAAGCAAGCGGCCGAATGAAAATCCGGCCGTCCATCCTCATGAGTCAGAGCCCAATAGCTGATCGTGCCGCCCTGTTCCTCAACCACCGCGCACAGGCCCATCGCGCAATCGGCATCGGGGAGGCCCGCAACGGGAATGGCGGCGTCAAAAATCGCGAAGGTGCTGCCCTGCCGCAGCGTGCATTCCGGCTCACGCGGGAAAGGGCGTTCGCGCATGCCAGCGCGATAGCTATCGAAATCATAGGCATTCCAGCGGGCGGAGGGCGAGAGGTTGAACTCGCAATAGGCCGCACCGCCAGCGGGTTGCAGGAACAATTCGAAGCAGGTCGTGCGCCACAATTCATCCGCGCGGCCCCGCCCGGCAAAAGACGGCACGACCAACTGCCCCGCCCCCTCGATCCGCCAGCGGACCCGAAGCCAGGTTGCATCGCGCCCGATAACGCGCGCTTCCACGCGCTCCACCATTCCCGCCGGATGATCCGGGTGCGCAGCCAGCTGATACGTTTGCATGAAGTCCCTTGCGTGCTAGGCGCCCGCGTCCCCAAGGCGAAGAAAAACGATGACCGAGTACAAATCCAGCCTGCTGCGCTTACTCGATGAACGCGGCTACATCCACCAGCTTACCGATGCAGCGGGCCTGGACGCCCTTGCGGAGCGGGGAGTTGTGCCCGGATATATCGGCTTCGACGCCACGGCCCCGTCGCTCCATATCGGATCGCTGGTGCAGATCATGATGCTGCGCCGCCTGCAACAGGCCGGGCACAAGCCGATCGTCCTGATGGGGGGCGGAACGACCCGGATCGGCGACCCCACCGGCCGCGACGAGAGCCGCAAGATGTTGAGCGACGCGACGATCGAGGAGAATATCGCCTCCATCCGCACCGTGTTCTCCAGATTGCTGGACTTTGGCGATGGGCCGACGGATGCGGTCATGGTCAACAACCACGACTGGCTGGGCGGGCTGGGCTACATCCAACTGTTACAGGAAGTGGGCACGCACTTCACCGTAAACCGGATGTTGAGCTTCGATTCGGTCCGGCTGCGGCTGGAGCGTGAGCAGCCGATGACGTTCCTCGAATTCAACTACATGATCCTGCAGGGATACGATTTCCGCCATCTGGCCAACGAGGCCGGCTGCCGCTTGCAGATGGGCGGATCGGACCAGTGGGGCAACATCATCAACGGCGTTGAACTGACGCGCCGGATGGACGGTGTGGAGGTCTTCGGACTGACCACCCCGCTGCTGACCACGGCGGACGGTGCCAAGATGGGCAAGACCGCCGCCGGGGCGGTGTGGCTGAACGAAGATCAGCTGCCCGCCTATGATTTCTGGCAATACTGGCGCAACGTGGACGATCGCGACGTGGGCCGTTTCCTGCGACTGTTCACCGACCTGCCGCTGGACGAGATCGCCCGGCTTGAAGCGCTGGAAGGCGCGGAGATCAATCAGGCAAAGATCATCCTGGCCAACGAAGTGACCCGACTGGTGCGGGGTGAAGCGGCCGCGCAGTCCGCCGAAGCCACAGCCGCGCAGACGTTCGCGGGTGGCGGTCTGGGCGGCGATCTGCCGGTTCTGGATGTGCCGCCAGAAGGCGTCAGGCTGGGCGCGGCCTGCACAGCGGTCGGTTTCACCGCATCGAACGGCGAGGCGAAGCGCAAGATCGCGGAAGGCGCGGTGCGCGTGGATGACGAGCCGGTCAGCGATCCCGCATTCCTCATCACGCTGAACGCCGGAGATGAGCGCAAGCTCAGCCTCGGCCGCAAACGTCACGCGATATTGCGGGGCGTCCTGACCTAAGGCTTTACCCTTTCTCCAGTTTTTCCTGCGAAACCCGGAAACATCGGAGTTCGCGAGAAAAGGGAGAAAGGTTCGATGGCAGGCGGGGCTCAACTGTCTGTAACCGATTTGCGCCGTTCGGCGCGGCACCCGGTGGATTACCCGGTGATCGCCGAACATCGCATCCGCGGTGACGTCAGACTACATATCTGCAACCTTTCCGCCCATGGCTTCATGGTCGATGCCATGGCTGAGGACGCGAGCTCGGCGCTGACGCGCGGCGACCGCGCCATCGTGCGCCTGCCGGTGATCGGCCGGATCGAAGCCTATTGCATCTGGACGACCGAAGATCGTGCCGGATTCCAGTTCGAACGGATCATCCGGGCTGACGACTTCCTCTCCATGATCGAGGAACTGCAGCCCAACCCACGCCTGCGCCGGAAGAACTGACGAAGCTGTAGTAACGGCGGCGCAAGTTCCTGCCCGCTTGGCACCGCCCGCCGCGCCTGCCATGGCGCGCAAGTGACCGATACCGCGATCGCCCCTCCTGCCGAACCGGGCTCTCCGTTACAGATCGCCGATTACCGGCGTTTCTGGCTGGCGCGCTTCCTTGCCACTTTCGCCACGCTGTCGATGGTGGTGCTGATCGGCTATCAGACTTACGACATCGCGCGGGGCGATTATGGCATGGACAAGCCGGCAGCGGCGTTCATGCTCGGCCTGCTGGGTCTGGCGCAGTTCCTGCCTCTATTCCTCCTCACGCCAGTGGCCGGATGGGCTGCAGACCGGTTCGACCGGCGGCGCGTGGTACTGTTCGCCAACCTGATCGATACCGCCATCGCGGTGATGCTGGCCCTGCTGACGCATGCCGGCGCGCTGAACCTGCCCATTATCTTCGCGCTGGCGGCAGCGCACGGCGCGGCGCGGGTTTTCAACGGCCCTGCCCTCAGTGCAATCGCCCCCAACATCGTGCCCCCGCGGCTGCTGCCCAAGGCCATCGCGCTCAGTTCGATCGCGTGGCAGGCTGGCACCGTTATCGGCCCGGCGGCGGGCGGTTTTCTGTTCGCCCACACCGAATCGCTGCCCTATTTCCTGTCTGCAATCATGCTGGTGGCTTCGGGGCTACTGATATCGATGGTGCGTCCTGTGCGCGCGATTCAGGCAGGGCCTGCACGCAATCCGCTGAAGCAGATTGCGGAAGGGTTCCACTTCGTGTGGCACGAGCGCTTCCTTCTGGGCTGCATCTCGCTCGACCTTTTTGCCGTGCTGCTGGGCGGAGCGACCGCGATGCTGCCGGTTTTCGCGCGCGATATCCTGCAAGTTGGGCCGGAGGGGCTGGGGATCATGCGCGGTGTGCCGGCCGTGGGGGCCGCGCTGGTGGCCCTGTGGCTGTCGTTCAGACCGTTTGAAAACAACGTGGGCGTAAAGATGCTGTGGTCCGTGGTGATCTTCGGCGCCGCCACCGCGATCTTTGCCGTGTCGCGCAATTTCGTACTTTCGCTGGCGATGCTGGCCCTTCTGGGCGCGGCGGACATGGTTTCGGTGTTCGTGCGCAATTCGCTGATCCAGCTGAATACGCCGGATGACAAGCGGGGCCGCGTTTCGGCGATCTCTGGCCTGGCCATTTCCGCATCCAACGAATTGGGCGAGTTGCGCGCCGGACTGGTCGCGGGGGTGATCGGCGTCACAGGGGCGGTTGCCTTCGGCGGTATTGGTGCGATATTCGTTACCGCGATCTGGGCCTGGATCTTTCCTGAGCTGCGTAAAGCAAGGACGTTCGACCCGATTTTCCTGCACAAAGACAACGCCAAGGAGAGCGCGTCATGAAAGCGGACAACGTCCTCGCCACCATTGGAAACACCCCGCACATTCGCCTTGCGCGCCTGTTCCCCGACCATGAAGTGTGGGTGAAGAGCGAGCGTTCCAATCCGGGCGGATCGATCAAGGACCGCATCGCGCTGGCGATGGTGGAAGATGCGGAAAGTTCCGGCAAGCTGAAGCCCGGCGGCACTATTATCGAGCCGACCAGCGGCAACACCGGCATCGGCCTGGCCATGGTTGCAGCCGTGAAGGGCTACAAGCTGGTGCTGGTCATGCCAGAATCGATGAGCATCGAGCGTCGCCGCCTGATGCTGGCCTATGGCGCGACCTTTGACCTGACGCCCAAGGAAAAGGGCATGAAGGGCGCGCTGGAGCGGGCGCAGCAACTCGTCGACGAAACGCCGGGATCGTGGATGCCCCAGCAGTTCGAGAATCCGGCCAATATCGCCGTGCATGCGCGCACGACCGCGCAGGAAATCCTCAACGATTTCGCTGATTCCCCGCCCAGCCTGCTGATCACCGGAGTCGGCACCGGCGGCCACCTGACGGCCTGCGCCGAAGTTCTCAAGAAGGCATGGCCCGAACTGCAAGCCTATGCGGTGGAGCCGACGCTTTCCCCGGTAATTTCCGGCGGCCAGCCCGGCCCCCACCCCATTCAGGGTATCGGCGCGGGCTTCATCCCCACGAACCTGCACACGCAGGTGATCGACGGGGCGATCCAGGTCGATCCCGCGGATGCGAAGGAAATGGCCCGCCGCTGCGCCAGCGAGGAAGGCCTGCTGGTCGGCATTTCCAGCGGCGCGACACTGGCTGCCATCGCTCAAAAGCTGAAGGACGCCCCCGCTGGAACGCGGGTGATCGGCTTCAACTATGACACCGGCGAACGCTATCTGTCCGTGCCAGACTTCCTGCCCACGGAATAGTGGCGCGGGGCCGGAAGATGTCGCTTGAACCGATCGCTTATACAGACGGCGGAACATCGCTGACCGGCCTGCTCGCTCGCCCAGCCAGCGCGCCGCGTGCAGCCGTGCTGGTGTTCCCGACGATCATGAACGCCACCGCCCCGGTCGAAGCAAAGGCCCGGGCGCTGGCGGACGCCGGGTATCTGGCACTGGTGGCGGATTTCTATGGCACGCGGCCCAGCGGATTTGACGAGGCGCGCACGCTGGCGGCGTCTATTCGCCCTGATCCGCTGGCCTATCGCCAGCGCCTGCGGGCAGGCCTGAAGGCGCTTGCCACTTTGCCTGAGGCGCAGGGGCTGCCTTTTGCGGCCATAGGGTTCTGCATGGGCGGACAGGCGGCGCTGGAGCTTGCCCGCGACGGGGCGCCCCTGTTCGCCGCTGTCAGCTTCCACGGGCTGCTGGATACCGGCCTTGCCGCAGAGCCGGGGCAGATCAAGGCGCGCATTCTTGTCTGCCACGGCGATGCGGACCCGATGGTTCCGCGCAGTAGCGTCATCGCCTTCTGGGAGGAGATGGACGAGGCCGGGGCGAACTGGCACTTCCATTCATACAGCAAGGTGAAGCACGGTTTCACCAGCCCCGCCCCCAGCGAAAACCCCGCCGTCGCCTATAACGCCAGCGCCGACCTGCAAAGTTGGGCGGCGATGCTGTCGCTGTTCGACGAGGAACTGGGGTAGCGCGTTTCCGCCCTACCCCCGTAGGAATGCCTCTGCCGGGATTTCAGCCAGGACGCCCGCGCCCGCCTCTACCTTGCGGCGGAGCATCGGCACCTGCGGCAATACATGGAGCGCGTAGTAACGCGCGGTCGCCAGTTTGGCGGCGCAGAAAGCGTCAGTATCCGCATCCGGCAGTGCAGCCTGTGCCAGACGCAGCCACATCCATCCGATCGAAAGCACGCCCGTGAGCTGAAGAAAGGCATAGGAACCCGCGCCCAGTTCCGCCGCATCGGACTTACCGGCGGAAACCAGCCATTGCGCTGCTTCGCGGGCTTCATGAACTGCTTCTCGCAAGGGAACGGAGAGGAAATGCAGCGCGTCGTCCGCCCTTTCGCATTCGTCCTCCACCAGCGCGATGAACCGTTCCATCGCCTGCCCATCGTCGCGCGCCAGCTTGCGCCCCACCAGATCGAGCGCCTGCACACCATTCGCGCCTTCATAGAGCATGGCCGCACGCGCATCGCGCACCACCTGTTCTATGCCGGTTTCCGTAATGTAGCCGTGACCGCCGAAAAGCTGCTGCATCGACACTGCGGATTCGAAGCCCCGGTCCGTGCCATAGGCCTTGAGTACGGGGGTTAGCAGGGAGACGAGTTCTTCCTCCCCCTGATCGATCTGCCATGCCGTCCACAGCACCAGCGCGCGGAAACCCTCTGTAAAAGCGCGCGCATCCATCAGCAGCCGCCGGACATCGGGATGGGCGATCAGAGGATCGGCCTCTGTCCGCACGCCGTCCGCGGATCGGATGGCTGAACGGCCCTGCTTGCGTTCCAGCGCGTAGGCTGCGCCCTTCTGATAGGCGAGTTCCGCCTGAGCCAGCCCCTGCGCGCCGCAGGATAGCCGCGCCGCGTTCATCATGATGAACATCGCCGCCAGACCTGCGTTTTCCTCGCCAATCAGCCAGCCGGTGGCGCCATCGAAATGCATCGCGCAAGTGGCGCTGCCGCGCAGGCCCATCTTGTGTTCGACCGCTCCGCATGTGGCGGTGTTGCGCGAACCATCCGGCAGAATCCTGGGCACGAGGAACAGCGAGATGCCCCGCGATCCCTCAGGCGCCCCGGAGATACGCGCCAGAACCAGATGAACGATATTGTCCGTCAGATCCTGCTCCCCGCCGGAACAGAAGATTTTCTCACCCGATATGGCGTAGCTGCCATCAGCACGCGGCTCGGCCCGAGTTCGGATCAGGCCGAGATCGGTGCCGGCCTGCGGCTCCGTCAGCGCCATGGTGCCCAGCCATTCGCCCGAAACCAGCTTTGGCAGATAGGCAGCCCTCAATTCATCGCTCGCGCGGGAAGCCAGCACCGCCACCGCGCCATGCGTGAGGCCCGGATACATGTAAAACGCGTGGCAGGCGGAATTGAGAAATTCCTCCACCACGGTCGCGACGACATGCGGCAGCCCCTGCCCGCCATGTTCCGGCGGCAGGGCCAGCGTGCCCCATCCCGCCTCCACATACTGGCGATAGGCTTCCGGGAAGCCCGGTGGAGTTGTGACGGAGCCATCAGGCTGGCGCTGGCATCCGGCATGATCCGACGGGGCGTTGAGCGGGGCGATGACTTCCCCGGCGAAGCGGGAAGCCTCTGCCAGCAGCGCCTCCAATAGATCGTCATCCAGCCCGGCGCCGTCCAAAAGACGCGAGAGGACAAACTGCGCATCGCGCACGGGCGGGGTGTAAGTGCTCATGAAAACTCTCAGCTTTCGACAGGGATCAGGCCATTGCCCTCAATTGCGCGGTAGAAGCAACTGCGCGCTCCGGTGTGGCACGCAGGGCCAGCAGGCTGCACCTTCAGAACCAGCGCATCCTGATCGCAATCGACGAGAATCGCTTCGACTCGCAGGACATGGCCCGAAGTCTCGCCCTTCTTCCACAGCCGGCCACGGCTTCGCGAATGGAAATGGGCGAAGCCCGTTTCCCGCGTGGCATTCAGCGCCTCCTGATCCATGAAGGCTACCATCAGCACTTCCCCGCTTTGCGCGTCCTGCGCCACGGCTGTCAGCAGACCCGCGGAATCGAACCTGGGATCAAAGGAACTGCCGGTTTCCCGCGCGGCATCGTGACCTGACATTGTAGAACTCACCCCAATACTGCTGTTCAGCGGATGAAATGCGGGGCGAAAATACGCCCTGCCGCCTTGTTGCACGATAACCACATGATGCTGCGAAAATCCATGCTGCGCCTCGAAGTCGCTTTGTGACAACGCCTTTCGATGGGATGAACGCCCTGCGGCTTTGACGGGCCGTACCGACCGGCCGCGCCGGATATGCGCCAAGGAAGGGGGGTCTCGGGATCAGTCTGCGAAGGACGAACCGGGGAATGAGGGTTTGAATCGACGCGCTCACTGGGGGGTAGTGCGCAGTTGGTTCAGCGACATCGTCACGCGAACGCCCGGGGCAACCCCCCCGGGCGTTTTGCGTTTTAGACCGCGTGGCTTTCACATCGCTTCATCTGGCACCCGGGCAAAGCAGGTGATGATCACGCGCGCAGCACCGGTATGCTTCAGGGCGGAGACGCAGGCGTCAGTCGTCGCCCCACTGGTCATGACATCATCCACGAGAACCACGTTCGCGCCGCGCATCCGATCGCGCCGCGCAGGATTGGCAACGATGGCCCCGGCCAGCTCCCGCGCCCGCGCGTTGCGGCCCAGCCCGCCGAGCGGGCGCGTGGCCTTCTGGCGCATCAGCCCGTCGACCAGCAGCGACTGCCCCCTCAGCTTTGCGATTTCCCGCGCCAGCAGGGCCGACTGGTTGTAGCCACGCCGCCAGAGCCGCCAGCGATGCAGCGGAACGGGCACGATCAGCCAGTCGCCCTCCAGTTCCGGCAGGCGTGCTGCCGTCATGCGTGCCAGCATCGGCGCCAGCGCGATGCGCCGTCCGTGCTTGAACGCCAGCACCAGTTTGCGCGAGGCGTCATTGTAAAGCGTGCCTGCCGCGATACCGTCATGACGCGGCGGACTGGCTATACAGGGAGCGCAGAGTGAACCTGCGGGCTGATCCCCGCTGAAGGGCCGCTGGCACAGCGCGCAGGCGGGTTCTCCCGGAATGACCAGTGCGCCCCAGCACTCGGGACACAGCCCCTCCTGCATCGCAATGCCTTCGCCGCAGGCGGGGCAGCGTGGCGGATAGATCAGATCCACCAGCGGGGCGAACGCCTGCGACAGCGTCATCGCCAAGCGGCCTTGCATAGGCGTTGCCGGACCGGCAGGAGCTTGGAATGGCCAGTGCCCCGCCAACGATCTTTTCCCGAACGCGACGCATGGCTGCGCGCCGCCGGGCCCGCATGCTTCAGCGAAAGGCCGATCCGGCGCGCTTTGTGATCGACGATGTGGTGGAGGATATGGTCGAGCGGCTGGCCTTCCTGCGCCATGAGCCGCAGCGGGCGCTGGTAGTCGGGGACTGGACGGGTGCCCTGCCCGATGCCTTGCGCGCACAGGGCACGGAAGTGACGCAGGCGGAACCGGGCGAGGGATTCGATGAGGAGCAGCCTTTCCCCGCAGATGGCTTCGATTTCATCGCCAGCGTGGCGAGCCTCGACACCGTGAACGACCTGCCCGGCGCGCTGATCCACATGCACCGGGCATTGGCGCCCGGCGGACGGGTGATCGCCAGCTTCGTTGGGGCGGGGAGCCTGCCCACGCTGCGCCGGATCATGCTTGCCGCCGATGGCGATCGCCCGGCGGCGCGTATTCATCCGCAAGTTGACGTGCGGGCAGGCGCGCAACTGCTGCAACGGGCCGGATGGGCCGAGCCGGTGGCGGACAGCCGCACGCTGACGGTCGCCTATCGCTCGCTCGACCGGCTTGTGGCCGATATCCGCGCTCAGGGCCTCGGCAATGTGCTCGCCTCTGCCGTGCCGCGGATCGGCAAGGCCGGGCTGGAACGCGCGCGGGCAGCTTTCGCTGCCGAAGCGGACGAGCGCGGCCGCGTGGTCGAGACCTTCGAGATCCTGACCCTCAGCGGCCGCCGTCACCCGTAATCAGCCCCTCAGCGCCGCCTGTGCCGCCGCGAGGCGGGCGATAGGAACGCGGTAGGGAGAGGCGCTGACGTAATCCAGCCCGGTGCTTTCGCAGAACGCGATGGATGCCGGATCGCCGCCATGTTCGCCGCAGATGCCCAGCTTGATGTCAGGCCGGGTTGCCCGCCCGCGCTCCGCCGCGAGGGTGATGAGCTGCCCCACCCCTTCGACATCGAGGCTGACGAACGGATCGCGCGGATAGATGCCCTTTTCGACATAGACCGACAGGAAGCGCCCAGCATCGTCGCGCGACACGCCCAGCGCGGTCTGCGTCAGGTCATTGGTGCCGAACGAGAAAAAGCGCGCCTCTTCCGCGATCTCGCCCGCCATCAACGCCGCGCGCGGCAGTTCGATCATCGTACCGACAAAGTAGTCTAGCGTGCGGCCCTTTTCGGCGAAGACCTTGCCCGCGGTTTCTTCCACCAGCACCTTGAGGATCGCCAGTTCCTTGCGCGTGGCGACCAGCGGGATCATCACTTCAGGCACCACAGCCTCGCCGCTCGCCGTGGCGACATCGCATGCCGCCTCGAAGATCGCGCGCGCCTGCATCTCGTAGATTTCAGGAAACGTGATACCCAGACGGCAACCGCGATGGCCCAGCATCGGGTTGAATTCGTGCAACTCGTTCGCCCGACGCTTGAGCACATCGACGGCGACGCCGGTCGCGGCTGCCAGATCGGCGAAATCGCCTTCCTCATGCGGCAGGAATTCGTGCAGCGGCGGATCGAGCAGACGGATGGTGCACGGCAGGCCGGCCATCGTCTGGAAAATCTCCGTGAAATCCGCCCGCTGTTCCGGCAGCAGCTTGTCCAGCGCGCGGCGGCGCCCAGCCTCGTCATCCGCCAGGATCATCTCGCGCACGGCGCTGATCCGGCTGGCGTCGAAGAACATATGTTCTGTGCGGCAAAGGCCGATGCCTTCTGCCCCGAACTGGCGCGCCATGCGGCAATCGGCCGGGGTTTCCGCATTGGTGCGAACTTTCATCCGCCGGTGCCGGTCGGCCCATTCCATCAGCGTGCCGAAATCGCCCGCCAGTTCCGGCTCTATCGTGGGGACTTCGCCCGCCATGACTTCGCCGGTCGCACCGTCGATGGTCAGCGTGTCGCCCTCGGCAAGCTGGCGCGAACCGATGCGCAGCGTGCGCGTGGCCATGTCAATCGAGACGGCGGACGCACCGGAAACGCAGGGGCGGCCCATGCCACGCGCGACCACCGCCGCATGGCTGGTCATGCCGCCGCGCGCGGTAAGCACGCCCCGCGCGGCATGCATGCCGTGGATGTCTTCAGGGCTGGTTTCGACGCGGACAAGAATGACCTTCTCACCCCGCGAAGCCCACTGTTCAGCCGTATCGGCATCCAGCACGGCCTTGCCGCTGGCCGCGCCCGGCGATGCGGGCAGGCCCTTGGTCAGCACATCGCGCGGAGCCTTGGGATCGAGCGTCGGGTGCAGGAGTTGATCCAGCGCCATCGGATCAACGCGAAGGATAGCCGTCTTTTCGTCAATCAGACCCTCGCCCGCCATGTCCACGGCCATCTTCAGCGCGGCCTTGGCCGTGCGCTTGCCGCTACGGGTCTGGAGCATCCACAGCTTGCCCTGCTGCACGGTAAATTCGATATCCTGCATGTCACGGTAATGCCGTTCCAGCAGATCGAACACGCGGGCGAGTTCGCCGTAAGCTTCCGGCATGGCTTCTTCCATGCTGGGCGCGCGGGCGCCCGCTTTCTCACGCGCGATCTTCGTCAGATATTGCGGCGTGCGGATGCCCGCCACCACGTCTTCACCCTGCGCGTTGACCAGCCATTCGCCGTAATACGCGTTTTCGCCCGTCGCCGGATCGCGGGTGAAGGCGACGCCGGTGGCGCTGGTATCGCCCATGTTGCCGAAGACCATGGCCTGCACGTTGACGGCGGTGCCCCAGTCACCTGGAATGTCGTTCAACCGACGATAGACCTTCGCCCGGTCCGAATCCCACGAATCGAACACGGCGGCGATTGCGCCCCAGAGCTGTTCGTGAACATCGTTGGGGAACGGTTGCCCCCGCTCCCGCGCAACGATCTGGCCGTATTCCGCGACCAGCGCCTGCCAGTCGGCAGCGGTCATTTCCGTATCGGCGGAGTAGCCCTGCCCTTCCTTGGCGATATCCAACGCTTCTTCGAACAGTCCGTGATCGAGGCCGAGCACGACATCGGAATACATCTGGATGAACCGGCGATAGCTGTCCCACGCGAAACGTTCATCGCCCGACGCGGCGGCGAGGCCGCGCACGGTTTCATCATTGAGGCCGAGGTTCAGGACGGTATCCATCATGCCCGGCATGGAAACGCGCGCGCCGGAACGGACGGATACGAGCAGCGGATCAGCCGCATCGCCAAACCGCTTGCCCACCGCACGTTCGATGTGCGCCAGCGCCTCGGCAACCTGGGCGCGCAGGGCATCGGAAAAGTCCGCGCCTTCCTTCAGATAGCGGATGCATTCGTCGGTGGTGATGGTGAAGCCCGGCGGCACCGGCAGGCCGATTTCGGCCATTTCGGCAAGGTTCGCGCCCTTGCCGCCAGTGATCGTCTTGTCCTTCGCCCGCGCGTCATCATGCTTCGCGCCGCCGCCGAAAGTGTAAACCGTCTGCATCGCATCCCTCATTCTGGCAGGGTGACATAGGTTACACAGCGCAACCCACAGAATAGACACTAACCTGCTGTTAAAACGAGCAATCCGGCCCTCTCACCGGGTTACAATTACCGCAAAAAGTACGTGAAAATCAGCCTTCGATACGTGAGAAGTCCGCCACTTTGTGCACCGCAGCACGGAAACGGGCAAGCAAGTCAAGGCGCGCGGCGCGCTTGTCCTGATTTGCATCGTTTACGGTGACTTCTTCAAAGAACAGATCGATCGGAGCGCGCAAGCTCGCCAGCGCGGCCATCGCCGCCTCGAAATCCTCACCCTCTACAGCACTGGCCGCGCGGGGTTCGGCGCTGTCGAGAGCTGCGATAAGCGCCTTTTCCGCAGGTTCAGGCGTATATGAAAGCTCATTCCCGTGGCGCTCCGCCATCTTGGCGGAAATTACCGGCGCAAGGTCCGGATCGTCCACACCGGCCAGCGGGTCTTCCTCACCAGTGCGGGCGATTTCGCCCTCGATCCCGCGCCAATCCTCTTTCTTGAGGATATTGGCCGCGCGCTTGTAGCCAGCGAGCAAATTGGCGCCATCCTCCGTCCCCACAAAAGCTTGCAGCGCGTGGACGCGGGCGAGCAGGCGAACCAGATCGTCCTCGCCGCCGAGCGCAAACACTGCGTCGATCAAGTCGTGGCGGACACCTGCTTCGCGCTGCTGGACCTTGAGACGATCTATAATGAAAGCAAAAATCTCTTCTAAGGTCTCATCTTGGGCCGCCGACTCTCGGTATCGACCGGCGATCTCTAGGGGTGCACGTAAGTGCACGGGTACGTCCACGACCAACCCCCGATACTGAATTTTGAAGCTCTCAGGATCTAGCGTTAACTCCCCTCTCGCATCCAAGACCTGCGAGCACTCATTCTCAAAAAATTCTATAATCTTATCAGTATTTTGCATAACGAGATTATTGAGCGCTAACGTAAGCAAAGTCCGCAAGTTCGCTCGAACATTTCGTTCTATTATTATGCGACAGACCCCAAGCGCAGCACGGCGCAAAGCAAATGGATCTTTCGAGCCCGTGGGCCTCTGCCCGATAGCAAAGAATGAAGAAACCGTATCAATCTTGTCAGCGAGCGCCAACGTATAAGCTAAGCTATCTTCAGGCACGAAGTCGCCCGGCCCCAAAGGTTGGTAATGCTGCCTGACAGCATCTCGAACCGAGGTAGGTGCTCCCTCGGCTGCGATATAATAACTCCCCATGACTCCTTGAAGTTCGGGGAACTCGCCCACCATCTCCGTCACGAGATCGGCTTTGGCGATCCGAGCGAGCGCGATCGAAGACTTGACCATTTCGGCCTTAAATTCAGGACGCGATGAAGTCATCTGCCCCATTAGCTTTCCGAAACGGTCGCACCTTTCCCAAACAGTGCCGAGCTTTTCATGGAAGGTGATCCGTTCCAGCTTCTTTGCCTGCTCTGCCAGCGGCACCTTGCGGTCCTGCTGCCAGAAGAAGCGCGCGTCGGAGAGGCGGGCGGCGAGAACCTTGCGGTTGCCGTCCACGATGGCCGCGCCGCCATCCGCCGCCGCGATATTTGCGGTGCAGATGAAGGCGCTGGCGAGTTTGCCGCCGTGTTCGCACACGAAATACTTCTGGTTCACCCGCGCGGTGAGCTGGATCACCTCGGGCGGAACCTCAAGAAACGCATCGTCAAACCGGCCGAGCAGCGGGACAGGCCATTCGGTGAGGCCGGCGTTTTCGATTACCAGTCCTTCGTCTCGCACCAGTGACAGGCCGGCATCGGCGGCGGCCTTTGCGGCGCCTTCACGGATGAGGTTCTGGCGTTCCTCATGATCCACGATCACATGGCAGGCGCGCAGCTTTTCCTGATAGTCATGCGCGCCACCGATGGTGATCTCGCTCGGGTAGTGGAAGCGGTGGCCCTTGGTGACGAAGCCGCTGGTTACCCCGCCAGCTTCGAACGGAACCAGTTCCTCGCCCAGAATGGCAACGATGCCGGACAGCGGGCGGACCCAGCGGGTGCTTTCGGTGCTGATCGATTGTGCGCCCCAGCGCATCGACTTGGGCCAGGGGAAAGCGCGAACCACGGCGGGGATCGCTTCTGCCAGCACGTCTCGCACGGCCATGCCCGGCTTTTCGACAATGGCGAACAGCACCCCATCACGTTCGACAAGCTGATCCGCGGTGAGGCCGGTCTTGCGCAGGAACCCTTCCAGCGCCTGCGGCGGTGCGCCGACGCGGGGGCCCTTCGTTTCTTCGCGCACCGGCTCTGTCGCCGTCGGCAGATCGCGGGCGATCAGGGCGAGACGGCGCGGGGTGGACCATACGGTGATGGAACCCGGCTTTACGCCCGCCGCGTCCAGTTCCTTGCGCAGCAGCTTTTCCAGATCGGCGCGCGCGCCGGCCTGCATCCGCGCGGGGATTTCTTCGGAGCGAAGTTCGAGCAGGAAATCGGTCATGCCGTCCACCCCGCATATTCTGCGGCCCAGCGTTCCTTGTTCTTTTCGATCCACGCCTCGCAACTGCCCTTGGCCAGATCGCGGACACGGCCGATGTAGCTGGCGCGTTCCTGCACGCTGATCACGCCGCGCGCCTGCAACAGGTTGAACAGGTGGCTGGCCTCGATCGCCTGATCGTATGCGGCCAGCGGGATTTGCGCATCGATGCAGCGCATACATTCCGCCTCCGCATTGCGGAAACCGGCGAAGAGTTGTTCGGTGTCGGCGATTTCGAAGTTGTACTTCGAATGCTCCCGCTCATTCTCAAGGAAGACCTGACCGTAAGTCACGCCGTGCCTGTTGAACGCCAGGTCGTACACCCGGTCCTTGCCCTGCAGATACATCGCAAGACGTTCCAGACCATAGGTCAGCTCGCCCGCCACCGGCTTGCAATCATAGCCGCCGATCTGCTGGAAATAGGTGAACTGCGTCACCTCCATCCCATCGCACCAGACTTCCCAGCCCAGCCCCCATGCGCCCAGCGTGGGGCTTTCCCAGTCATCTTCCACGAAGCGGATGTCATGCTTCAGCGGATCGATGCCGATCGCCTCCAGACTCTTGAGATAGAGTTCCTGCAGGTCCGCCGGATTGGGCTTCAGGATCACCTGATACTGGTAATAGTGCTGCAACCGGTTCGGGTTTTCGCCATAGCGGCCGTCCGTCGGGCGGCGGCTGGGCTGAACATAGGCGGCGCTCCACGGTTCCGGCCCCAGGGCGCGCAGCGTGGTCGCGGGATGGAACGTGCCCGCCCCCATCCGCATGTCATAAGGTTGCAGGATCAGGCAGCCCTGCGCGCTCCAATAGTTATGGAGGGCAAGGATCATGTCCTGAAAGCTACGGGCAGGTTCCAGCGTCATCGCGCGGGCCCATGGCGGATCGGTGGGGGTAGCGTCAATGCCGGGCAAGAAAAGGCGGCGGCATGTAAAGTATGATGACACGGCGCAGGCAGGTTATGGCGCCGTTACCACTATGCGTCTAAATATGCCTCAAACATGGGGATTCTCTGACGATGCTTAAGCGCCTGCTGGGCACCATTGCGGCTTCTTCGCTCGCGCTATCCGGCTGCGCGACGGTGGAAACGCCGCCGAAAGGCGCGCTTCCCGGCCCGGCTTTGTGGCAAGTGGCGGACGAGGATACCACGATCTATCTGTTCGGCACCGTCCACGCCCTGCCTCGCGACAAGCAATGGTTTGACGATCGGATCGCCCGCGCATTCAACGCTTCGGACGAGCTGGTGACGGAAGTGGACATTTCCGATCTCGCCCGATCGTCCGCCGCCTTGCAGCAATCCGGGCAACTTCCCGAAGGGCAGAACCTGCGGTCGATGATGTCCACCGACGACCGTATGGAATATGAAGCGGCGCTTATCGCGCTGGGCCTGCCGGTTGAAACGCTGGATACCTATGAGCCGTGGCTGGCGGCAATGACGCTGTCGCTGCTGCCATTGCTGCGTTCCGGCTATGACACGCAGAGCGGCGTGGAAATGGCGCTGGGCGAACGCGCGGGAGACGGCAAGAAGCGCGCCGCGCTGGAAACCGTCAACCAGCAGATCGAACTGTTCGACACGATGCCGATAGATGCGCAACTGGCGTTTCTGGACCAGACCGTTGAGCAAATTCCACAGGCGACCAGCGGGCTTGACGCGATGGTGGCTGAATGGGTGGAAGGCGACGCGGCCGGGCTGGCAAACCTGATGAACGCGCAGTTGACCGATCCCGTCCTGAAAGATCGTCTGCTGATCCAGCGCAACGCCCATTGGGCCGAATGGATCGAACAGCGGCTGGAACAACCCGGCACGGTGTTCATCGCCGTGGGCGCCGGACATCTGGCCGGTGCGGGCAGCGTGCAGGATCAATTGCGCAAACGCCGCCTGAAGGTCACGCGAATCTGGCACTGATACGAAGACTTTTCGCGCTGGCGCTGGCAACGGCGCTGGCCGCCTGCGGTTCACCGGCCGAAGACTGGCCCGCCCCCTCCCCCGCCTTGTGGGAGGTATCGGGGCCTGACGGGCAATCCGCATGGCTGTTCGGGACCATTCACGCGCTGCCGCCCGGCATGAAATGGCGGACCGACCGCTTGCAGGCGACGATCATGCGCGCCGACACGCTGCTGGTCGAAGTGGCAAATCTCGACGACAGCAAGCAAGGCGCGCAAGCCTTTGCCGCAGCCGCCCGAGGCACCAACCTACGCCCGCTGTTGCAACGCGTGCCAGCAGCCGATCGCCCTGCCCTGTCTGACGCGCTGAAGCGTGCGGGGCTGGACGCCGATGAGCTTGCCACCACCGATACATGGGCCGCGGCGCTGATCATCGCCAATCTCACCATGACCGGCGATCGGGGAGCGAGCGTGGACCGGGCCCTGCTGGAAAGCGGCCTGCCCGTGATCGGGCTGGAAGGTTACGCCGCCCAGTTTGCCTTGTTCGACAGGTTGACGCCAGAGGATCAGGCCGATCTGCTGCGTCTGACGATTGCTGAAATCGATACCGATGGCCGCGCGGCGCAGATCGCATGGCTGACAGGCGACCTGGATGCGCTGGCGCGCAACGAACTGGCAGGCGTGATGGCCGATCCCGGCCTCTATCAGGCGCTGATGGTGGATCGCAATCGCGCCTGGGCCGCGCAGATCGCTGAAATGATGGAAGGCGGGCGTCATCCGCTTGTAGCGGTAGGCGCCGGGCATATGATTGGCGACGAGGGTTTGCCCGCGCTTCTGACTGACCGCGGATATACCGTGCGCCGTATCCAGTAGCGCGGCCCAAGGCGGTAACGCTTGCGCCCGCAGTCTATTTCGCTTAGGGGCGCGCCCTTCTCGTCATGGTCATCCCTGGAGGCGTGGCGGGTAAGCTGTATCAATGCATTCGAAAGGCATGTCTTATGAGCGACGCTCTGACCCTGCCGGCCGAGCTGCGCGAACGGGCTGGCAAGGGAGCCTCCCGTGCATTGCGTCGCGAAGGCCGTGTTCCCGCCGTCATCTATGGCGGCAAGGAAGAACCCGTGGCGATCCACGTGGAAGCGAAGGAGCTGGTGCGCCAGCTCAACACCGGACACTTCTCCAACTCGATCGTGATGATCGAACTGGGCGGCAAGTCCCTGCGCACGCTTCCCAAGGATGTTTCGCTGCACCCGGTTTCCGACCGCCCGCTGCACGTCGATTTCCTGCGCCTTGCGAAGGGCGCCACGGTTGACGTCGCCGTACCGGTCGTCTTCGTGAACGAGGAAGAAAGCCCCGGCCTGAAGAAGGGCGGCGTCTTGAACGTTGTCCGTCACGAGCTGGAGCTGGTCTGCGAAGCGGACAAGATTCCGAGCGAAATCCAGATCGACGTTACCGGCCTCGAAGTCGGCGATGCGATCCACATCAGTCATGTTACGCTGCCCGCCGGTTCGACCAGCGCGATCACCGACCGCGATTTCACCATCGCCACCGTGGTTGCCCCGTCGGCCCTGAAGCGTTCCGAAGCCGAAGCGGCCGAGGGCGAAGCAGAGGAAGGCGAAGCGGAGGGTGGCGAAGGCGCATAAGCCTGCGCTGCCGCTTGACGCACGAAGCGCCGGCCCACCATGTGCGGCCGGCGTTTTGCTTTTGGGGAAACGACAACGATGCAGCTCTGGGTCGGCCTCGGCAATCCCGGTCCGCAATATGCGATGCACCGGCACAACGTCGGCTTCATGGCGCTGGACGTCATGGCCGAAATGCACGGCTTCGGCCCGGTGCAGAAGAAATTCCAAGGCTGGATGCAGGAAGGGCGGATCGGCGGCGAGAAGATTCTGCTGCTGAAACCCGCGACTTTCATGAACGAGAGTGGTCGTTCCGTGAGTGAAGCGCTGCGTTTCTACAAGCTGGGCACCGATGCGCTGACCGTGTTTCATGACGAGTTGGACCTCGCCCCGTTCAAGGTAAAAGTGAAGACCGGCGGTGGCACAGCCGGACACAACGGTCTGCGATCCATCGATCAGCATCTCGGCCCCGATTTCCGCCGCGTGCGGATCGGCATCGGCCATCCAGGGCACAAGGATCGGGTAACCGGATATGTGCTGGGCAACTATGCCAAGGCGGAGATGGACGATCTGGTCGATATGCTGGCCGCCATCGGTAACGAGGCCGAATGGCTGGCGAAAGGCGACGATCCCCGTTTCATGAGCGAGATCGCGTTGAGGCAGCAGGACTAACTCCTGCGGCGTAACACTGGCCAAGACCGCCCCTCGCCGCTAAGGCGCCCGGCAAATCCAGATCGAAGGACTTTCCATGGGATTCCGCTGCGGGATCGTCGGCCTGCCGAATGTCGGCAAATCGACCCTGTTCAATGCACTGACCGAAACGCAGGCCGCGCAGGCGGCGAACTATCCGTTCTGCACGATTGAGCCGAACGTGGGGCAGGTTTCCGTGCCTGACGAACGGCTGGACAAGCTGGCCGCCATCGCCGGCAGCGCGAAGATCATCCCCACGCAGCTCGCCTTCGTGGACATCGCCGGGCTGGTGAAGGGCGCCAGCAAGGGCGAAGGTCTGGGCAACCAGTTCCTGGGCAACATCCGCGAAGTGGACGCGGTGGTCCACGTTCTGCGCTGTTTCGAGGATGACGACATCCAGCACGTAGCCAACAAGGTCGATCCGATTGCGGACGCCGAAGTGGTGGAAACGGAACTGATGCTGTCCGACCTCGAAAGCCTGGAAAAGCGCGTGCCCGCCGCCCAGAAGCGCGCGAGTAGCGGCGACAAGGAATCCAAGATCGCAGCCAGTGTGCTGGGGCAGGCGCTCGATCTGCTGCGCGAAGGCAAGCCCGCGCGACTGACGGAGCCGAAGGATGACGAGGAAGCCCGTGTCTTCGCCCAGGCCCAGCTGCTGACAGCCAAGCCCGTGCTCTACGTCTGCAACGTGGCGGAAGAAGACGCCGCGACCGGCAATGCGCTATCCGCTCTGGTATTCGAAAAAGCGAAGGCCGAAGGCGCGCAGGCCGTGGTCGTTTCCGCTGCGATCGAGGCGGAAATAGTCGCCATGGAACCGGCCGATCGCGGTGAATATCTGGCGGAACTGGGTCTGGAAGAAACCGGCCTGGCTCGCGTGATCCGCGCTGGATACCAGCTTCTGGGCCTGAAGACCTTCTTCACCATCGGCCCGAAGGAAGCCCGCGCCTGGACGTTCCACGACGGCGCCAAGGCCCCGCAAGCGGCGGGCGAAATTCACACGGATTTCGAAAAGGGCTTCATCCGCGCAGAAACCATCGCCTACGACGACTTCGTCTCGCTGGGAGGTGAAGCAAAGGCACGCGAAGCCGGCAAACTGCGCCAGGAAGGCAAGGAATACGTGGTGCAGGACGGTGACGTGCTGCACTTCAAATTCAACGTCTGACGGCAAAGGCTCGGGATCTGGGCGAAGGCATTTCTGCACGCTGGATTCCATAGTGAGCGCTACTTTCGTCCGTCGCAGATAGCCAAATGCCAGATACGAAAACGGCGCGGAAAGGCTCTGACTTTCCGCGCCGTTTTTAGTTCACGAAAGCTGCGATCAGGCGCGGCTTTCCACGTAGGCGGTCCACATGCGGGCTACTGGGGCCCGCGCACCGGCCACTTGGCCGAACGTGGTTCGCGCTTCGGCATATTTGTTCTGGTGCACCTGGCTGATGCCGAGGCGGGTCAGCATCTGGTCCCGATCCACGCCGCCCTTTTCAAGGGCGAGAGCGTACATCTCTTCCGCTTCGGCGTATGAGCCGAGCGACAGGAAGACGTCGCCCGCGTTCTGCGCTGCGCGACCGTTTGCCGCGCCGCGTGCCTCGGTAGCGAGCTTGGGGGCTTCGGCCCGGTCAGCCGGTGCCCGCTGGTCCACG
This sequence comes from Croceibacterium sp., assembly GCA_035555595.1. Lineage (GTDB taxonomy): Bacteria > Pseudomonadota > Alphaproteobacteria > Sphingomonadales > Sphingomonadaceae > Croceibacterium_A. The sequence goes on along the minus strand of DATMGK010000045.1, from coordinate 9,671 downwards.
ACGCGCTTCACATCGGTGTAGTATTCGTCACCGTCCGAGAAAACGCCCGCCCGCTTGCCAGCATCGAGCACGGTGGCAACTTCGTTGGCCATGATGCGGGGATCGGCGGTCTCGATATAGGTGATGAATTCCCGCCGATCGCTCAGCGAATCCGTCAACGCCATGAGACGCAGCAGATCGAGCCGGGTCTGCGGATCGTCAGCCACTGCGGTGGAGTTGATAACCTGCAGAGCCTTGATCCAGTTTTCCGAACTGGGGTTCTGAGCCACTAGCATGGCCGACCATTCGGTTGCGGCATCGGTCAACTGCGCCTGATAGGCGACCTGCAACCCGCGAAGAATCCAGCTTTCCGGCACTTGCTGCCCAGCGGTCTTACGCTTTGCGATCAGGTCCTTCAGGTACGTAAGGCCCTGCTGGTTCTGCCCTTCCTTGAAATAGGATTCGGCGATCAGCCCTTCGGGGCCTTCCTCTGTATAGCCGGCGGTCAACGCGGCCTGCAGAGCGGTGCGCGCCACTGCCCAATCCTGCGCTTCATAGGCCAGGCTGCCGATGAAGAACTGCAACTGGCCAAGCTGGGCCGGGTCCACCTTCCCGCTCTCCACCATGAGTTCCAGACCCTGGCGCTGGAGAGCCTTGTCGCTGAGCTTATTGCCCACGAGCAGGACGAGGTTACCCGCGCTGTAGCGATCATCAGGCGTTTCGATCACATTGACGATCGCCGGAAGCTGCGCCTTCACGCCGGAAACATCGCCGCCGCCGTTCACGATATCGGCAACGGGCTGATAAGCCTCGGCAAACGCCTTCGAGTTGTTCGGCTTCTGCTGCCGCTGCGCCATGGCCGGCGAGCTAAGCGCCGCAGTGGCGACGACAGAACCTGCCGCCAGCGAAAGCGCGAGAGCCACCGACGAGGCAAACCCGCGGAAAACCGGACGGCGTACTGGGGGGGGCATGCGGCTCATACTGTCAAACTTCTCCTGTTCGGAAACAGCTGGCTTCTCGACCTTGGAATACGAGAAGCGCGCTACTGCCGGATAAGGCAAATCAATGCAATTTCGAACCTAGGAATCGCGGTCTGAATGCCAATTTAACCGGATAACGGCCCTGCCACCGGGCGATTGCGGTTCCTGCGGCGGCAAGTGTGGAAAAAGGGCCGGATTGGCCCCTGTTCCACAGGGGTTCGCTGGCCTGACAACTACCTTTGGCCTAGGGCCTTTGCGACAAGACGAAACGACAACAAGACGGGTTAACACTCGCAGGTGAACGACATAACCGATACTCTTGATCCCGCAGCCACGCCGGGTGAGTTCGATCGCATCGACATCGTCGATGAGATGAAGACCAGCTATCTCGATTACGCGATGAGCGTGATCGTGAGCCGGGCGCTGCCTGACGTTCGCGACGGCTTGAAGCCGGTCCACCGCCGCATCCTCTATGCCGCGCAGGAAGGCGGCTATGTAGCCGGACGGCCTTATCGCAAATCGGCCAACATCGTCGGCGACGTGATGGGTAAATATCACCCGCACGGCGATAGCGCGATCTATGACGCGCTGGCGCGTATGGTTCAGCCGTGGTCGCTGCGCGTGCCACTGATCGATGGTCAGGGCAACTTCGGCTCGATGGACCCCGATCCACCGGCGGCCATGCGTTACACGGAATCGCGTCTTGCCCGGGTGGCCAATGCTCTGTTGGACGATCTCGACAAGGATACGGTCGACTTCGTTCCCAACTACGATTCTTCGCGCAACGAGCCGGCGGTTCTGCCTGCGCGGTTCCCCAACCTGCTGGTCAACGGCACGGGCGGCATCGCGGTGGGCATGGCCACCAACATCCCGCCGCACAATCTGGGCGAGGTAATCGACGGCTGCCTTGCGATGATCGAAAACCCCGGCATCACGACCGAGGAACTGATCGAATATATTCCGGGGCCGGATTTCCCCACCTCCCCCCTGATCCTGGGTTCGGCTGGCAGCCGCGCTGCCTATACCACCGGGCGCGGGTCCATTCTTCAGCGTTGCCGCCATACGATCGAGGAAGGCCGGGGCGACCGGCGCTCCATCGTGCTGACGAGCATCCCCTATCAGGTCGGCAAGGCCGGCCTGGTGGAGAAGATCGCGGAAGCCGCAAAGGACAAGCGGATCGAGGGGCTGTCCGACGTTCGCGACGAATCCAACCGTAACGGCGTGCGCGTGGTCATCGACCTGAAGCGTGACGCCACGCCGGAAGTCGTGCTCAACCAGATCTGGCGGCACACGCCTGCCCAGTCCAGTTTCCCGGCGAACATGCTGGCGATCCGTGGCGGGCGGCCGGAAACGCTGGCGCTGCGCGATATCATCCACGCCTTCATCCAGTTCCGCGAACAGGTCATCACCCGTCGCACCAAGTTCGAACTGAACAAGGCGCGGGATCGTGCCCACCTGTTGCTCGGCCTAGTGGTGGCGGTGTCGAACCTCGATGAAGTGGTCGCGATCATTCGCGGTTCCGCCAATCCCGGAGAGGCGCGCAGCCGCCTGCTGGCGAAAGAATGGCCGACAGCCGACATCGCCCCCTACCTCTCGCTGGTCGAAGCGGTGGAGCCGGACCTTGGCGCCGCCGAAGGCTTCTATCGCCTGTCGGACGCACAGGTTAAGGCCATCCTCGACCTGCGCCTGCACCGCCTGACCGCACTCGGCCGTGACGAGATCGGCGACGAGTTGAAAGAACTCGCGATCAAAATCGCGGAATACCTCGCCATTCTCGGCGACCGCGCTCGCCTGTATGAGGTGATGCGGCAGGAACTGGTGGAAATCCGCGAGACATACGCCACGCCGCGCATGTCCGAAATCGCCCCGGCGTGGGATGGGGTCGAGGATGAGGACCTGATCGAGCGCGACGAGATGGTCGTGACCGTCACCCTCGATGGCTACATCAAGCGCACCCCGCTTTCGACCTTCAGGGCGCAGAACCGCGGTGGCAAGGGCCGCGCGGGCATGGCGACGAAGGACGAAGACGCGGTTTCGGAGATGTTCGTCACCTCCACCCACAATCCGGTGCTGTTCTTCTCCACTGCGGGTAAGGCTTATCGCCTGAAGGTGTGGCGCCTGCCGGAAGGCGGCCCGGCCACGCGTGGGCGGCCGATCGTCAACCTGCTTCCCGCTCTCGATCAGGGCGAAGCCATCGCCGCCGTCCTACCTCTGCCAGAGGACGAGGACACGTGGGGCGCGCTCAACGTGGTGTTCGCCACGGCCAAGGGCAGTGTGCGCCGCAACAGCATGGATGCCTTCGCCAATATCCCCAGCAACGGAAAGCTGGCGATGCGGTTCGAGGAAGGCAGCGAGGACCGGCTGATCGGCGTCGCGCTGCTGGAATCGGGTGACGATGTCCTGCTGGCCAGTCGTCAGGGCAAGGCCATCCGCTTCGCCGCCGATGACATCCGCGAATTCCAGAGCCGCACCTCCACCGGTGTGCGCGGTATGACGCTGAAGGGTGATGACGAGGTCGTATCCCTTTCGATCCTGCATCGCGTTGGCGTGAAGGATCAGGACGAGCGTGACGATTACCTGCGCTTCGCCCCGTGGAAGGCGGAGAAGGAAGGCGATCCGAACATCACGCCGGAACGCTTTGCCGAACTGGCGGAGAGGGAGCAGTTCATCCTCACCATCTGCGCCAATGGTTACGGCAAGATCAGCTCCGCATACGAATACCGGCGCACCGGGCGTGGCGGACAGGGCATCACCAATATCGACAACATCGCCCGTAACGGCCCGGTGGTGGCCAGCTTCACCGCCACAACGGCCGATCAGCTGATGCTGGTCACCGATCAGGCGAAGCTGATCCGCATTGGGCTGAACAGCCTGCGGGTGATCGGGCGCGGGTCGGCTGGTGTTCGCCTGTTCAGCGTGGCGGATAACGAGCACATCGTCAGCGCCGTGCGCCTCGATGAAGAAGAAGCGCCCGAAGACGCTGCGGAAGAGGCGGTGGTCGAGGAAATGGCCGTTCGCAAGAGCGATGAAACCTCGCCCGAAACCACACGGGATCGCGATGAAGGAGAGGCCGGGGAATAACACTCCCCGGCTTCGGCCCATCCGGGCAGCCTAGTTGTTCACCACTATGCGCAGTTCCGGATCGCGCTTCCGCAGTGTCTGGATGACGCCTGTCGCGATCAGGAACTGACCGAGGTAGTAGATCGGCCAAGCCATGATCTGCGGCACCATACTGCCTTGCAGCGGGCCTGCTTCCGCAAAAGTGAGCAGATCGGCCATCAGGAACAGCGCGGCGCCCGCCCCAACCCGATAGCGCGGGAACACACTGGCCCACGCGCTGGCGGCCATCGCGCCCAGCGCGAGCGCATAAAGCGCCAGATTGGGCGCTTCCGCCCGATCGGCGGGCATGAGCCATGCGATCAGGGGCGTCAGCAACAGCATCGCCACCACTGCGCCCTTCTGCGTAGACGAAAGCTCAGGCCGGCGGTTTCGCAGGTAAACCCCCATCGCCATGACATGATAGGCGAAGAACAGCAGGCCCCCGATCGTCCGGTCGTAAGCGATCTCCATCGCCATGTCGCCCAGCGCCGCCGCGCCAAAAGCCCATGCCATCAGCCGCGCATCGGGCGAAGAATGGCGCTGCCACAGGTAGACCGCCAGCAGGCCAACCGCTGCGCCCTTCACCGGGATCAGATAGAGTTCCGGCAGGGTGCCCCAGCGCAGATAATAGAACGCCAGCGCGGCCGCGATGCTGGCCAGCAGGAACGGTCGTTTCTCGGCAAGAGCGCGGCGGGACATCGCGCATTCCTTGACGCCTTGCGCCGCGCGGAGCAAGCGCCGTGTCCATGACGCACGACGTACACATCATCGGTGGCGGGCTGGCTGGAAGCGAAGCCGCCTGGCAACTCGCCCGGCGGGGTTTCCGCGTTCGACTGTCGGAAATGCGCGGCGGTGGCGGCGCCACGCCCGCGCACCAGACGGATGGGCTGGCCGAACTCGTCTGTTCAAACAGCTTCCGTTCGGACGATGATGAGAAGAACGCCGTGGGCCTGCTGCATCACGAGATGCGGCGGCTGGATTCGCTGATCATGCGCGCGGGAAAGGTCGCCCGCGTACCCGCCGGATCGGCGATGGCGGTCGACCGCGACGTGTTCAGCGCCGAAGTCCAGAACGCGCTGGAACAGCATCCGAATATCGAAATCGTCCGCGAGAAAGTGGATGCCCTGCCAGAAAGCGGCTTCACCATCGTTTCCACCGGCCCGCTGACCGCGCTTTCGCTGGCCGAAAACATCGGCCGGGCTACTGGCACGGAAAGCTTGGCCTTTTTCGACGCCATCGCCCCGATCGTCCACCGCGACAGCATCGACATGGACGTGTGCTGGATGGCCGCACGGTGGGACAAGGGCGGCAAGGATTACATCAACTGCCCGATGGACAAGGATCAGTACCTTACCTTCGTGCAGGGTCTGATCGACGGCGAAAAGACCGCGTTCAAGGAGTGGGAGGCGAACACCCCCTATTTCGAAGGCTGCATGCCGATAGAGGTCATGGCGGAACGCGGGATCGAAACGCTGCGCTTCGGCCCGATGAAGCCGGTCGGGCTGGATAATCCGCACTGGGCCACGCCCGAACACCCCAATGGACGTTGGCCCTATGCGGTGGTGCAGTTGCGGCAGGATAACAAGCTGGGCACGCTGTGGAACATGGTCGGTTTCCAGACCAAGCTGAAATATGCCGATCAGGTTAGCCTGTTTCGCACCATTCCCGGTCTGGAAAACGCCGAGTTTGCCCGGTTGGGGGGGCTACACCGCAATACCTTCATCAATTCACCGGTACTGCTCGATCGACAGCTGCGTTTGAACAGCGCGCCGCACGTCCGCTTTGCCGGGCAGATCACTGGGTGCGAAGGCTATGTGGAAAGCAGCGCCGTGGGTCTGCTGGCGGGAATGATGGCAGCGACAGAACTGGCCGGGCACGACTGGGCACCCCCGCCCCGCACCAGCGCGATGGGCGCCCTGCTGGCCCATATCACCGGCGATGCGGAGGCAGAGAGCTATCAGCCGATGAACATCAACTTCGGCCTATTCCCGCCCCTGCCCGATGTGAAAAAGAAACAGCGCAAGGAAGCCTATACCGAACGAGCGAAAGCCGACTTCGGAGACTGGCTGACGAAGCTGGAGCGTGTCCCCGCGTAAGTGGGGACCTCAGGCCGCAGGGCTGCGCCCTGAAATACCGCTGGAAAATCAGCCCGCTGCTTTGACGATTTCGGCCCACGCGGCTTCGTCGATTACCTCGATGCCCAGTTCGGCGGCTTTCTTCAGCTTGCTGCCTGCGCCCGGTCCGGCGACGACGAGGTCTGTCTTGGGGCTGACCGATCCGGCCGCCTTGGCGCCCAGCCGTTCGGCCTGCGCTTTGGCTTCGTCGCGGCTCATGGTTTCGAGCTTGCCGGTGAACACCACCGTCTTACCGGAAACGGCGCTGGCCGTGGTGGCAATTTCGTAGCGCGGCACATCCAGTTCGCTGAGCAGGTCGTCCCACACCTCGCGGTTGTGTTCCTCGTGGAAGAAATCGCCTAGGGCCTCCACCACGACAGGGCCGACGCCGTCGATGCTGATCAGTTCGGACAGAGCCTCCTCGTCACCAGCGTGCGCCCTTTCCGCTGCCTGGCGCAGGGCGGGCAATTCATGGAAACGCTTCATCAGGTCGCGCGCCGTGACCGCGCCGACGTGGCGGATGCCAAGGCCGAACAGCAGTCGCGCGGCATCCGGGCGGCGCTTCGCCTCGATCGATGCCAACAGGTTGTCCACAGACTTGTCCTGCCAGCCTTCGCGCCCGATCAGGTCCGCCCGATGAGTTCGCAAACGGAAGATGTCGCCCGGTCCGCGCGACAGCCAGCCCAGTTCCATGAACTCGGCAATGGACTTCTCACCCAGCCCCTCGATGTCCAGCGCCCCGCGGCTGGCGAAGTGACGCAGCCGCTCGAACTGCTGGGCGCGGCATACCAGCCCGCCGGTGCAGCGCACGTCCACCTCGCCCTCTTCCGCCACGGCCTCGCTGCCGCAGACGGGGCAATGATCGGGGAATGCGTAGGATTCGCGCGGCTCATCGCGGGTCAGGTTTTCGACAACTTGCGGAATGACGTCCCCTGCGCGTTGCAGCACCACGCGGTCGCCAACGCGCACGCCCAACCGGCCTATCTCGTCACGATTATGGAGCGTGGCGTTGGTCACAGTAACGCCGCCGACCAGGACCGGCCGCAGACGCGCCACCGGCGTCAGCTTGCCCGTGCGGCCGACCTGAATGTCGATTGCCTCGATCACCGTTTCCGCGCGTTCAGCCGGAAACTTGCGTGCGATGGCCCAGCGCGGCGCCTTGGCGACGAAACCGAGGCGTTCCTGCAGGTCGATCCGGTCAACCTTGTAAACTATGCCGTCGATTTCGAACGGCAGGCCTGGCCGTATGCCTGAAGCCTCTGTGTAAAACGCCAGCGCCCCCGCCAGATCGTGCCGCGCGATGCGATAGGGGATGGAAAAGCCCCAGCTTTCGATCGCCGCCATGATGTCGAGCTGCGTATCGCCCGGCAGTTCTGAACGGTCGCCCCAGCCCCATGGGATGAACTTCAGCGGGCGCTGTGCGGTGACGGCTGAATCCTTCTGCCGCAGCGACCCCGCCGCCGCGTTGCGTGGGTTGGCAAACTGGCGAACTTTTGCCGGATCGAAATCCTGCCCCGCTGCATCCGCCTTTGCTCGCGCTTCTTCCATAAGGCGTGAGTTAAGTGCGGTAAAATCCTGTTTATCCATATAAACTTCGCCGCGCACTTCGAAGAGTGCGGGGAAATTTCCGTGCAATTGCTGCGGTATGCCGGTGACGTGGCGGACGTTGGCCGTCACGTCTTCTCCAACCTCGCCATCGCCGCGCGTGGCGGCGCGGACCAGCTTGCCTTGTTCGTATCGCAACGAGCACGACAGCCCGTCGATCTTGTATTCAGCGGTAAGAGCCAGCGCCGTGTCATCTGCCAGCGCGAGGAACCGCCGCACGCGCGCGGCAAATTCAGCGACTTCCTCGTCGGTAAATGCGTTGTCCAGGCTGAACAGCCGGACCTCGTGCCCCACTTTCCCGAGGGGTGAGGAGGAGACATCGCTGCCCACCTTGCGGCTGGGGCTGTCTGCGCGGATCAGGTGCGGAAAGGCTGCTTCCAGTTCCGCATTGCGGCGAACCAGCGCGTCATATTCCGCGTCGGAAATCTCCGGCGAATCTTCGGTGTGATAGAGCCTGTCGTGGCGCGCGATGGCTCTCGCCAACCGCATCAGCTCGTTGGCAGCATCAGCTTCGGCAAGGTCAAGCATTACCCGGCGAACCCGATGGGCCGCGTTTCCGCACGCGCGCCGAAACCTGCGATCAGCGGACGCGCCTGGGCGATCGCCTGCTGAACTGCTGGCAGGTTCAGGCTGTTGGCATGGTCGGTCCGCGTTTGCCAAACCTCTGTGATCCAGATCGAATCCGGGTCAGCAAGGTCTTCCGCCACGATATAGGCTAGGTTGCCGGGCATTGCTTTTGAGCCCTGCAGCAGGAGCGTTACCAGTTCCTCCCGCTTGCCCGGCACTGCCCTGATCTGGCCGATCAATCCGTAAATCTCGTCCATCGGCCCAACCTTCCCGACCTGACCCGCGCAGCCTGCCAGCAGCGCAACCGCTGCCGCACCTGTAAATTGCCTCCGCGTTCCAGACCACGGAAACCCGACTGTTTTCACTCCGCCACAATCCGTTGATCGCCGTCGAAGCGCCATGTGCCTCCTACGAAGCGCATCGTGTAACGCGTGGCGGGCTTTCCGGGAGCGGACACCCAGCCACTGCATGGCGCTTCCTCGCGGCAGGCGAAATCATACACCCGCACAGTACGGGCTGGTTCGCCGGTTATCGCATCACGCCATTCACCGTTGCCGGAATCGCGGCATCGTTCGGCAGGCGCGAGGCGGACGAAGCGCAGAATCAGCGCCTCTTCCTGATCGGCGGATAGCGGCGTTGGGGAAAGCTGGGCGCAGGCAGTCGGCCCGTTGGCCCCCGCTTCGGCGAAATAGCCGGTAAGGACGTGCTCGAACAGCGCCAGCACCGGGCGCGACGGGTCCGCCGCCAGCGGAGGAAGCGGCGGCGCGTCCCCTCCGTCGGTTGCACAAGCGGCAAGCGATGCTGTGGCGAGCAGCGCGGCGAAGCCGGGGATGATCTTTTTCCGCATGTGGTCTTCTCTAGAGTCAGGCCCGGTGAAGCGCCAGTATCGTCACGGCGATCAGACGCCTTCCAGCAACCGATCCGCCTGCGCGCGTGCTTCGCTGGTGATTTCAGCGCCAGAAAGCATGCGCGCGATCTCTTCCTTGCGGCCCGCTGCGTCCAGCAGCGCCACGGAGGTGCGCGTTACCGTGCCCTCGCTCGATTTTTCGATCAGATAGTGCGTTACACCGCGCGCCGCGACTTGCGGGCTGTGAGTGACGGCGAGCAATTGCCCGCCCTGCGCCAGCCTCGCCAGTCGTTCGCCGATGGCGCTGGCAACCGCGCCGCCCACGCCGCGATCGATCTCGTCGAAAATCACCGTCGCCGCCCCGCCCTGTTCCGCCAGCGCGACTTTCAGGGCCAGGATGAAGCGACTCAGTTCACCGCCGCTGGCGATCTTGTTGAGGGGGGCAAAATCCGTGCCAGGATTGGTGGCGATGAGGAATTC
>DATMGK010000044.1:0-33623 GCA_035555595.1 Croceibacterium sp. | reverse complement strand
GACGGCTGATACGAAGATGCTGGCGAAGCAAGTGTCCAACCCTGACACCCCGATCCAGACGCTTTCACTCACTCTGCCCGTGGGCGGCGTGATCCTTTTCGGCGCTACGATAGAGCCGGAAGCACGAGCGTTCGCGCCGTTGGCCGGCTGTACCGAGGTCGCCGATTTCGATGGCAGATCTGCCGGCAATGATGTGCGCTTCTGGGCGGGGGAGCGGGACAGCACGGGGCAGGCGGGCGTCATTTACACCGGGCATTCATACGCTGAGGTCCAGATACTGGCTGTGGCGCTGGAGCCAGCATAGGGGGAATGAAGATGAAGGGGCTGGCAACGCTGTTTCTGGTGTCGCTGTTCGCCAGCCCCGTCGCGGCGCAGACCTGGCCAGTCGGCGAAGTTGTTCCTCGCTGGTCCAATAGGGTTCAATGGTCACCCCCGGTCGGTCCGGAATATGCTCTGCCTGCAGACGCTCATGAGCCGCCTGTCTCTCCGCATGACAATGTGCTGTACGATCGGGAGGCATGGCTGGATGACGAGAACCATCGCACTAAAGTGGGAACCTCTGCCGAGGCGAAGTTTCGCACGCCATGCGCGCCGTCGTTTATCAAGCGGGCCGACCCGTTGCTCTATCCCGGCCAATATCCGGCTGGCCACAACCACACTTTCTTCGGTGCGACTGATCCGTTCGTCATCAGTAACGTACAGAACTTCAGCTATGATATGGCCCGCGCCCACCCCGGCAGTTCGTGCCCCGGCGGTCCGCTGAATTCGACTCTTTACTGGGAACCGTCGGTAGAGCGAGATACCGCTGACGGAGTGCTGACTGTGATGCCGGAAGGCGCCTCCTTCTATTACACGCACGATTCTGACGAAGCGGCAATCACCACCCGCATTCGCCGCGATTACCGGTTCATCGGCGGCACTAATCCAATGAATTACAACGATATGCAACGTCGCCGGGAGTATGCTAGGGCGGGGCTTCTCTATCCCGGCAGTGAAGATACACCTGCGGGTTTTGGCGGCGTGCAATGCCATCCGGGCGATTACAACGGTTCACGCCCTTCGGCGGAGGTTTTACCTGAGCATCGTCTGAAGCGGAGCGATGGCTACCCCGAGCCGCGCATCGCGCGTTATCTTGTCGGACCTGACGGTGCGGACCCTTGGGGCGGCGCCTGTACCGCGGGCATCATCATAGTGAAAGTGCGTGCGCAGGAGTGCTGGGACGGGTCCAATCTTACATCACCGGATGGCCGCAGCCATGTCCGGTATTCGACACGTAGCGCCGACAGCGCCGTGAAGCGGCAATGCCCCAACAATTACGTGAAGATCATGCACTTCGAGGCCGGGATATCCTTCGTTCACAATGGCTGGGAACGGGATCTGCAGCACTGGTATATGTCCAGTGACAGGATGGATCCGGCCATGACTGTAACCAGTGGGTGCCGCAACGATCCGGTGACGCAGGGCGACAAATGCTCGCTGGATCCGTGCAGGAAAACTGGGCCGTATTTTTGTGCTTTCTCCACGGCCCACTTCGACTGGTGGAACGGCTGGGACGATTCCATCATGGCTGAATGGCAGCGCAACTGCGGCGGGCTTACGGTCTATGGTATCGCGACAGAGCTTGCCGATTGCCAGACTGGTGGGATCGGTACCAATCGCGGCCTCGTCTATGGCGGCACTCCGCCTCAGCCGGGCCTCTCATCGAACCCGGTCAATTCGAAACCATCAGAGCGCGCAGGTACGAGCGAGGAGGGACGTCGCTATTTCAGACCACGGCCGGAAGACGGCGCGGTCATTGAGGCGAACCACCCCCACTAAGCTTGCGTTTTGCGGAACGGGCCACACCCGCCAATCCGCGCAGTCCGGGCACCATATCGAACCAACGCTGATCCCCGATGTCCGTGCGCGAGGCGCGCTGATCGCTCAGCATTGCAAAGACCGTTATCAGTTCAGGATGGGCGCGGCGAAACCATACATAGGCTCCGTCAATCGGCGGTCGTATCGCATGGTTGTAGTCCGGCATCGCTGCGGCGCGCGGATCCGGCGGGAAATCAGGTTCCAGAAATGCCGTCAGGTATTCCGCCGCAGCTTTCGCGGCACGCGCGGAAAAGCCCATGAAGTGCGCGCCGATGATGTCGCTGTCAGCAGGGTCATCCGGGTTGCTGGCTATCAGGTAACCGCCATAAAATACGTCCACGCCCTCTGGCATCCGGTATTCCAGTGCATCGGGTACGATAAAGTCGCAATCGTCTTCCAGGATCAGGATCGATTTGCCTGATGTCGCCGCTTTCTTCAGCAATTCCAGGTGGCTGAGGAAGGATCCCAGATAGCCACGCCGCGAAAATATCCCGGTTTCCTGAGGGGAGATTGCTGGAAAGAATTGCACACGAGGGTCGTTTTCCAGCCCAACCTTTCGAAGCTGGGCCATCATTTCCCTGCGCCGGTCTTTCCGGTGTGGAAGGTTGATGATCTCGATGCGATCGTAAGGGGTAAAAGCTGTCACGATGCAGATCCTCGCGGCCCGCGACGCAATTCAGAGCGTGATAGCATCGATACTTCCCCCACCCCACGTACCAAAAGGAAATGGCACGACGGGTCAATCAAGTCCATCTGATGCACTTCCCGGTCTCGTTTCGGGACGAGCGCTCGATCCCAGGTTGAACATGCGAAAGCTTAATCGAAATGAAAAGCCTTCGCTCTAGGCGTGCTTGACAGGGTCGCTGTGGCGCGGCCAACGCGCTTTGCGATTGAATATCAGAGGGATTGGGATTTTGGCGATCAATGCAGCGGTGGTCGGGCTCGGCAAGATGGGCCTCTCGCATCTCTCTATTCTGAATGCGCTAGATGATTTCCGGGTCACGGCGATCTGCGACAGTTCCGCGTTGGTGGGCGGCGTGCTCGGCAAATATACCGGCCTCAGCTACGTTGCGGACTATGACGATCTGCTGGCGCAGCCCGATCTTCAGGCGGTTGTTATTGCCACGCCCACGATCGCGCATGAACCGATGGTGCGCAAGGCGCTGGAACGGGGGCTGCATGTCTTCTGTGAAAAGCCCCTGACGCTCTCGGCGGCGGAAAGCGAAGGGCTGGCCGAACTGGCAGAGGCGAACGGGCTGGTCACTCAGGTAGGTTATCATAACCGGTTTATCGGCACCTTTGGCGAAGTGGGCCGCCTGCTGGCAGCCGGCGCGCTGGGCCGGGTCACGCATGTGCAGGCAGAGGCTTACGGCCCCGTCGTGCTGCGACCCACCAAGCCGACATGGCGCGGCAAATCGGGTCAGGGCGGCGGCTGCCTCTATGACTACGCCGCTCACCCGTTGAACCTGCTCAACTGGTATTTCGGCCGGCCGGAGGCGTGCAGCGGGGCTCTGCTGAAAAGCGGCTTCTCCGCAGAGGTGGATGACGAGGTTTACGCCACGCTCGGCTTCGACGGCGGCGTTACCGGCCAGCTTTCGGTGAACTGGTCCGATCCGTCCGTGCGCAAGATGACCACGCGGGTTTCCGTCTGGGGTGAAGGCGGCAAGATCTATGCCGACCGGCAGGAAATACAGGTGTTCCTGACCGGCAGCGCACCGATCCCTGATGGATACCGCGAAGGCTGGAAAGTGAATTACATCACCGACCTTCAGCCGCCTGTGAGCTTCTATCTGCGTGGCGAGGAATACAGCGCCCAGCTCGAAGCTTTCGGCCGCTCCATTCTGGACCCGTCGGCCAGGCGTGAGAACGGGTTCATCGCCTCGGCGCAGACCGATGCGACCATCGAGATGATCCGCACGGCTGCCGCTGGCGGAGATGGCAGCGCGGGGACGATCGCCACGGCGCAGCCTTCGCGCCGCAGCGGTGGGCTCCTTGGCCGTGTGCTGGGTCGCTGATGGAAAACGTGGTTCCGGCAGAGCGAAGCGGCTATGCGCCGTGGTCGCGCTCCAGGTTGCTCAACGCCTGGGTCGATAACCTGACGATCCCGCAGATCGTCGAACGGCTCGACGAAGGGATGCTGTTCACACTCAACCCGGATCATCTCTATCACCTCCAGCGTAATCCGGATTTTGCCGCCGCCTATGCAGACGCGGTCATGGTCTCTTCCGACAGTAAGTACGTTTACTGGGCGCTGGGTCTGATCGGGCGGGGTATCACCTGCAAGACATCGGGTTCCGACATCGTTCCTGCCTATTACCGGCACCACGCGAGTAATCCCGATGTGCGGATATTCTTTCTCGGCGCGCGACCCGGCGTCGCGCAGCAGGCGCTGGAACGGGTGAACCGCATTGTCGGCCGCGACATCGTGGTGGGGGCACATGGTCCGTCGTTCAATTTTGTGAACGACGAAGATGAAACCAGCGCCGTGATCGACATGATCAACGCATCGGGCGCAACATGTCTTATCATCGGCCTTGGCGCTCCCAAGCAGGAAGTGTGGATGCATCGCAACCGCCACCGGATGCCGGGCGTGAAGGTCTACATGGGCGTGGGGGCGGTGATCGATTACGAGGCGGAAGCGGTAAAGCGCGCGCCTGCGTGGATGAACCGCAACGGCCTGGAATGGGTCTATCGCATGGTCACGGAACCGCGCCGTTACTGGCGGCGGTACGCTCGCACGATGGAATTCTTCTGGCTGGTCCTGCTTGACCGGCTGAACCTCTACAAGCTGCCGCCGTTTCGCTCTCCGGCGAATGACACGAGTGGCGCGGCCATGCCGGGAAGTCGGCAGGCCCGGACATCGAACGGAACGAGATAATCCATGGAACGCATTCTTTTCGGCGATAACCAGTTCTTCGGCGTCAATCATATGTCGGAGGAAAAGGCGCGGCAGCAGGCCATGCGTTTCCAGGATGTAAGCGCGATTGTGGAAGTGTTGCAGGCTGCGTTGCAGGCCGGCGCGGGCGGCTTCATGTGCACCACGCACGACAAGATCGAACAGATTGCGGATCAGGTCCGCGCCGATCCCGCGAAGTGGGACGGTTTCACGTTCTATCCCGGCATGCCCTACGCGCACAAATACGCGAATGCTGTGACGGAGCTTGGTTACTTCGACGCCATGCGTAAGTTCCTGCCCAAGGAAGGGTTGGTGGATTCGGTGCTGCGCGGATCGAAGGCGGTGCTGGGGCGCGACATCGAATCCCTGATGACCTTGCTGGTCGATGCGGAAATGAAGATGTTCCGGGGTTTGCGGACGCCGGTGATTTTCCTCCAGAACGTCGTCACCGACCTGATCCTGGGGCTCGGGGTCGGCAGTGCGTTCCGCGTTTTTTCCGATCATGTGCGTGAAAAGTACGATGCTGAGGCGGGCTTCATCACGATGAACCTGCCCAAGCTGCTGCCGGTGCTGAAAGATGCCGGGCTGGACAATCCGGTCGTCTGCGCGAACGTGAACAAGATCGCATTCCGCATGAGTGGCGGGATCGATGGCTATCGTCGCGCCACAGAGAAATATCCCGCACGCGTTATCGCCATGTCCGTGCTGGCATCCGGCGGCATTCCCGCGCGGGAAGCCATCGAATGGGTGGTCAACGAACCCTACGTGGAATCAATTCTTTTCGGGGCTTCCAGCCGCGCCAACATCGAAAACACGGTGGCGCTGATCCGCGAATACGACGCGGCGAAGGCGGTCACCGCCTGAGGCGGCAGAAGGGGGAGGGCGCGCTTCAGGCGCGTCAGCCCCTCAGCGCCATTGCTGGCCCAGCAGCGGGTTGCTCGCCCGCTCGCCGGGGGCGAGATCGATACGAAAATCTTTCCGTGCGGTCTGTGCGCCTTCGCGCGCGGCCGTTACGCAAGCCTTGTCACCGATGGTGGTGCAGGTCTTTTCCAGCAGCGCCCATGAACTGAGCCGCTGAGGGGTCCGGTTGGTCAGGCGGTCGACAATGGCTTCCGCCGCGTCCGGCCGTCCCGCGCGTAGCAGCCACGCGGCATAGGCGGCGGTTATCGCATAATCGTTCGGGTGGGCGGCAACCCCTTCGCGATAGACTCTTTCCGCACCAGCCGGGCGCTTCAATTCGTCATAAGCGCGCGCCAGCAGAAGATACCCGTCGCTGCTGTCGCGGCAGGTGGTGGCGGATTTCTGCGCCGGGTCGATCGCGTCATTCGGCTTGTTCCGTGCCAGATTCCATTCGGCGGCGGCGGCCAGCGCATCGCAATTGGTCGTGTCCTGCCCCAGGATTCCCGCGACCATTTCGATG
The DNA here is from genome assembly GCA_035555595.1 of Croceibacterium sp. Lineage (GTDB taxonomy): Bacteria > Pseudomonadota > Alphaproteobacteria > Sphingomonadales > Sphingomonadaceae > Croceibacterium_A. The sequence continues at coordinate 27,450 of DATMGK010000044.1, read as the reverse complement.
GAACGCGGGGCATCGGCGGCGACCGCTATCCGCGCCCGCAAGCCAAGAGCGCGCACATCGCGCGCGTTTTCGATGATCGCCAGCGCCGCATCCGGCTTGCCCTGGGCGAGATAGTGGCGCGCAGCCGTCAGCTGCGCATTCAGCGCGCCATTCTGCGCCAGTTCGGCCCGTTGCTGGGTGGTCAGCGGATCGGGATCGTATTCGCGCCACAGATTTCGCAGTCGCTGCATGGAACTGGAATCGTTGCCGAACCGGTCCAAAATCGCAAAGCCAGCGGCGCGTGCGCCATCCTTGTCGCCGCCCTTGTAACGTACGTTGGTTTCATCGATGGCCAGGTCGACGCTTTGCTGGCGGGACTGCCGGATGAGGCTGAACTGGTCCAGCATGACTTCCAGATTGCCTTCGTCACGCGCGTTTTCGAGCAGGGCGATCGCGATCATTTCGTCATTGCCGATCGTATCGGCCGTATGTCGCAGCATAGCCAGCGCTTCGTCACGGCGGCCGGTGAGCGCCAGGACGCGGGCTTTCAGAACGATACCTCTCCGATCGTTCTCGTCTCCGGCCAGAAGCTGGTCCGCCATTTCCATCGCTTCGGTATAATCCTTGCGGTTGAGCGCATGAATCCCCTTCAGCAGCAGGGCGTCGGGCTGGCCGGGGGCCATTGCCAGGATTGTCTCGATGGCATCGCGCGATCGTTCCGTTTCGCCAGCGCCAAGGCCGATCTGGGCGACGCCAAGCAAGGCCTCAGGCTGGCGGGGATCCAGAGCCAGAATAGTGCGATATGCCTCATATGCCCCGCGCATGTCACCCGATTGCGACTTTATCCGCGCATCAAGCAGCAGGATGTCCAGTTGGTCGTCCCGAAGGGCCAGCGCTCTTGCCATGGCCTGTTTCGCACCCGCGATGTCACCCTGGTTGAAGAGCGCTTCGGCGATCTGCGCCTCCTCCCGCGCCTTAACAGTGTTGTCGCCGCAACCGCCCGTTGTCAGGGCAAGTGCCGAAACAAGACAGCCCACGGCGAAAGCTTGCTGTCGTGGCAGCATACCTACAAAGAACTGGCGAAGGATCATGGGCGTGGTAATTACCCGCGTGATCCCGACAGTAAACCGTTTCGATCAAGGAGCGTCTCGCCGATATGTCGCAACGACCTTCATTGCGTTCAGCCTTCAGGATGTTGTTGGCGTTTGTCCTCGCGCTTGGGGCGCCCGGCGTCGCGCTTGCGCAGGAAGCTGAACAGCCTGCGGATGCAGCACAGGCGCAGACGCCCGCCGCGTCCACCTATCGCATCAATCCGGGCGATCAGCTGGAGATTTATGTCTGGGGCGAGGAACGCCTGCAGCAATCGCTGCGCGTGCTGCCCGACGGTACGATCGCCTTTCCGCTTGTCGGCCAGTTGAAGGTGGCGGGTTTCCTGCCCCAGCAGGTGGAAGAAATGGTCAGCGCCGGGCTGCAGAGCCAGTACCGGGGCGAGGTTCCATCCGTTACCGTTTCGGTGACATCCACGGATGGAATGCAATTTTCTGTTCTGGGTAAGGTTCGTTCACCTGGTTCGTTTACCGTTGGCCGCTATGTGACGGTCCTTGAGGCGCTGAGTCTGGCCGGAGGACCGGCCGAATTTGCGAATCTCGGAAGGATTCTCGTGATAACGCATCGCGGTGACCAGGTGGTGACGATGAATGTCAAACTGGACGATCTGTTTCGAGGGGGGGCAGGTATGCGTGATGTTGAACGGGCGAATATCGTTCAGGTGATGCCTGGCGATATCATTATCGTGCCATGAGGCGGCAGATTCCAATGGGCGGGCAGGCGACAGCCATTGCCCTCGCCGGCTTTGCGCTGACCATCGCTGCGGCACCGACGGCAGCCACCGCTCAGACGGTGGTGAAGGAAGTGGTCGTCAGCGTCGGGGGCGAAGCGACGCGCAATCCCTATTTCGAGCAGGTGGATCAGGGGACGAGCGTTGCCGCCACGGCGGAAATCCGCCCGCGGCTGAGCTACGACACCTCGGTGACGCGGTTCGATCTGGAAGCGTTCGCGCGCGGTTCGGCCTATGTCGAGAAGTACGGTCTGGAGGACGACTATGGCGTCTCCGGCCGGGTCCGTCACCGCGCCAGTGAGCGGGCAACTCTGACGGCCAATGCTGGCATTTCCTCGCTTGATTCCCCGGCCAGCGCGCTTTGGTCCAGAGTGGATCCGGGCGCGATACCGGGCGCGCCGGTATTGCCGGGGCTGCCGATTGATGACGTGACGGTCATCGGTCAGCGCGGCCGCACAACCACGATTTCTGCCGGTGCGGGCGTCGATTACGTGATCAGTCCGCGCGATCAGATTGGCATCAGCGGCAACTACCAGAACATGACCATGTCGCACGCAGGGGCGACGGACTATCAGACGCTGGGCGCCAGTGGCCGCTATGATCGCGTGCTGAGCCAGTATGTTACGGTCGGCCTGATCGCAAATTATCGGTCCTTTAACTACGACGACGTTACCTCTCCGGACGGGGAGAGTATGTCGCTGATGGGCTCTTTCTCGCTGAAGATCGCTGAAGGGTGGAGCTTGCAGGGAGCTGCTGGTCTGGAAAGAACGGAGACCAAGGCCGCCGGCCTGATGCCCGCACGTTCGAATACCGGCTATTCGGGCAATGCGTCCGTGTGTCGGCGCGACCTGCGCGAGACTTTCTGCCTGGATTATAGCCGCCAGTCGCAGCCCACGGGTTACGCGGGTATCCGCAGGTCCGACATGGTGTCGTTCGCCTACAGCTATCGGGCGTCGGAATACGACAGCATAACGCTGGGTGCGACCTATTCACGTGACAGCGATGACGGCGCCATTGGGTCGCTTATTCCAGCGACCACACTCATTGGCGTCAGGGGCGGTTATGAACGTCGTTTCAGTCCGCGGCTTGTCGGCTACGTCGATGCGTCCGTCGATGATCTTCGTCGTACCGGCGCCTCCTACGATGCGCGTGCGAGGGTCGGGGCGGGCATCCGTTACATATTCGGGAGGACCGGGTGAGCAGGGTCGATAATCAGGAAAGCGCTGGCGGGGGCATAGGGGCTCTCGTTTCGCAACTGCCTTCGATCCTGTGGCAGCGGCGCTGGTTTATTGTGATACCCGCACTGATCGGCATCGTCGGTGCGACGGCCGCTGCGTTTTTGCTGCCGCAAAAGTATGAATCCTCTGCGGTAATGATCGTCCAGTCCCCCAGCTTGCCGGAAGATGTGATCGGCGGCGGGCCGAACGACGTCATGGTCCGGCGGCTGGAGGCCATTCGTCAGCAGATCATCAACCGTCCGGCGCTTCTCGCGATGATCGAGAGCAATCAGCTTTACCCGAACGAGCGTCAGTCCCAGCCCCTCTCTGAAGTGATCGAGACGATGCGTGATGCGATCACGCTGACGCCGGAAAGCATTGATCTGGGTGCGGGCGCCAACGGCGAAAAGACGATCTCGGTCCGCCTGTCGTTTTCCTACGAAGATCCGTTCAAGGCGCAGGCCGTAGCCCAGGCTCTGATGGAACGCGTGGTCGAAGTGAACTCGACCTCCAACACCGAACAGGCGGTGCAGACGGTTCAGTTCCTGACCGAACAGCAGACCGATCTTCAGCAGCAGATCCAGGATGCCGAAGGGCAGATTGCAGCCCTCAACGCGCGGTTCGGCGGTGTTCTAGCTTCTGCCAGCGCCCCGATTTCCGACAGCAGCGTCAGCTATGACATGCAGATCGCCGCGCTGGAGCGGGAAAATTCCGCGCTTCGATCGCAGCGTGACGCTCTGGCAACCGCTGACACGCGCGATCCCGCCGTGGTAGGCGCAGAGGCCGCGCTTGCTGCGGCGCGGGCCATGTACAGCGACAGCCATCCCGACGTAGTCCTTGCCCGCCGACGTCTGGCAGAGGCTGAGCAACTGGCGAAGAACAACGTCGCCAAGCTGCCGACCGAAACGATCGACACCCAGATCGCGTTCAACAATCAGCAGCTCCTCCAACTGCGAGCCGCCAAATCGCGGGATTCCTCGATGGTGGCGTCAGTGATCGCCGAACGCTCAAGAGCGCCGGCCATCCAGCAGCAGGCCGATCAGTTGCAGCAGCGGTTGAGCGGGCTCAACGCCCAGTATCAGGCCATTTCGCAACGCCTTCTCGCAGCAAGGGCGGGCGCCCGCGCGGATGCGGAACAGCTTGGCGAGCGCCTCCTTGTCGTCGATCCCCCGGTGGTGCCTGATACGCCCAGCTTCCCCAACCGTCCGCTGATCATGGCCCTGGGGCTCGTCGCTGGGTTGGGGCTTGGCTTCGCGATGGCGCTGGCGGTGGAAATGTTCCTGCGTCCGGTGCGCGATCCCCGTTCCATTACTGCGATCACCGGGGCGCGGCCGCTGGCTATGGTGCCGGTGATCGGGCCGGACAAGCGCAAGGGAAAGCCGCGCAACGGCAGACGCCGGTTCTCGCGGCGTCGACGGAAAGCGCCCGCTTCGGAAAGCCTGGAAGGTTTGGTTGAAAATGGCTGATATGGACGGTCGCGTGCCCGGTTCCAGTTACACGTTTCTGCCGGGTGGCATCCCCTCGGTGGAACTCACTCAAGAGCACCTCGACAAGCAGTTGATCGTGGGTTTCGACAGCTCCGATGGTCGCTCTCGCGCGTACAACCTTCTGCGTACGCAAGTTACCAAGCTGCTGGATGCGAACGGCTGGAAGATGCTGGGCGTGACCAGCGCAACCCCGGGTGCGGGAAAGACTTTCACTTCGATCAACCTCGCCGCCGCGCTTTCCCGAGCGGGCAATCGCACGGTTGTTCTGTGCGATCTGGATATGCGGCGCGGCTCGGTGATTACCCAGATGAGCGTCGATGTAGAGGTGACGCTGGACGATTATCTCCACGGCAAGCGTGACGACTGGCGTGATGCGCTGTTCCGCGTGAACGATGACGGTCTGATCGTACTGCCGACCCGCGCCGGTCTGCGTGATTCCAGCGAGATGCTGGCCAGCAGCCGGTTCTCGACGCTGATGGCGGACCTGCGCGCGCTCAGCCGGGACTATCTGGTCATCTGCGATCTGCCGCCGGTCTTCGCGAACGACGACGCGATGCTCTCCATGCGCTATCTTGATGCCTATCTTCTGATCATTGATCACGGCCATACCACCGCGCGCCAGATCGATGAGACGCTGGCGCTGATGGCGCCCGCTCAGTGCATCGGAACCGTGCTCAATCGCTATCAGGGCGGTATCGCCGACGATTACGGCTACGGCTACGGCGATACTTATGGTCTGAAGGACTACGGCGCCAAGAAGTGATCTTCAGACGCGGGCGCAATGCGCTCCGCCCGAGGATCAGTCGACCACCAGCTTCGAATCTGACCCGCGCGCGTTGAGCACGCCGCGGTCCTGATCCGCCCGCAGCGGAGAGGAAGGAGGGGGCGCTTCTATCGAGGCCGTGCGATCGGCTTCCAGATCGGTGCGCTGGGCAGGGGCGGTGCCGCTCAGAGTGGTAGTACGAGACAAAAGATCTGCGTTCTGTCCCGCGACCGTTGGCGAAAGTTCGTCCAGCGTGTCCAGCGGTTGATAGGCAAGCCGCTCTGATGCGGATGGCGCAAACTCGCTGGAAAAGTCGTATCTTGCCTGGAAAGCTGCGCGATTGGAGCTTTGCCCCGGCAGTGCGTAGAAGATGTGCTGACCGATCAGCGCTACCTTGCTCAGGGTCGGTGCCCAATACGGGACGACATAGGTCGCATGGTAATGCGTGGAGAGGCCGACGGAAGGTTCCACCCATCCCGACAGCGCGGCAAGCGCCACCCGTCGCGCACGATCCCACGCAGCCTGTGGCGGCGTGCGGAGAAGGCTGCCGTCGCAGGTGAAGGTGAACTGGCAGCCGGTCGGCAGGTTCGATCCCTGATAGACCACGCCGCAGACGCTATGCGGATATCCCGGGTGGCGCACGCGGTTCAACACTACCTGCGCCACGGCGCGCTGTCCGGCGTCAGGTTCGTAGCCTGCCTCGTAGAAGACGGCTTGCGTCAGGCACTGGAGCGCAGTCTGGAACCGGGGATCTGCTCGGAACTGATCCTTCACCGTGAAGGGTTGAGCGGCAACTATCTTGGCCAGATCGGTCGCGCGTTCACTGTTCAAACGCTCCGCCTCATCGGCGGAGACAGGCATCAGGTCTGTGCCCAGTGCCAGTTGAGGCAGGTCAGCAGCACCGGCATCCGCCAGTGCCGATGCTGGGGGTTCAGGCGTGGAGATGGCCTGCACGATTTGCGGTACGCGCGCGGCATAACCGGTCGTCAGCAACATGATCGGCGCAGCGGCTGCCAGCAGGGCAAGGCGTTTCCACCTGTCTTGATGCTCGGGCGCCGCTACCGGCACAACGATCTGAGCTTCTGCCACCATTGGCCTCACGCCCTCTCAGGAGAGCACTTCGAACCTAGTCGCCCTGTCCGTCGCCCCGCGAACCACCGCGCAGGAAGTCTGCCGGCGGCCACTTGAGCACCTTGTAGACATAGACGGCGACCAGCCCCAGAGCGACGGCGGCGAAGAAATCGGAATGGTTGTTGCCGATGTAATTCGCGATCGCGCAGCCTGCCGCCGGGACCAGATATTGTGCCAGATGGTCGACCGGTTTTTCCATAGTCGACCGATTGAGCATGAGCACGACCAGCCCCCCGAAGGCGATCACCGTCAGCCAGTCCCAGATAGTTTCCATGCTCGATCCTGTTCCTGTGGCCAGCAGTGCATGGCCGCGTCCAGCGGCCGTTGCCATGTCTGGCGCCCCGTTCAACCGGTTTTCCGCATTTGGCCCCGGGTGATCGCTTCACCATCGCAGATAGAGCATGGAAGAGAAAGCTTCTACCCACCGCGCTGCTGCGTGCCGATCCGATACATGCGGAGAATGAACAATGTCCGAACCCTGAGATCGGCAATCCATGAATGGCACGGCAGAAAGCAAATGCTATTCCCGGTCGGCGGGGAAATATAAGGCGGATCGATGCAGGCGGTTAACAAGGGTGGCGGGGATATGCGGGCTGTTCTGGGTCTTGCAGTGCGAGTCGGCCGGTCATGAGCGCTTTACTGACAGGTGCGGGCTGGCTGCTCACCGCAGCGGCAGGCGGACCGCTGGCTGTCTTTTCCACGGAGCTGCTTGCTGGATTGTGGCCCGCGGCACGTCGCAAGCGATCGCCGGTATCGGCGCGTATCGCAATTCTGATCCCCGCTCATGACGAAGAAGCCGGGATCGTAGATACGGTCGGTGCCCTTTTAGAGCAGGTTCCACCCGGCGCGCGCGTTATCGTGATTGCCGACAATTGCACGGATTCAACGGCTGCGTTGGCGCGTGAGGCCGGGGCTGAAGTCATAGAGCGAAACGATCCCGATGCGCGGGGGAAGGGCTATGCTCTGGCTTTCGGTGGGGACCATCTGGCCCTGTCGGGAGATTCCGCGCCAGACGTTGTCCTGGTGGTGGATGCAGATTGTCGCCTGCTGCCGGGCTCCATCGATACGCTGGCGGAGGCTGCCCTCAGGCTCGGGGTGCCGGTTCAGGCCGACTATCTCTTCAATGCGGACCTTGTGGCGGCGCCCATGGTCCAGATCTCGAACTTCGCGATGCTGGTGAAGAATCGCTATCGATCGCGCGGCATGCAACGGCTGGGAGGGGCCGCTTTGCTGACGGGTACGGGCATGGCTTTCCCGTGGACGCTTTATGCGGAAGCTGACCTTGCCACCGGGTCGATCGTGGAAGATCTGTCTTTCGGTGTCGCGATGACTCGCAAAGGCTATCCGCCCAAGCTGATCGAAGAGGCGGAGGTGCGAAGCGCGCCCGCTGCACTGGGCGATACGCTGGCCCAGCGCACAAGATGGGAACACGGGTTTCTGAAGACCCTTTGCCGCGATGCGCTTCCCGTCCTGTTCGGGGGTTTGCGGCGCATTTCCCTTCCTGAAATCCTGCTGGGCCTGCACCTCGCGGTTCCGCCACTGGCGCTTCTTCTGGTGCTGGCCGGGGCGGCGCTTGCCTTGCAGGTGGTACTGGCACTGCTGGGCGGCAGTGCTGCGGCACTGGCCACGCTGGCCGCCATAACGCTGTTCGCGCTGACCATGGTGGTTGCCGCGTGGCTGGGCGAGGGAAGGGCTTATCTAAGTGGCCACGCCCTGTTGCGTGCGCCGGTCTACGTTTTGTGGAAACTGCCGGTCTATGCCAGGTTTCTGCGCAAGCCAGAGGCAAGCTGGAACCGCACGCCGCGCCGTCCGGAAGGGTGAGCCATCCCGGGATCAACTGGCCGGCCGGAGCGATGCGCCCGGCCGGCCAGCCATTACAACTTACTCCGCCGCAGCGGCCTGAGTGTCGGGAGCGGCAGACGAAGCCTCACGTGCTGCGTCTTCCGAAGTGGTTGCGCCTGACTTCGGTGCGGCAAACCCTTCCTGATAATCGATGCCAGCCTCGGCCTTCGCCGATTCGATCATCGAATTCAGTTCGTTCGCCAGATTGCGGCGCTGGATCAGGTTGGTGGCAGCCGGGGTCACCTGATTTTCCGGCAGCGGGGCGGCCCTGCTGGCGACGAGCTGGCTCACGGCAACGCCGCCCGGGCCCGGAATGATGAACGGCTCGCTGGTTCCAACCGCCTTAAGTCGATTGAAAAGTTCCAGCGGCATCGTGGCCGTATCGGCCTGAACATTCCCGCGTTCGAACTTGATCCCGAGGCGATTGAGCGTGGTGACGACTTCGGCCATCGATTTCGCCGGCTCCAGAGCCTTCAGATAGTCCTGGGTTGGAGGAGTCGCGAAGCGGATCTGATCGAGCATCAAGGCAGACCGGTCGGCAAACATCTGCGGATTCTGCGAAACGAATTCGGTGATTTCCTGGCTGGTCGGCTGCTTCATTGGCCGGGCCGTTTTCTGTGCCAGCATCTGCACCAGCAGGGCTTCTTCAAGCTGACGACGGCGGATGATGAAATCGGGGCTGCTGTCGATGCCCTGTTCACGCGCTACACCGGCAAGCAGGCGCCGGTTGATGATGTTATCCAGCGCCTGATTGCGGATTTCGTCCTTGGCGGCACCCTCGGGAAGCTGGGCGTTGCCCAGTTCTGCATTGAGTTCCTGCAGAGTGATTTCGTCACCATTCACCACGGCCACGACCTGCCCTTCGGGCTGCTTGTCGCATCCGGCGAGGAATATCGCCGCCGTTACTACGGCCGTCCAGGAAAGACCCCGTTTGAGCACTTGTCGCTTGCCCGATCGATAATCCATTTGTCAGTTCCTTCCTCTCCGCGCCGCTAAAGCGGTCGCGAAATTCTATGCCTGGTTTGAGCCGAACAGAATTGGCCGCAGAGCGGGCGGTGCCGCATCGACGAAATCAGCCACGAAGCGGCTCAAGGTCTCTATTTCAACCGGTACATCGTCGCCCAGCGTGGATACCCTGATCAGCAAGCCATCGGGGACGATACCTTGCAGGTTGGAACGAACAACCGAAAGCCGCTGTAACGCCCATCTGCGTGGAAAATCATCGCCAAGCCGGGTCCAGTAAAGGACAGTTTCATTCCGATCATGCCCGCGCGCCAGAAAGGCGCTGGCCGGCAAAACGCGGCCGTTGTCGAGTTGAATGTCCACATCGGTGGTCTCGGACAGAGAGAAGCCGCCCGCCGGATAGCAGATTTCAGGGCGGTGAATCTGAACGATACCTGCCTGGCGATTGTTATAGGCGGCCAAAAACATGACCCCGTTCCCTTGCCCGTCAACATAAACGCGCGTCACGAGGTTGTCGTAAAGTCGATCAGACAATGCGTCTGAAGGAGGGAGAACGAGCCCGCTTTGAGAAGCAAAACGCCACTGACCGACTTGATCCGGTATCAGCTCGTTGAACTTCTTCGTGTCGATCGGCTCGGTGTTCGGCTTTGGCATGCGGGCCATAGCTGTGCCGGATACAGCTACCATGCCCATGCCGATCAGAATTTTGCGACGGGTAAACCGGGAGCCGTTAGGCGTTTGCGCTTCGTCGTTCATGACACGCTACTCTCAGACTGCCGCGAGAGAAATTTCTGCAGGACGAGATCGACCAGATAGATAAGAACCAGCGCGGTGGCGAACATGGTCAGGCCCGCCAGATCGTGCAGGAAGCTCTGCGCCGTGGCTTCACCCGCATGGTACGTCAGCAGGATCAGGATGATGACCCTGATGAAGTTCGCGGCCACTGCGATGGGTATGACAGCCAGCAACAGCAAGGCGGCGTGGCGTAAATTGCTGGCGTGCCGCACATAGATGTAGAAGATCGTCAGCGCGGACAGCGATACGATTGAATTGAGGCCGGAACAGGCAGCTGCGACGAGCAACTGGTATTGTCCTATCTGGATCATCACCCCCGTTCCGCCGATCGGATAACCGAACAACTTGAGCAGCGCGATCGAAGCTTCGCTGATGGCGACCTTCAGCGGCATGGTCATCGCGTATATCAGTGACTGCGGCGGCGGAAAGACGAAGGCCAGATAGACCAGCGGAAACGCCAGTTTGCGGATCACGGTACCGCCGACGAGGGCATAGACTGCGGCGATGACCGCTGCATACATCACGTAGCCTTCGATCTCGATGAGATCGGTAATCCGTACGATGGGGAGCAGAATCAGCAGCGGCACCAGAACCAGTGCGGCTTTCCATGCCGGAGGCGGCTGAATGCTGTCGCGCACGCTGGGCCACTTGATCCACAGCAACCAGAGGCCCGTCATCAGAATGATGGGGCCGTGGGCACCTTCTTCCGTGGACCACATCTCTTCCGCGACGTCGATCAGCGTCGGCATGATGATCGCGGCGAATCCCAGCAGAAGTAAAAGATCTGAAAGTCCGAACCGGATGCGGCGCTGTGGAGTGGAGGAGGCCGCGACCGTCGCTGATCCCGCGCCGCCAGAGTGGCCGTTCAACAACTCACCCTCGCCGCGCAAGGGCGCGGCGGGCGGAGAGCCGTTATCGAAACTGTGTGCGGTGTCGTCCACCATCTCTCCCGGAAGACCTAGAAGTGGATATTGCCCTGAATTAGGGGGTATTGCATTGAGTTCCGGCCGCAGGGAAGTGCAATTTGGCGGAACGTCCCGTTCCGGTGCGGACGGACCTCAGTGTTGATAGTCCCGATCTATTGATCGCAGGTTACTGGCAGGCAAAAAAGGGGACCGATCTTGTCGGCCCCCTCTTCGTTCTTTTTTAATCGATCGAACGCGGATCAGGCGTAGCGGATACGTACGCTGTCGTCCGACGCCTTGCGACGCATTGCGAAGCCGACGCCGAGCATGCCGAGGATGAGCATCATCCAGGTCGTTGGCTCCGGCACCGCGGCAGTGACAGCCACGTTGTCGAACTCGAATGCGTTCGAGGTGGAAGTGAACTTCAGCTTCGCCACGCTCTGCGTATCGCCGGTCAGTGCGAGCGTTACCAGACGGCTGCTGCTGCCGAAGGTTCCGCCGCTGATGACCTGCGAGCCAGTGACGGTTCCAAGCAGGTTGTTGAGAGAATCGAACAGTTCCAGCGTGTTGTAGTCGTCAACGGTGCCCCACAGCAAGCTGATCGATTCCACCAGGCCGCCGGCCAGCGTCAGCGTGGCAGGCGATCCGTCGGTCGGGCCGACGGAATAGTACCAGCTGTTGCTGCCGAGCGGTTCCACGTGCTGACCGGTGATGTCACCGAATACACGCGATCCGCCGGTGATGGCTGCGGTATCTGCTTCGAAATCATAGGTCGGGGTCGGGCCGCCGTAGGGATCTACGGCGGGGGTGGCAGTGATGCCGATTGCGGCATGTGCAGTGGAGGCGCACATCGCCGCAGCGAAGGCGAGTGGTAACAGGGCGCGTTTCATCATTGCGTATCCTTTATCATTCGAGCCAAGCGCGACCGGTTTTTGTGATTGATTTCGAAGAACACCCGATTTCCGCGATCCCTTCATGCGGACTCGCGTAAGGGGGTGAACTGCGTAGCTCTCTCATACTGCGTGTTCGGGAGCACGTAAACAGGCCGTTAACTATAAACGACGCCTTGGCGCGCTAAAACTGAAGGGCTGTCTTTCGTTGGCACAGAACAACTGGCAGACCTTGCCGCTCATTCTTGCCGCTTCCATCCGCGCAGGCTAGGGCGCGCCCTCATGAAAACCCAAGTCTGCATTATTGGCGCAGGACCTGCCGGCCTGCTGCTTGGCCACCTTCTTCGCGCTGAAGGCATAGAGTGTGTCGTGCTTGAACGGCAGTCGCCTGATTACGTTCTCGGGCGTATCCGGGCCGGAGTGCTGGAGCAGATCACCGTATCGCTGATGGAGCGTCTGGGGCTTGATGCGCGGCTGAAGGCGGAAGGACTGCCGCACGACGGCTTCAATCTTGCCGATGGCGAGCGGCTTATCCGTATCGATATAGCTGCGCTGACCGGTGGGCAGGTGGTGGTCTATGGCCAGACCGAACTTACGCGCGATCTGATGGACGCTGCGGAGGAACGTGGACTGGAAATTGTTTACGGGGTCGACGCAGTTGCGCTGCACGATGTGGATGGTGATACGCCGTGGGTGACTTACACTCTGGATGGGGCAGAACATCGAATAGATGCGCGCTTCATTGTCGGTTGCGATGGTTTTCACGGTCCCAGCCGACGCGCCATCCCGGCGAGTGTGGGCACCGAATACCATCGCGAGTATCCGTTCGGCTGGCTCGGCATTCTCGCCGATGTTCCGCCTTGCAATCACGAGTTGATCTACGCCAATCATGAGCGTGGCTTCGCACTCGCTTCGATGCGCAGCCATTCGCGCAGCCGGTATTATATCGATGTGCCGCTGACCGATCGGGTGGAGGAATGGCCGGACGACAGGTTGTGGGATGAACTCGCCATACGTCTGGGGCCAGAAGCCGCCGGGCATATCGTTCGCGGCCCGGCGCTTGAAAAATCGATCGCCCCGCTGCGCAGCTACGTCTTTGCACCGATGAGGTACGGTTCTTTGCTGTTGTGTGGCGACGCTGCACACATTGTACCCCCGACTGGCGCCAAGGGCCTCAACCTGGCCGCCAGCGACGTACATTATGCGGCCGAGGCACTGTCCGGATATTTCCGCAAGAATGATGCAGATACGATTACGGCCTATTCCGCGCGCGCGCTGTCGCGAGTGTGGAAAGCGGAACGGTTCTCCTGGTCGCTGACTCGGCTGATGCACCGGTTCCCCGAAGATGGGTCGTTTGAACGCGCGATGCAGGTTGCGGAGCTTGACTACATTGCCTCCAGCCGCGCTGCACAGACGAGTATTGCCGAGAATTATATCGGCCTTCCGGTCTGATTGCGTCAATAACCGTAACATTGCTGCAACACATATCTAGATAATCGTTTCGTTTGGGGAACGCATTCGGAACCGTCCCTCCGATGGGGGCGTTCCGAACCCGGCGATCAAGCGTAAAGAATGGTTTACGGGGCCAAAGGCCCTTGCAGCCCATCGATTGATGCGCTTAAACGCCAGCGAAACAACGGCCTGGAGATAGAAATGCGTAAGTTGTTCCTCGGGGCTGCCGTTGCAGCCATGGTTGCGGGCGGTACCGTCGCGCATGCGGCGCCGGTTCGTACGGCCGCTCCTGTTTCCGCTTCCGAAGAAGCTGGCGGCGGTGCTCCGCTTCTGTTGGGTCTGCTGGCTGCCGGTCTGCTCGTTTTCATTCTTTTCCAGGTCAATGACCAGGACGGGAAAGACGTGGACCTGCCGACCAGCCCGTAGGTTAAGCAAACACACCACAACGAAGGGCCGCCGGTTCAATCCGGCGGCCTTTTTCGTTCTGGCCCTTCGTACGCGTGGCGGCGGGGTGCAGTTCGATCATACAAATGCAATCGCGGCGCGCAGGATGAGCGCCATCAGCACTACACTCGACAGCGTGAATACGACGAACCTTCGCATAACGCGGTTGTTCGTGGCGTGGATCAGCGAATGCGCGATCCGCAGCACTACATAAAGCCAGGCGAGAAGCGCGCTTAACCCATCCCCTTGTCCGATTACCGCCAGAACCAGTGCAACCGCATAGAATACGGTTGGTGCTTCATGCAGGTGATTGTAATTATGCGCTTTCCACTGGCTGCTTGGTGGGAGCATCTGGTCCAGCCGGGCCTGTGTAAGCGTCGAAAGCTCCTCCTCGCTCAGCGCGGCGCGCCTCAATTCCGGCATCCTCGCCCGGTACATCCACGCCCACATGACCATCGTCCACGCAGCGAGGACGATCACCGGGGGAAGGGTGCCTACTCCGATCATGCTTCATCTCCATTCCAGTACGAAGAGCGTGAAGTGCGGAAATTGCACTGTCAATTGAACCTGCCGGGCAAGAAATGCTGGCACTGCGCCCATTACGCGCTTTGCATGTCGGCGCTGGCGAGAAGCACGGTTTTCCGCCATTGTCATGGTGCCGCCACGTCGCGTATTTACTTGAATGAGAGCACCCTCTATCGGGCGCGCCTTTTACGGGGAACGCGCTGTGGCCGCCCCCGTTTTTCCCGCAGACCAGAAGGATTTGCCGAAGTCATGAGCGATGGGACAGTGAACGACACCCGCAAGGCGGAACTGCTTTCGACCGAAGTCGAACACATCGATATCAAGAGCTTCGATGCCCGGCCTATCATCGACGCGATGGGGAAGATGAGCTTCACCAGCCGCGATCTGGCGCGCGCCACCCGCATCTATAACCAGATGCTGGAAGACAAGGATTGCTCCATCTTCCTTGTTGTCGCCGGTTCCACCAGCGCCGCTGGCTGCATGGATCTTTATGCGGAACTGCTGCGTAACAACATGATCGACGGCGTCGTCGCCACGGGCGCCACCATCGTGGACATGGATTTCTTCGAAGGGCTTGGCCACAAGCATTACCAAGCGCTTGAAATCCCTGATGATGACACCCTGCGCTCGCTTTATATCGATCGTATCTACGACACCTATATTGACGAGGAGCAGCTTCAGCACGTCGATCACACGATCTTCGAGATCGCCGAATCCATTCCCGCAGGGCTCTATTCCAGCCGCGCTTTTATCCGTGAGATGGGCAAGTATCTCGCCGAACACGGCAAGAAGGAAAACAGCCTCGTAAAGCTCGCTTATGAGCATGACGTGCCGATCTTCTGCCCTGCGTTCTCCGATAGCTCTGCCGGTTTCGGGCTGGTGAAGCACCAGGTGGAGGCGATGAAGGCTGGGCGGCCTTATGTCGCGATCGATTCCGTGGCCGACTTCCGCGAGCTGACTCAGATCAAGATCAAGGCCGGCACCACCGGCCTGCTGATGATCGGCGGCGGCGTTCCGAAGAACTTCATTCAGGACACCGTGGTCTGCGCCGAGATCCTCGGACATGAGGATGTCGAGGTGCACAAATACGCTGTGCAGATCACCGTGGCTGACGTGCGCGACGGGGCCTGTTCCTCTTCCACGCTGCAGGAAGCGGCGAGCTGGGGTAAGGTCAACACCGGCATCGAGCAGATGGTTTTCGCCGAGGCCGCTTCCGTGATGCCGCTGCTGGCCAGTGACGCCTATCACCGGGGTATCTGGAAGGATCGGCCCGCGCGCCGCTGGGCCAAGCTGTTCGCCTGATCCGATGGGGGAGGAAAGCATTGCCCTGTTTGCAACGCAGGGCGTCAGCTTTTTCGGGATGCGAGGGATGGAGGCGCTGGTCGCATCCCTCGCTCTCATGCTGGCGGTCGGTTCGTTTCTCTACACGCTTTTGCGGGAGAGACGGATCGAGAAGGGTGCAGCCTACCTCAGCCTGGAACTCGCGTCGCTGGAAGTATTCAAGTACAAAGCGGCGCATTTCGACGCCCTGCACTGGGGTGAAACCGGCGAGAACATTCTCGGCAAGCCGGAGTTGCAGCTGAAGGAAGAGGCTGACGCCTTTTTCTACCAATGCCTCAATCTGTTCGAAGCGGCGAGTCGGTTCCGAAAGAAGGAGGTCATTCAGCCCGAAGTCTATGCGAGTTGGGTGGCGTGGTTCTACGAAGTGCTGGAATTCGCCTATTTCCGGCGTCAGTGGCTGGCGGAATATCGCGACAACTACACTCTGGACGTTCGTGAGGTGTTTGATTCCGGCGTCATGCTGGATTGGAACCACAACGATCACAACGCTCGGCGCAAAGTGTTCTACGGAAAAGTCGCGGATGTTCTGAAGTGCGGTGTGATCGAGAATTGGCGTGTGCCCGTTCCGGTCATTGCGCCTTCAGCCGGCCCGTCGGTCAAGCATGAGGGTGGCCCTGCTGCAAAGCTGTCTTTCACATGGGACAGCGGCGCATCTGCGGAGGAAGCAGCCAGCTTCGCAGCTGCGGCTATCAGCAGTCAGGCCAGCTATATCAGCCATAGCGAAATCCAGTGCGGGCTCAGCATGGACGGAGCAAGCTGGGTTCCCGATCTTGAGGCGCGATATCTGGAAGAGTTTTCATCGCTTCCAGCCGACGATCTCCTGATTGCACGTAACGAGGATGGACGCATCGTCGGCATCGGAATCGTTTCGTGGGAACTGGATGGACCTAATCCTTATGGGGTGATTGAGGACATGGCCGTCGATCCCACCATGCGGGGCGGAGGTATTGGCCGTCAGCTTCTGGAGCGACTCGTGGCTCGAATCGAGGAGAGGGGCGCCGCCTGGGCCTTCCTCGAATCGGGGCGCGAAAACCATCGTGCTCACGCGTTCTTCGAAGCGCACGGGTTCAGCGAAATCTCGCATGTTTTCGCACGAAGGCTGGGTTCACCGCAGGGCTGAAACGACCCGCACTTTTTTAACTTGCAGTTCAGCCGCGCCCACATATATGCGCGCCTTCGCTGCCCCATGGGGACTTCCAACCGCAAGGCAGCTTGTTCGCTAGTTTTTTGTTGGGGGTCCCTTGAGTTGCACAACCATCCTGACGCCAAGGCTGTAGTTCGCGCCCTCGCGCCGGACGAACCCGTTATCTGCAATCGCCCGCACGCTGCGGCGCGCGCTGCCCGTTTCTTCGCGGAGAAGTTTCCGGGCAAGACCATGTATGCGGTGAAGGCGAATCCCTCGCCCGAACTGCTGCAGATACTGTGGGATTCGGGCATCACGCATTTCGATGTCGCCTCGATTGCCGAGGTGCGGCTGGTGCGGGATTTGCTGCCGGAAGCCACCCTGTGCTTCATGCACCCGGTCAAGACGCGCAGCGCAATCGCCGAAGCCTATGCGACCCATGGCGTACGCACGTTCAGCCTCGATACTCACGAGGAACTGGCCAAGATCGTGGAAGCGACGAGCGGGGCGAAAGACCTGAACCTGCTTGTCCGCTTGCGCGTTTCTTCTGAGCATTCGGAACTGTCGCTGGCTGCGAAGTTCGGCGCCGATCTGGTTGATGCAGCGTCGCTTTTGCAGGCGACTCGTCAGCATTGCGATGCGCTGGGAATCTGCTTCCACGTGGGCAGCCAGGCGATGACGCCGTTTGCCTATGTGCAGGCGCTGGAACGTGCGCGTGCCGCGATCGCCGAAGCTGCGGTGCTGGTCGATATCATCGATGTCGGTGGCGGGTTTCCCTCGTCGTATCCGGGCATGGAGCCGCCGCCGCTCGAAGATTACTTCGCGCTGATCCACCGTCATTTCGAGAACCTGCCGATTTCCTATTCGGCGGAACTCTGGGCGGAACCGGGCCGTGCGCTGTGCGCTGAATACAGCTCGATGATCGTGAAGGTGGAGAAGCGTCGCGGTGACGAGCTCTACATCAACGACGGCGCCTATGGCGCGCTGTTTGACGCCGCGCACGTTGCCTGGCGGTTTCCGGTGCGGGCGCTGGAAGACGATCTGACCCAGCCGCTGGAGGAGTTTTCGTTCTACGGCCCGACCTGTGACGATGCCGATTTCATGAAGGGCCCCTTCATGCTGCCGGCGGACATTCAGGCAGGTGACTGGATCGAGATCGGCATGCTGGGCGCCTATGGCGCGGCGATGAAGACGCGGTTCAACGGCTTCGGCATGGCCGAGGCGGTGATCGTGTCGGATGAGCCGATGGCAAGCCTTTACAACGGCAGCCGTGAAGATCCGCGCAAGAGCGACAACGTCGTTAGCCTGCGGTAAAATCGCCAAGTTGCCAGGAAAGAGGCCCGCCGCTTCACGTGAAGTGCGCGGGCCTTTCTCTTTTGCCGATCAGCGGATCAGGTCGCGACGTCCGTGGGCGATCAGGGCCAGTTCGGTGCGATTATCGATATCGAGCTTCTGATAGATCACGTGCAGATAGACCTTCACGGTGCCTTCCGACATTCCGAGAGACGAGGCGATATCGCGATTACGCAGTCCGCCACCGACAAGTTCCGCGATCTGGCGTTCGCGCGGGGTAAGGTCGCCAAGCGGATGGCGCGGTTCCCCTTTCGCTAGCAGCGCCTCGGCATGGTTCAGCAAGTCTGCCGGAATGGCTTTCTGGCCGGCGGCGACCGCTTCCAGACAGTCGAGCAGAGCCTCCTCGGCAACGTGCTTAAGCACTATGCCGTTCACATCCGCGCGCAGGGCGGCGATCAGGGCTGCGTCTTCCAGTTCCGCGGTCAACAGAACCACCGGGCGCTGGTCCCCCCTCTCACGCGTGGCCTGAAGCACTTCTACGCCATTGCGGGCGGGCATGCGCACGTCGAGGATGCAAAGCTCCGGCTCGTGCTCCGCCAGTTTTTGCAGCGCCTCTTCACCCGTGGCTGCCGTGGCGACGATCCGGAATGGCGATTCCCTCAGCACGGCTTCCACGCCTGCACGCATGAAGGGGTGGTCGTCCGCGAGCAGGACGGTGGTCATGACGCGGCCGTCAGAGGAAGGCGCAGATGTCCACCGCCATGAGCGGCCATGCCAGGCGATGATCCCACCACCAGCTGCGCCAGCTGAGTGCCAGCATTGCGATCGCGAGCAGGAAATAACCGCCAAGCAGGATGTAACCGACGATAACCACTCGGGCTGGCTGGTCGGGATCGATCCACAGCGCGAACAGGAACACGAAGGCAAGCACCACGCGCGTAAGCGCGATCATGCGGCCGGAACTGTACTGATACGCGCTGCGCGCCGCCTCTGTCAGGCGATCGAGATTCAACATGCGGCGGCGGCCGTCATGTGGACCGCTGCGGCTGTCGGGAACCCCGAAGGCGGGTCAGGCGGCCTGCCGCAGTTGCAGGTCCAGCCGGTCCCAGATTTCGACCAGAGCCGTCGTCAGTTCCGCCATCATTTCTTCTGTATGAGCGGGGCCGGGGGTGAACCGCAGCCTCTCCGTGCCGCGCGGCACAGTCGGGAAGTTGATCGGCTGCACATAGACGCCGTATTCGGCCAGCAGGATATCGCTGATCTTCTTCGCCCGCACCGGATCGCCGACCATCAGCGGCACGATGTGCGTGGTGGAATCCATCACCGGCAGCCCGGCCTCGCGGAAATGGCGCTTGAGCGAGGCGGCCGCCGCCTGCTGGCCATCGCGTTCCTCGCTGTTTTCCTTCAGGTGGCGCACTGCCGCCAGCACGCCGGCGACCAGCACCGGGCTGAGCGAGGTGGTGAAGATGAAACCGGGCGCATAGCTGCGGATACAGTCGATAATGCGCGTATTGGTGGCGATATAACCGCCCATTACGCCGAAAGCCTTGCCCAATGTGCCTTCAATGATGTCGATGCGGTGCGCGGCGTCATCCCGTTCCGAAATGCCGCCGCCGCGCGCGCCGTACATGCCGACGGCGTGAACTTCATCGATGTAGGTCAGCGCATTGTACTTTTCGGCCAGATCGCAGATCGCGTGGATCGGGGCGATATCGCCGTCCATCGAATAGACGCTCTCGAACGCGATCAGCTTCGGCACGGAAGGATCTTCGGCCGCCAGCAGCTCTTCAAGATGGGCGACGTCGTTGTGCCGCCAGATGCGCTTCTCGCAGCCGGAATTGCGGATGCCGGCGATCATGCTGGCGTGGTTCAGCGCGTCGGAGAAGATCACGCAGCCCGGCAGCAGGCGGGCGAGAGTGGAAAGGGTGGCGTCGTTGGAAACGTAGCCGCTGGTGAACAGCAGCGCACCTTCCTTGCCGTGCAGGTCCGCCAGTTCGCGTTCCAGATCGACGTGGTAGTGCGTGTTGCCGCCAATGTTGCGCGTGCCGCCGCTGCCGGCGCCGACATCGTGCAGCGCTTCTTCCATCGCGGCGACGACTTTGGGGTGCTGACCCATCGCGAGGTAATCGTTGGAACACCACACGGTGACCGGCTTCGGCCCGTTATGCCCGGCGAAGCAGCGCGCGTTGGGGAACATGCCCTTGTTGCGCAGGATGTCGATGAACACGCGGTAGCGCCCCTCCGAATGGAGACGCTGGATCGCCTGATCGAAGATATGATCGTAGTTCAGCGGACTTATCCGTATCAGCGCCGCGATCCCGCACGGCCGTTGAGTCCCGTGCCGCTTAGTAGAAGCGGAACGACGATTAAAGCACGGAGTTTGCGAGAGATTCGCAACTAAAGCGTTAAGCTGCGGTCCAGCCCGAAAGCGGCCAAAGCAGCAAGATCGGGAGACTGGCCGGTGAAAACTGCGAAATCAGGCACTTCCCGCACGAATTCCTGCCCTTGCGTGAGAAATGCGATGCGCCGGGCGATCCCTTCCGCGCCGTGGACAAAATCAACGTTCGGCCCGAAAGCGGCCTGCAATTCCCGTTCCACCAGCGGGAAATGGGTGCAGGCCAGAACCACGGTATCGATGGAAGCGCCGCCGGGTTGCGACCGCAGCCCCTCTGCGGCGCGGGTGAATACAGCCGGGTCCACCGGCTTGCCCCGCAGTCGCGCTTCCGCCGCGGCAACAAGGCCCGGCTCGGCATGGCGCAGCAATCGGTGGCCATTGCCGAATTCCGCCTCCAGCCGGTCGACATAGCCCTGTCGGATGGTCGCTGCGGTGCCGAGCAGGCCGATGACGCCCGTGCGGGTCATCGCCGCCGCAGGCTTGATGGCCGGGACGGTGCCGACGATCGGCACGTTCAGCACATCGCGCACCATGCCGAGTGCGATCGTGGATGCAGTGTTGCAGGCAATGGTGATGAGGCGCGGCGAATAACGTTCCGACAGCCGCCCCAGCAGCCCCGCTACGCGCGCCGCAATTTCCGCTTCTGTCTTTTCGCCATAGGGCAGGCCAGCCGTGTCGGCAGCATAGATCACGGGTGCTTGCGGTAACAGCTTGCGAAGCTCCGCCAGCACAGTGAGGCCGCCGACACCGGAATCGAACAGGAGAATGGGAGCCGTTGCATCCATTTCGGAACTGAAAACCCCCACTCGGCAGCAAACTTGTCTGGCCGCCGTCTTTACTTTGTCGTTCGAAAAATCAAAGCAGTGCATTCTTCGATAAAGGGGATGGATGTGGATTGGGTCGCGGCACTGGCGTTCGGATATGCGCTGGGTTCTGTCCCCTTTGGCCTGCTGCTGGCGATGGCGGCGGGTAAGGGGGACATCCGCCAGATCGGCAGTGGCAATATCGGCGCCACCAACGTGCTGCGCACGGGCAGCAAGGGGTTGGCGGCGGCGACTCTGCTCCTCGATCTGGCGAAAGGTTTTCTGGCCGTATTCCTGGCGTGGAAATGGTGGCCGGAAGTCGCCGGGTTTGCGGCGCTGGGCGCGGTGATCGGGCACTGTTTCCCGATCTGGCTGAAGTTCAAGGGCGGCAAGGGCGTGGCGACGACGGCGGGCGTGTGCTTCGGCCTCGGCTTGCCGATCGGGCTGGCTTATGCGGTCGTCTGGCTGGGGCTGCTGGCGACGACCCGCATATCCTCGCTCTCGGGCATGAGCGCCGCGGTAATTGCGCCAATCGCGGCGGCGCTGTTCGGCTATTCCAGCCTCGTGCCCGTTCTGGCGGCGATTGCCGTGATCGTGCTCTTCCTGCATCGCGAGAATATCGCCCGCCTGCGCGCGGGGACGGAGCCAAGGGTCGGTAAAGGCAAATGACCGTGCCTGCCGCGCTGTCACAAGACGAAGCTTTCGCCCGCATCCGTCTGCTGCGTTCGCCCAACATCGGGCCGGTCAGCTACGCGCAACTGCTGCGCCGCTTCGGCGATGCGCGCGCGGCGCTGGATGCCTTGCCCGATCTCGCGGGGAGGGCGGGCAAGGGCTATCGGGCGGCATCCCGCGAAAATGTGGAGCGGGAGGTGACGGCGGTGCGCGCTGCCGGCGCGCGCTACCTGTTTCACGACATGCCCGGCTATCCCGATCTGCTGCGGCAGACCGAAAGCGCGCCGCCGATCCTGATCGTGCGGGGCGACCCGGCGCTGGCAAGCGGGCCGAGTATCGCCGTGGTCGGTGCGCGCAATGCCTCCGCCGCTGCGGTGAAGCTGGCGCGCGATTTTTCGCGGGGGCTTTCAGAACGAGGCTTCACCGTGGTGTCCGGCCTCGCGCGCGGCATCGATGGCGCCGCCCACGAAGGGGCTTTCCCGCGCACCGTTGGTGTGATCGCCAGCGGCATCGACATCGCTTATCCGCCGCAGCACGCGAACTTGCAGGAACGGATCGCGACTGAGGGGCTGCTGATCGCCGAACAGGCGCCCGGCACGGAACCGCGCGGCAGCCATTTCCCCAGCCGCAACCGTATTATCGCCGGCATGGCGCTGGGAACGCTGGTGGTGGAGGCCGCGCCGAAAAGCGGCTCGCTTATCACCGCGCGGCTGGCGGGCGAATATGGGCGCGAGGTCATGGCCATTCCCGGCAGCCCGCTCGATGCGCGTAGCCACGGCTGCAACCAGTTGATCCGTGAAGGCGCGGTGCTGGTGCAATCGGTGGAGGACGTGGTGGAACTGCTGACCACCTTCGACGGAACGCTGCGATCGGTCGTGCGAGAGGTACAGCCGCTGTTCTTCGCGGCCGAGGATGCGCTGGCCGACGATCCGGCGGACATCGCGACGTTGCTGACCAGCGCACCGGTGGGCGTGGACGAAATCGTCCGCCAGAGCGGCGCAAGCACGGGCGCGGTGCAGATGGCATTGCTGGAACTGGAGATTGCGGGCAGGTTGGCCAGGCACGCCGGGGGGCGCGTTTCGCTGACCGCTTGACGAACGGCGCCATCCGCCACCACCCTCGCGCGTACGTACACGTAAGGACTGCCTCACCCCCATGCAGCTTGTCATCGTTGAATCGCCGGCCAAGGCGAAGACTATCGAGAAGTACCTCGGCAAGGACTACAAGGTTCTGGCCAGTTACGGCCATGTTCGCGATCTGCCGCCCAAGGATGGCAGCGTGCGGCCGGACGAAGGCTTTGCGATGGATTGGGAAACCTATCGCGACAAGACCAGCAGGGTGAAGGAAATCGCCGATACGGCGAAAAAGGCTGACCGTCTGATCCTGGCCACCGACCCTGATCGTGAGGGGGAGGCGATTTCTTGGCATGTCAGGGAACTGCTGGCGAAGCGCAAGGCGCTGCCCAAAGAGGTAGAGCGTGTCACCTTCAACGCGATCACCAAGGATGCGGTGACGCAGGCGATGGCGCATCCGCGCGATCTGGATACCGATCTGATCGACGCCTATCTGGCCCGCCGTGCGCTGGATTACCTGTTCGGCTTTACGCTCAGCCCGGTGCTGTGGCGCAAGCTCCCCGGCGCCAAGAGCGCGGGCCGCGTTCAATCGGTCGCGCTGCGACTGATCGTGGATCGCGAGCGTGAGATCGAGGCATTCACGCCGCAGGAATACTGGTCGGTCGTGGCGCGGATGCAGCATGACGGGACGGAGTTCGACACCCGGCTTGTGATGTTCGAGGGGAACAAGCTCGACAAGCTGTCGCTGGGTGACAAGGGCATCGCCGATCGCGCGAAAGCCGCGGTTGAGGCGGGGCGCTTCACCGTGGAAGGTGTCGAGACGAAGCCGCTGAAGCGCAATCCGGCGCCGCCGTTCACCACCTCCACCCTGCAACAGGAAGCGGCGCGCAAGCTGGGCTATTCGGCCAGCCACACAATGCGTCTGGCGCAGAACCTCTATGAGGCGGGCGCGATCACCTACATGCGTACGGATGGCGTACAGATGGATGGCAGCGCCATTTCCGCCGCGCGCAAGGCCATCGCGGATCGCTTTTCCGGCCATTACCTGCCGGAAAAACCGCGCATCTATCAGACCAAAGCCAAGAACGCGCAGGAAGCGCACGAGGCGATCCGTCCGACCGATTTCATCCGCGGCCGCGCCGGTTCAGGGGATGAGGCGAAGCTGTACGACCTGATCTTCAAGCGCGCGATGGCGAGCCAGATGGCCGCCGCCAGCCTTGAGCGCACCACGGTGACGCTGCGCGATGGGACCGGCCGTAACGAGTTGCGCGCCACCGGGCAGGTGGTGAAGTTCCCCGGCTTCCTCGCGGTCTATGAGGAAAGCTTCGACCAGAAGAATGACGATGACGAGGCTGAGGGCCTGCTGCCGCTGATGAAGCAGGGCGACAGCCCGGCCAAGCTGGGCGTGGAGGCCAATCAGCACTTCACCCAGCCGCCGCCCCGTTATTCCGAGGCGAGCCTGGTCAAGCGGTTGGAAGAACTGGGTATCGGCCGCCCGTCCACATACGCTTCCACCATTCAGGTGCTGAAGGACCGTGATTACGTCCGCACGGAGAAGAACCGCTTCTTCGCCGAGGATTCCGGCCGGCTGCTGACGGCGTTCCTCGAACGCTTCTTCTCGCGCTACGTCGCTTACGACTTCACCGCCGGAATGGAGGACGAGCTGGACGAGGTGTCTGGCGGTCGTGCGGAATGGAAAGCGGTGCTGGAAGCGTTCTGGCGCGATTTCAAACCGAAGAGTGACGAGGTGATGGAGCGCAAGCCATCCGAGGTCACCGAGGTGCTGGACGAGTTCCTGTCGGATTACCTGTTCCCGCCGAAAGCTGACGGTAGCGATCCGCGTGCCTGCCCTAAATGCATTGCCGAGGGGCGTGAGCATGGCCGCCTGTCCCTGCGCGGCGGGCGTTTCGGCGCCTTCATCGCCTGCTCCAATTATCCGGAGTGCAATTTCCGCCGCAAGTTCGGCCAGCCTGCTGAAGACGGCGCGGAAGAGGACGGCGCGATCGGCACCGATCCCGACACCGGGCTGGAAGTCACCCGCCGCGTCGGCCGGTTCGGGCCGTACATTCAGTTGGGAGACGGCAAGGACGCCAAGCGCGCGTCGATCCCCAAGGATCTGCCGGATTTCGACCTGGACTGGGCGCTGAAGCTGTTGAGCCTGCCGCGCGAAGTCGGCGCGCACCCGGAAACCGGGCTGCCGATCACCGCCAGCATTGGCCGCTATGGCCCCTATCTGGCGCATGACGGCAAGTATGCGAAGCTTTCGGGCACGCGGGACGTGTTCGAAACGGGCATGAACGCGGCGGTGACGTTGCTGGCCGAAGCCGCCAATCGCAAGGGCGGCGCGCGTGGGGGCGCGAAGGCGGAGCCGATCAAGACACTTGGCGCGCATCCCACCAGCGGCGGCGAGATCAAGGTCATGCCCGGCCGTTATGGCCCCTATGTCACCGACGGCACCACCAACGCCACGATCCCGCGTGATGTGAAGCCGGAGGATGTGACGGAGGAACAGGCGATCGCCCTGATCGACGCCCGCATCGCCAAAGGCCCGGTGAAGAAGAAGGGCGCGAAGAAGAAAGCCCCGGCCAAGAAGGCGCCCGCGAAAAAGGCGGCGGCGAAGAAGGCTCCAGCCAAAAAGGCCGCTGCCAAGAAGGCGACGGAGGAGTGAGCGAACGCTTTGAAAAGCACCGCCAGCCCTGGCGCTCCGACGAGGTGGCGAAGCTGAAGACGCTGGCGGGCAAGGGCAAGGGCCTGAAGGAAATCGCCAAGGCGCTGAACCGCACCGAGGAATCGACCAAGGAGCGGGCCAAGATCGATGGGGTGAACATCGCGAAGAAGCGGTGATGTGCCCCTTCGCCGGATTGCACGGGGCTTGAACCGGCCGGGCAGGGCCTTCAAATGGCCGCGATGTCAGAAGTGATTTCAAGAACCTTGCCGGACGGCCTGTCGACGCCGCGTCGTTACTGGGCCATTGCGGCGATCAGTTTTGGCACGGCGCTGCTGGTGCTCGACGGGGCGATTCCGACTGTGGCGTTGCCGACGATCGCTCGGGATCTGGGCGTGGACAACGGGGCGGTGACCAATGTGGTGGCCGTCTATCAGCTAGTGCTGGTGATGGTCCTGCTGCCGTTCGCCAATCTGGGCGACCGGGTGGGGCATCGGAATCTCTATCAGGCGGGGCAGGCGCTGTTCTTGGTCGCCTCTGCGCTGTGCCTGTTCGTGAACGACTTCATCCTGTTGCTGGCCCTGCGCGCCTTACAGGCGATCGGGGCGGGTATGGCGTTGAGCGTTTCTTCGGCCATGTTGCGGCAGATCTACCCTTCATCAAAGCTGGGCACAGGGCTGGGCGTGAACAGCGTGATCGTGGCGTCGTCGGGGGCGCTGGCGCCGACGCTGGGCGGCTATATCGTGGGACATGCGCCGTGGCAGTGGGTCTTCGTGGCGGCGGTTCCGCTGGCGGCGATCTCGCTCCTGCTCGGCCGGTCGCTGCCGGAGCCTGAGCGGAGGGAGCAGAAGCCTGAATGGTTGAGCGGCCTGTGGAGCGCGTTGACCATGCTGTTGCTGATCGGCGGGATGCAGCTTGCGACGCATGAGAACGGGCTGATCGGCGGCGGGTTGGCGCTGGCGGGCGTGGTGTCGGCGGTATTGCTGGTGCGGCGGGAGAAGGCGCGGACCAATCCGGTGGTGCCGGTGGACCTGCTGGCCCGGCCGGTGCTGGGCCTGTCGGCGCTGGCGGCCATCGCCTGCTTCGTGGCGTCCGGGTCGCTGATGCTGTCGCTGCCGTTCCGGCTGGAAGGGGCGATGGGCTATGCGCCGGATCAGGTCGGCCTGCTGCTGCTGCCGTTTCCGCTGACGATGCTGGTCGTATCGCCGCTGGCGGGATGGATGAGCGACCGCATCGCGCCGACCAAGCTGGGTATCACGGGTATGAGCATCGCGATCGTGGGTCTGCTGTTGCTGGCGACGATGCCCGACCGTGCTGCGGGAACGGGTGGCGATTTGGCGATTGCATGGCGGCTGAGCCTGACGGCGGTGGGTTTTGGCCTGTTCTTCGCCCCCAATTCGCGGTTGCTGATTGGTCAGGCGCCGATCGACCGCGCCGCGGCGGCCGGTGGCTTGCTGTCAACATCGCGCCTGCTGGGTCAGACACTGGCGGCGGTGATGGTGGGCATCCTGCTGGCAGCCGGGGCAGGGCAGGGGCCGCAGCCGCTCTATGTCGCGTGCGCGCTGGCGGTGGTGGCGGCGCTGTGCAGCCTGGCCCGGTTCCGGAGCGTGCGGAAGGCAGGAGCGGTGAGCGCCACGGCGGACTGATTACCTACCGCGTGTCGTCAGACTTCGCTGAACGATGGAGGAGGTTTCGGAGCAGGCCATAGAGGCTGATCAGGAACCACGCGGTCTGGATGATCGCGGAGGGGAGGTTGAAGCTGTAGTAGAGCGATACGCCGATCAGAGAGCACGCCAGCATGTTCAGCGTCTGGTATACCGGGGAAGTCGCCTGCATCCGTTCTGATTGAACGAGC